>DASVZK010000068.1:0-127384 GCA_036391685.1 Ktedonobacterales bacterium
GGGTTTCGCTACGCCCAAAGCACGGGGCGATACGCTGGTACGCCGCTTCTATCGGGGCGAGAAGCTCACGCGTCATGCTGGACATAGGCCACCTCCGGGTGGCTCAGTCTACCACGTATCTGTCGCTGTAGTACTAAAGGCGGTTCCACAACCCTACCTGCCATCGAAACGTGTTATCCTTGGGTGACTTTCGGCTTTGAAGGCGATTTGCCGGTGAATGCATACGGGTTTCTTCTTTCGCTTATCCTTGGGCTGCTCATCGTCGCCGCCATCCTCTTGTTCTTGCCCATTTGGCGTTCACAGGACGGAGGGCGTGCGCATGATACCGCTGTGCGCCGCGGTGAAGAGCGCTACTGGCTGGGAGGCGTAATCTACTACAATAGCGACGATCCTGATCTGTGGGTTCAGAAGCGTTATGGTCGGGGCTGGACGTTAAACTTCGCCCACCCTGGAGGCAAGCTCTTCCTGGCCGTCATGCTGGCGCTGCTGCTGCTGCCAGAGTTGCTATTACTCCTCGGTGTTCAGCTTACTGCTGTTGGATGCCACCCCTCTGGGTGTTTCCCCGTGCGATAGCCAGCTCATGGGGGATGTCTCGAAATCTCCTCTAGTGAACCTGCAAATACCCACCGCCGCGAATGAGCATCTCGATGGCGATAGCCGCCAGGATTGGCACGAAGAGTTTGCGCAAGGTGGCGTTGCTAAGGCGGGCTAGCGTTTTCGCGCCCAGCGTGGCGCCGAGGAGCACGCCCAGCGCGACCGGGGCGGCGTAGAGGGGGTTGATATCACCGCGCTGGAAATAGATCCCGGCGCTCGCCGCGGCTGTTACACCAATCATGAAGTTGCTGGTCGTCGTAGAGACCTTCATGGGTAGGCGCATCGCCATGTCCATCGCCAGCACCTTGAAGGTACCACTACCGATGCCGAGCAACCCGGAAATAAGACCGGCGATCGTCATGAGAACGAAGCCTGTGGGTACGCGAGTAACCTGATACTCAACAACTTGGCCAAGTTTTTCATCCGGATAGCTCGACGCCAGTTTGAGGCGGTCAGCCCAGCGATCGTTGGTCACGCCTTGTGGAATTTCTTCGCCAATCTTCATGACGAGTGGCAGGGCGGAGGCGATAAGGGCGAGCCCGAAGATGATGAAGAGCCAGCCAGGCGCGATCACGACGGCGAGGAACGCGCCCGCGATGGCCCCAAGCGTGGTGGCTATTTCGAGGAACATACCCACCCGCAAGTTGGTGATGTGATCCTTGACGTAGGCGGCAGCCGCGCCACTTGACGTGGCGATGACGGAGACAATCGATACCCCGATGGCGATCTCAGGTGAGACGGCGAAGGCGAGCGTGAGCATTGGCACGATGAGCACGCCGCCACCCAGGCCGACGAGCGAGCCGAGCAATCCGGCGACCACCGCTGCGCCAGCGATGAGCAGAAACGCCCCGAATCCCGGCGCATGCGCCTGGTCTGCCGCGCTGTGGCCGAATACCGAGCCCAGTGCGATGACACTGGTAAGCAGTAAAGCGAGGACGACTGTGGTAATTGCGACGTATCGCCAGTCCCGTTCGAGCGCAAATGCCCCGACCGAGATCGCTACGCGTACGATGGGAGTCGCGAGCAAGAGGAGAAGCCCAGCGGTGATTATTCCGACAGGCGAGCCCGAGAGGACCGCTGGAAGGATTGATCCTAAGGTATGTGGGTAGACGAGCGGTCCATCGCTATCGCGGGTAGCTGGTTCGAGATAATACAACGCTGATCCGACCAGGATGATGGCGGCGCTTACCAACACGCCTCCGCGCAGCGCGCCACTAATTACAAGCTCAGCCTGGCGGACGGTCGCAGGTTCTTCTTTCCCATGAGTCATGCGTTCTCCCGCGCCTGGCTGAAATGTGCGCATGAAGCGTTACAAAGCCTTTCCTGAATTCAGCGCCGCGCCATATACATACTGCGGATGGTACGCCGGCCAGCCAGTCCCAGCGTATCACGTGGTGTGACATGATGTGTGGGCGCGACGTCAAGACGCAACCTGGACGTGAAGGCAGATGAGCTTGGAAGAGGTAGATTTGGAGCGGGGCGACCGAGCATATTCCGAGGCGAATCGGGTCATCTGGAATCAGTGGTTGACCCGTGATACGGACTCCGATCACTTCAAGGATGTCGCGCGCTATCGCGCGACTGGATCCAGCCTCCGGCCGATCGAGCGCGAAGCGCTTGGCGATGTGGCGGACAAATCACTGCTTCATCTTCAATGCAACATGGGTAGTGAGACGCTCTCCTGGGCGCGGCTTGGCGCGCGCGTTGTGGGTGTGGACATCGCCGATTGCGCCGTCGACGCCGCCCGCGCGCTCGCCGAGGAGGGCGCGCTGACTAGTAGGGCGACCTTTGTTCGAAGCGATATCAACGATTTGCCCGGCCAGTTGAACGAACAGTTTGATATTGTCATCGCTACTTATGGCGCGCTCTGCTGGGCGCCGGATATCGAGCGTTGGGCGCGCGTCGCCGCGCGGTATGTCGCGCCTGGTGGGACTCTACTTCTGGTTGACCTTCACCCGGCGGGCATGGCGCTCAATACTGAGCCAGACGACCCGCGCGGACTGCGGCTGCAACTCAGCCACTCCTACTTCCACACTCTGGAGCCGCTAACCGCGGAGCGTCCAGATGAGCCGCCGGTCTATGCCTGGACTTATGGTTTGGGTGAGGTGGTTTCGGCTGTCGCCGCGGCAGGGCTCCGCGTGGAGTCGCTACGCGAGTACCCGCTTGCGCACTGGCGCCAGTTCTCCCAACTCGTGGAATCAGGCGATGGCTATTGGCGCTGGCCCGATAGCGAAAATACGCTCCCGCTCCTCTTCGCGCTTCTGGCGCGCGGATAGCGCAGAATCAATAACAGCAACTGTCTTTGAAGCCACAATTGGGGCAGATGCTTGGTTTGCCGCCTTTCAGATCTGGCATGTTTTCGCCACAGACGGGACAAGACATTTCGCGTTCGTGTATTGGCGCACAGACAGTTTGGTCGTGCTCGGAATCACGTGAGAGCGTTCGGTTGCTACCTGGTATGTCTTCCATTGCGTGCTCCTGGCCCTCAAGGGTTGGCATAGACGCCCACTCGTGCCTCCATTCTACCTAACACACAGACGAATGCGTATGCTCCACTCCACACTCGATGAGGGTTTGTGACCGGGAATGTCGGGTGGTGGCGTGCGGCGGCGCACGCGTGGTATAATCTGGCCACCTGACTTAGTGTACTTTGTACACCAAACACGAACTGACGCCTGGTCAGGGCGCCTGGACGCCGTTCGCATGCCCAGAACGGTGTAGCGCGCGAGCCAACGACGATTATCATGGCGGCGATGTAGCCGCCAGCGAATGCGCGATTTAAGGAGCCTGGAATGCGGCCGGTGAACGTGGAGCGCGGTGAGCGCGACTACGATGTCATCATCATTGGCGGGGGCGTCGCGGGACTCTCGACGCTGCTGACGCTGCCAGCGCCAGCGCGGGTTGCGTTGCTGACCAAAGCGGCGCTGGGCGAAAGCAACACGCGCTACGCGCAGGGTGGACTGGCGGCGCCCGTTGGTCTGGATGACGACCCAGATCTGCAAATGCGCGATACCATCATTGCGGGCGCGGGTCTAGTGGATGAGAACGCGGCGCGCGCAATGCTCTCCGAGGCGCGAGAAGCGGTCGCGTGGCTTGTCGCGCAGGGTACGCAGTTCGATGAGCGAGAAACGCCATCCGAGGCCCCGCTGGACTCCTCGCCTGCACAGGATTCTATCCAGGCCCTCGCCACCCGGTATGATCTGACCCTTGAGGCCGCGCATAGCCGTCGGCGTGTGCTACACGCGCACGGAGACGCGACGGGCGCGGAGATCGAACGCGCGCTGGTGGATTCGGCGCGCAGCCGTCCCAACACCGATGTGTTTGAGGGCGCGCTCGCGCTCGATATCATCCTCGACAACGCGCGCTGTGTCGGAATCGTGGCGCGCGTGGGCGAGTCGCTCGTACATCTGCGCGCGACGCACGGGGTGGTGCTGGCGAACGGCGGCGCTGGGAGACTGTGGTTGCGCACCTCAAACCCGCCGGGCGCGACGGCCGATGGTGTGGCGCTCGCGTGGCGCGCGGGGGCGGCGCTCGCTGACCTTGAGTTCTGCCAGTTCCACCCGACTGTCATGCTTGGTGAAAGCCCTAACGGCGAGCCGCTGCTGGTTTCGGAGGCTGTGCGCGGCGAGGGAGCGTATCTTCGCAATGCCAAGGGTGAGCGCTTCATGCCGAAGTATCATCCCGACGCTGAGTTGGCTCCGCGGGATGTCGTCGCGCGGGCGATTCTGAGCGAAATGCTGGCGGATGGCTCGCCGTCCGCGTTCCTGGACCTGCGCCATATGCCAGCGGGCGAGGCGCGCGCGCGCTTCCCAACTATTACCGCCGCCTGTCATGCTCGCGGCCTCGATCTGGCGACAGACCTGATACCCGTCGCTCCGGCCGCTCACTACTATATGGGCGGAGTCGTCACTGATACGTGGGGGCGCACCACAGTTCCGGGCCTGTATGCCGTTGGTGAGGTGTCATGTACGGGCGTTCATGGCGCCAACCGGCTGGCGAGCAATTCACTGCTGGAAGGTCTGGTATTTGGGCGGCGAGCCGCGCGGCGGATCGCGCAAACCATGGGGCGTCTCGATGGTGAGCGGGACTGGCCCACAACCCCCGCCCTGACCGGTCCATGGCTGGACATCTCATCGGTGATCATTCCGCAGTCCGCGCCAGATGCGCCGGTTGCCAGCGCCGCACGCGCCGAGATCCAGCGCGTCATGTGGGAGCGCGTCTCCTTACGTCGAGACGCGGAAGGGCTCACCGCCGCGCTTGTCGCCTTGCAGGCGCTCGCCGCCGCCGGACCATTCGACCCAGAAACGGCCAACACGCTGCTCGTGGCGCAGGGTATCACGCTGGCGGCGCTCAGCCGGGAAGAGAGCCGTGGCGGCCATTTCCGCATGGACTTCCCGGAGCGTGATACGGCCCGCGATGGTCGTCACACGATGCTATGGCCTGAGCTTCCGGCGGTGGCCCATCAGCCCGCGCGGGAGGCCGCGCATGCCTGAACTTTTTGGATTTGACCCAGTCTTTGATAAATTCCTGGCGCGCCGTGCGCTGGCTGAGGATGTCGGCCGCGGCGACGTGACGACGGATGCGACGATTCCTGCCGGAGCGCGCGCTCGTGGTCGCATCTTCGCCAAAGCCGACGGCGTTATCGCGGGGCTGCCGATGGCGGAGCTCGTATTCCGCGAGATGGACCCGAGCGTGCGCATTGACCGCGAAGCGCAGGATGGAGAGCGCGTGACGCGCGGGCAGACCCTGCTTCGGTTGGATGGCGACGCGCGCGCATTGCTGACAGCCGAGCGCACGGCGCTGAACTTCCTCGGCCGGCTCTCTGGAGTGGCGACGCTGGCCGCGCGCTGCGCCGCCGCGACGAGTGGCACGCGTGCGCGTGTGGTGGATACGCGCAAGACGACTCCGGGCTTGCGCGCGCTGGAGAAGTACGCGGTGCGCATGGGGGGCGCAGGCAATCACCGCGCCGGCCTCGATGACGGCATCCTCATCAAAGACAACCATATTACCGCCGCTGGCGGTATCGGCGTCGCTGTCGCCCGGGCCCGCGCACACGCTTCGCACTTGCTGAAAGTCCAATGTGAGTGCGAGACGCTGCTGCAAGTCCAGGAGGCGCTTTCCGTCGGGGTCGATGCCATTCTGCTGGACAATATGTCGCTAGACCAGATGCGCGACGCAGTCGCGATAATCCGCACCCAAGACGAGCGGGTGGTGATCGAAGCTTCCGGCAACGTTGGCGCCGACCCTGAGCGCATCGCGGCCGTCGCCATGACAGGAGTTGACCTTATCTCTTCGGGCGCGCTGACACACTCCGCGCCAGCCTTCGATGTCTCGCTTGAGTTCGACACGCGGCCGGCCTAGCCCTCCGCGCACGATACGAGGAGCGCCAGTATGGCGATTGAATTGACCGCGAAGAAGGTATTGCCGATAGTTGTCGGCTGCGATGAGAGTAAAGAGTCGCTGATTCTGCCTTCGCTCGAAGAATGGCGGGACGAACAGGCGACCAGCGCCCCAGGCGCTATCATTCATCGCGCGTTGCATGCTGGCGGTGAGCGCGCTGACCGTATTCCGCGCGAATACGCGCTGATGAGCCAGGATGAGCTTGACCGACGCATCGCGGCCGCCCGCGCAACACTTGGCGAGCGGCTGGTCATTCTCGGACACCACTACCAGCGGGACGAGATCATCAAATACGCCGACGCCCGCGGTGACTCATTCAAGCTGGCGCAATACGCCGCGACGAAGCAAGACGCCGACTACATTGTTTTCTGTGGCGTCCATTTCATGGCAGAGAGCGCTGATATTCTCAGCGCGAAGCGTCAGCGTGTCATCCTGCCCAATCCTGCCGCTGGCTGCTCGATGGCGGACATGGCCAATATCGCTGAGGTCGAAGAGCTCTGGGGCATCCTCGATGATATGTACCGCGACGAGGCGACGCCTGACGGACAGCAGCCGGTGGTTCCCATTACCTACATGAACTCGGCGGCGGACCTCAAGTCGTTCTGCGGGCGCAACGGCGGCATCGTCTGCACGTCATCCAATGCGCCGCAGGTGATGGCCTGGGCGTTCGAGCGTGGCAAGCGTGTGCTTTTCTTCCCAGACGAGCATCTGGGCCGCAACACGGCGCTAAAGATGGGCATTCCAGAGGGTGAGATCGTCGTCTGGAACCAGCGCAAAGACTTTGGCGGCCTTGATGACGAGCAGGCGCTGCTCGACGCGAAGGTGATCCTCTGGAAGGGTTGGTGCTCGACCCACCAGCGCTTCACCGTGGAACAGATTGATGAGGCGCGCGAGCGTTTCCCTGGTGTGCGCGTGGTCGTGCACCCCGAGTGCAGCCATGAGGTCGTCGAGGCAGCGGATCTGAGTGGCTCGACAGAATACATCGTCAAGGTCGTGAATGAATCACCGGCTGGGACGATCTGGGCGATTGGCACAGAAGTCAATCTTGTCAAGCGGCTTGCTCAGGAGCATCCTGACAAAACGATCTTTTGCCTGGATCCCATTGTCTGCCCGTGCTCCACCATGTATCGCATACATCCCGCTTACCTGGCGTGGACGCTGGAAGAACTGGTCAAGGGCAACGTCATCAACGACGTGGTGGTTGATGATGAGATTGCGCGCTGGGCCAAATTGGCCCTGGAGCGCATGCTGGCGACCAAAGGCGCGTGACTGCGCGTCGTATACTGCCAGTGCGCGATTTGTGGCGCGGGCGCGTCCTGTGGGCAGCCCGCGCCATGATCTTGTTACGCCTGAGGAGCGCCACCGCCGATGCTTCAGCCGGCCAATCTGCCGCCCACTGAGTGGGACGCGCATCGCCTCAACTGGGGTGAGCGCACCTACATCATGGGCATCCTGAACATTACACCTGACTCGTTCTCGCGAGACGGCCTTGCGCTTGCTGATCTCACGACTGAAGAGGTCACGCGCCTCGCGGTCGAGCGAGGGCTGGCGATGGTCGCCGCCGGAGCCGATATGCTGGATGTAGGGGGCGAGTCCACCCGGCCCGCGACGGAAGGCGAAGCGCCGCTCTCCGCCGAAGTCGAGCGGGCGCGGATTACGCCCGTAATCGCGGCGCTGTCTCGCAACCTGCCGTCGCACATCCTCATCTCAGTTGACACCTATAAGGCGCGAGTGGCTGAGGCCGCGCTCAATGCAGGCGCGCATCTCGTCAACGACGTCTGGGGGCTGCGCGCCGACCCCGGGCTGGCGTCTCTTGTCGCTGAGCGCGGCGTTCCGGTCATCGTGATGAGCAACCTTCGCGGCCAGCAGCGGCGAGACCCGCTGAGCGATGTGATGCGTGCGCTCGCGGGAAGCGTGGATGTAGCGCTGGACGCGGGAATCGCCTGGAACCGGATCATCCTCGATCCAGGCTTCGGTTTCGGCTTGCGGGGCGAGGAAAACCTGGAGGTGCTGGCGCGGCTGGGTGAAATTTCCAGCCTGGGCCGCCCGCTGCTCGTTGGTGTCTCGCGCAAGGCGCACATCGGAATGGTGCTTGACGCTCCCGTAGATGATCGGCTTGAGGGTACAGCGGCGGAGGTGGCGCTGTGTATCAGCCGGGGAGCGGATATCGTGCGGGTTCACGACGTGCGCCAGATGGCGCGGGTCGCGCGCATGTCGGACGCCATAGTCAGGGGTTGGCGTGGTTATCAGCAGGCAGCGGAGCGCGCGCCATGAGTGTTGGGTCTGCGCCAGCGCATGCGCGCTATCGCGCCGCGTTGCGCTGGCTCTATTCCTTCAGCGATACCGAGCGCACAGGCGCGTTTGTCCGTGACCGGGACGACAATCTGCGGCGCGAGCGGGCGCTCCTCGCGCAACTTGGCGATCCGCAGCGGGCGTACGGCGTTATTCACATCGCTGGCTCCAAGGGCAAAGGCTCAACGTCCGCCATGCTGGCGGCGATGCTGGCGGCCGCCGGGGTGAGGATAGGCCTCTACACTTCGCCGGATTTGCACACTTTCCGCGAGCGTGTTCGCATTGCCGGTGAGCCCATAGCTGAAGAAGAGGTTACACGCCTGGCGCATGAGATCCAGCTTGCGCTCGAGCGTGTGGATGAAGCGGTTGGGCCTTTTATCACATGGGAAGTGGCGACGGCCCTGGCGTTTCTGGCGTTCCGCGAGGCCGGCGTGGAGCACGCCGTCGTCGAGGTAGGGCTGGGCGGCAGGCTCGACGCGACTAATGTCGTCGAACCTGACATCTGCGCGATCACCAGCATTAGCTATGAGCACATGGAGATACTCGGCCATACGCTGACGGAAATCGCGCGCGAGAAGGCCGGCATCATCAAGCCAGGCGTACCGGTCGTGACGTCGGCGCAAGCGCCCGAGGCGCGTGCGGAGATCACTCGCATCGCGCGGGAGCGGGGCGCGCCGCTGACGCGTGTTGGGCCGGAGGGGACCGACGGCTGCGAGTTTACCTGGCGCGAGGGCCAAGTGGGCGAGACGTTCCAGCGATTCGATGTCCATACACCGTCGGGCATATTGCGCGATCTCGAGATTGGGCTGCTGGGCGCGCACCAAATCGAGAACGCGACCGCCGCTGTGGCGCTGGCGCAAATAACACACGCTCTGGGGCTCACCGCGCTGGATGAGCGGGCGATCCGCGCGGGCCTGCGTGCGGCGCGATGGGAGGGCCGGTTACAGGTGGTTGGGCGCCGGCCACTACAAGTGGTAGACGGCGCGCACAACGCCGCTTCGTTTGCAGCGCTGTTCGCGGCGGTTCACCGCCATTTCACGTATGATCGCATCATCCTCATCCTAGGCATCATGGCTGATAAGGATGTGGCAGGCATCATGCGCGAGATAGAAGACGCAGGCGTGTCGGTGATCATCGCAACGGCGGCGAACAGCCTGCGCGCAATCTCACCCGAAGACCTGCGCGCCCGCGCCGACCAGGCCACCACCGCGCGCGTTCTCGTGGCGAGAAACACTGACGCCGCGCTACGTCGTGCGCGCTCACTCGCGGAGCCTGGCGACCTTGTGCTCATCGCGGGAACACTGTACCTGGCGGCGGAAACACTCCGATGGTATGCGGCACAGCCGGAGTCACCCGCGGGAAGCATCGAAATCGCTGGGGTGGACCACTGACGCGGGAGGGTACGATGCTCGCCTATCTTGACCTCTTCTCCGGCGCCAGTGGCGATATGTTGCTCGGCGCGCTGATCCATGCGGGTGTTCCGCTGGATGACCTGCGCACGGGCCTTGCCGGACTGCCGTTGACTGGATATGCGCTGGAAGCCGATTCTGTGCGCGACCATGGCATCGCGGGAGTTCGCGCGCGGGTGCGTCTGGATCGCTCGATCGACCATGCGCATCGCACATTGGCCGATGTCTCCGCTATTATCGAGGCAGGCGGGTTGACCGGGCGCGCGCAGGCGCGTGCGCTGGCGATCTTCCGGCAGTTGGCGGATGCGGAGGGCGTGGTCCACGGGATTCCGGCAGATGAGGTCACCTTTCATGAAGTTGGCGCGGTGGACTCGATCGTAGATACGGTCGGCATCGCGCTCGGCCTGGAGCTTCTTGACGTCGAGGATGTGTACTGCTCCGCTCTGCCCCTGACCTCAGGCCGGACCAAGTCAGCGCACGGGCAGATACCTTCGCCCGCCCCAGCGACCCTGGAACTCCTCAAAGGAACAGACGCGGTCTGGCGTCCGGTCGCCACAGAGGGTGAGTTGGTGACGCCAACGGGCGCGGCGACGCTGGCGGCGCTCGCGCGGTTCACTCTGCCGGCGATGCGCGTGAGCGCTGTTGGGTATGGCTTCGGGGCACGCGCGCTGCCCTGGGCGAATTGCCTGCGTCTCGTGGTGGGTGAGGCGCCAGCGGCCGGACCCAAGCGGACACTTGAGGCCGCACCGGAGTTCGCGCGGGATGAGGTGGTAGTCATCGAGTCGAATATCGACAACATGACGGGAGAGGCGCTGGGATGGCTCATGGAACGCCTGTTGGGCGCTGGTGCGCTCGATGTGTCCTACACCCCGCTGCAAATGAAGAAGAGTCGCCCCGGCGCCCTTCTGACGGTCATCGGCGCTCCTTTAGAGGCCGACCGCCTGGCGGGCATGATCCTGCGCGAGAGCGCCACTCTAGGCGTGCGGATGAGTCGTTCGGAGCGATTGATCTGCGGGCGTCGCGTCGAAACGATCGATACGCCACTCGGTCCCGCGCGCATCAAGCTCAAGCTTGCGGGTGAGGTTGTGGTCAGCGTGGCGCCGGAATACGACGACCTTCGCGCGCTGGCAGACGCGAGCGGAATGTCGCTAGAGACAATCGCGGCGCGGGTCGTGCAGGCCGCGCGCGCCCATTTCAACTTGGACGCGTGACCGCGAGTGTCGTCTCACGAACGTCCGCGCAGCGCCCACACCATGACGGCTCCGGCCAAGATGATGGGCATGAGCGCCGCAGCGGCGATGTACAGCAACAACCAGGCTGGGCTTATAGCGGTCTCCGCGCCACGCGCGATCAAGAGCGCCTGCCATTGAAAGCCGCCGAGCAGCCACACTGTCGCGTTCACCCAGCGCAGCATGAGCCGGCCGAACACATACTGCCTCGCAGCGTTCTCGGCGGTGATGCGGACGGGATAGTTGAAGATCCATGGATAGCGACACAGTGTTTGGAGAAGAAGGGTGACGCAGAACGCAGCCGCTGGATAGATGAGTAGTGTCGCTTTCGGGCCGTAGGCGTCCACTTGCCCGTTAGCGCCGAAATGCGACGGTACGGTGTCAGGGATCGATGACCACCACCATACGAGTGGCGCGATCGTGAACCACAGTCCCGCTGTGGTGATGAGGTTAGCGACGAACGCACCAGGGGTGACCGGCGGACGCACGTGCGGCCGGAACCTGCGCGAAGGCCATACGCGCGTCGCCTGGTCGTCGCCCAGTGATCCCATATCTGGCGCTACTTCCTAAAGCGGCGCCCGCGCAAGCGCCCAATACACCATTCGCATCTCTCGGTTTACCGCGGCGCGCCGAGCGCCCCTTCGATGGCCGGCGCGAACGCAGGCTCGTGGGCTGCCACGGCGCGCAGCAGACCAAAACAGCCCGCCAGCATCATGTCCCCATGTGGCGCGGGCTCATAAGGCCGAAGCGCGGAGCCGCGCAGCAACTCACGGCGCGGGCCAGTCACGGCAAGGAACGGCGTCGCGCAGTCTCCTGCGCTCGTTGGCGCCTTCAAAATCAGGGCGCCATGTCCGCTATCGGCGAAGATGCGCTCGTTGTCCAGATCGCCGCGGGCAAGATCTCTGAGGTAGCCTTCGAGGCGAGGGCGGTCTAGCTCACCGGTGTGGTGCTCGAAGAGGCCAATGATGCGCCCGGCACGCAGGTGAAAGGCGAGAGTGTGGAAATTACCTAGGTTCGCCACGAGCGCTTCGTCCCGGTCGCGCACCACTGGATCTTCGAGCGCGCCCGCGAGCGCGGCCGCTCCCGTGTCCATTACCATGACAACTGGCGCAGGTCCAGATTGTTCGCCTGAGTATCGACGCGCGGATTCACCCACTGCCGCAAGCCGCGTCAGGTCGGCAGGAATATCCGAGCGCGGCCAGGCGAAGGCCAGCGCATCCGGGCGCTCGCGCACACGCGCGGCGATGGCGTCGAACCGAAAACGGCGGTCACTGACGCCCGGAGGCGCGGCGCCGTGATCGAACGCGGCGACCGCGACGGCATCTACGCTGGCGTCGACATCGAACGCGCTGAACGCAGCGCGCAGCGCATGGGCGTCGAAGTCTCCCATTTCAATCTCGACGAGGTTGCCGTTCTCGCGAGCGCGCAGGGTGGGTACTTCACTATCCGGGATAATACGCAGGCCAATCGCCTCGACCTGTGATAGATCATCATCGAGTGTGCGTGCGGCGTCAGGGATAATGTAGCAGGGATACCCCGCTCGCGCGTGGTCGCGAGCCGCCCAGGCGCAGGGGCCGCCGCCCATGATGTGACCTGTGAGCAAGATGGGCGCTCCTGCGGCTGTGGCGCGCAAGATACGTCGCTGCACGATGACTGTTGGCGATGGCATGATGAGTTGGAAGCAGTTCTCGATGCTTTCGCCGCTATCGAAAAGCAGGACATCCTGCGTTCCTGTTCCCACATCCACTGCCAGGATACGGACTCGCTCACTCGCCATGCGAACCCTTTCCTAAATATGGACTTTAGACGGCGCATGGGCGCGAGAACAGGCTACTGCATCGAGAGGTCAGCCAACACGCTGGCCACCTTTGGGTGCTCGCGGTTCAACCGCAGGTTATGGTTACCCATATTGTCCGGCTCGTCTTCCAGGATGCCCTGCTCGATGCAGTTGATGAGTAGCTCGCGGGCGGTATCGCGCGTGAGCCGGCCCCGGAAGCGGTTCTTGGTGTTGTATGGGTCGCCAATGAAATTCGCGACGCCGCCGATGGTGCGCCAGGACCAGTGACGGTCGATATAGTCGAGGAACTGGATGAATCCGGGCTCCTCTGGCTCGACTGGCGCGAACGTCGCGCCGTAATTGGACGCGCCGGCGTTCTGGCCGTATCCGTAGCCCTGGCCGTAGCCCTGGCCGCCGTAGGTCTGACCACTGCCATATGACTGGCCACCAGGGGACGTATACGCTCGGTGGTAGCCGCCCTGTCCGGGCGTGTACGGCCCTATCGGGTTCTGCTGCTGGCTGCCATACTGGCCTGACGAGGGGGCGACCGCACCGTAGCTCAGCGGGATGAACTGTTCGGCGGCGCTGATCAGGTCGCGACTCACTGTGCCGGGTACGCCGCACACAATGACACGCTTGTTGAGACGCAACTTGAGCCGCGCCGAGATGCGAGTGAAGTCCCGATCACCGGTCATCAGGACAAAGGTATTGATGTTGGGCCGGTCGAAAACCGTCTCGATAATGTCCATGAGCATGTTCAGATCGACCGTGCTCTGGGTGATGATTGTCGAGGTCTGTTGCCCGGAGTTGTTATTCCCGCTGTAATACTGCTGGCCCTGGTAGCTATATTGTTCCTGCCGGCGACCAGCCTCCGGCTCGCCGCTAGTCTCATCCGTATCAGCGTCGTCGCTCCCATATTGCTCATCGCTCTCTGGCTGATCCGCTCCATCGCCTTCGTCTTCCCGGGTGTCCGCCTGGTCCTCAGGTACATCCGAAGTGTCTTCGTCCGCCGCCACTTCCTCATCGTCTTCTTCGTCATCCTCGGCTTCATACGGGTAGTCGCGGGCATCGTTCGGGTCGCGCCACTGTGGGCGGTCGTATCCTTGCGATTGCTGGTAGTAAGACTGGGTTGGGCGAACGCGTTCGCGAACTTTCGCTGGGCAGTCCACGCGGTCAATCATCGCGGCCGTCAGGCTGCCCTTGAAGAATTCGGGTTGCCGCGTCCAGTCGGCATATGCGCGCGCTACCATGACGGTTCCGAATCGACGCGCGATGGCGATGAGCTCCTGGGGGTCGGGCTCGCGACGCTGCACATTTAGCAAGCTGTAGCGGATATTCTCGAAGTCAATGAACAGCGCAATCTCATCTTGCATGCTGTGAATCTCCTATGAGTCAACACAACGAACATAATGCGGGATATATTCGGCTCAACATCCTGATACTCAGCGTCCGGGGCCAGCGTGGGCGTCTCCTCAAGCCAGGGCTCAGCGACTCGAACCGTCCAATGGGCTTCCAGGCGTCGCTTGTTAGGTGTAGCGCTCGAGTATCGCGCGTGATATGTACATGCAGTCGCGGCCCATTCCGCAACAGCCGCGTCGAGGGAACATTGTCACCAGACAATTCCGAGGGGCGCGGGAGAGCTTCGTCGCTCACATCAATGGCGCCAAAACCGCGCCAATAATGCCAGAAAACGCATGACGCGAACATTCGGTACAACAAGACAGCGAGTAACCAGAAAAACAGTTCTGATACGAGCGCAACCATCAGGTATGGTAACACGCCGCTCTTGCGCTCCGCAAGAAATCGCTTCCGCCGCGTCGCCCGGTGGGTTGGCAGGGAATGCGATACAATGGCTCCATGAGCGACGCGACGACTATCTTCCATATCTACGACCGCCAGGTTGACGACATCGAGCGCGCGTTAGGCGACATTTTCGCGCGCGAGGGGCGCGAGCAGGCTCCTCGAGTAGAGGGCACGTACTCCGCCGTCCTGGAGCGTGTCGTCGATCCAGATGTCGAGGCGACCTACCGCTACCTGCTGCTGCGCCCGCGGGCTACCGGATGGACAACACTCATCGAGCTCGGGTTGCGCGCGGAGGGACTGGAGGTTGAGCTTTCGCGAGCGCTCGGCGGCGCCAGCGTCATCGCGATCTTTACCTATGGCGAAGTGGTGGCCGGATACCGCGTCGCGCGCGCGGGAGCCGAGGTCGACCGGTACCTGAGCGATCCAACCGCATTCGAGGATGCCGGAGCCGCGCCTGACGCGGACTCGACGCCGCTGACCGACGATGAGATCGAGGCGCTGCGCGGCCGCCCCGAGCGCTTTGCCGACTTGCTGCCGCCCGAGACACCACCCGACGATTTCGTGCGCGTCGTGCTGCGCCCCGGCTGGTGGGAGGAGCGGGACGCGGCCGCGAGCGGCGTGGCCATGCCAGCCGGAGGCGGCCATGAAGACGATCTGGTGGATGAGGTGGACCGCGCGCGTTGCATAGGCCTGGCGCTCGAAGTGTGGGCGCCCGACAACTATCCCCTAGCTGGCGACCTGAAAGACATCGCGAACGCCGAGGCGGGGCCAGCAATCGCGCTGGCTTGGCGTTAGCTGAGATCCACGTCTCGGTCCTCCATCCTGGCCACTCGATAGCGCGCCATTCACCAACTGGGGTACGCTATAACGCGTATGTCTACTTGTACGGGGCTGGGCGCGCGTGTGGCGAAGCGGTCCGCAAGGCGGGAGGATTCATGGCGAGCGATCTCATGCAAAATGAGCGCCAGGATGCGCTGACGGTGTATGGAGCGGCGACAAAGAGTTATCACGATACACGCTGGCCGTTGGTCAACCGCGCGCTGGCGACGGTCGATCGCCTGAGTGGCGGCCGTGCCGGAACAGTGCAGCGCCTTTTCAGCTATTTGCTGATCGGCGGCACGGCGGCGCTGGTAAACCTTGGCGTGCTGGCGTTCTTTCAGGACGAAGGCTCGTTCAAGGTACTCTGGTATCTTGTCCTGGCGAATGTCGTCGCCTATGAGCTCTCGATCCTTGCCAACTTCGTCCCGAATGATTACTTCACATTTCGCCATTTGCTGGGTCATCAGCGTTCCTGGATCGCGCGCTGCCTTCGCTTCCATGTCACGAGTCTGAGTGGAGTGCTCGTGACGAGCATACTATTCTTCGCCTTCTTTCACTTGTTTGGACTGAAGGCGCTTGTCGCCCAGGCCATCGCCCTGGTTCTGGCCGTGTTCTACAATTTCACGGTGCACCACCTCTTTACCTACGCCGGCAAACACTAGACGCGGTCGCGTTTTCGCTCCTATTACGAGCGCCCTTTCCGGGCGCTCCATGCTGATCGGTTCGCATCGGCGCTGGAAAGCGCGATTGTTGACCCTGAGCTTTGCCGGATCGCGGAGAGCTTCGGCGGCGCGGGGGCGGTAGACCAGTTTGTGGACAGCGTGAGCGCCCTTCAACACGCGCAACGATTTCGCAGGCTCGACTCCTTTATAGCCGGAGACTAAGCGCTTCAGACGCCTTGCGGCGCGGGACCGCGCGTGCTAGCATGCCATGCGGCGTGGATGGGCGCGCCAGGGTACATGCGAGTTGAAGGAGATGAGATTGGCGCGGCTGGAGGACGTCGGCGAGTTTGCGCTGATTGCGCGGTTAACGCATGGGCTGTCCACACGTCCAGATGTCGCTCTTGGGGTTGGCGATGACGCAGCGGCGCTCGACCTGGGCGCGGATCATCTGCTGCTTGCCACATGTGACGCGCAGGTTTCAGGACGGCACTTCCTGGAGGAGGTCGCCACTCCGCGCGAGATCGGTCATAAGGCGCTGGCCGTCAATTTAAGCGATGTCGCCGCTATGGGCGGCGAGCCGCTATGGGCGCTTGTCTCGCTGATCGCCCCTCCAGACCTGGATGTCGCCATGATCGAGGGCGTGTACGATGGGATGCGTGTTCTGGCGGATCGCTACCATGTCGCCATCGTCGGCGGCAACATCTCCTCGACATCCGGCCCGCTCACGCTTGACATCACCGCTCTTGGTCGCGTCAGACGCGAGCGCATGATTACCCGGGCGGGGGCCCGGCCGGGTGACGCGGTACTCGTGACGGGCAACCTCGGCGCAGGACTGGCCGGGCTGCGCGCGGTAACCGCTCCACCTGGTGTTACGCTGCCTACCCAAGCGCTGGCAGAAGTGCGCCTGCGCATGACGACACCCGAGCCGCGTGTCCTGGAGGGACAGATGCTGGCCGCGACTGGCATGGTCACCGCCATGGTGGATCTAAGCGATGGCCTTGCCGGTGATCTGGCCCACATCTGTGAGCGCAGCCAGGTTGGCGCGCTGATAGATGTAGCCGCGCTCCCCATCGCCGTCGCCACGCGCGAGATCGCCGCCGCCCTTGGCGCTGACGCTGAACACTACGCGCTCCAGGGTGGCGATGATTACGAGTTGCTTTTCACAACCGCCGCCTCAGACGCGCCGCATGTCATCGCCGAACTGGCGGCCAGTGGCGCGATTGCGACAGTAATCGGTGAAATCACAAATTCTGGCCTGGGAATGCGACTTCGAGAGAAAGAGGGTGGTACCCAACCACTCATTGCGCGCGGGTGGGATCATCTCGCGCCAACCGATGACGTATAGTCGCTTGTGTCGCGCGTCACACGAAGCAGCGCTGCGGCGTGATAGACTCCTGACGGATGATATGAGATTATCGGCGCGCTGTGAGCGTCGAACTGAAAAGGCGACCACGCTATGGCGCAGACCGCTGGACCTAACGACGAGCTGCCGGAGGCCTTGAGCACGCTAGCCAGCGACACGACCGAACTGGGCATCGTGGTCGGTGAGATGTTCCAGTACGCAGCCGCCAGCTTGTTTGGCCAGGAGCCCGAGGCGGCCCGTTACGCCATGCAAACGCGCGCTTGGGTGACACAATCGGTCAGTATTCTTCGCCGGCGCTCGCTGCAGATGATCCAGCGTTACGCGCCTCAGGGTGACGACCTGCGCCACATCGCGGAGCTCCAGCAGGCGGCCAGCGAATATGCGCGCATCGCGGAGCGCGCTGGGCATGTCGCGGAGCACGCGCTGCATCTCGACGGTAGAGCCGATAGCCTGCTCGCCAGCATCCATGCGGGCGCGCCCGACCTCATGCGCGCGTTCATTAGTGAGATCATCCAGCGCATGCAGGGAGTATTCTTGGTGACTGCGGCGCGCAACATGCCGCTCGCTGAACAATTGATTTCTGGCGACGCGGACATCGAGGCGCTCTATCAACGTATCCGGGCGCTGCTCGACTGGCGGATCCGCAATGACCCCTTCCATGCGCTGCCCGTGCAGCGCCTTCTCATCGTCACGAGCGATGTGCGCCAAATTGGGACCTCAATCGTCGCCATGTGCGCTGCCGCAACTGGCAATCCCGGCGCAGGGCGACATCCAGGCCTGTAGAGGCTACGGCTGGGACTGCGCAAGGATGTCAAATGGCCGCTCGCGCCTGTAGATATGGTCCCGCGCCTGGGCGAGGCCCGCGTGGGCATACAAGCGCTCATCCTGATTGAGGCTCGCGTCGTCGTCAAGTTCGTCCAGATCGAGCGTTAGCGTTGTTCCATCTGGCGTCACCCACAAGTCGAGTACGAGGTCGCGATAGTGGATGTCCGCGGGCTCGAACTCGGCCGGCCATGTGACATTGAGATACCATCCCTTGAGGTGAGAGCCCTGGTCGCGGACCTCCATAATGTTGTACCAGCGGTCGGCGTAGAACCATTCGGTGAACTCGTCGCCTGGCTCAAAGGACGTGTAGCCAAGCGCCATCGCCGGACGTGTCCATTGCGCTTGCGCGACAACCAGTGGACCGCGCGATTCCACGATAACGCCAGGATATGCGAAGACGGGCGCGCCGCGCACATCGAGTTTGTGGATCGTTACACGCTGTCCCAACCTCAGCACAGCATTTGTATCGTTGTCTGACATGGTTTATGCCTGCGTTCCTCTTCATCGCGAAAGGCGGCCGGGTTCGAGTGGTTTGCGCCATAATTGTACCGTGCGCTTCGAGCTCGACCACAGGATGGCGTCTGTCGCGAACACGCCAGAATCGCGCCAGCGGCGCGCCAGTGCTATACTTCTCATGGGCGCCGCGCAATGGCGCGCGGCGCCATAGATCGAGAGACAAAGAAGCCAATCATGCGCATCTGTTTGATAAGCGTGCCGATGGATCTCGGCGCGGACCGGCGTGGCGTTGACATGGGTCCAAGCGCCATCCGCTACGCCGACATTGTCGAGAAACTACGCGCTCAGGGCCATTCCGTCACTAGCCTCGATCCGATCCCCGTTTCAGAGCCTGAAGCGAACACGCCTGACGACCTGCGCATCAAGCATCTGGCGCCGATTGTCGCGGCCGCAAGCGCCCTCGCCGACAGCGTGACAAAAGCCATCGAACGAAACGAGATTCCGATAACCCTCGGCGGAGATCATAGCATCGCGCTCGGCTCGATCGCGGGCTCCGCGCAGGCAAGGAGCCCACTCGGAGTCGTCTGGTTCGACGCGCACGGTGACTTCAACACCACGGAGACATCGCCATCGGGCAACGTGCACGGCATGATTCTCGCTGCGCTTTGTGGTCTGGGTAATGAGCGCCTGGTGTCCGTCGGCGGCCACGGCGCGAGCATCGACCCCAAACGGCTGGTCATCGTCGGAGCTCGCGATCTAGATGATGGTGAGCGAAAACTCCTGCGCGAGGCGGGTGTCAAGGTGCTGACCATGAGCGATATTGACCGCCGCGGAATGGAATCGGTGACGCGCGAGGCGCTGGATACTGCGCTTGATGGCGCGGCTGGCCTGCACGTCAGCTTTGATATGGATGTGGTGGATCCCGCCGAAGCGCCGGGCGTTGGCACGCCCGTTCATGGCGGCATCACCTATCGCGAAGCCCATCTTGCCATGGAAATGGTCGCGGAGACGGGCCACCTGACCGGCCTTGACCTGGTGGAGGTCAATCCGATTCTCGATCACCACAACCAGACGGCGCTGCTTGCCACGGAGCTTGCGCTTTCGGCGGTAGGCAAGCGCATCTTTTAGCAAGGCGGCCGGGGGCGATTGGTTCACTCCCTGGCCGCCGGCCACGTAATGTCCATGTAGGGTGTTTCCATGTACGGTAGTGATTCATGGGCTGCGCGCAAACCTGATCCAGTCTGCTTACATGAGACTTGACAGGTTTCCGCGAGCGCCACTATGCTGCAGGTGGCGACGCGCCCGCGACCACCGCACAGGCGCCGTATCGTTTGCGCGCCATTCGCCTGGTGACGAGACTGGCTCCCAACGGCGAGGGCCAGTCGCGAGTGTCAGCGACGACGCAACGCTCCGCTTTGGAGCACAGTAGGAGGCGATTGACCGTGTCCAGGTCCTCTAGCAGCGCGCCCCTCTCGCAGCGGTCGGACATGACCGTGTACCTCAATGGCGAGTTTATCCCCGCCGATCAGGCGCGAGTTGGCATCGCTACCCATGCGATTTCGTACGGCACAGGATGCTTTGAAGGCATCCGCGCCTACTATAATGCGGAAGCCGATCAACTCTACATCTTCCGCGCGCTCGAACACTTCCAGCGCCTTCATCGTTCGTGTAGGATCATGAATATTCGCTTGCCCTGGACTGCGGAAGATTTAGTCGAGTTGACGGTCGAGTTGATCCGCCGCAACAAGCTCCACCAAGACTGCTACATCCGGCCATTCGCCTACAAGTCAGATGAGATTATTGGCGTCAAGCTTAATGGGTTGCGCGACGACTACACTATGTTCGTCCTGCCTATGGGGGAGTACGTCTCTACCAGCGGCCTTCGCTGCATGGTGTCATCTTGGCGGCGAGTAGATGACAATATGATTCCCGCGCGCGCCAAGATTTCCGGCGCGTACGTCAATAGCGCGTTCGCCAAGTCCGAGGCGCTGATGGGTGGCTATGACGAGGCCATCATGTTGACGCAGGAGGGCCACGTCAGCGAGGGGTCCGCGGAGAACATCTTCCTGGTGAACGGTAGTGAGCTCATTACTCCCCCGCCGTCAGAAAACATTCTCCAGGGCATTACGCGCGACACGGTGATCGAGATCGCGCGGCGCGAGCTAGAGATGCTGACTCGTGAACGCGTCATTGATCGCACCGAGCTCTACACAGCTGACGAAATCTTCCTGACCGGGACGGGCGCACAGATCGCGCCGGTGGTCGAGGTCGACCACCGGCCGGTAGGCGCGGGTGTCGTGGGGCATGTGGGCGCGTCGTTGCAGGCGCTCTACAGCGATGTGACACGCGGCCGGCGCCCGGAATACGCGCACTGGCTGACGCCGGTGTATCAAGTTCCGACGCATGGCCACAATGGCCACCACGCCCTCAACGGCGCCAAGGCGAAGCGCGGCAAACAGGCTACCGCTTCCTAGCGCGCCATCCGTCGGGCTGTGGAAGTGGACGGAACGGCGCATGCGCGGTATGGTGATCTGGGCGAACGCGCCCGCATCCCATACCGCGCATATTTGCGCGCCCTTGCCTCTTTGACGGAGATTATGCTGGATGTCTGATAACCCGCCCCTGGAGTCCGAGCCCGCCGCAGTCGTGTCTCGCAGTCGACTGGCGCGCGCCGAACGCGTTGTGACAATCATCGCGGTAGGGCTAGCCGCGATAGCCGCAGTTTATCTGCTGGTGACACTGCTCTCAGAGCACGAGGTCTGCTATGGGATGACCGCGAGCCATCTGCTCTGCCAGCAAGTAGATGTGACGGCGGCGGAGCGCGCCGCGCTCGTGTTGATGTATCCTGGAGTCCTCTTCGTGGGCGCGGCGGCGGGCGCTTTCTGGCACACGCGGGCGGTCGAGCCGGGCGCGCGCAGCACGGCGTTTGGCTTGCTGGCAAGTTGCGCTGTAGTGCTCGTCGGGATCGTCGTACCTGCCGTATCCGGCGCGGGCTTCTTCCTGCTCCCCGCGACCATAGCCATGTCGGTCGCGGCCATTCTGGGCGCAGTGAAATTTGGGCAGGATTTTCGCGCTAGCCGCGGAGCGTGAGGTCTGAGGCGCGCATATACACTTCAGGACGCAGCACTCCGACATACGGAAGGTTACGGTAGCGCTGCGCGAAGTCGAGTCCGTAGCCGACGACGAACTCATCCGGGATGAGAAACCCGGTGAAGCCGATCGTTCCCGGACGGGCACGCAGCGCGAAGGGCTTGCCTTTGTCGAGAAGAGCGCAGACACGCAGGCTCGCTGGGTTACGCACTTCGAGCGTCTCCACCAGCTTCGCCAGAGTCAGCCCGCTGTCGAGGATATCCTCGATGATGAGCACGTGGCGGTCTTCGATGTTCGTTTCCAGATCCTTCAGGAAACGGACAGAGCCGGATGTGACCGCCCGGTCGCCATAGCTGGCCGCACTGATGAAATCGAGCTCGAGGGGCAGATTGATGACGCGAGCCAGGTCGGCTGCGAATAGCGCGGCTCCACGTAACGTAATGGCAAGCACCAGACGATTTCCGGCCACCTCTGGAGCGTAGGCCCGGGTGATCGCTTCACCCAGGGCGCGGATGCGACCCATGATGCGCTCCCCGCTCAGGATGACGCGCTCGATATCGCGCTGCTCGGCTCCGGGTGGCGCGGGTTCAGCCCATGAAGGGTCCGCCACCACGGGCATTCCTTGCAACTGACCCTCAGCATCGGGCGCGCTACCGTTCATCGTGGTTGGCTCTCCTCATCGCTATTACTTGCAGCGTTACCCCGCGAGTCGTCAAGAAGTTCCAGCGGCTCAGCCTGGAGAACGAGTATGCGTGAAGTGGCGCTGGTCAACTTGAATTCGTCGCTGGCGCGCAGACCCGCTACCCATATAATACGTTCACTGGCGCCCTCTCCGGTGAACACAATCGGCAAGCGGTGGCGCAGAGCGCGAGGGATCTTTGCGTCCGTAAAGACGTCCTGCAGCTTGCGCGAATGCGCCATCCCAAGCGGGCGAAAACGGTCGCCTGAACGCCAGCCACGCACCCGCAACGGGCCCGTGGCGAAGTCTGCGTCCACGTAGGCTCGCCACTCTCCGCGCGGCAGCGCCGCCGCCGTGCCGACATGAACGAGTGGCGGCAGATCGGGCCATGGGGGCAGGTCGGCGTCTTCGAGTCCGGGCGGGAGATCGCTTATCACCGCGCGCACCCGCCATCCCAACTCAGCGGCCTCGACAGATCCAGGCGCGGTCAGTGTCCACATCCTTTTTTCGTGTTCGTATGTGGCGCCGGTTTCCGCTGCCGGCGCCGAGGCCGCGACTGTTAGCCGCAGCGACGTGTACGTTCGCTCGGCGCGCAGGCCACCGGGTAAGCTCAGTGACGACCCGGTTTCGCCAAGAAGGGCAAGCCGCTCGATCAGGGCGACATGCCGCCCCTCCAGCGGCGATGCGACACTTTCCGCATCGCATGCTTCGGCAGTCGTGGTCAATGCGCGCGCCGCGCGCATGATGAGCCGTCGCCGAATGCTGCGTGGTCGTTCGGCGAGTTGCGCCAGCGCGAGCGAGACGCTCCCGACAGCATCGTGCGCAGCCACTCCGCTCCAGGCGTCATCGCAGATCTGTTCCAGAATTTGTTCATCATCGGCGACCGCAGACGCCAGCCGCGCGAGTGACGCGTTGATCTGGGGATTGTAATCCGCAAGCGCGGGAAGCAAGCGGAGCCTGACACGGTTGCGCAGATAGCGCTCGTCGGAGTTCGTCTCGTCTTTTCGTGGCTCCCAGCCGCGCGCGGAGCAATACGCCTCTGTCTGAGCGCGGGTGACGCCCAGGAGTGGACGAGCGAGGTTACCCCGCAATGGCCGCATCCCAGCCAACCCACCCAGGCCAGCGCCGCGAAGCAGGCGGAGGAGTACAGTCTCAGCCTGGTCATTGAGTGTGTGGGCCAGACAAATGCGCGAGGCGCCTGCTTCGTGGGCGGCTTGGCGCAGGAAACGATAGCGCAGTCGCCGGCCTGCGTCTTCCAGTGAGAGCTGTCGCTTACGCGCGAACGTTCGCGTGTCTACCGCGTCATTGACGCAGCGAAGCCCAAGTTCTCGCGCGAGTGTCGCGACCCAGGCGCTGTCCTCAGCCCCAGTCTTCCCGCGCAGCCCATGATCCAGGGTAGCCACGACTATGGCGCCTGGCGCCAAAGGATGCTGTTTCTCCCGCAAATCCAACAGCGCGCCCAGCAAGCAGAGCGAGTCGGCGCCGCCCGAGACCGCGACGAGCAGTGTGGCGCCGGGGTCCCAGAGGCGCCTCTCGGCAGTCTCGCGCGCCACCTGCGCTTCGACGTCTTCGCGGGCGTGATTGGCCATCGTCGACTCTCTCCTCACGCTGCGCGCGACTGGCCAATGAGCCTGTGCGCGTTCGCTCACCGCAGCATACCACCCGGTTTGCGCGCGTTTGCGGCGGTTACCGCCCTGTGCTATCCTGCCAGAGGCGGCGTGGCGATGGGGCCACGCCGCGCGCGCGACGGCCACCGCCGTCCGCCGCTCCCGTCAGCGATGACACCGGAGTTCAAGGAGACGGAGCATGTCTGTTGTGGCGGCGCGCACGGTCCGTCAAGAGAAGTCCTATCGCGAGCAGATCGCCAGGCTACGCAGGGAAGCGAGCGAGCAAGCGCAGCCCTTGCTTGCGTCTGGCGCGGCTCCCATACGCGTCATGGCGCGGATGGTAGCGGACATTATCGCCGAATGCCGCCAGCGTGACATCCCGGAAGATATGGTGGCCGCTGAGGTGACCAACCGGACGATTGGCGATATCGACGTTCGCCGTATCTCCGCCGTAGACGATGGCCCCGAGTTTGTCTCCATCGCTGACGAGCTAGGCATCGCGCTCCCTGGCGAAGTGATCGGCGGGCACACCGCTTCGGGCGCGCGCGCGCGCTGGATCCACCGGCGCATGATGGAGCTGGAGCGTGAGATCCTCGAACGTCACATCGACTTGCGGATCTACGATATCGCCGGAGTCGGCGTACTGCCGCTGCGCGAGCGGGTCGCGGATTATGTCGCGCGCGAGTGGGGTGTGGTCTTCGACCCTGCCACGATCTATGCGAGCCTCGGCTCGCTCGACGCGCTGAGCAAGTTCTTCCAGGGGCTGATGGCCTCGGTTCGCCGGCCAGGAGCGCCGCATCCCCAGTTCTCAGTGATCTTCCCTGCGCCGGGCTTCAACGTTCCTGAGTGGCAGGCTAATAACATTGGCATCCGCAGTCAGCGCATCATGACGCGCCCAGAGGACCGGTTCCAGGTGACGCCGCAATCATTGTCCGACGCTCTGGACGCTGCGCCCGATGCTCGCGCGATATACCTTACTATCTCCAACAATCCAACTGCGTTCGCATTCAGCGCTGATGAACTTGGCGCGCTGTACAACATGCTTGATGCGCGGGGAAGCGACCTGCTGGTGATCGCCGACCTCGCATACATCGGCACGGGCGATCCGGCGGAGGACCGCGCCCGGATGCAGGCGCTCACCACGCCCGAGCGACGCGCGCGGACGGTGTATTGCGGCACGTTTTCCAAGTCCCATACACTGACGGGCGACCGGTATGGATGGATCGCATTTGGCTCAGCGGAGGTCGCGCAGCGTGTGGCGGCGGGATGGACGAACACGACGGCCTCACTGCCAGCGGACTGGCAACTCCGGTACATGGCCACGATTGAATTGTTGCAGGCGCACCCCGAGGTTCACGATCGCATTCGGGAGCTCTATGCCGTTCGGCGGCGCCGGCTCGTTTCGGAATTGACGGCGTTGAATGCCCGAAAGACGATCTTTGAGACGATCAATCTGGATGATGGCGGTACGGTCTATAACTGGAGCCAGCTAGCGCCCGGTGAAGACGTGTTCTCGCTTTTCGCAAGGACGGGGATCGCTGGAGTGCCAGGCGGCGCGTTTGGCTACAGCGATGACTATATTCGATTGTCAGTTGGCTGTGTGCCGGTACGCTCGAGGTCATGAGCGTAGGTGAAGGGCCGCATCGATGCTCGCGTATGTTTTCTGGCACTGGCCGCGACCAGGTGTCGCCTCGGATGACTATGAGGAGCGCCAGCGCGCGTTCCACGCGGCGCTGGCGGAGCGTGGCCCCTCCTCCCTCCTGCGCTCGTATTGCTGGCGCATAACCGGCGCGCCCTGGACTCCCGTCACCGTCGCCTGGGAAGACTGGTATCTGCTGGCCGACAGTTCCGGACTGGACGCGCTGAACAGCGCCGCGATTTCGGACCCGCTGAGCGAAGAGCACCATGCCGCGGCTTCGCTTGCCGCCAGCGGCATGGCGGCGCTCTACACTCCCGCGGGTCCTCGCGCGGGGATGTCGTTGACGCTCGAAGGCCAGTACGCGCTCTGGTTCCACAAACCTCCTGACACACGGTATTCGGCGGTTTACCAGCGTATGGGCGCGGATCTGCCGCGTCTCTGGACGCGGATGATGGTGCTCGGCCCCTCGCCGGAGTTCTGTCTGATGACCGATGACCCGGCCACGCTCGCCGTCGAATGGCAGGCGCAGATGACACGCCGCACGCGCGTTTGGCCACTGGATGAAGGCGCTAGCGCGCCTATGGACACCGGTTTATGACACCCGAACATTGCATTCGCGTGGCGGTCAAGGCCGATCTGCCTCGGATGACCGCCATCTGGTATGAGGATGAGATCGCTGGCGAGGAGCCGCCAGGTTTCCAACCAGAGCGCCTTGAGGTCTACAGTTATCTGCTCGCAAACGGTGATGTCCGCGTCGCGCTCACGCCCGGCGGCGCGATGACTGGGTTTGGGGCCACGGTGACGTGGCCTTCGAGAAATGGGACGCTGACCTACCTGTCCGACCTGTTCGTCGCGCAGGCCACGCAGTCGCGCGGTGTGGGGCAGGCGCTTCTGGACAACTTGGCGCCGCGCCAGGGCGCGCGTGGCGTGATGGCGTCGAAGGACCCGCGCGCGACAGCGCTCTATGTTCGTTGGGGCATGCGTCCTCGCTGGCCGCATTACTGGCTTACCGCGGACTCACGCGCGCTGGCGGCGCGTCTCGGCGCGCTCCCAGGTGCGGATGTTGCAGTTAGTCCCGTCGATCTGGACGAGACGTTTCTGCGCTGGGACCATGTGATTTCAGGGCTCGAACGCGGAAGTCAGTTAAGGTGGATGGTCGCGACCAGGGCGGCGAAGGCGTATTGGCTCGAGCGCCGGGGCGAGCCGATCGGCTACGCGGTCGTCCAGCGCCGTTCCGAGGAATCACTCTGGCGACCCGACGCGTGGACACTCGGGCCAATAGGCGCGTTCGATCCCAATGACGCTGCGGCATGCGTGAGCGCGCTAGTGCGCGATGCCGCAAGGTCCGCGCCAGCGCTGCGGGTGGCGATTCCCGGCCCTCACGCCGCGCTACCTGCGCTGCTCAATGCGGGGTTCACGATTACGTATATCGAGACATTCCTGGCCAGCGAAGGCGGGCAACCATTCGATGCTGAACGCTATCTGGGCAGCGGAATCTTCCTGTAGCCACACAGCGGTCGCGGCTCCATCAGGGCGTGGGGATGAGAGTCTTGGTCAGGTATTGCACCTGCTCTTCCCACATGTGCGTGATGCCGTCGGGGCCTGTTGAAAAGCCACTGGTGATTTGGGAGCCAAGGCCGGTGTCGGCGTATCCCAATCGCTCATAGAGATTCCTGGCGCGAGTGTTGGTAATCGAAACGCCGATGCCAATAATCGGCTGGCCGCGCGCGATGGCCGCCGCCTCGCAGGCGCGCAGCAGAGCGGTTCCGATGCCACGCGAGCGAAAGTCTGGGTGTGTGAGTACGTCGTAGATCCAGGGACAGCCCGCTCGCTCGACGTAGATATCGCCGCGTGGGTTCCACGCAAGCATGGCGTGTCCAACCGCAATGCCGTCCCGCCAGGCGATGAAGAGGGTGATCGCGCCGCGCTCCTGGCGGAGAAGCCAGTCCAGCCATTGCTCATGGGAGTGGTAGGGCAGATCGGCCTCGCTTCGCGCGACTTCCCAGGCGCGCAGCGGATGGATATCGAAAGCCATAGTCCCACTCCATTGACACTGCCAGCGCCTTCCCATCGAGAGCGCCTCTACCAGTCTATTACGTAGACGCGCGCTCTGAGCACACATTGACACGCTCCGCTCTGGCGGCTATGCTACGCTGGTCGAGACTATAGAAAGGCATGCGGCATGATTGGCAGGCACCCGGCGATGCCCGCGCGCATGCCGCATTTCAGCTCTGTTCTGCAGCGCCGGCCTCTCAGGGAGAGGTTTGGGTAGCTTCGCGTATCTCGTTCCGGTGAGCCATCGCTCGCAGCGCCCGCCAGACCTCGTCCAGTTGAGGTGGCGGGCGCTTCATGTTGTTCTCCCGGTTATGACTGCCGGGAGAGGGAGTGACTCATATGCTCATCGGAATCTTAAGTCTGGCTCCATTCGTCCTGCGCGGCTTCGTATTGGGGCTGGCGATCGCCGCGCCCGTCGGGCCGATTGGTGTGCTGTGCATCAGGCGTACTCTGGCGGAAGGCCGCCTGACTGGCTTTGTGACGGGATTGGGCGCGGCGACGGCTGATGCGTTCTACGGCGCCATCGGCGCATTTGGGGTCAGTGCGATCCCACTGCTGCTGACTGGCGCGCGCTGGTGGATCCATGTCGTTGGGGCAGTCATCATCGCGTGGATAGGCGTTACAACGGCGCTCGCCAAGCCTGCGCTGAACTCCGAAACTGGGGATAGCGCGAATTTGGACAAAACCACACGATCGAAGCGCGGGCATGGGCGTTTGGCGTCCGCGTGGCTCACAACGCTCGGGCTCACGCTGACCAATCCTACGACCATCCTCTCGTTTGCCGCGCTCTTCGCAAGTATTGGGCTGGTTAGCTCGCACGCCCCCGTGGCCCTGGCTAGCGCCACGGTAGCTGGCGTCTTCAGCGGATCCGCGTTCTGGTGGCTGATCCTGAGCACAGCAGTGAGCCTGGCGCGGGGATGGGTGACAGCGGGCGCCATGCGCTGGATCAACCGTATCTCAGGTATATCGCTCCTGGGATTCGCCTTCTATGCGCTGGTTTCGGTGTAATCTATTCCGTCAGCAATCCGCGCGCGATACCAACCTGCGACCGCGCTGCGCAGGTTGACCCCCTCGTCGATAACGGCAACATATCGCGCAGCCGACCTACGTCCCGCGAACGCTGACTGTACTGTCTGGAGAAAGCGCCCGGCTTTGGCGCGCACGTCGGCGCTTTCAGGCAACCGGGCGATCGCGTCCGGTTTGGCCAGTCGCCACATCGCGATGGGATCGGACTCGGCCAGCGTCAGGATGTGGTAGACGCATGGCCAAACATCGGTACATAACACGCCGGCGTGGCGCTCGAGCCGCGCAAGGCTGTAGGTGAGCATGCCGTCCGCGATATAGGCAGGAGTCGGTCGCGTGCCGTCCAGGGCACGGCGCGCAGCGTCGCGCAGATCGCTGGCGGTCGCTTCTGGGCGCGGTAGCCGGCCCAGGATCATATGGTACGCGCCGGGTATGGGGCCGACCCAGCCGAGGCGAGGATGCGGCGGAAGCGCATAGCACTGGATGTAGTTGAATGGACCAAGCGGTATCCGGGCGAGATCCCGCTGGATGGCCAGTCCAACCGCGAGTGGCAACCGGCTATCGTCGTCGAATGCTTCAGCGCGGAGGTACAGTTGCAGATCGACATCGCTGCAGCCGGGTATGTAACCGCCTTTGAGCGCGGAACCATGCGCAAGCAGGCCGATCAGCCAGGGACGCGTATGGCGCGCGTAGATGGCGGCGGCCGCGAGCGCGACAGGCTGCGCCTCTGGCGTCAGCGCGCTCACATCGGGTTGATCGACTAGCGAGACATCGCGCTCCACCACGATTCAACCTCACTTCCTGCAGCGGTCGCCTGGCTCGTCAGATCCTGTCTGGTGGGCCAAATCCTCCTTAGCGAGGTGGAACGCGGCGCTGGCCGCCGGGACACCGAAGTATATCGCCCAGTGAAGGGAGCAAAGCCTTGATCTCGGCCTGGAGGACATTGTTGCGCAGCGCCGCCTCCAGGCGCAACGGTAACTCGTCTATGTGACGGCCAGCGAGGAGCGCGACAGTCACGAAGTTGCGCGTATGACGCGGAGAAGTGGCGTCCGGCCAGGTTTTACTCCGGCCGTGGCGCGTGATGAAGCGCTGGAATACCTCATTGAACCGCGTCCGATTGGGGAGCGCCCGCTCGACATACTCGGCGCCCAGCGTCTCCCGCCGGTTCGTCGCGCGTTCTTCGTACCGATCATCCTCATTCACCGACATCTTCTCCTGAGAAGAAGCGCAGCACGGCGTCGTTGAACGCTTTCGTGGCTTCGATGTTGCTCAGGTGAGCAGCACTTAGCTCTATATACCGTGCGCCTGGAATCGCGGAGGCGAGGAAGCGGCCGTCGTCGGGTGGGGTCGCCGCGTCCAGAGCGCCCGCGACGACGAGCGTGGGCGCGGTGATGCGCGAGAGCATGGCGCGCTGGTCCATGTCGCGAATCGCTTCGCAACTGGCGATATACCCCGGCGCCGGGGTGGTTTCCAGCATATGCCGCATCGCCGCGATCTCAGATGGATTCGCGTTGATAAATGCCGGGGTGAACCAGCGAGCCAGCACCGCCTGGACGACTGCCGCCATCCCGTGGGAGCGGACCGCGTCTATGCGCGCGTCCCACAATTGGGGCGGCCTGAGGCGCGCCGCTGTGTTGCACAGCCCAAGGCGATCTACACATTCCGGGGCGTTCGCCGCCAGCCACATGCCAACCATGCCGCCCATCGAGAGCCCGCAAAATTGCGTGCGATTGATGCCGAGCGCGCGGTAGAGATCCAGGGCGTCCTGCCCCAGGTCCTCGATCGTGTACGGCCCTCTCGGTGAGGCGCTGCGTCCGTGTCCGCGGCTGTCATAGCGCAACACCCGAAACTGGCGTGTGAACGCTGGCATCTGGCGTTCCCACATGCTGCAATCAGCGCCAAGCGAGTGTGAGAGGACGATCAGTGGCGCGCCAGTGGGGCCATCATAGCGGTAGAAGAAGCGTCCTGCGGGAAGTTCGACATAGGGCATTGTGTGGTGTGACCTCACTGTGTCCGCTGCGTCGCGTGAACCGCGAAACACGGCATGAATGTTGGTGAACGGAGAATTTCGTGAGGCGCGAGGGCGGACCAGGGCTAGTCATCCAGGATGCCCAAGGTGAGTCGTTCAGATGGAGCCGTCGCCTGGTGGATGTCAAAGAGCGCATCCAGCGCGCCGGGAGAAAGGATCTCTTCGATTTCCGGGATGCTGGCGAGCGCCTGGCGAAGGTGGATGCTGTCGGTCGTGGCGCGTCGAGTCGCGTCACGCACCAAATCTTGCGCACGTTTGCGGCCCAAGGAGCGCGCCAGCGCGCTCGAAACGGATTCGGCATATAGCAGTCCGTTGGCGCCTTCGAGGTTGGCGCGCATGCGTTCGCTGTCAATGGTAAGGCCTTCCACTACCTCTACCATCCGTCCTAAGGCCCCCGCGGCGAGGAGGAAAATCTCGGGTACGACATCCCATTCCGCCTGCCAGCCGCCAAGACCGCGCTCGTGTTCTTGCGGCATCGCGGCCAGAAGCGTCGCGACGAGTCCAGGTACGCGCTGCGCTGCGGCAAGTGCGACTGCTGACCCGACCGGGTTGCGCTTCTGTGGCATGCTCGAGGAGACGCCCCGTCCCGCCGCGTGGGGCTCGCTGGCCTCAGCCACCTCCGACTGGCTCAACAGCGACACATCACGCGCGATTTTGCCCAGTGAGCCCACCAACAGCCCGAGTGTCGTCGCAACCTCGGCAATCCGATCGCGTTGTGTGTGCCAGGGCAAGTCGGGCTTGGGCAGTTCGAGGTACGCCGCCAGCTTCACGACGACAGCTGGGCCAGCCTCGCCGAATGTCGCGAGCGAGCCTGACGCGCCGCCGAACTGCAGCGTGAGCGCCCGATTTCGCGTGTCGCGTAGCCGGGACTGACTACGCCGCGCGGCGCTGAGCCAGCCGGCGACCTTCAATCCGAAGGTGATGGGTGTCGCTTGTTGCAGCCATGTCCTGCCCGCGATGGGCGTCTTCGCGTACTCATGCGCCAGTTTAGCGCAGGCGCCGATCAGTCTGGCGAGGTCGCTGTCGAGGAGATCGAGGCCCTGACGCATCTGCAGGACGAGGCCGGAATCTATAGCGTCCTGGCTGGTCGCGCCCCAATGGACAAAGCGTGCGGCTGGCTCATCCTCGCGCGAAACCAGATCGGTGAGCGCATCGACGAGCGGGATCGCCAGATTGCCAGCCAGCGTCGCGCCGCGCGCCAACTCGTCAGGGTTGAATCGCTGGGCGTCACATTGGCTCGCAATGGCGCTCGCCGCCTCAGAGGGGAGTAGTCCCCCGTCCGCGGACGCCATGGCCAGAGCTCGCTCGAAGTCGAGCATCGCCTGGATGCGCGCGTGGTCGGAGAAGGTGTCGCGCATAGGCTCAGTGGAGAATAGGAGGTCGAGGAGACCCTGGCGGGCATGCGTATTCATGGCCGGCTCCTGGCATGAGGCGGGCGCGTGGCGAGCGAGATCAGCGTCATGCGTCAATGTCATGCGTCAAAAAAGACGGTTTCGTTCTCACCCTGCATCACGATATTCCAGACGAGCGTGTCACCCTGTTCCGGGTCACGCCCGGCGATCAGGGTCGCGCGCCGCTCCTCTGGCACAGTCGCCAGGACTTCGTCTTCCCCATTGGCTGGCTCATCGGGGAAGTACATGCGTGTGATGAGGTGGCGCAGCAAGCCGCGCATGAAGACTACGACGACGATGTGTGGCGCCTGTGGCGTCCCGCTATGGCCAGGAACACGGCCTGGCTTGATCGTGGTGATGCTGAACTGGCCCCGGTCATCGGTCGGCGCTCGTCCGAACCCGGTGAATGCCGCCTGAACACTTTCCGAGCGCGTATCCTCAGGATCGGCGTACACGCCCTGCGCGTCGGCTTGCCATGTCTCGATCAGCGCGTCGGGTATAGGGCTTCCCTCGCCGTCGATGACCCGGCCACGAATGACAACATGTTCACCGTCAATCTCTGGTCCGGCGACAATGGGCATGAACATCGGCTCGAGGCCGATGCGAAAAAACGGGCCGACGGTCTGGGAAGAGGTGGCGTGCAGGCTCATCTTAGCGCTCCATGGGAGTGGCGTCCCGGCCACGCAGGATGATGTCGAAATGATAACCAAGCCCAAGCATCGGCATGGTCGTTTCCCAGTCGAACTGCGAAATCAGACGGCGGCGCGCCCGCTCGTTTGGGACGCTGAGGAAGATCGGGTCATCATCGAGGAGCGGGTCACCCGGAAAATACATCTGTGTCACGAGACGGGTCAGAATGCCCGCGCCGAAGAGCGAGAGGTGGATGTGCTGCGGCCGCCAGGCGTTGTAATGATTGCCCCATGGGTAGGCGCCCGGCTTGATCGTGGTAAACGCGTAGTGTCCCAGATCATCCGTCAAGGCGCGCCCGTAGCCCGTGAAGTTCGGATCGAGCGGCGCATCGTGCGTGTCATTCTGGTGGCGATAGCGGCCCGCGGCGTTGGCTTGCCAGATTTCGATCAGCGCATTGCGCACGGGGCGGCTGTTCTCGTCGCGCACACGACCGCTGACGAAAATGCGCTCGCCTAATGGCTCACCAGGATGCTGACGGGTTAAATCGTTGTCGGTCTCTCTCAGCGCGCGATGGCCGAAGACCGGCCCTGTCACCTCGGAGAGCGTGTGCATGAGGGGGATGAGCGGGCGCTGTGGCGCGCGCTTGACTGAGGAGCCGTATGGCGAATGGAAGTACGCGGGTTGTGTGCCAGGCGCGGGTCGTCTGACGCCTCGAACATCGGCCATGTCGCTCGCCTCCTGATGGTCGTCTTCCCGTGTGTAACTTGTGTAGACGCTCTACTCGCTCGCGCCCAGGCCGCTATGAGCGGCGTCGGTGCGCCGCTGTAAGTCGCGTAAGGCCTCCAGTTCGCTCGGGGTTGGCTCTGAGGTCGGCTGGACATCTGCAGCGAACCTGACTGGCCAGCCGGTGGAGACGGTAACCTGCTCGCGGATGACGCCAGGATGGATACGCGTCACGACGAGCTCATTGCTTGGTGGCTGTGGCTCCAGCGTACACAGGTCGGTGATGACCATGACGGGACCCGCGCCTGGCAGGCCGAGGCGCGCGCGCGCGTCGCCTCCATCCAGAAAGCCCGCGCTGGTGATGAAGTCGAGCTTCGGGACGAACGTGCGCGCCGATTGCTTGAGTATCAGGAAGACCTGCCGCGCGGAGCCGGCGATCTCGGGCGCGCCGCCAGCCCCTGGCAGTCGCACCTTGGGATGTCGATAGTCGCCTATGACCGTCGTGTTGATATTGCCGAAATTGTCTATCTGGGCCGCGCCGAGGAAGCCAACGTCAATGCGGCCGCCTTGCAGCCAGTAGTGAAAGATTTCTGGCGTTGAGACCACGGTGTCGGCGGTCACCGAGAGATCGCCATCGCCGATCGAGAGGGGCAGCACTCCTGGCTTGGCGCCAATGGGGCCGGACTCGTAGATCAGCACGAGATCAGGCGCATGTGTCAGTCGCGCCAGGTTTGCGGCGACCGACGGGAGTCCGATGCCCACGAAGCACGACATGCCGTTGCGCAGCAAGCGCGCCGCAGTGACAGTCATCATCTCGGATGCGGTGTACGTCTCGATGGTCAATGTTCCGCCTCCCTTCCGTGTGTTTCGCGCTGGATGCGAGAATACTCCTCGAAGTCAGCGGTGTCGAGCACGTGTCGCTGAACCCAGTCCTGAAAAACGGCACGGTCGCGCGCGATGGTGTCCCACGTCTGATAGAAGCGATTATCCCGTTCATAGTAGCCCTGCGCGTATGAAGGTGTCGCGCCGCCGGGAACGTGGCAGACCGCCGTCACTGCCCATGATGGCAGCAATGTCGCATTGGGCCACGCGCCGAGTTCGTCCACAATCTCCTCAACAGTGACGATACTGCGCGTGGCCGCGAGCGCGGCTTCCTTTTGGACGCCGAGAATGCCCCACAGCAGCGCGTTTCCCTTGCGGTCGGCTTTTTGCGCGTGGATGACGGTCACATCGGGCCGCACGGCGCGCACCGCCGCCAACTCTTCCCCAGTGAACGGGCAGCGGATAAATTGGATCTGGTCGTTGTACTTGGGCAAATCCGAGCCCGCATAGCCGCGCAATACACCGAATGGTAGATTCGACGCTCCCGCGACATACGCCGTCGCCAGTCCGGCATGGCTATGTTCGATGATATCCAGCGGCGAGGGCCAGCCGCGCTCCACGGCGTCGCGCAGGCGGTGGAGTGAACCAACGCCCGGGTTACCGCCCCACGAAAAGATGAGCTTTCGCGCGCAGCCCGCGCCAATCAGCTGATCGTAGATCACATCGGGCGTCATCCTGATCAGCGTCAGGTCGCGCCGTTGCTGCCGGATGACTTCATGACCGGCGGCAAAGGGGATCAGATGAGTAAATCCCTCCATCGCAACCGTATCTCCGTCGTGGATGAAATTGCTGACCGCGTCGGCTAGCCTCATCAGCTCTGCCATGTGCGCTCCTGTGTGACTTTGGCGCGCGCGCATCCACAACGCTGGCATCGGCGCGCACAACCATGCGTCGCTCGCCCGCGCCCAAGGCGCCTCGCCGGAAATCATGGCCTCCAGCGTCATATCTGCGCTTCAATGTGGACACTTCAGGGTCTCGCGGAGCCACGTATTGAAGAACACAACCACGCGATCACATGCACGCGCAAGTTTCGGCGAACTAATAGCGGCGAATTGCCACGCGCAATCGCTCTGCCTCAGACCTCGAAGTCTGACCAGACTCCTGGAGGCAGTTGTGAAAGTCGATGCGGTCAACATCTCTCATATGCGCAGGTGGACAGTGGAGACTGTCGGCCCTGAACGACGTGACATCCCCTTCTCGGAGGCCAGGCCCCATCCTCAGGCAGGATATAGCGCCATCTGGAACAGATGTGCTACACTCCGGCTACATGGGCGGGCGCCCGCCTCATTGGTCAGGACCTGCGCCGCCTTAGCATCCCCTTATAGAGAGCGTCATTAGGAGAGGCAGAATGAACTTACTCCTCACTTCCGCGGGTATCAAGAATGCCAGCATCCGCGGCGCGCTAGGAGAGCTCCTGGGTAAACCAATTGCCGAGTCGAGCGCTCTCATTATTCCAACTGCGATCTACCCCTTCCCTGGCGGCGCTGGCATGGCCTACCGACTGATCCGCGGACTCGCCGCAAGCCCATTGTGTGAATTGGGCTGGAAGTCGTTGGGCGTGCTCGAGTTGACCGCGCTGCCCAGCATCGATGCTGACGCTTGGGTCCCCACGGTCCAGGAGACGGACGCGCTGCTGGTGGGTGGCGGCGATCCCCTATATCTAAGCCACTGGATACGGCAGTCGGGGCTGGCAGATCTGTTGCGGGCGCTGCGGCGCGACGCGGTCTACGTGGGGGTGAGCGCCGGGAGCATGGCGGCGGCCGCCACCTTCAGCGAGACCTACCCTGTTCCGCCTATGGGCGCCGGTGAGTCGCTCACCTCGGAGGGCGTTGTGTTCGCTACTCCCCAGGGAGACATCAGCAGGACCTTGGTCACGGCTCAGGGAGCAGGACTGGTCGACTTTGCGTTGATTCCGCACCTGGATCACAAGGATCACCCGGACGCTTCGCTGGCCAACGCAGAAAAGTGGGCCGCGAGGCTATCCGTGCCAACGTATGCGATCGACGATCAGACCGCGGTGAAAGTGAGCGACGGCGCCATCGAGGTCGTCTCCGAAGGGCGCTGGAAGCTGTTTACCCCCTAGGACGCCGGTTCGGCCATGAACTGTGCGTGCTCCAGCGTGGTTGAACCGCAGCCTATACTCGCCCTTGGGTGTGACCACCGGGTGACCTTACTTGCGGTGGCCACCTGGGCGAGCCACTCGGATGGTGTCCATGGACAGCTCCGCCAGTCGCATGAACGGCTGAATGAATGCCTTGCGCTCGTCAGTCAGATGAACACGGGCTATACGGCTATGCCAGGGTATCCGATCAGGGTTTGGGGGCCGCCTCCGGCGCATAATTGCGCGGAGAGGCGCCGGGTCAAAATTGTGCGCGTCAAAGCCAATTGCCGGCGCTATCATCTGGGCGCGCCTTATTGTGATTTGAAGTGTGGCGTTATAGCGTTCGCGCCTGCCCTGATTTGTTCCGAACCTGTACGCTTCTGTAGTTCGCGATGCGCCAATACCAACTTAAATGGTAGGATACGAATAGACCCGCATCGCGTACAAGCTTCCACGGGCAAAGCGTAGAATGCGACGCGAGTACAAGCGAGCGCCACTCCGCACAAGGGTTACACATCCCTCAGACATGGGCGGCGCAGGGGGGGTCGCACACGAACGAGCCGCGATCCATTCCGGTCATCAAATGGCGCCAGGCGCGACAAACGGCGGAGAGCAGGACATGATAGTCAGCGATGCGGATTTCAGGGCGATTCTTGGACGCTTCGCCACCGGCGTAACGGTGGTGACTACCCTCGCGGGGCAAACTCCGCTTGGTCTCACCGTCAACGCGTTCGCATCGATCTCGCTCGACCCGCCGCTGGTCATGGTCAGTATCGACCGCAATTCGTTTCTGCATTCCGCCATTCCACAGGCCGGATTTTTCGCAACGACCATTCTCGCCGCCGACCAACAAGATCTTTCTCGCCGCTTCGCGGGCCAGATTGGCGACCGAGCGCACCGGTTCCAGGGTGTGAAATGGCGCGCTGGCGAGACCGGCGCGCCAGTGCTCGCGGATGCGCTGGGGTGGGTGGAATGTCGGGTAGAGGCGGTATATCCCGCTGGGGACCACAGCATCATCCTCGGCCGTGTCGTGGCGCTTGGCTCGGTTCCAGGCGATCCGCTGCTCTACTATCGGGGGCATTATGGCGAGATCGACATGCCCGCAGGCGCCCCGCTGCGGCAGGTCAAGCCGTGACCGGCGCGTCTCTTGCAGCGCAGGTCTCACTCGACGCCTTACACGTCGACATTCGGCAGTGCCGGGAATGTGAGCGCGCGGGCCATCTCATTTCCGCCCGGCCGGTGGCAGGCGCGCAGGGGCCGTCGCATGCGCGAGTGATGATCATTGGACAGGCTCCTGGCAGGTTGACCGTTGAGCGGGGACTGATGTTTGGAGGACCGAGCGGAGATGCGCTGGAGCGATGGCTTGTCCAGTCTGGATGGGCGCCCGGCGCGCTGCGCCGTGACGTTTATCTGTCCGCGCTGACTCGCTGCGACCCTGGGCGCAGTCCGGCAGGAAAAGGCGACCGTAAGCCTTCGCCGACAGAGGTGGCGCTTTGCCATCCGTGGCTCAAGCGCGAACTGGCGATTCTTCGGCCACGAGTTATCCTTCTCGTGGGTGGCATGGCGATCGAGCGGTTTCTCGGACCGCGCAGGCTCGACGATGTGGTTGGGCAGTCGTTCGAGCGCCAAGGCGTGACGCTTATTCCCTTGCCTCACCCGTCAGGCGTCAGCCGCTGGTTAAATGACCCTGCGCGGAAAGCGCTGGTCGCGCTAGCGCTGGAGCGGCTGGCGGAGCTGCGCGCGGCATGGGAGTTCGCAGACGCTGATACCACACGCGACCGGCCAGATAATGTTGATGTTCACCGATGGAGGAACGCAGAATGAGCGAGCAGCCGCCGATGGGCGACCAGTCAGAGCGGAGCGGAGCGCAGGAGAAGGCGCCCAAGCGGGTTCTGATTGTGATGGCGCACCCGGATGATGGTGAATTTGGCTGCGGTGGCACAGTGGCGCGCTGGGCGGCTGAGGGGCGCGATATCTGGTATTGTCTGGTAACCGATGGTCAGGTTGGTGACGCGGGCGACAAGGAAATTACTAGCGAGGAATTGGTCGCCAAGCGCCAGATCGAGGCCCAGCGCGCAGCGGACGCGCTCGGTGTCAAGCATCCGGTCATCTTCCTGCACTACATGGACTCGCGGCTTGAGCCAACGCTGGATGTGCGGCGCGACATTGCGCGGGTCATCCGCCAGGTGAAGCCGGATGTCGTTATTTGCCAGGACCCTACAGTACGCTGGAGTGGCCAGGGCTATATCAACCACCCCGACCACCGCGCGGCGGGCGAAGCGACGCTCGCAGCGATCATGCCAGTCGCCAGCACGCGACTCGCCTTTCCCGAACTCGCAGCGGAGGGCCTCGACACGCACAACGTGAAGGAAATCTACATCACCGGCACGCAGAATGCTGACCGCTGGGTGGATATCGAGGGCTACGTCGAAACGAAAATCGCTGCGCTGCGCCAGCATGTCAGCCAGCTTCCCGGCTGGGACCCCGCTGAGGCTATGACGCAGTGGGCGAAAGAGGGCGGCTCGATGGCGCGCAAGATGGGACACGACATGACGTACGCCGAAGGCTTCAAATACATCCGTATGGAGGACGACTAGGGCCTGTCTAGCGCATCCAACCAGCCAGGTGACCCTCGTTCTCGCTGAGGACAGCTCATGCGCTCTCAGGAATTGTGCGTAAATCCCGATCGCCGGCCTAACGGGCAGCGACTCTGGGCGTTTCTTGCTATGACGTCATCACGTAGAGGCCCGTGACGTCGAGCCCAGCCGCATCACGAGCATCCCCCCCGCTTGCTGATGAGTTATACCTTCAGTTCCCCTCACGCGCACTGCACGCTGGCGCGATCGCGCCAGCGTGCAGTGGTATGATGGGCCTCAACGAAACAAGGGAGCGCTCGTGGGTACTGTCGTTTCAATTGGAGCCTTGGCGCTTGAAGGGCTCCTGGGTCTGTTCATGGTGTACGCCGTCTATCTCAATTTCACCAATTCACCCCTGCTCGTCAAAAGCTGGACGGAATCGGGCATGCCCCGCTGGTATACCCGACTTGCTGGGGTCCTGGGCGCGATTGGGGCGCTCGCCTTACTAGTCGGCGTCTTCATCCCGACGGTGGGTGCGCTCGCCTTGCTATGGATGGTGGCCTACTTCATCGTCGCAACTCTGACACATGTCGTCGTGCGTGATACCTTCGCGACTACGAGTATCCCCCTCGTATTCCTGGCGCTGAGCATCGCGGGAGTCGCGCTGCGCTGGTCTTCCCTGTCTCCCGTGCTCGCCGCTATCCGTCTGGGGTGACCCACTCTTCTCTCATGCATCTGCTCGAGCCGTCAGCGAAACACCTTTCGCTGAGGGCTCGAGCTGTTGCCGCAATGGCCTCAACGAGCCATGACGGCGCGAATGAATGCCTCGCACCCTCCGCTGGTCGTCTGCCTACGCAACGCGGGTCAAGCATCTTGCTCGATTCGTTAGACAGAATCTAGGCGTCACTCGTCCTCTTCCGTGGGCAGCGGCGCGGCCGGTTGGCCTCCCTCGTGTGTGGCGGCCACGCGCGTCCACTGGATGCGCTCGGCCTGATCGAGATCGCGCGCGTGCAGATCATCGTTATAGCGGATCAGCCGCCAGCGCTTGAGGTGTGCGTCTCGCGTGAGCAGGCCTCGTTCCCACTCGGTAATGGAGGTGTTGTGCGTGTGGAACTGGCCGAGCGCTGGCGCGACCGTCGCCATACCCAAGCCGATGAGGAGCGATGCGTCCACGACACCGCCGTGGCAAACGATCACCACCGATTGGCCGTCATAGGTGTCCGTGATGCGGTGAAGCGCCTTCCCCACACGGGAAACGAAGCTGCCCCAACTGTCGGCGCCGGGGGCGAGTGGAGTGTACGGGTCCTGGCGGGAGTCTTTGAATGGGCCGTAGTGTGCGAGGAATTCGGACACTGTCATCCCATCCGCCTCGCCGACATGCATCTCCTGCACATCATCATCGGGGATGATATCCAGACCAAGCGCTGGTGCGATAATCCGCGCCGTCTGCATGGCGCGCGGGAGGGTGCTGGCGATGAGTGCGCCTGCGGCGATCTCACCAGTAGCAGCAAGGCGGTCGCGCAGACGCTCAGCCTGCGCGACGCCACGGAGTGTCAAGCCCTTGTCGGTCCGTACTCCGGCCAGGATATTGTCGACGTTTGAAAACGCCTCTCCATGACGGATCAGGTAAATGCGCGTCACCATCAGTGCGGTTCATCCTCAGAACGCTTGCGGACCCCAGTAGCCACGCGGCCGCGGCAAGCGCTCTTTTACCCAGGCCCGCACTAGTCCGTCGCGCTGGTCGCAAGGAAAGTGTCAGTGATGGCTGCGAGGTAGGGCGCAGGACGCGTCAGCGCGCTCAAGTGCCCGGCGAGTATATTTACAACGCGTACCGCTTCCGGGTAGCGCAGATGCAGCGCGCGGCGCTCCGATGGCTCGATCGTGCGGTCCAGTTCCCCCTCAACAATGAGCGTCTTCTGATGGGAGCCTATTGGCGCGTCGTGCGCGGCGGAGACTCTACCGCTGAGGAAGTCTACCACCAATCGGCCGTGCTCACGCATGCGCTCTTTACCCGTACGCCGCGCGACCTGAGCCAGGTACCCGCGCCAGAATCGCGCCGCGTCGCGTTCCAGTCCGGGTGATTCGAGCGCCATCATGATGGAGGCGCCAGCCTGCGCGCCCGCATTGAGGAGACTGGCGGGCGTCGCGGCGAGCAGCGCGTTTTGCAGGGCGGCGGACCGGGCTGAGGAGCGCGCTGGCGCGCCAGTATGGAGCAGCGCCAGTCCGGCGACACGGTGGGGGTGTCGCCAGGCCAGCGCCTGGGCCACGTACCCGCCAAGCGAGTAACCTACGACGATGGCGGGCGGGAGCTCCAGCATGTCAAGCAGCGTCGCCAGTCCATCGACGAGCGCTAACATGCTGGTGACGCCTGCCGGATACGTAGGGGTGAGGACCCGGCAGGTCTGTTCGAGAGGCCCGACAAGACTGAAGAGCGATTCTCCGTCGCTATGGCTCCCGTGAAGGGCGAGGATCACGTGTTCGCCCTGTCCACCCAGGAAATAGGGCCACAGTTGGGCGTGCGCGGAGCCAATGCGCTGGATATGACTCGCGCGGAACGCTTGCAGCTTTTGAACCCACAGGCCGTCGTTTGACGAAGGACGCGAGGGGGTATGGCTCTTCAATGGGTCGGACTCGCCAGCCATAAGCGCAAGATCGCACATACGTCGCCGCCCGTCGTCAGGACACACGATATCCGATGTACATAGCATACTTACGCGCGCGGCGCGAGACATGAGAGTGTCCTGAGCATTAGCGGGCGCGCGTGAGCGCGCGAGTCAATTCATCGCAAGCGCGAATCGCAGGGTAAATGGCGCGTTCACCGCGCCCAGATTGATGCGTGCGACAGTCTCGTAGCGCCTACGCTCGACGGTAACGCGCGCGCCGGCGTCGAGTGGAGCGCCGTCCAGTGTGAGCGCTGATATCACTGGGTCGGGCGTCTCTGGATCGAGATCTCGCCGGAGAAGCCGTAGCTCGAGTGTGATGGGTGGCGGCGGCGCGCCGTACTGGCCTAATGGTTCGGCCGTGAATGTTGCCTGATCGCCCTGGCGCTGGACCCGATAGATGACACGGCGCCACTGGCCGCGCTCATACTCGCGCGTTGCGCCATCATCCTGGTAGACAGCGCCTGCGGCGGAGGCGTCTGGCTCTGGCCCGAGCGCGCAGACTAGCGTAAGCGGCTCGATATCTAACTCACCGACGTACTGCATCACTGGACCAAGGGGAATGATCGAGCCCTCGCGCTGGAAGAGCGGCAGCGTATCAAGTGGGCAGTCTACCTGCGCGGTGACCGGACCGGCGTAACGCTGGCCAGTGACCCAATCGCGCCAACCGCCCGCTGGCAGACGCAGCGCGCGCTGGCGAGGGTCGGGGGTGAAGGCGGGCGCAGCGAGCAGTTCGCGGCCGATCGTGAACTGGTCATCCAGCCCGGCGACACTGAGGTCATCCGGCCAGTGATAGAGCATCGGCCTGGTGATGGGCGCGCCGGTGCGGGTCGCTTCCTCGGCGAGAGTGTAGAAATAGGGCAGCAGCCGGTAGCGCAACTGGATAGCCTGGCGGATGAAGGTCTCGAACGGCTGGCCAAGCGCCCAGGGCTCCTGGGGTGGTGTCTCGCGGGCGCTGTGATTGCGGAAGAACGGAAAGAGCGCGCCCAACTGTGTGAAGCGCGTGAGCATCTCGCCTGTTGGCGCGCCCCAGAAGCCACCCGTATCGAAGCCGACGAATGGCGCGCCGGACATGCCTAGCCCAAGACACATGCGCGTGGCGAGCCGGAGATGCTCCCACTGCGCGTGATTGTCGCCCGTCCAAATCGCGGCGTAGCGCTGGATGCCCGCATAGCCCGAACGCGTCAGCACAAAGGCGCGCTCGTCAGGACGCAATCGCTGCAGTCCCTCGCGGGTGGCGCGCGCCATGAGCAAGCCATACGCGTTGTGAAGGCGCGCATGCGGGATGGGCAGTGAGTCTGGCCCATCGGGCCGCTGGACGGCGTCCAGCGCCATCGTGGAGCCATGGGGCGTGCCGGCGCCGGGCACGAGGCGATCCGTCAGGGCGGGTTCGTTCATGTCATCCCAGACACCCGCGACGCCCGCGTCCAGCAGCGCAGCGTGGCGGTCGCCCCACCAGGCGCGAACATCAGCGCGGGTGAAGTCGGCAAAAACGCTCTGCCCTGGCCAGACGACACCGGAGAAGAGCGATCCGTCTGGCCGGCGGATGAAGTAGTCGCGCCGTATGCCATCAGCGAATGTCAGGTCCGTGGGATCGGCTTTCACGCCAGGATCGATGATGGTGATAGTCTTGAAGCCCTGCTCACGGAGTGTTGTGAGAAGACGGCCGGGGTCTGGGAACCGTGTTGGGCTCCAGGTGAAGACGCGATAGCCGTCCATGTAGTCAATATCGAGCCATAGATGGTCGCAGGGAATCCGGCGCGCGCGAAACTGGCGGGCGATCTCGCTGACCTGCTCATCAGGGTAGTAGCTCCAGCGCGACTGGCCGTAGCCGAGCGACCAGCGCGGCGGAAGCGGGGACCTGCCGGTTAGCTCGGTGTACTGACGCAGCGCATCTTCTGGGGTGGGGCCGGCGAGGACGAAGAAAGTGAGGTCGCCGGAGGCGACGCCAAAGCTCATAAGCGCTGGCTCACTGGCTCCAGCGTCGAGATCCGCGCGCGCGACGCTGTCCATAAAGACACCCCACGTCCGGCCGTCTGGGCGCGCGATGGTCCAAAACGGGATGGAGGCGTACATCGCGCCGGTGTTCTCGCCATGCGGGTTGGGTGGGTCGGTATTCCAGAAGGTGAGCCGCGCGCCGCGCCTATCGAACGCCTCCGGTCGCTCGCCCGCGCCCACGATGCGCTCGGCTGGTTCCAGTCGAAGGTGGCAGCGCGCGCCGCCAGCGGGAAGATTGGGATCCGGGATGTCTCTGGGGCCAGGAGGATTGACGCGCCCCATGCCCAGGGCGGGCGCGTGTTGTGCGAACACCGTATCATCTGGCCAGCGGCAGGTGATGCCGAATGGACGAAGCCCTACCTCGACCGTGCATCCGCCGAGGCGCAGTGTGACCGTGTCCTCGCTTGCCGACATGGTAATGTCGCCCGCTTCCCAGATTTCGCGCTCGACCGCCCAGGAGGGTGTGGGCTCAGCGTCAGCGGCGATCAATCGCACACGGATAATGTCCGGCGCAATGGCCGCGACGCGCACGCACACTCCGGCTGCGTCGGTAAATCGCCACTCAGGTGGAGTCAGTCCATGTGGCGTAGGCGTCATGACAACTGGTCCGAGCGGGGTATATCCTGAGGCCTGCAGGCCGGAGTCGTCCTCTCGTGACTGGTTCATGCGCATCTTCTCCTTTGGTGTGTGGCGTTACTGCGCCTGTCGCGTGGCTGAGACGCCAATTACTCTCTAGCCTATCATGAGCGGAACGCCGCGCGGCCGCCTGTTCTATACTGAACTGATCAGCGCCACCGGGCGCGTGACCTTGCATGAGGAGGTCGGACGATGGTTCGCGACCGGGTGGCTGTGATCGGTGGTGGCGTCACAGGAGCGCTAGTATCAGTGCGACTGGCTGAGCGAGGATTCTCGGTCGTGGCGCTCGAGAAATCGAGCATTGGCAACGGCTCTTCCAGTCGCTCTATGGCAGGCATACGCGCACAGTGGGCGGTTGAAGAGACAGTGCGCGGGATGCGGTACTCGGCGTGGTGGTATGCGCGCTTCCACGATGCGCTCCACACTCCGGCTCCCCAACGCCAGCCAGTCCTAATTCCCAATGGCTATCTCTTTCTGTATGAAGATCCGGCGCAGGCGGCGGCGAACGCGCGTGACGTGGTAACGGCTGCATGGGATGCGGCGGGCCGTAACGTGACGATGCAGCGCGCAGCGGGGATTCGCGTGGAGATACTGACCCCGTTCGAGGTCGCTGCGCAGTGGCCATGGGTGGACGCGGGTCGCCTTCGGGGCGCGACGTGGGGGCCGGACGACGGCTTCCTCCAGCCTCATGTCATATACCAGGAGGCATTCCGCCGCGCTCGTGAGCTTGGGGTGGATGTGCGGGTTGGCGCCGAGGTGATCGGTAGTGAGACGCGCGGAGGGCGTATCACGGCGCTGCGACTCGCGCGCGCGACGGGCGAGGAGCGGCTGGAGGTGAATTGGGTGGTGAACGCGACGAACGCTTGGGCGCCGCGCGTCAGCCGGTCGCTCGGTGGCATGCCATTGCCGATTCAGCCGTCGAAGCGCTATCTCTATCACGTTCAGGTCGAGCCTCCGGTCATGAGTGAGGTAGCCTGGCAGCGCATGCCGATGGTTGTCTATGGCATGGGGCCTGGGCGCGGCGCGCATACGCGGCCGGACGGTCCTTTGCTACTACTTGGTGGCGCGCATGCGCGCGAGCCTGAGCCAATGTTTGAAGACGATGATCAGGATTCGATTCGCGAAGGCTTCGGCCACGCCCATGGAATAGACAATCCCGCGTGGGATTTGCTTGCGCAGGTCGCCGACTTCGCGCCCGCGTTCGCGGAGAACGCGGGGCCGCGCGCTACCACCTGCGGCTTCTATGCTGTCACGCCGGATTCGACCCCGCTCATCGGCCCGGACACCGAGTTGGCGAATCTCGTGCATGCGGCTGGCTTTTCTGGCCATGGGGTGATGCATGCGCCAGTGACGGCGCTCTTGGTGGAGGCGCTCCTCACCGGCGCGTCGCCCACGAGCGACGCGGCGCTGCCGGAGGGCATGGGCTCCATCAGCCTCGCTGCGTTTGACCCGGCCAGAGATTTCAGCGCCTCGCCGAAAGAAGCGTTCGCTCTTTAGTGGTAGCGCGGACCACTACACAATGGCGGAGGCGATCCATCCTGCGCCGATGATGAGCGCTGTCAAGGAGGTGAGGACAAAGTTGAGGCGCAGTCGGCGAGCGGCCGGCCAGGGAGCGCGGGCGATGAGCATGCTCGCGGCGACCAGCGCGAGCGCGAGCGTCAGGCTTCCCGCCAGAATGGCCGGGCGCGAGGGCGTCCACCTCAGCGCTGCCAGGAGCGCCGGAAGCGCAGCCGCCGCTATGAGCGCGCCCCACTCGACCGCGATCGCCGAACGACCAAGGGTCTGGGCCAGGGTGCGCGCCCCCGCCGCGGTGTCAGCGGCGAGGTCGGGGAGCGCGTCTGCGATGTGAATGCTGGCGCCGACCGCCAGCCCGATGGGAAACGTCCAGAACAGAGCTGGCTTGAAACTAGCGAAGAGTGTCCACGCAAGCATGGGCAAGAGGGGAAACGCCAATCCCACCAGCAGCGCGCCAGCGAGTGTGGACTTCAGGCCGAGGTCGTATGCGAATCCAACCGCGAGATAGGTCATAGCCATGAGGGTTGGCGTCAGTCCGAACGGCGCATAGCAGGCGAGCGTAATCACGCTCAGCGCGACGGTCGCGAAGACCGCCACTCGTGGGGACAAGATACCTAGCGCGACGGGCTTGAACTTGTGGCTGTGGGCATCCGCCTCGCGGTCGCTATAATCGTTGAACGCGCTGATGGCGAACTGGAGCGCGATCATGCCAATTGTCGTGACGGTGAGTGTGACCAGCGTGGGACGTCCGCCCGTTGCGAGCAGCGCAAACACGACATAGGCGGCCGCAGAGGCAAGGCTGGGACCGGGATGCACGAGCGCCCACAGGGCGCGGATCCGTAGTGATTTGGGCGCTACGGTTGGGCGAGACCGGTCGTTCACTGGAGCCCTCACAATTCCGGTTTCTTGCCGATTTGGAGGCCCTGTCCTGGGGCTGTTAGCAGCCGAATGGGGCGCATTGGATCCAAGCCAGCCGAACGCTGCCATTCCGCCATCTCCTCAAAGGACCACAGGCCGGAGGCGCTGGTGAGCGCGAAATAGAGATCGCCGAGCGCTGCGGCCATGCGCTGACTGCGTCCCCGGCGCTCCCGGACAGCATCCTGAATCACCCAGACGCCACCTGGCCGCAGCGCAGCCGCGATGCGACTCGCCACGCCAGTGATCTGCGTCGCGTCAAAGTGATGCAAGAGGTTGGCGACGTAAATGACATCGAACGTTTCGCATCCGAGGTCGCTGGAGAGCGCGTCACCTTCCCGCCATGTGACCCGCGCGGCGATGTCTGGAGGAAATGTGAGGCGTGCGCCGAGCGCCTGGGGAAGGTCGAGCACGGTCGCGTGGAGGCCTGGATGGCGCTGGCAGAAGCGCGCCGCCGCCAGCCCATGGCCACCGCCAATATCGAGCAGGGTCGTCGCTTGCGCGGGAATCGCCACTCGCCACACGATCTCTGGCAATGTCTGGCGGGCGATGGCTACCATCCCTTGCTCATAGTCGCGCCATTGGTCTGGAGCGAGGGTCTCATGAAAGTCAATGGGCGCGCCCGTCCGCACGAAGCGTTCTAGCTGGCTCATCCAGTCCCATTGAAGATAGTTGAAGCGGATATACGGGCTGACGTCGGATGCTCCACTCGGCAGGAGCCACACGCGCGACTTGCGCGTCAGCGCATAGTTCCCGCCGCGCTCACGGAGATAGCCCGCGCTTTCCAGCGTGCCCAACAGTGTCGCGGTCGCGCGTGGATCGGTGTTCAGCGTCTGTGCGACGGCGTCCGCGCTGAGCGGGCCCGCGGCAAGCGCGGGAAAGATGCCCAGGGTCGTCGCCGCCATGATGCTGCGCGCGAGGACGATTGGCAGGAAGGCTTCGATAATTGGCTCAGGAACGCGGCCGCTGGCAAGCGCGAGCCAGTCCAATGGGTTCTGCGGGATGATCCCTAGTCGCATGGGAGCCTCTCTAGCGGCTGGACCCGACAGGCATTAGATGACCAGGCGCAACAGGTAGCCAGGTCGGAGCACGGTGCTCGGGGGCAAGAAATCACCAGTCACGCCGATCATCATGTCTGCCATTTCTTTGCGGCCCTCGAGCAACCGCGCGATGTGGTTCATGAGCGGGGGCGTCTGTACAGCAAGCTGAATGATTTGTTCGACCAATCGCTTGCCGCGGAACTCCGCCTTGTAACGACGGTCGTAGTCGCCCAGCGCGGCCTCGGAAAGGTCGTTGCGCGCGAAGGCGGACTGCGCGACGCTCGCGGCTATTTCCGCTCCACGCAGCGCCCGGTAGATGCCCTCGCCGGTGAACGGGTCGTAATAGCCCGTGGCGTCGCCCACCAGGAGCAATCGGGCGCCTGAAAGCCGCCGGGCTCGCACCGACAAGCGGCTGATGGCGAGCGTGTGACGCTCCACAGTGAGCTGGTCGAGGCGGCTCGCTAGCGCCGGGAACGTATTGAGCGCCTCCAGCAGAAACCGCTCAGGCTTCCCAGCCAGGGCGCGCGCGTCGCGGGCCTCATCGACGACCATCGCGACATTGCTGAGACTGCCGCGCCCGGGCGGCTCCATCGGCGCAATGCCCACATAGCGCCGGCCCGCGACATGCATCTCACCGTAGTCACCGAGCCCGGAGACGCCACGGATGTGCGCCACCAGGCCAATCTTGCGCATGGAACGGGTGAGGTGTAGTCCCAGGCGGCGCGCGACCGTCGAGTGGATTCCGTCGGCGGCGATCAGAAGGCGCGCCTTGATCGGCTCGCCTCCCCCGACTGGCTCAAGGATGTAGTTCTCTGGACATAGCGTGATTTGACCGAGCCGCCAGCCTTCACGTACTTGCGCTCCGGCGGCGCGCGCGCCATCAACAATGACGCCGTCGAGAATGAGCCGCCGGATGACCGGGCCGGTCTCATAGATGCTGCGACCGTCGGGTCCGTGCGTCGCCGCGAAGTCGCCCTGGATGACGCGGCCACTCGGCGCGAAGATGCGGAATCCGCGCAAGCGGTGGGGTCGTGACGCCTGCAATGTCTCATAGACGCCCAGGTCGCGCAGCAGCGGCTCAGCGGCGGGACTCAAGTACTCGGCGCACGGCTTGTCACGCGGGAAAGTCGCGCGATCCAGAAGGACGACTCTCACCCCGCGACGCGCAAGATGGATCGCGCTGGCGGCGCCGGCCGGACCCGCGCCGACGATCGCGACATCATAGCGCATCCGCGCCTCCTTCGGAGCATCCTTCGGAGCAGACTCCATCCGCCGCGAGGGCTAGCCGGTAAGGAAATAGCACGCGCGTATGGATATTCCGGAGTCCGGCGCGCTCCGCAATCTGCTGCGCCTCCGTTCGCGAGTAGGCGCGGCGCACCGACGCGGCGCCATCGTGACGCGTCATCGCGCTCATGCCGGTAACTGACGTGAGCGCGATGACGCCAGCATACGCCACTCGGGAGCGCACGACGTCGTAGACGAAGATCCGGCGTGCGACTTGCGCCATCGAGGCGAGCAGCGAGACAGCCGCATCCGGCTCAAAGTGGTGCATCGCAAGTGTACAGAGCGCGATATCGAACTGTCCACGGACATATGGTAAGTCGAGCGCGTCCTGAAGTTCAACCCGGAACGCGGCCGTGTTCTGGCCCAACTCGCGAGCGATGGCGCATATCGCTGGGTTGCGATCGGTGGCGGTCACATTCAGAGACAGGCCGCTGCTTGCTGCGGCGCGGGCGATGGAGATCGGAATATCCGCAGAGCCTGACGCCACATCGAGCAGCGTCCACTGACGATGTGGCTCCCGTCTCATCCAAGACAAGACCCCCCGCGTGGTGAACGCTGTCCAGCCCAGGAGCGCATTTATACGTCGAATGTCGCGCAAATTCAGATTTAGGGCGACGTGGTCCAGCTTTCCAGCGTCCAGCCATTCGGTCACCGCGGCGTCGCGCGCACGCCAGGAAGTCATCGCTGCCCCACTTTCGACCGCTCAGCGTGCGGCGTTTAGCGCTGGATGTCCTTACGCTTGAGAAATACCGCAATTGCGATGATCAGGACAACCGTGATCGCGGCGAGCGCGCTCCACGACAGCATGAGGCGGTTAATCGCGTCCACTCGCGTATAGATCGAGAAGAGCGTCCCATGGTACGTCGGATCGGAGCCGAAAAGCTGGTCACCGCCGATAGTTTCGGCATGCAGCCCGACAGTCGTACCGAGCGCCGCCATTGCCCAACGAGAAGGGAATACCACGCCCACGATTTGAGAGCCCCAGTCTTTCAGCGCGATGATCGCGCCTGAAAAGATGACCTGCGGAAGCAGGATGATCGGCACAAAGCTGATAGCGCGGTCGGTGTTGGGCGCTACCGCGGAGATAGCGAGCCCGAGCATCAGGCCAGAGACGGAGGTGAGCGCCAGTGTGATGTACGCCTCCAGAAGCGGCGACATCATGATGCCCTGCTTCAAGGGCTCGCCGACCTCGATAATGAGGAGCAAGGCGGCGCTCTGGAAGAGGCACAGCGCGCCAAGCGCCACGATCTTCGAGAACATGTAGGGCAGGACACCGAGATTGACAGCTCGCTCACGCCGGTAGATGGGCGCCTCTTTGACGAATTCCCGCGCCCCATTGATACAGCCAAAGAGAATTGTGGCGAAGGCCATGATGAACAGCGCCTTCTGCGCGTTCGTGCCGGGGCCTAGCGTCAGGAAGTCCTGAAGCGCCTTATTCACGCCACCATGCGTCCGCGCGTACGCCTGGCCCGTAGCGGCGTTGCGCAAGAAATCGACGGCGTTCTGGCAATCAGTGAACGGCCCATGCGCCGCCTGAGGCAGCGAGACGGGGCCGGTCGCGGTCGCGATTTGTGTCTGGCACAGGGTGATGGCGTTCGAATTGAAGATGCCGCCGCCGATTTCGAAGTGCAGCATCACTACGAGTAAAAGCGCGATTACAGGCGCCTGTAGCAGCAAAATCAGCAAATTGACGCGGTCGTTCCGCAGGAGCTCGAGGTAGCGGCGCGTAAGCACCAGGAACTGCGACCAGCCTTTGCCGCTGGCGCGCGTCATCTGGCGCGCACTGGCCGGCTCAGTAGGCGAGCGGCCTCGCGGGCTGGCCTGGGCGGCGTGCGTAGGTGAGGCAATATACCGCGCGTATTCTGGCGAGGCGCGGAACCGGGACTGCGCCTCCGCGGGAATGGCGGGCAATTCGTCGGTCGGCTCGAGGCTCGTATAAATCTCCGCGAAATCCGTCTTGCCGAAATACGTTTTCGCTTCCTCTGGCGGACCAAAGAAGGCGAGACGTCCTCCCGCGCTCAGGAAGCAGACGAAGTCGCAGGAATTGATGTTATTCGTCGCATGGGTAACGAGCACGATCGTGTGTCCGCGGTCGGCGAGTCTGCGGAGCAGAAACATCATCTTGCGGTCGAGTCCAGGGTCCAGACCGGAGGTGGGCTCATCGAGGAAGAAGACGCTGGGATTGGCGAGTAGCTCGAGCGCAATGGAGACGCGTTTGCGCTGGCCGCCCGAGAGGTCGCGCACCATTAGCGTGCGGCGATGGGACAATTCCACTTCATCCAGGACCTCATTGATGCGTTGGGCGATTTGATCTTCGGTAAAGTCGCGAGGTAGCCGGAGCCTGGCGGCGTAGTACAGCGCGCGCTCGACCGTGAGATCGCGGTGCACAATATCGTCCTGCGGCACATAGCCCACCTGCGAGGCGAAAATGGAGAGGTGATTGTAGTAATCCTGCCCGTTGAAGAGTACCTTTCCACTCTGAGCGGGGCGCAGGCCGTTGAGCGCATCCAGCAGAGTGGACTTGCCGGCGCCAGAACCGCCGACCAACGCCACGAAGGAGCGTGGGGGGATTGAGAGGGTGATGTCGTCCAGCAGCGTCACGCCATTCGCGCCCTGCTTCTTCAACCCCAGCGCGTCGATGCGGATGAAGGAGCTCTCATCATATGGCTTGAGAAGGTTGCCTTCGTAGAGCAAGCGGTAGGGTCCGATGCGAATCTCATCGCCGGTGCGCAGGGGCGAGCTGGCGGAGATCGTACCGTTGACGTAGACATGGTTCGTGCTGTTCAGGTCGGTGATACGGTACGTCGCGCCTTCGTGCGTCAGCCGGGCATGGTGCGCGGAGACTTGTGGATGGGCAAGTACGATGGTGTTGTCCGGCGCTCGACCAATCGTGAGTTCCTGCGCTCCGAGCTTGATTGGCTCGATATGGCTGAGCCCCGCGCTTTCCGCGTCCGTTCCATCATGAAATGTCAGGGTGACCAGCGTGCCGTTCTCGTCGCCGATGCGGAAGATATCGCCAGCCGCGAGAACCTTTCTGAACTGTTCGTCCCCACGGATTTTGCGACCCTGGTAGAGCAGACCATTGAGCGTTGAAGGGCGATCCGGGTGAGGATGGACCAGGGTGAACTGGTCCCCATCCCGGATAATCTGCAGGTGGCGGCTGGATACGATGCGGTCATTGATGGCGATGTCGTTGGCTGAATCGCGGCCGATCGAGATACTACTGGCTATCAAAGGATAGTCTTGCCGGACGCTTCGCGTATTGCTGGTGATTTCCAGCGTGGGGGTCGCGCGTTTCTCGAGTTGCGCTACCTGCGTCGGCTCCATTGGGCTGACCCGCTCGAGCATCGTGGCCTCGGTGAGTGGACGGGAGGGAGGCGCGGTGACCAGCATAGCCTCTTGCGGGTCAGGTGGCGTGGCGTCCTGGGACATAACCGTGGGGCGCGCAATGCGAGTGGCTGCGCTGGCATCCGGTGGGAGCCAGATGAACGCCGTATTCTCTCCAAGCGTGACCGTTTCGCCACCGCTCAGCACGGCGCTTTCCGCCAATTCGCCGTTGACGAGCATGGAGTTGCCGCGCGAGATGTTCTCGATGCGCCAGCCGCCGTCTGTCCACATGAGGCGCGCGTGGCGGCGGGATACCTGCAGGTCGGATTTCACGACGATGTCATTGCCCAGGTCCCTGCCAATAGTCATCGCTGGCCGGTCGGCGGAGACCGTCTGGCCAGCGAGTGGCCCGCCGACGAACTGGAGATACGCTGGCTCTAGCTGCTCTTCTGACGCCATGCGCTGACCTGACCATTTCTCAGAGGCTCAATGGGTGACATGGAACATAGGGGCGGTTGGGCGCGACTTGATGGCCCAGTTGGGCGCCAGTATAGCGTATGGACGTGGACGCGCGCCAGGCTTTCACGCCTGGAAACCTTTCTCTGCGTATTTCTGCTGGTTAAGGACGGCAAGCGCAGCGAATGCGTGGCAAGTGGCGTATACTACGATCCATATTGCGGCGGTTAGCAATCGGCGCATGCCCAATGAAGTTGTGGAACTTGTGGTGGTGGCTGACCACGTGACTCAATTTTGTCCCTGAATCTCTCCATATACCCCGGGCGTGTACGCAGGCGTGTCGAGCGCCTTCAACTCGTCCGCCTGCGCTTGTGTGACATATAGCTGGAGGCGCCTGATGGCTGACCTGGTTGGCGCGACGCTTGGTAATTACCGCATTGAGGCGCGGCTTGGCGCTGGCGGGATGGGCGAGGTATACCGCGCGGTGCATACGCGACTTGACCGAGCCGCCGCGATCAAAGTCCTTCACGCCAACCAGGCGGCGGATCCCACGTTCGAGGCGCGGTTCCTCCGCGAGGCGCGGGCCGCGGCCGCGCTCTCCCATCCGAACATCGTTGAAGTATTTGACTTTGGCGAGCAGGACGGCTTCTCCTATCTCGTGATGGAACTGGTGCCGAATGGCTCGCTTCGCACACTGCTCAAGCAGCGTTCTGGTGGCGATGGGTGGTCGCTGGGGCTGGGGGTCAACTTGGTGCGGCAGGCGGCGGAAGGACTGGCGTATGCGCACGCGCATGGTATGGTCCACCGCGACATCAAGCCGGACAATTTGCTCCTGCAGCGACTCGATCACGATGGTGAGGTGGATGATGAGGCGGACGAGCAATACCGGTTGAAGATCAGCGACTTCGGCCTGGCGCGACTGCTCGAAGACGGCGGCGAGCTGACGGCTAGCGGCATGGTGATGGGCACACCCACCTACATGTCTCCCGAGCAATGTCAGGGTGCCGCACTGGATGGCCGCAGCGATCTTTACTCGCTCGGTGTCGTGCTGTATGAGGTGGCGACCGGGTCGCCGCCATTCCGGGTCAAGTCGTTGAGCGAGGCGGTCTTCAAGCATATCTCCGCGCCTCCGACTCCGCCACGCGAGATCCGCCCAGACCTTCCTGTTTCACTCGAAGACGTCATCATGCGCTGCCTGGAAAAGCATCCCGAAGACCGCTTCGCCACAGGCACAGAGCTCGCTGATGCGCTCGAGGGCGCGTTGGGTGATACCGAGTTGCGCACCATCATTACGACTCGTGACAGCGCCGCGCGAGGTACGCCCACGCCTGCGGTCTTTGCTGATCCGGCTGCGCCGACAGTGGCGGCGTCGGACCCCGCGGGAAGAATCTCCTCGTCTGGCTCACGCAGCGGGCCACGGGTCAGACCCGTCGCGCCCTCCCCAGCCCAGGCGGCGAGCGAGGATGCGACGATTCGGGCATCCCTCTCTCCGACGCCCGCGCCGCGAGTCGTGTCAACACAGGGCGCGGCGCCAGTTTCCGCGCAGCCACGTTGGCCGCGGCCTGAAAAGGACGATTCGAACTTGCCCGGCGCCGGGAGTGGACTGCGAGCGATGCTCGCCCGGCCACAGACGCTCGGTATCGCCATCGTGAGTGTGCTGGCGCTGGTCGCGGTCCTGATTGTGACGCTCACATCAGGGGCGCATGGCGCGGCGTCCACCGCCAAGCGGCTATCCCCTACCGCAACGAAGGCTCCAGTAGCTACCAGTACACCCGTTGAGACGGTTATCTATCACGACTCTCTGGCGGCGTCCACGAACAAGTGGGAGAATGATTCACACGTTTTCTATAGCAACGGTGGCTACAACATGGTGGGCGCATGGTATACGTTCTCGCCTGTGAGCAGCCTTGGCGATGGAACGGTCTCGGTTCGAACGCGCCAGCTTGGTGGACCGAGCAATCAGTTCTATGGCATTCTCTTCCGCAGCGCAAGTCCGTCGCTGTACTACGTCTTTGGCATTTCTGAAAGCCAGCAGTGGACGTTCTCGCTCGTCACCAACGGAAGTGGCGTCGCGATAGTCCCAGCGACGACCGACACTCATATTCTTTCCGGACAGAGTGCGACCAACACGATTGCAGTGCGCGCAAAGGGCAGCCACTTCGTGTTCTACATCAATGGCGCGCAAGTGGGACAGGTGGATAACAGCAGTCTGGGGGCTGGTCGGGTCGGACTGATTAACACCGTTGGCGACCTAAACGTCGTGTATAACGACTTCACTGTCTCTCACTAGCGGCGCATCGGGGGTGTCTTAGAAACGGACCAGCGCCGTTTCGAGCGTGAGTCCGGGACCAAATGCCATCATCACGCCCCACTCGCCCGCCTTGGTCGCGCCACTGGCCATCGCCTCTTCCAGCACCATCAGCACGGTCGCGGACGAGCAGTTGCCGCGCTCGCGCAGCACTTTCCACGAGTGTGTAAGCTGTTCGTCGCTCAGACGCAACCGGCTGGCGATCGCTTCCAGGATGCTAGGCCCCCCAGGGTGAATCAGCCAGTGCGTGATGTCCGACGGAAGCAAGCCATGCGGCGTAAGCAGGCGCTCGGTCGCCTCCTGTACGTGACGTCGCAGCGTAACTGGGACCCTTGGCGACAGTCCCATCATGAAACCTGCGTCGCTGACCTTCCAACTCATTTGGCTGGCCGCGCTGAAGTCGGCGAATGTGTACGCGTCAACCAGTTCCGGCCCAGTCGCCCAGGCCGCGCGCGAGAGTATGGCGGCCGCCGCGCCATCACCGAACAGCGCCAGCATGGTGCGCCCATCACGTTCCAGGTTGGCGTTGAGATGCAGGCTGCAGATCTCGACGCTTAGGAGCGCGCTCACGGCGTCTGGATACGCGCGCGCGGTGGCGAGGAGCTGGCGCAAGCCAACGATCGCGGCGTAGCACCCCATGTGTCCGACGATGACCCGTCGCGCGTCGGGAGGTATGCCCAGCTCGCGCGCCAGGGCGATATCGACTCCCGGCGCCGCGTAGCCGGTGCAGGATACCAGGGTGAAGTCCGTCAGGCTCGAGGCGGAGGCTTCGGGCGCGGCGCGCAGGCAGGCTGAAAGCGCCTCCTTGCCTAGCGAGAATGCCATCTCTGGATAGACGCGCATCAGGTCTGCGGTGGTCTTCGGGGTGGCGTAGAACTTACCGACGTCGACACTCATGTAGCGCGTGTCGACCTTCGCCGCTTCGAAGATGTGAGCGAGTTGGCGCGCTTCATCACGCGACGCCTCCTGCTCACTCCAACCTGCGCCAAACAAGTGCTGATGGACGAAATCCAGTGTGCTGGCGCGGTCATACCGCCAGGGAGGAACGGCTGTTGCCAGAGCGGTGATACGCGGATGAGTCTGCATTGGGCGCGCGCTCCCTCATATTCCTCCACCCGACATCACAACCCAAATGTCGTCACTAAGCCATGGGTAGAGCGCCGAACCGGAACCATTGCGTCATATTGTACATGGGTTGCGCTATCCTGTACGCGGCATCGCGCTATCTACGAGTGATTACGGATGCGGGAGACACTTCGCACCCGGCCGTACGCCGTGGAATCCACCTTAGCGCAGCGACGGCAGATCAGCGCTCCCGGATCGGTTGCGCATCGCACGTGGCGCGAGTTGGCGCCAGATGTTAGCTGGTGGCGTAACACATGGCCCCGGCAAGACCGGAAGCGAAGTCTGGCGTTTGGCGCTAGACTCCGCTTCCGGTCTTGCCGCGATCAGGATATCCCTACCGGGTGTTGTGCATTGGCATGATGACGTATGTGTACTGCTCCGAGCGCGCGCCGACCGGACGGATGACGCCGGGCGACTGCGGCGACGTAAGCTCGAGGGCCACCTGAGGCGTGTCGATCTCGCTCAGCACATCGGTCAGATATTTGACATTGAAGATGATCTCCATGCCGCCGCCATCTACCGCGGCTTCCTCGATGGTCGTTGTCGTGTCGCCAACCTCATCGGCGGTGGCTTGCAGCGTGACCGCGCCGGGCGTGAGTCCGCCCGGCTCGCCCGCTTCGACTTTGAGCCGCACGATGTTTGCGCTGTCACGCGCGAAGAGCGTTGCTGTCTTGGCCGCCTGGCGGAACTGGTCAGTGGGGAGGGTGACGCGTGTCGAATGGCTCTTTGGCAAAATCGCCTCAAAGTTCGGGAACTGGCCGGCGATCAGATTGGTGACCATCTCGATGTCGTCCGCGCGAAACAGCGCCTGATTGCGGTTGGAAGTCACGGTCATCTTCGCCGAGCCCTCGGTGGGAAGTATTTTGCGCAGGTCACTCAACGCCCGGGCGGGAATGAGGACATCGCCCTGTGTGGAGACACCAAGGAGCTCGGTTGACGCGACAGCCAGCCGGAAACTGTCAGCGCCAGCCATGATGAGGCGCTCATTCCTGATGCGCGTGAGAACGCCAGTGAAGACGGGTCGCGCGTCATCGGTCGCCGCAGCGAAGGCGACCTCGCGGATCATCTGGCTGAGCTCCGCCGCATCCAGCGTGACTGATTGCTCGCCTGCGTCGCCAGTCGGAATGCCGGGGAACTCACCGGGATCCATCCCGCGGATAGTCGCCTGGCTGCGCTGTGAGCTCACTTTCAGCGCCTGGCTGCCTTCAACCTGCTCCAGCTTCACGTCCGCCGCGGGGAGGGCAGCCACAAAGTCCGAGAGCAGTTTGGCAGGCGCAGTTGTCGAACCTTCCTCCTGTATGGTGGCAGGCACCCAGCAGGTGATGGCGACCTCGAGGTTGGTTGCGGATAGGCGCACGCGGTCGCCTTCAGCTACCAGCAGGATGTTCGAGAGAATGGGTAACGTTGTGCGCGTCGAGACGGCGTGGCCGACCGTCGAGAGCCCCTTCGCGAGATCTTGCTGCTTGCAGGTGAGCTTCACGTAAGCCTCCTCGGCTGTATTCGAGACTGGTCCGCGCTGGCGGCCCGGCGCGACGCGCCAGGTTAGTATACACCGGCGCTCCCCCCGCTCGCGCGCTTTTCGACGCATTTCACATCTCAATATTGAGACGGGTAGCTCTGGCTTTGCGTTGCGCCAGAGTGGCCTTCACTCGCTTGTCCAATCTCGGTGGGTGAGCGGCATTTTCTCGCTAGACCAGCGGTGATGGTGGGCGCCACCAAGCGACGGTTTGGGTGGACGGAACGGCTGTATACCAGGCAGTGGGAAATCTGTCAACGGGCTGAACAGTTTGGCAAGCGTGCGCGTCTAAGGAAGTAGTACGACGCACGGTTGCGTCACCCGAGCGCGCTACGCATCTTCCTGGACTCCCTCGGCGCGCGCATTCTGCCGGCAGCTGTCTCGCGCAAGATTTGAGACGCGCTGGCGAACATCATGTCTGGTGAGGAGACAGAGTCACAATGTCTGATCGCGAACCGCTGGGTATGACAGGGGCTGACGCGCCCATTTCTTCGTCGATCGCCACACCTGTCGCCAGCACGCCACGCCTGCGGGCGCTACTGATTGTGAGCGCGGTCGTGGCTCTTGCAGCCGTGCTTGTTAGTAGCGTCTTCGTCGCGCAAGGCATCATGGGGACCGCGTCGCTGGCTCCCGAGATTTCACTGGCGACGACGATCCAACGTGGGGCGGCGGCGCAAACGAACAGCGGTGGCGCAGTGGTCACCGCGGTATCGTGCAACTGCTCATCGAAGCACTCATCCTTTGCTCCTTCGCCGTACCAGCCGAGCGGCGCGGGCCAGGTCGTGGTGGTGAGTCTGAGCAAGCAACAATTGTGGGCCTACCAAAACGGTCAACTCGTCATGACCTCACTGGTGACGACAGGCATGCCACAGCTGCCGACCCCGACAGGCGCTTTTCACATCATGATGAAAGAGACCAATGTCTGGTTCTATTCCCCCTGGCCGTATGGCTCGCCATACTACTACTCGCCTGAGCACATCAACTATGCGATGCTCTTCCGGTCAGGTGGGTTCTACATCCACGATGCGCCCTGGCGCGAGACGTTCGGTCCGGGCACGAACGTGCCACATATCGAGCCAGATGGGAAGTGGGCTACTGGCAGTCACGGCTGCGTGAATATGCCGACGGGCACGGCGGCGCAACTCTATAACTGGATAGGGATAGGCGCGACCGTCCTCATCCGGTATTAGTGAGCGCCACGTATTGGCGCGTTTCCCGCAAACAAGCAGACGGGCGACCTACCTAGGTCGCCCGTCTGCTTGTTAGTCTTGCTGGCGAGTCAGCTTGAGTGTGACTCTACGTTGCGAAGCGGGTCGCCTCACATCTGCATCTGGGCGGCATTGATATTGTGGCCAGAGTTCGTGCCCGCCCAAACCAGGATAAAGTCAGGTCCAGCGATATAACTGGCGACCGGCGCATACGATGTTTGTTCGGGAACGAGCTGAGAAAGCCCAGGGGCCAGGCTCGATGTGAACGGTTGCGCGAGTAGATCGCCGCCGGGTATGCGCCAGACCATATAGGCCGCAGGGGTTGGATATCCCGGCTCGCCACCAGGTAGTTGGATGAGCGACGCGACCATTGTAGCGCCACCACTTGATGCGCTCAGTGAAACCGCGCCGGCCGGAGCGGTCCACTGTACGCCATCGGGTGATATGCGATACGTCATCGTGCCGCTTCCAGCCTGCGCCCAGCTCAATACCAGGCGTTGTAGCTGCGCGTCGTTCAACAGCGACGGGCCGCCGCTTGCGCCCGGGAGTGATGAAAGGGTCGTAATGGTACCAGGGGTCATTCCCTGTGGGCCGAGCGGCAGGACATTGAGTCTGTGGTTACTATCCGTGCCCGCCCAGGTGAGCCATACCTGACCACTGAAGTATGCGACCGAAGGCGAAGACGCGCTCCCGAAGGACAGTGTCAGCGTTTGGGAGTGGCCGGTAACATTATATACGTCATAGAGCAGATTGATCGAATGGGCGGAGTCTGTGCCGTCCCAGGCGAGATAGACGATATTCTGACTGCCACTTTGTGCGGGCGGCATGACGACGACAGCTGGCGCGGCGCTGGTGGTATACGAAAGGGCGAGCACGGAGGAGTAGGAGAGGCCATCCTGGGTCGTGCGCACGTTGAGGTGATGGGCGCTATCTGTGCCAGCATAGACGAGCGCCGCTGCGGGAGCGCTTCCGGCGGCCGCGGAATCATAGGAGCCGCGGGCCGAGAAGGCCGGGTTGAAGGATGTGGTACTCCCAAGCGTGACCTTGGCCCCTTCCCAGACGGCAGTCGAGCCGCGGTAGCCAGGGGAGAGTTCCCCGCTAAAGCCTTTGATCAACTGGCCGTTCTGGTTAAATGCCCAGTCTACGGAGGCGCGCGCTGAGAGCACGTTGACGGGATCAGGGCGGACGTACACGTAATGCCCGGACCAGAGGGTCGCGGCGTGTCCACTCACCGAAGGATCATAGCGGTACGGACCGACTGCCGGGTTAGGGTCATAGATGTATCCGTTGATGAGGTTCACATTGTATGGCCCGCCCCAGTAAACCGAGTCAGTGAGCCAGGTATTGAGTGATACATCCTCGAACTCGTTCGGCTGAATCCCGCCATTGGCAACACTCCATCCAGGATCCCAGACCTCGAAGCCCGTGATGCCGCCTGGGTTTGTCATGGGATCGGTGGTCGAGAAGACGGCGCTGACAACGACCGAATGGAAGGCATGGTCAACGAAGACGGAAATCGGCTGTGTGCTTCGCTCGAGATCGCGCGCCAGACGAATCGAAGCGTCGAGCGGGTCCGCGCCGGCGACAAACTGATGATATTGCCCGGCCGTCGCCCAATCCATTCCAGCCGCGAGCGAGCGAGGGTCGGTGCCGAAGTCACGCGAGATATCAGCGCGAAATCCTGGCCCCCAATAGCCGCTGGCATGCGACGGCACGCCCCAGACGCTGACCGCCGCGTCACTGTTGAGGTAGTTCGCGACGCCTTGCTGCGTGACGCTTGTAGAACCCTGATATCTTCCTATGGCGGCCACGGTGGCGACTCCGCACCAGAGGCTGTTCTGCTGGGGCCACGTTGCGGCGTTCGCGGCGGACTGCATTCGGCTGTGGCTTGCGCCATACGATGTTCCGCTCAGCGTCGGCCCGGGCGCGCTCGCCAGCGCAATGGGCGGCCCATGGCTGAATATCGCTCCAATCGCCACGCCGAGCGCCAGCGTGAGCAGCAGTGAAACTACGCCTCTCCACCATCGTCGCGGCTTGCCATTTGCGCGCTTGTGTCCTTTCCCATCCCAACCCAGACCCACTGCCTGCGCTCCTTACCATAGCGCCCCCGACCGCGAGGCGCAGTACGACGCGCCGATCAGACGTCCACGGCGCGTGGATACGTAACGGCTGACTGTCTACTGCCACACTAATGGGTTAACGGGCGAACGGTGATGTTGGAGCTACGCGAGGCGGGCGCGCGAAGTCAAGCCCCGGCAGCGCGAGGTGACGGCGCATGCTGCCGGACTAATGGCGCGAGGTGACGGCGCATGCTGCCGGACTAATGGCGCGAGGCGCTGCGCTTGCGTTCCTTTCTGTCCTGCTGGTCTTCCCGATCACTTTGGCGCTCGCGGAATTCGAGCCGGATGGCGGTTCCATCGAAGCCGAACGCCTGCCGTAGTTGGTTCTCCAGATAGCGCTGATAGGAGAAGTGCAACAGCGAGGGGTCGTTGACGAAGAAGACAAAAGTAGGCGGGCTGACCTCCGCCTGTGTAGCGTAATATATCCGCATGGCGCGGCCCTGGACCATGGGCGGATGGTGTCTGCGCACTGACTCTCGCACGATGTCGTTGAGTTGGGCTGTAGTAATGCGCTGGCTCCGCGTCTCCCAGATTCGCAGCGCGTGATCGAGAATCGTGTTGATGTGGTACTTCGTCTTGGCGGCGGAGAAAATTACTGGCGCATAAGGCGCGAACTTGAACCGCTCGCGCACGATGTCCTGGTAGTAGTCAGCGTCGGGGGGCTCGTTCTCTAATGCCTGGGGGTTGCCGCCGGGCTTGAGGGAGATGGGCGCATCGGGGTCCGCCGCCTCGGCCGCCAGGCGCTGGGCTTCACGAACGAGGTCCCACTTGTTGATGACGATGATCATTCCGCGCGCCGCGTCATGAATGTAACCAGCGATGTGGGTATCCTGCGCGGTGATACCCTCGACTCCGTCAATCATTAGCACAGCCACATCGCTGCGGTCAATCGCCCGGTTGGAGCGGATCACGCTGTACTTTTCCAGGCCGGGACCAATATGACCTCGCCGCCGGATACCCGCGGTGTCGAGCAGAACCATGCGCTGACCCTTGTGCTCGACGAGGGTATCAACGGTATCGCGGGTTGTGCCGGGGACATCGCTGACGATGACGCGGTCCTGCCCTAGAATGGCGTTAATCAACGAGGATTTTCCCACGTTCGGACGGCCGACGATGGCAACGCGCGGCAATCCAGCATAGGGCTCTTCGTTCTCAGCTTCATCCGCCGGTGGCAGCGCGTCGGTAACGGCGTCTAGCAAGTCGCCCGTGCCGGTGCCCGAAGTGGCGGAAAGTGTGATAGGGTCACCGAGGCCAAGGCTATAGAACTCGACCGAGTCCATGCGCCGAGCGGGATTGTCGGCTTTGTTGGCGCCCAGGACGATTGGCTTGCCCGACCGCCGGAGCATCTCCGCAACCTCTGAATCCGCCTCGGTCGGGCCCGATTTGGCGTCCACGAGGAAGATAATGGCATCGGCTTCTTCGACGGCCAGTTGCGCCTGGGCGGCAATGCGACTGGTGATCGTGTCGTCGCTGCCAAGCTCCAAACCACCCGTGTCCACGAGAGTGAAGACACGGCCGTTCCACTCGGTATCAGCATAAATGCGGTCACGGGTTGTGCCAGGCATATCTTCGACGATGGCGCGCCGCTCGCCAGCTAGCTTGTTGAACAGGGTGGATTTGCCCACATTGGGGCGGCCAACGATGGCGACCAACGATTTCATCGCGCGAGACTTCCTTTAGTGCCAGATGGCAAACGGGCGCGCAGATTGTGAAGGTCGTCCGGTGGCGCGCAGTCCCTGACGTCTGGGTATCTCCGGTATTGTATCATGCGGCCTGATCGGTTCATGACCGCTGCCAGCTGGCTGGTAAACCGCCTGCGCGTCGTCGCGTCATACTGCGTGGCGACGCGGTTGAGCGGGGCGCGCAGGAGTCGATGAGATGAGAGCGACCAGGACAGGGAGCGCACGGGATGACTGAGGTACGGACGCTGGCCCGCGCCGGGGTGCCAGCGCTGACAGTGGTGGCGCTGCTCACGCTCGCGCTGGCATGGGGAGCCCCGCGTTCCTCTGCGCGGGCCGCCGCGGACAAGGCGTTGAGCGTTCCCGACATCGGATTTCCAGCGATAGACCCAGAGTATCTCTATACTCAACTCAATACAATGGTGACCGCCTACCAGTCGCGCGAGGCGGGATATGACACCGCGCAGTCGAGTCCGACCACCGGGCACGATGGCTTCGCGTCCTACTGGCAGGCGGAAATGCTGCGCAATTTGGCGGGCTTTGGGGCGTCGGCAAGCCGCGACAGTCTTACGATTCCTGGCTGGCAAGGACGCCCAGCTACGTCGCCCGCATTCAATGTCGAGGTGACCGTGCCGGGGGTCCAGCATCCTGAGCAGGTGGTCGTGATCGGGTGCCATTACGATGGCGAAGCAAGCTCGACACAGTCCGCGAATGACGACGGCAGTGGATGCGCCATCGAGCTTGCCGTAGCGCGCGCGCTGAGCCAGTACTGGACCGCGCATCATCTCTATCCGGCGCGCACGTTGCGTTTCGTCATTTTCGACGCCGAGGAACAGGGCCTTTACGGTTCGTTCCACTATGTGAACCAGACCGTGAACGGTGATCTGGGCCATATTGCGCTCATGATCAACGAGGAGCAAAACGGCATCGAATATCCGCTCCGCTTCCTGGGAAAAATGAGCAACCCGCTTTTGCCTACCACGATCTTCATGACGCCACTCTCGAACAACGAGGTATACCAGGATACTGGCTCGTTTACCGCAAGTCAGATCGATGCGATCACCCGTTTCCGCGGACTCGAGAAAGGCGCGGCGCCCGCGGTGTTCGCGGCGTTCCGCGCCTTGGGCTATACCAGCCTGACCTATCGGGATGACCATAATCAGTCGGTGAGACAGCCGGTCTTTACGCAGGCCGATCTCAGTCACATTTCACAACAGGACGACACGATCGCCTCGAGCGACCAGTACCCGTTCTCGCTCAGCGGCATCCCAACCGCGACCTACATTGGCAATTACAGTTACTATGACCAAAGCCCACCCCCGTGGTCGTATCCGTACGATCAGCCGCAGGACACCATTCAGCTGATGAACGTGTTCGCAAGTGGGACAGGTGCGCCGTCGCCAGCGCTCAAGCTGGCGCTCGCGCTGCCCGGCATGCTGACGACCTGGACACTTGCGCAGCCACAGGCGTTGGGCTTCGTGACTGCTCCCGGCGGGCCGGTAGCCGCTATTGGCGACATCGGCGCCACCCAGCCTGGTCAGGAGGTCGCGCTTACCGCGCAGGGCGGATATGATCCGGCTCATTCTAGCGAGACGCTTAGTTACAAATGGAGTTTTGGCGATGGCGCGACTGCGTCGGGCGCGCAGGTTCGTCATACCTGGGCGACGCCAGGAGATTACACGGTCAAGCTGACGGTGACCGACGCGGCGGGCTCGCGGGTCGTCTCGAAGAGTGTGCAGGTTGCGAGCCAGGCGCCGAATGTTTCCAATCCCTACATTCGGTACCCACAGGATGGCGTACCGCCGGCCAATCCGAATGTCACATTGCCAGTGGCCACGAGCGCAAACTCGAATGGCGCCACGGGCGGCGCGACGCGCAGGACGACCAACACGCGCCAGGGTGTGACCGGCTGGGTCTGGATCGCAGGCCTTGCGCTGCTCGTGGCGCTGGGCGGGCTATTTGTCGCGATCTGGCTCATCCGGCGCAGGGCGACTCCGCCGCCGGAGTCGCCTGGCGGAATGGGGGAGGAACGCGCGGCGCGAGCGCGGCGCGAACAGGCGCTCCAAGACTTGCTGCGTCCTCCTGACGATCACCTGCGGGAGTAGGGGTCGTGTGTGGTACGCTGGCGCTGATGTCCCAACCGTTCGAGGAGCCCAGCATGACGCATGAGAACCTGACACAGCCCGCATTCACTCCGGTGACGCCACGTTTCGCTTCCGCGACCGCGCTCCTCCGCGAGCGGCCTGGCGGCGGTGTCGAGGTGTTTATGGTGCGCCGCCATGTGCAAAGCGAATTCGCGCCGGATGTGTATGTCTTCCCTGGAGGCTCAGTCAAGGACGCCGATATGGCGGCTGAGCGCGCGCCTGGTCTGTGCGCGTCAGTCGGTGGTGGGGTCACGGGCCTGGGGACGGGATTCCGTGTGGCGGCGATTCGCGAGCTTTTCGAGGAGGCGGGTGCGCTTATTGCCCGCCGCAACGACGCGCCGCTGAGTGTGGCTGTGGATGACTTGCCCCGTTTCGCCGCTTATCGGAATGCGCTCAATCACAAGTCGCGGACGATGCGCGAGGTCGCGGAGGTGGAGGGTATTACGCTCGCGACTGATACGCTATTGCACTGGGCGCATTGGGTGACTCCGGAAGCCTGGCCCAAGCGTTTCGACACGCATTTCTTTCTGGCAGAAGCGCCAAGTGGCCAGGAGCCAGCGCATGACGCGCTGGAGGTGACCAATAGCGCCTGGGTGACGCCAGAAGAGGCTCTGGCTGGATATGAGCGAGGCGAGTTCCCGATCGTTTTTGCGACCATACATCAACTGCGCGCTCTGACTGGACTCTCCTCTTTCACAGAGGCCTGGGCGCGTTTTGAAGGCCACCCGCCGCGGACCATTCGGCCACGCATCGTCAAGCGCAACGGCGCAGATGTCATTCTGATGCCGGACGAGCCCGATCTGGCGTAGGCGCGCACCGGGCAGTCAATCCTGTTGCGTGGGAAGGTTTCTTCATGTCGCTACCTGATGGAATCACTCGCCTACTCGCGCCAAATCCGTCACCTATGACGCTGACCGGGACAAATACGTATCTCGTGCGAGGCGCGGATGGCTGCGCGATCATCGACCCTGGGCCGCGGATCGAGGAGCACCTTCAAACTGTCGCGGAGGAAGCCCGGAGTCAGGGTGGCGCGCGCGCTATCCTGATCACCCATGGACACCCTGATCACGTCGAGGGGGCAGCGCGCCTGCGCGAACTCACTGGAGCGCGCATCGTCGCTTGGAGCCGCGCGGGTGTTCCCGAAGCGGACGAGACGCTGCCAGATGGAGGGATGCTCTCGCTCGGCCGGCGCGGTCTGCGCGCACACTTTACTCCCGGCCACCGCTTCGACCATTTGTGCTTCGCGCTAGAGGGAGAGCGAGCGACTGGGGCGATCTTCGCGGGCGATCTGGTGGCGGGCGCTGGCACGGTGGTTATCGCGCCGCCCGAGGGCGACCTGCTCGACTATCTGGCGTCGTTGCGCCGCGTGCTCGCGCTCAATCCGCGTCTGCTGTTGCCCGGACATGGGCCAGAGCGTGAAGACGCCCGCGCGCTCCTCGGAGGATATCTGGCCCATCGGGAGGAAAGAGAGCGACAGCTAGTCAGCGCGCTGCGTGGGGAGCCGGCAAGCGTTGCAGCCCTCGTTGAAGCCATCTACACGGATACGCCGTCATATCTCCATCCTGTCGCCGCCCATTCAACACTGGCGGGCTTGCTCAAACTGGAGCGTGAGGGTCGAGTCACGCGGACGTCCGCCGAGGATGGCGCCGCCCAAACCGTCAGATTTGACGCGCCAGGGCCACTGGCGTTGGAAGGCATGGTAGGCAGGCCAGATGGGTTGTTCTCTCTGTGGTCGCGGGTATCAGAGGCACAGCCTTAAGCAGGCGGGCGGTGGCGGGCGAAAGAATAGCCGGCGGAGGTGGTGTAGAGAGGTGCGAATGAGACCGTGTAGAGCATATCCACAACCGTCGGCGTGACATTGTTATATAGGATTGTCGCCGCGCCGTCAATACCCCCAATAGTCCCACACACCACAAGGTCCACTCTTTAGACATGATCACCCTAGCCAGGGTCCTATTCTGTATGGGATGGATTGGCCTGGCGCTTGACGCTCAACCGCAAGGAAGCCTATTATCCAGGCGTCGCGCGAGGGGATCACGCGCTTGAGCCGAGGCTGAGAGGATGCCATCCATGCCGGGAAAGTCCAGCGCGAATGGACGGAGATCTGGCGCAGGAAGCCCGCGCGGAACTCTGGCGGATAGCTCTGGCCGTATGCGCGCGGTGCGCCAGCCCACAGGACCGGCGTTGAACGCTGAGGACGAAGCGTATTCGCGGCGAGCTCTAGGCGCCCACCTAGGGCGCTCAGAGGATTGGAGCAGCCCGGCAGAACTAGACCTCGATGACTCTTATGGCGAGCGCGATGAAGCATACTTCACGACGTGGGACGACCATGAGCATGTTGAGGTCTTCAGCACTGATAGCGGGTGGGATGATGAGTACCCCACACCGACGGAGCGCTCGCGCGCCCGCTCGCTGGCGCGCCCGCTGACACCTGCCCCGCTGGCGCGCCCAGAGCCGCTGGCTCCCGAGCCACAGCGCCAGGTGGCTGTCCCGTTGTCACAGGAGAGCGCGCCGGAACTTATCGCGTACCGTCCGCCAAGCCCGCGCATTCGTGGCGCGACCGAGCGGCTCATCCAATCAGCGCGTAAGTCAGCGCGCGACCCATGGACGCGGGTACGCCTCATCCTGGCGCTTGTCGCGGCCATACTGGGTTTCCTCCATGCGCCACTGCGGATGGGCGAGGCGTCGCAACCACTCCAGGTAGCGCAGGCGAGTATGTCGCTCGCGCCTGGCGCCTCGATCACGAGCCAGGTACAGCCGGAAACGCAGTTGAAGCGCCCTGACCTGTACGATAACTACGCGCAGTTCCAGTTGTGGGGAGGCGCGGCTTGTAGCGCCGCCGCCATGTCCGAAGTGCTCACTGCGTATGGTGTGCGTGGGGCCACCATCGGCCACGAGATTGACGAGTTCGGCTCCTACATCAGCCCCAACTGGGGATTGCTGAATCACCACGCATTCGCTGTCATCGCGGCCAAGCATAGGCTGCGCGCCGATGAGAGCAACGCGTGGACATATAACCAGATCGTCTACGCCAGCGAGCGCCTGGGCATTCCGGTGATCGTCAACGTCCGCATATCCTATGGCTATTATTCGTTCTTTTCTGGCGGGCATTTCCTGGTGGTAGTTGGTGGCGATTCGCAAGGTCTGGCGATCGTTGACTCGTCGGAATACTACATTCACTATCTACCGCGAGACGTCTTTTACCAGATGTTCACTGGCTATACGGCGGCCATCGTTCCTGGCGATGACCAGTATACGCTCCCATCCAACTAGCCACTGAGCCTGCCACGTCGCGTCGAGCGGCGTATATACTATGTCGGTGTCCCGCTCGATGATTATTGAGATGTTCCAGGAGCCCACATGTCAGCGCAGGATGGCGTCCCGTACTCGGCGCATGACGCGTTCCTCGAGGTTCGCGCGCTTGTAGATGGCCGCGCCAAGGCGATGGAGCCGCTCGCGCAGCATGGCACATTCGGTGTTGGTGGTCCGGCGGATGTGTGGGTGTCTGTCGCCACTGAGGATGAGCTGGCCCAGTTAATGACGCTGGCCTGGAACAAGCGCATACCGCTGCTGATTGTCGGCAATGGCACGAACACGCTCTATGCCGATGCGGGGGCGCGGGGAATCGTCGCGCGCGTAGCCATCGAGCAACTCGAAGTGCAGCCACGCGATGAGGCGCACGCGCTCTTGCGCGCGGGCGCGGGCGCGAGCTTGCCCGCCCTGGTGAAGAAGCTGGCGGCGCAAGGATGGGCGGGCCTGGAATGGTCGGCTGGCGTGCCGGGAACGGTGGGCGGCGCGATCGTCAGCAACGCGGGCGCTCATGGCGCGTGTATCGCGGATACGATCGTCTCCGCGCGAACCCTGCTCGCGCCCGGCGCGCCTGGTGGCGAGGCGAGCGTCGTGGTCGCGCGCGAGTTATCCGCCGCCGACCTGGGGCTTGGTTACCGGCAGAGCCGATTCCGTTCCAACCGTCTCGTGACGTTCGATGATGAAGGCCATCCGCACGCTCCGCCACGGGCGCTCATCGAGCCACAGGAGATCATCGTCGAGGCGACGTTTCTACTCAGGCGTGATGAACCAGCCGCCATCACGTCCCGCGCCCAGTCCTATCTGGACCACCGGCGCCGCACCCAGCCACCTCAGAAAAGCGCGGGCTCGGTTTTCAAGAACCCTGAGCCAGAGAAATCCGGGAGGCTGATCGAGGCGGCGGGCCTCAAGCCCTATCGAATCGGTGGCGCTGAGATTTCGGCGAAGCACGCCAACTTCATCATCAATGCAGGCGGAGCCACCGCCGCGGACATTACCGCGTTGATGGCGCTTGCGCGGCGCACCGTGCGTGAGCGGTACGGGATCGAGCTTGAGTTGGAGGTCGAGCCGCGTGGAGACTGGTAAACAGTTCGACGTGGCGCCATGAGTGGCGCTCATGCCGAGGGGCCGCAGCCGTACTACAACCGGCGTGTCGCGCCAGGGCCGGAACTTCATCCCCGAGCGCGTTGCCATGAGGCGCCGCCGGACGGCTTGCTGAGTGGGATCGAGCAGTTCAATCGGCGAGAGTACTTCGAAGCGCACGAGACGCTTGAGGCGCTGTGGAATGCCGAGCCCGATGTCTGCCGTGTGCTATACAAAGGCATTCTGCAGGTGGGTGTCGGTTGCTATCATATGCTGCGTGGCAACTGGCGCGGCGCGACGCTCAAGCTGCGATCTGGAGCCGATTACCTTGAACCCTTTGCGCCGCGCTGCATGGATGTGGAGGTAGGGCGCCTGATCACTGACGCGCGCACGCTGCTCGAAGCTGTGATGGTGGCGGGACCCGAGGGGCTAGCGGCAGTCAACCGCGGCTTGCTCCCTATCATCGTGGTCGCACATGATGGCGTCCACGAGGGCGGCGTCGATGAGTAGCGGTCCGGCGGACGTGGCGTGGGGTGATGCTCCCTGCGATTTGCCCGGCGCGCCATACCCACCTGCGCCCTGGATAGCGCGAAGCCAGTTCTGGGCCGGGCTGTTTCACGCTACACAACCGGTAGTCTTGCCTCAAGGACTGCGCCCTCTGTTAGGTTCGCACACACGCGCATTGATGCTAGTGCGCTATCTACGCGGATCGACACTGCAATATGACGAGCTCATACTCGCCGCGCCAGTCTGGTTGGGGCGGCGACCAGGACTCTATATCGACCACATTTGGGTAAACAACCTGGCGTCCGCCTGGGGCGGCCGGCGTATCTGGGGCCTCCCGAAGCGACTGGCGGAGTTCGACTGGACGCCGGCCAACGCCAGTGTTGCTGATAGCCAGGGGATAATTCTACGGGTCGCGCTGAATCGCCAGCCTGTGCGCGGCCCCAGATTCCCACTGGCGACCGCCAGCGTCGGCCGGCTGGGCGAACGCTGGACATGGAGCGTGTTCACGATGAGGGCGCGGTTGGGGCGGCCGGGCATGCAGGTGCTTGAGATGTCCGACCGCTTTGGGTTTCAATTGGCGACCCGCCCTGTGTTCTCCCTAGCGTCACGTGATTGCGCGGTTATCTTTGCCGCACCCGCGCTTCTTGGAGGTAGTGGCGACATAGATTGACGGGCCACCGCGTGGTTACCTGCGTCCGCGAGAACACGTGGTGGCTGCGTTGCGACATGGCCGCGACTGGCCCGCTGGGGAGAGATGGCGGCAAACGCCCAGGCATAAATGCCGGAGTTATTCCGCTACGACACCCGTGGCCGCCAGACGGCGGGCGATAACGACGCGCTCGGGATAGTCTGAGAAGATGGCGTCCACCTCCCAGGAGATAAGTTGGCGGATCGTGGAGATGCGGTTCGCGGTCCAGACATTGACTTGGAGTCCTGCATCGTGTGCGGCTTTGATCGCGTCCTCGCTGAGGATGCGAGGATGCGGGTGGATCGCGTGGGCTCGGAGGCGGCGCGCCGCTTCGATCATCGAGGCGCGCGTCCACGTCCTGCCGCCGAACAGCGCCCCGAAGCGCGCCCAGGGCATCAACTCCTGGGCGCGTGTCAAAGCCGCAAAGTTGAACGATGACAGCAGCAATCCTGACCGCACTGGATCATCCACTGGTAGCGCGTCCAATATGGGGGCGACGCGTTCGGCGAGGGCTACCGCTTCGCCGTCGCTATCGGCTTTCAGCTCAAGGTTGAGCAAGCCGCCGCGGCGCCAGACCAGAGAGAGCGTCTCCTGGAGCGAGGGGATGCGTTGCGGCGCGCGCGCCGGCCAGCCAGCGTCCAGCGTTCGCAGCGCTTCAAACGACTGGGCGCCGACTGGTCCGCGTCCATTCGTCGTCCGATTGACCGTGCTGTCGTGAATAATGACGACCTGCCCGTCCGAGCTAAGTTGAGCGTCACACTCGATGCCATCAGCTCCAAGATCGAACGCAAGATCGAACGAGAGGAGCGTGTTCTCGGGCGCATGCCCGCGTGCGCCCCGGTGCGCGTAGCACGCCGGAATGATTGCGGGGCGGAGGGCAGGCGCGCTGGTCGTGCCTTCGAATGTGGTTAGCCCGCGTGTCATCGGGTCTCCTCTACGAGGCGCCTGCTGGCGGTGGCGGCTCAGGACTGCCGCGGGTATCGTAGCACAGCCGCCAGGCGGCGGCTAGCGCTCCTCGAAGTGGTACAATTCGCCCGAACCGGCGGCGCCGCCGGATGCGGCGCGCCGTGATGACAACACGACTTGGGCTGATGAAGCCACACATGAGAGAGAAACGACCATGCGAAGCAAAGTGACCGTCGTCGGCGCCGGGAACGTTGGCGCGACGCTGGGCCAGCGCGTAGCGGAACGCGACTATGCGGACGTCGTTCTGGTTGATGTCATCCCTGACATGCCGCAAGGCAAGGCGCTCGATATTCTCGAGTCCGGCCCGGTGCTTGGGTTCGACTCCCTGGTCACAGGCGCGAACGGCTACGACGAGACATCGAATTCGGACGTTGTGGTCATTACCTCAGGTATCGCACGCAAGCCGGGAATGAGCCGCGACGACCTGATCCGGACCAACCAGGGTATCGTGACGCAGGTAACGCAAGAGATCGTATCGCGGTCGCCAAACGCGATTCTCATCTGTGTCACCAATCCGCTCGACGCGATGGTCCAATTGGCCTGGAAGGTCAGCGGGTTCCCGAAGAATCGCGTCGTTGGCATGGCCGGCGTGCTGGACACTGCCCGCTTCCGGACATTTATCGCGCAAGAACTTGGAGTCTCCGTGCGCGATGTGCAGGCATTTGTGCTGGGTGGGCACGGTGACACCATGGTGCCACTGGCGCGCCTGTCAACGGTCGCTGGCGTGCCGCTGCCGGATCTGATCCCCGAAGGCCGTTTGGCTGAGATCGTGCAACGGGCGCGGGACGGCGGCGCAGAGATCGTGAACCTGCTCAAGGCTGGAAGCGCCTACTACGCCCCGTCCGCATCTGTACTGCAGATGGTCGATTCGATTATTCTGGACAAGAAGATGATTATGCCCTGCTCGGTCTATCTTGAAGGCGAGTATGGCATCAATGGGCTGTTCGTGGGCGTGCCTGCCAAATTGGGCGCAGACGGGGTCGAGGAGGTTATCCAGCTCGACCTCACCGAATCCGAACAGGCTGCGCTCCAGAAATCCGCTGATGCCGTGAAAGAGCTGATCGGCGTGATGGGTCTTTAGCCCAGCCGCCACTCGCGCACAATGATCCGCCCTCTTGTTCGTGGTTCGATCGTGCAACTCTAGCATGGAATGTGTTTCCGCGCTACAATCCCACCATGCGGAGCTGGGGCCAGGCGGGGCCCGCGCTGAGTGGAGATGAGGCGCGCGGATGACGGATGAGGTCAGGCAGCGCAAGGTTGAGCATGTCCAAGTAGCGCTGGCGCACGATATTTCGGCGCCACAGGCCTCCTCATGGGCTGATGTGCGCCTCGTCCACCAGGCGACGCCCGAGGTTGATCTCGACGCTATCGATCTCACCACGAGCTATCTGGGCAAGCGCCTGCGACATCCGATCTTCATTTCGTCGCTGACTGGCGGTCATCCTGACGTCACACTCATAAATCAGCGCCTGGCGGTCATTGCGCAAGAATATGGTCTGGCGATGGGCGTTGGTAGCCAGCGCGCCGGTCTGGTTACGCCTGCGCTGGCGGGGTCCTACCGTGTGACGCGGGAGAGCGCGCCGGATGCGTTTCTGATCGCCAATATTGGCGCCCCGCAACTGATCGCCCAGCGTGACAAGCCCGCATTTTCGCCAGATGACGCGCGGGCCGCCGTCGAGATGATTGGCGCTGACGCGCTCGCCGTCCATCTCAATTTCCTGCAGGAGGCTGCCCAACCGGAGGGTGATCTCAAAGCGAAAGGAGCGCTCGCTGGCATAGGCGCAGTTGTCAAAGGGGGTGGCGTCCCCGTTATCGCGAAGGAGACCGGCGCCGGCATCAGCTATGAGCAGGCGCGTAAGCTGGCTGAACTTGGCGTGTCCGCAATAGACGTGGGCGGAGCAGGTGGCAGCAGCATGGCAGCGATGGAGGCGCAGCGGGCGCAGGACCGGGGCGACCAGCGCGCGGGCGCCATCGGCGCGCTCTATCGCGACTGGGGTGTGCCAACCCCGATCTCGACAGTCGAGACGCGAGCGGCCGCGCCGCATTTGCCCATCACGTCTACGGGCGGCGTGCGCACCGGACTTGACGCCGCGCGCGCGCTGGCGCTTGGCGCAAACCTCGTCGGGATGGGATTGCCCTTCCTCAAAGCGGCGGCCGAGAGTGAGTCTGCCGTCCGCGAGTTTCTGGAGCAGTTCCTTGCGGAACTTCGTGTAGCGATGCAGTTGACCGGCGCAGCGACGGTAGGTGCGCTGCGGCATGTTCCAGTGGTTGTTACCGGCGCCACGGGCGCATGGTTAGAGATGCGCGGCTTCAAGCGCGACCTGAAAAAGTTGGCGCGTCGAGGCATGCGGGACTAGGTCGTGGAACGCTGCATTCCGCGCAGTGGTAGCGTCGATTGACACCAATTAAAGCTCAGCGACGTGACGATTGGCGCCCGGGATGCTCAGATTTTCCCGGTCGGCCGCCCGTTCCCGCACTTCACTGCGGGCGCTCTGGCTCGCGCGGACTGATCGCACGGCGACCTTCGGGGTTTCGGGCTCGTAAGCGAGCGTATGGAATGCGCGCAAGCGCCGATAGGGATCGAGTCGCGATCCCTTCAGGCGGGATACCGTCTGGTAAGTCAAGAGGAGTACGAGGTATGGGGGTGCTGCGAGTACTGTCTCATCACGGTGATGACAAGACAGAATGGGACTATGCCGCCGTTCTCGCCGGAGACTTGGAAGCGCAACAGGCTGTAGAGGAAGCGGAGCGCATCTTCGCTGAACAGCGTGCGCACGGCTCGACCGCTGTGCGAGTGGCGCCTGGCGAGCCCGCGCAGCGAATTGACACGTTCGACCCTACCGCGCCGGAGATTGTGATGCTTCCGCGCGTGGTTGGGGGCTAGTCAGACGGGACCCGCGGTTATGAGCGCCAGTGTCGCGTTGGTCTTCGTGTCACTGCTCGCGATGTCCGTGGTTGGATTCAGGTTCATGTCCCTTTTGACTTTGAGCCCGTTCTTCCGGTCGCGGATCTGGCCCTGGTTGCGCTCCCGCGGCTGGTGGCCCGCGCCCGCAGACCGGGCGGCCGAGGCGCTGCTCCGGCGACTGTTGAGCGCTCCTGACTATGAGGCGTTGTCCAGGAACGGCTTTCTGGACGTGCCGAGTCAGGAGCGTGAGGGACGAATCTACCGCATTCCGCGCGGTCCAGGCCAGGTGCTCGTCATTGAGCGTGGTCATGTAATTGAGCGGCTGTGCCTTCAGCCCGCAGCGATGGGTCTGCCTGAAGCTGATGTAGTGCTCATGCACAAGCTGCTTCTGGAAGCCGACGAGCTGCGTTATTTGACGACAGCCAACCACTTTCCTCGCGCCATCTGGTATTGATCGCGAACCAGCGCTCAGCCAGCCGCGCGAGATGAACGCCCGCCTCCGCACATGCGGGGCGGGCGTTCCTGTTCCGCCTCTGTGGTAGGGTATCGGGCGTTATTCCACGAGGTGGGTGTCAAACCAACCGGTAATTTCATTGAGCCGGTGCACACGCGACCGCGGGTGGCCATTACGCGATAGATCGTGCGTTTGTCCCTCAAAGATCACGAATTTGGTTTCCCGCCCCAGAAATTTGAGCGCGCTGAAGAGTTGCTGGCTTTGCTCAAGTGGGCAGCGGAGATCGTTATCGCTGTGCAGGATGAGCAGTGGCGCATGGATGTCCTGGACGTAGGAAATGGGCGAGAAGCGCATGAGGCGAGGCAGGTCATCCCAAGGAGTGGCGCTGAGCTCGTCCACGGTGAGCGCCCAGCCAACATCACTCACACCGAACATCGTCGCCATGTTGCTTACGCACCGCATCGTCACGCCAGCCTTGAATCGGTCACTATGACTCATGGCCCAGTTGGTCATGAAGCCGCCGTAGCTTCCGCCCGCCACACCCAAGCGTTCGCTATCAATCCCTCCACGGCTGATGGCGTAGTCCAGACCTGCCATGATGTCCTCGAAATCCTTGCCTCCCCAGTCATTGAGGACCGCGCCAGAGAACTCCCGGCCGTATCCCGTGCTGCCGCGCGGATTCACATACACGACGCTAAAGCCTCTGGCCGCCAGCAACTGAAACTCGAGAAAGAAGCTCCAGCCGTACATGGCCGCCGGGCCACCATGAACTTCGAGAACGGTTGGCAATTTTTGCTCGCGTGGAGTTTCCGTGGGTCTTAGCATCCACCCTTGGAATTCCCAGCCGTCGACGCCTGTGAACATCATTTCCTCAGGCTCCGCGAGCGAGATCTCGGTCAACAGTCCGGCGTTGATGTCGGTAATGCGACGGAGCGTTGGGCGACCAGACCCCTGGATAAACAGATCGCTCGGAATCGTGGGAGTGGAAACACCCAATGCCATCGTTTGGGCCTGGTCATTGGTGGAGAAGCTGTAGATATGGATCGGACCGGACATCAGTGGGCGGGGCGCCTTGCCGCCTTTGGCTGGCGCCGTGTAAAGATGCGTGGCGCCACGCGAGGAGGCAAGGAAGACAACTTCCTTGCTATCCGGAGTCCACGCCAGGTGGTGCGCGCCATGCGAGCTGCGCTGATCATCGATGCACGAATCGGAGCACGAGGGTGTGAAAGTCTGCGTGAGCTTGCGCTGGCCTGGGTGCGGCGCGCGCGCGTCGGCGACAAAAAGGTCAGTGTGGCCATCGCTACCGCGCCGCGGCGTACCGAGGAACGCGATGGTCGCTCCGTTGGGCGACCAGGCGGGGCCGGCGCATCCGACCTCTTCGCCAGTCACGCGGCGAGGCTCACCACTGGCAATCACTAGCGTCCACACCTGGGGTGCGGGCCACGACCAGCGCTCGTGGCTGCGATCTGACGTAAAGGCCAGGGAGTGATTATCAGGGGCCCAGGCTGGCTCCTCGTCGTTCCAGTCGCCCTCGGTGACCTGTCGCGGCTCACCACCGTTCGCGGCGATAGTGAAAATATGGGCTCGAAGCTCGTACAGGTAGCCCGCGCCATCGAGTTTGTGGAAGAGGTTCGAGATGGTGCGGATGCGCGGCAGGGTCTTTCCGTCCAGCGCGGCGTCATCCACCGCTTGATCATCGGGGCTCCCACACCGCGCGGAAAAGGCGATCGTTGCGCTATCAGGGGACCAGGCGGCGGCTCCTGCGCCATGGCGGAGAAACGTCAACTGCGTAGGCTCACCGCCAGCCATGGGCAAAGTCCACAATTGGGCCTCGCCGATTCCCTTTTCGCGCTCCTCAACTGACTTTGGGCGAAGTCCCGTCGCCGCGCCTCGCAAAAATGCAAGCGTCGCTCCATCAGGCGCCCAGCGTGGTGCGCTGTCATTTGGGCCGTTCGTAAGGCGGCGGGGCATGCCGCCATCGAGTTGCGCCAGCCAGATGGAGCGGCGATATTCATATGCTTCGCGATCCACCTCCAGCCTGACAAAGGCGACCTGGGCGCCGTCTGGCGAAAGCTGCGGATCTTCCACGTGCTGGATGGCATAGAAATCGTCAGCGGTGATGGAACGTGCCACGGGCGTAGGCCTTTCTCGTCAATGAGCGGCTGATCAATCGCCAGAGGGTTCGGCGACCGGCTTTTTGTAGTTGCGATCTACCTCGCGCAGCACGGCTCCAGGAATCGTCCAGGTTCGGGCGGTGAAGGTATGGTACTCGCCATCGCAGGCTGGAATCGGGTGGGAGCAACGGATATGCGGGTTCAACCGGAACCGTAGTGTGTCGCCCTCGACATCCACCCAGATGTGGCGGCGGGTTGTGCTGGTTCCCCATTTGAAGAGGGCGCCGGAGTCATACTCTTCAAACCATCCCCGGCCTTGCAGCGCTTGCCGGTTCAGCGTCTGGAGAATTTCCGCAACGCCGCTTTCGCGCAGCACGCGGCGCGCATTTTCGCGCACGGCCTTGCGTCGCTCCTCGTTGTCAGAGGTAGATTCGTGTTGCGAGGATGGGGGATCAAGCGACTCTGAATGCTCTACCATTGCGTGTTTATATCTTCCAAAACATACTGTCGCCGCGGCATGTAGCCGCTTCGGGCGTCTTACCCGCGCTGGTCAGTGTACCACGCGCTGCCGTGGATAGACTTCGCCACATGCTTGACCTCGGCGGCGACCCGGCTCACCTCCGCTGACGAGGTGATGGATCGGCGCTCGTTGGTAACAACGCCGATGGAGAGGCTGACGAGCGGATATGTCTGGCGTTGACCGCGCCGATCCAGCGCGACTAGCGTTTCGTGGGCGAGATCTTCAGGGGCGTAGAGGGCGCGGCTTTCGCTGTCCCAGCGAGCGATAATGCGCTCGCACAGCGGCTCGGCACGCTCAGGCGTGGTAATGGCAATGAAATCATCGCCACCGATGTGACCAACGAAGTCTCCCTGCTCGCCAAGCTCGTGGACGGTCTCGGACGTGATGTGCGCAAGCAGTCTGATGAGTTCATTCCCACTCAGGAAGCCGTAGACATCGTTGTACGCTTTGAATGAGTCCAGATCGAGGTACAAAATAGACCAGCGCTTGCCAGATGTCAGGCAGTCATCGATTGCGCGCTCGACACGCAGGCCCCCAGGGAGCTTCGTGAGTGGTGAGAGCTGTTGATCCTGAGCGTGACGAAGCTGCGCGCCGACGCGCGCCATCAGTTCGTCATTGTTGAACGGCTTCCGCACGTAGTCGTCTACATTGACCTCGAACGCGCGCACAATGGACTCAGGATCGTTCTTGGCGCTGACGACCACGACAGGGATGTGCGCGGTGCGCGAGCGGCCGCGAAGGTACTCCAGGACCTCAAATCCATCCATGCCTGGCAACATCAGATCGAGCAGAATGAGATGCGGCGTCTCGCTTGCCGCTAGCGCTACGCCTTCTTCCCCGGTCTTCGCCACGAGCGGATTGTAGCCCTGTAACCTGAGAAGCTCCTGTATGAGCCGCGCGATCGACGCCTCATCCTCGATCACAAGTATCGTCGGAGGCGGCGAAGCGGGCGTGGCGACCTCGATCGCATCCACCTCTGCCATAGACTCCTCCTGACATGGCGTGACGGGAACGCCGACCGAATATCTGCGCGCGCAGGGGAGTAGCGCCCATCAATGGCATTTAAGCACATGTCGCGATGGCGATACGAGGCCCACTAGTCCCAAATTTACTGGTACTTTGGGGGAATATCAGGAGCGCTTGAGTGTGGCCTGGTCTTCCGCTGTAGAAGACGTTTGCGCGCGCAGTACTGCTTCACGCTGGCCGATTGCGGCGTCGCGGATGCGCTCCCGATGCTTGGGAAGAGTATTCTCGGGCAGCCTGTCTGGCGCGAACCACCCTACTTGGGAGACCTCTTCGCTCGATGAGGGCTCGTCATCGGTGGCGAGCTTGCAAAGGAACGTCAGCACGACCTCGTTCTTTTGCGGCTTGGAATAGACGCCAACGAGCCGTACGACCCGTATGGTTACGCTGATCTCCTCTATGACCTCGCGCGCCAGGCCTTCCTCGACCGTCTCGCCTGATTCCAGCCCACCCCCTGGCAGGTTCCAGAATCCGATATCACGGCGTTTCGCCAGCAGGTATTCGCCACCACGCTCAATGAGCGCGAAGCATGCGATGCGAAATGCGGCGCTTCGCGCTTCGCTGGGACCGCCGCTCTTTTTTGGCATGCGCGCGTCTTCCTTTCGACTGTCCGCCTGTTGTTCCGTGGTGGATAGTCTAGCACACCGCGCGCAGCGTCAAGTTCGAGGGCTAGTTGGCGCTCAGCGATCTATTAGATATCGAAGTCGAGCAGGAATCCGCTCTGATCGCTCAATTGCGTGTCGAGGTCAGCAGAGCCTCCGCTGGAGGTATGCATCTTGGCCGGCTGGGCGACGACGACCGCATGCGCTGGGATGCTCTCCAGCACCAGCGCCATCGCGCCAATTTTGCTGTCATGCCCAATGGTCACCGGCCCGAGGATGGAAGCGCCGACGCCGATCGTGACGTTGTCCCCAATCGTTGGATGGCGCTTCACCCGCCCGTCACCACGGTGCTTCCACCAGCCGGTTGCGCCGAGCGTCACCTGGTGATAGAGCATGACGTTGTCACCAATCTCCGCGGTTTCGCCAATGACGACGCCAGCGCCGTGATCGATGAAAAAGCGCTTGCCGATGCGCGCGCCAGGATGTATCTCGATTCCACCCGTCCCAATACGTCCGATCTGGGAGATGAGGCGCGGTATAAACGGCACATTCCAGATGTACAACTTGTGAGCGACACGGTGCAGCAGGAGCGCATGGAGACCCTGGTAGGTGAGCACCTCCAGGATGTTGCGCGCCGCCGGATCCTTCTCAAAAATCACATCAAAGTCGTCCGGCCAGCGCGTCTTCCGCCTCGGGGCGGCAATGACGGGAGCGAATGTCTCGGATGCGGTATCCATATCTCCAAGCGGAGTTGTGGTCGGCTCGGGGGCATGGGGTGGGATGGCGTAGAGCCCGTTGGGTTTTTGGTTCTTGGAGCCACGCTCAATTGAAAATCTGGACTTTGCCATTCCGGCCCGCCTCTCGCGATGGAGATGCGATTGTGGTAGCGCGCTTGATGCGCTATCCGCCTGCGCTCTCCAATAGTTACTTTCTTGAAGTGTAGCCGCGCTGAGCGGCGCGCGTCAAGTCACAAAGTGACATTGTTCAAGCGATAATGGCGCGCAGCCTTGGATAGTTGGTGGGCTGCCCTGCGAGGTACCGGGCGTCTGGCTGGTGCGATCGTGAGCTCTTGGCGTGAGCGTTAACGCGCGTTTCTCCAAGGGGTAGCGTTGCGTCCAGGCTGGGTCGCGCGTAGAATAGTCAGGGTGGCACAGCGCGAGCGCTTGCGCCGGGTTACCGAGGCGCGGCCACACGAAAGGGGCGATGGGCGCATGAGCCTGCATTTTGAGCTCGGCGACGCGGAGCGACCGCGAGGCCACGCGATCCTGTACGCCCGGCTTTCAGGATCCACGCCACGATATGTCGCCACCTACTGCATTGTCCTTCCTATCTCGTTCTCGATCGGTAAGTTTCTGCCCCCGTTCCTCGGTGGCCAGATCCCCGTCGAGGAGCTCGGCGAAGCGAATACCTCAAGCCCGATGCCGATACCGCCAATGCTCGAAGACGTAGCGAATGTTGAATCGTTACGCACTCTTGCGAGCCGGCGTGGGGACGATCTGTGCGACCTGGGTGTGCTGCTGATTTCAGATGACAGCCAGCGCTTGGCTTTCGCTGCGGAGGCGGCCGCCGAGTACGGCCGCGCATACGCTGACTATCACGCGACCTGGTCCTCCGAGCCGGGCGAAGCGATAGACCAGACCTCGCTCGACGATGGCGCTCCCCTGTCTGATGAGGATGCGCAGTCAGTGGTGGCGAGCCTCTTGCCCGAGCGCGATCGGCTTGGCGAGCTTGCCCGCTTGATTAGCCAGGCGCGCTACGCGATGGAAGTGCGCGATCAGCGCCAGCTGGATGATACGGCGGCGCATATGCGGCGTATTGCCGCGACGCTACCCGACAAATATCGCGCGGAACAGCTTGTGGCGGCGGCGTTGCGGTCGGACGCGGTGGGCGCGACGCTGGCGGATCTCTATCTGCAGCGGGCGTATAAACTTCTGGAGGAAGACTACATCGGTATCCCACCGATCGAGCAGCGCATCCGCGAGTTGCGCGAACCTGAGTCGCCCCCCACGAGTTGACGGGGCGCGTACCGAAACGGCATACCTCAGCGGCTTGTCCGCCGTGAGGTCTGATACATCTCGTAGCGCGCCGTATGGCGCCAGAGGAGTGATGATAAGCGCATGACCATGAAGCTGTATGCGGATACCACCCCGCTCGTCAAGGCGATCGCGGCGGGCGGTGAATCGCAAGTGGTCGCCGAGACGCTTAAGCTGCTGGGTCAGCGCAACCTGAAGGCGGCCCAGATTGCCGGGCGTGTCGGCATTGACGCCCTCTGGGGAGGTGGCGACCCCGAAGCGCTGGCGCCGCTCGCCGCGACTGGGCGTCTTACCGACTGGATGCGGGCATTGCCGCTTGGCCCCGAGCCAGGCGAGGAGCGGCGGTCAAAGCTCCAGGCCGCCACCCCGCTGATCCAGGCGTTCATGGCGGCGCAGGCTGGTGTGCGACAGGGCATGGCTGATCAGAAGCCGGCGCTCCCCGATCCAGTTGAGCCGATGGAGCTGCCAGGCGCAAAGAGTGTCCATCAGGCGCTGACTGAAGCGTTCGAGGCGCGCGACATACCTGCGATGCGTGGAATCCTGCTTGGTCTTCACGCCACCGGAGCTGATTACCGCTCGACCCTGGAGGCGCTCTACATCGCCACGCGTTTCACGTATGTTGGTTCAGGCGAGCCTTTGACGTGGATCATGACCGCCGCGGAAATCATGGACATGGCGGAGTGGGGAGGCAATATTCCGCCAGTTGTGTACTGGGTGACCGGGCTGCTAGGCGGCCTTGGCAAGAATAGCGCCGTTGGCGAGGCCGCGCGGGCTTATGCTAGCGATCCAGAGCACGATTTGTCGTGGCTGCGCACGCGGCTCGCCACACCGAAGGAGGAGGCGGCAGGGAAGGCGTTCCAGGCGGCGCTGACTTCAGGCTCCGCCAGCGCCGCCTGTGAGGCGACACTCGCCGCGCTGCGCGCCGGCGCGACGCCGATGGGCGTAGCGGGCGGCATGGCGCTGGCCGTCGCGGAGCGGCTCGCCGCCATTCCAGCTGATGATTCCGCGGGACTACTCGCCGCAGGACGCGCGTTGCGTTACGTGCACGCGGTTGCGGCGGCGACACGCCACACACAGCATCAAGATACCTGGCCGCTGCTCTACACCGCCGCCTGCGCGGTCAACGCCTTGAGCGCCTCCGCGCCGGCCGGCTTGCCAGCGACGCCGTCCATTCCGATTGGCGGGACGCTGGGCGGCGCGCTTCTGCGGCAGATAGAGCAGCAGGTGGCGACCGGTGACGCGGCGAGCGCGCTGACGGCTGCCCGCCGCTTCATGCAGTTGGAAAATGCGCCGCGCGCGGTCGCGGGGGCCATCAGCCTTGCCGTGGCGCAGACTGATCCGACGCCGGGTACGGCTGGCGCCGAGGCGATGTCGCTGGTCGCCGCCGCGCTGGAAGAGTACCTGCGTCTTCCCGCGCCTCTTGCTGGGACCGGGCAGAATGCGCTCCTGTCCGCCGCCATCCGTCTGGCGACTGACTTGCGCGGTGATCATGCGCGCGCAGACCGTGTCAGCGCCGCCATAGAGGACGTGGTTGGGGCAGCAGCGGCGCAAAACTAGGTCGCCATATCCGCTCTATCTGTAAAGAGCCCCTGCGCCACGATTGGCGCAGGGGCCTACGCATGCATCCGGACAGCCGCTAAAGCGTATTGAACTGACGGTCGCCCGCATCTCCCAGGCCGGGACGGATGTAGCCGCGATCATCCAGACGGTCATCCACCGCTGCGACGATGACCGGGACATCGGGGTGCGCTTGTCGAAGCTGCACCAGGCCGTAGGGCGCGGCGATCAGCGCGATGAGACGCAGCCCGCGGGGCAGATATTGCTTCAGCAAGGTCAGTGTGTCTATCGCCGAGCCTCCTGTAGCAAGCATCGGGTCGAGCATGAAGCAGGCGTGAATCTCTCCGGCGCGATGGAGATGGTTTAGGTTCTGATAATAAGCGATGGGTCTAAGAGTTTCTTCATCGCGACGCAGGCCAATGTGCGCGACGCGCGCCTCGGCCAGCGCCTGACGGAAGCCTTCGGCCATGCCAAGCCCCGCGCGGAGTACGGGCGCGATGGCGATTTCGCCTCTGATCCGACTCCCAATCATCGGTTCCAGAGGCGTCTCGATCGGCGCCGGCTCAAGCTCGAGATCGGCCATCGCCTCGTAGGCCAGCAGCGCTCCAAGCTCGCGGGTGAGCGCCGCGAATCGGTCCGGCGTCGTGGTGCGATCGCGCAGCGCGGTCAGCTTGTGCGCGATGAGCGGGTGTGTTGTCACACGCACGTTCGGCAGCGCCAAAGCGTCCTCGCGTGTTGGCTGAGCAACGCCGCGCATAGGAAGCGCGATATGTGGCGCAGCGCTGACCGCGCCATCATGTGTATCCATAGCTGCCATCCCTTTCGCGGTTGAGGGCGCCGCTGCACGCGGCGCCGTCATTTCTTCTCCTGCGTGACCTGCGCCAGACGGAACGAAAATCTCACCGGCTCAGGTCGCGTCCAATGATCACCAAAACGCGCGCGCGCCCAGAGCTCTAGCCGTCGTATGCTCTCACTGAAGATTGGCTCAGGCGTCTGCCACGTCAGGGACCATAGCCGGTCCGCAATATCCGCGAAACCCTCCTCCGCAGTTTGCGCGCCTGTCCACTCGACCACGTCCCATTCCTCATTCATGAGGCTCCGGGCGCGCGCCTCCTCGAGAATATCGGCGAACCTGGAGGCTCCCAGCCGTTTCGGCACGTAGCCAAGTTCACCAACGATAGCGAGCCATTCATCCTGGAAGGGATGCCCGATCGATGATCCGTGGGCCATGTCCTGGCCCAGTAAGAGACTACCGCCAGGGCGCACGACTCGCAGCGCCTCACTCAGCGCCTTGCGCCAATCGGTGATGAGATGCAGTACATGTACGGCGATGACAGCGTCGAAGCGCCCATCTTGATATGGCAACCGCGAGCTATCAGCGAGAGTGATTTCGAGGCTTCCCCACGGCAGGTATGGATGAAATTTTCGCTCGGCCTCATATTTTGCGCGCAGTATCTCGGTCATGCGGACTGAAATATCCGCGCCGACGATATTAATGCCGAGACGAAGCAAGGGGATCGCGATGCGACCGGTGCCGACGCCGATTTCCAGCGCTTCCGCGCCCGCGTCTAGCGTGCCGTGCCGTGCGATGCTCTCCGCGATGGTCCGCGCGACCTCAGGTGGGTAGCCACGCGTGCGATCGTAGTCATTGGCTACGCGATCGAAGGAGAGCGAACCAGTTCCCAACGCTGGCAGGATGGCGCCGGCGCCATTATCACTGGAGTCGCTCATGCGCCGCCGCCGCCCCCGTTGCGACCTACGCGGCGTTTGGCCAGGCGCGCCTGCGAAAGCGCATAACCCCGGCTGCGGTACAGCTGTATCGCCGCGTCGTTGTCAAACGACGTGATGACCAGCACGCTGTTGAAATGGCACTCGTCCAGGAAGTACCGCTCAGCTGCCTCCAGCAGGCTCATAGCGACTCCCCGGCGGCGCGCCGCGGGGTGGACGAGCAACTCATGGATGTAGCCCGAGACTTCCTCTGCTTCGGCGTCTACTTGAGCGGTCGCCAGGAGCAGCCCCACCAGGTGCTCGCCTTGCGCGCTATGCTCCACCGCCACCCAAAGGATACCCTGGTCGGCGCGCAGAAGGGTTTGACTCGCGCGTCCGCGCGCGGAGCCCGGCGAGATCAGCTCAACCGCCGCGGCGCGATCGGCGGCGTCAGCGCGGCGAACGGCGATGGTCGTCTCCGATTGGGATGACATGCGGACCTCCAGGACCCCTTTTGTCTGACCGTGATGGCGTCTTCTGCACGCAGTATACCCGCAGGAGGCCAGCGTCGCCTGCTTGAGATAGCGCGCACGCGCGGTTGACGCTGCTCGCTCTCGGCGGTTATTCTGCGGGCAGTGCGCGACGGCGTCGTGGCGCTTTCAACGAGGAGCGGAACAGGCATGACTGAGTCTAGCGCGGGCCAGGAGCCGTTAAAACTGGGACTGATCGCCGATAGCCCGGTCTTTCCAGGCGATTGGAACACTATACTCGACCAGCTCCAGCGGGCCGACGAACTGGGGTATGACTCCGTCTGGCTGGGCGAGGCCTGGGGGTACGAACTGTTTACCTCGCTTGCCGACCTGGTCCGCGTTACGAGTCGCATTAAGGTGGGCGCGGGAGTCGCGAATGTCTTCTCGCGGAGCCCAGCGCTCATCGCCAGCACTGCCGCGACGCTAGATGAGCGATCCGGCGGCCGCATGCTGTTGGGGCTCGGCACATCCGGTCCGCAAGTGGTGGAGCACTGGCACGGAGTCGCGTATGAGAAGCCACTGCGTCGCCTGAAGGAATACACCGAGATCATTGATACCATCGTCGCGCGTAAACCGCTCAACTATGACGGTGAGGTGTTCAAGCTCCAGCGTGGCTTCACGATCCGCTTTCACCCACCCCGCAACCACATCCCTGTGTACATCGCCTCGCTGACGCCCAAAAGCATCATCCAGACTGGCGCGATCGCTGACGGCGTCTTGCCAACATATTGGCCCGGCCATGCGTATCCTGACATGCGCCGGCTGCTTGACGAAGGCTCCGCCTCCGCTGGGCGGCCCGCCGGGTCGGTGGAAATCGCTTCCTACATCATGTGCGAAGTGTTGCTGGATGAGCGTGAGCGTACGGTAGCGCGCATGCGCGCACGCGGGCCTGTCGCATTCTATATCGGACGCATGGGAACCTTCTATGCCGAGATGCTCGCCAGTCATGGCTTCGCCGACGATGTCGCGGCCGTCAAGAAGGCCTGGGAAACTGGACAGCAGGCCGCAGTCGCGGCAGTGAGCGACGCGCTGCTTGACGCGACTGCGGTGATCGGGTTCCCGGACGAGATCTGCGCGCGGTTGCGCGAGTGGGTCGCGCTAGGGCTTCAGGAACCGCTGCTCTCCATACCGCAGGGCGACGCGGCAGATGCGCGAACGCGCCTGGAGGCGCTCGCCAAGGCGGCGGGGCTCCCAGGCGCGTGACGTGAGACTCCGCCTACTGGTTGAGTCCTTCGACCCGGCGCTGAATCTCTAATTCCGCTTCAGGAGAGAGGTTCGCCATCCGCGCGATCTCATCCGGTGAGTTTGATGTTCCCTGTTCTAGCTCGGCCTGGATTTGGCGCGCCGCCTCAGCCATGTCGGCATCCGCGGGTATTTCGCGCACGACGGATTCCTCGCGCACGACCTGACCATCCACCACAATGCGGTGCTTGACGCGGATGCGCTTCATCTTCGGAGGCTCGGGAGTGACCGGGGCGGCGGCTACCTCTGGCTCGGTCGCGGGCTCGGATATGGGTTCGGCCATCGCGGCGGGGGCGGCGGCCTCGGCGGCTGGTTCAGGCGCTGGCTCCGCAGCGGGCGCTTCATGGCGACCCCAGGCGTCCGCGGCGAGCGCGCCAGCGCCTGCGAGCGCGCCCAGTCCGAGCGCCTCCTCCGCGTGATGAGACTCCTGGGTGGGTGAAGGTACTGGCTCGGTGGGTTCTTCCCACGAGGGAGTCATAGGCGCTGCAGGGGCGGTGTACGCCTGGGGCGTGGGAGCAGCCTCGTAGGGAGTATATGGTTGTGTGACAGGCTCGGACGCCGTTTCCTCTTCCGGTGTGAAATAAAGTGGCAGATCGGGCTGTGTGACTTCTTCCGCGGCGTCCGGTATCGGCGAGATCGCTGGTCCAGCGGACTGCTCCGGCAATGTGATGAAGGACGGATACGCGCTCGCGAACGCGACGTCCGATGTTTGCTGCACGAACGACGGCGCCCCCGAGTCGGTCACGTCAGGGTTCGACGGGATGGCTTCAGCCGGCGTGGGCGCGATATGGGCGAATGGGTCCATAGCTGGCGCTTGATCATAGGCCGCGGGCTCGTTGATTGGGGCAGCGGGAATTGACATGTTTTGATCTGCCGGCTGATAGGCCGCCGCGTCCGAGATGGGCGTGACCTCAGACGCGGGCGTCTCCGCGGTGGACGTCGAGGGCGCCTCCGCCGTGTGCGCAGCCTCCGCGAGGCCGTAGCCGACTCCAGCCGCGCCGAGGGCGGCTGCGCCCAGTCCCGCAACCTCCGCAGCAGATGGGCCAGAGACGCGATCTGTTTCATATTCATCCGTGACGCGGTAGGCGTCAACGTGATGCGTGTGAGTATCCGCCGCGACAGCGGGGCCAGCGTCCTCCGGCGCAGGTAAGGGCTGAATGTCAACGTGTCGCTCGGTGGTAGTGGCTGGCTCAAAGACAGGGTGATCGTCCGCGCGCTCTTCGGGTGTCGCGCTGACGTCGAATGTGGAGGTTGACTCATACGAAATGTTGGCGCGTCCAGTCTGTTCGGCCATGTTGCGGGCCTGGGCGAGATCCTCGGCGGTGATCGCGCCCGCCCCGGCCGGTGCGGCGCTCGCTGCGAGTGACTGTGCGGCCGCGGCGCGCCTGACCTCGTCCACCTGCTGCGCGGCGGCCTCGACTCCCGACGTGTCGCTCAGCAGCGCCCCGGCGATGAGCCCTTCCGCGAGAAGAAGGTTACGCTGATGGATCTCGTTATCGATGCGCCCGAGATCTATGACTTCCCAGATAAGGCAGGCCAGGATCAGGAGACCGCCGATGACAAAGAGCGCCGCATTGAGCGGCGCGCTGGCGACGTACCCAGCGGCAAGACCCGCCGCGCCGAGCACGAACAGGATCAGGCGCGCGAACGCGGAACGCCACTGGCGGAGATAGAACCGGTGCGCGCCAAGATAGCCCAGAAAGAAGCAAAGGAGGAAGGCGGTGGTGGCGTGTGTCGCGCGCGCGTCATACTGCTCCTTGACCTGAGTCTGTCGACGCGCATCGAGGTGCGCGGCCAGCTCATTGATATCAACACTCACCTGATTGCTCCTTTGTTGCGCAGGACGAACCGCCTGACGCGTTCAGCATCCATCGCTGGCGATTCCCGTCGGGTGGCGGATCTAGTGTATCAATGAAGCCATTAACAGCCACCTGCGTGACGCTCGAAGGTACCTTAGCATAGTGGGTATCTGCCGTCAAACGCCGGTTGGCAGCGCGTTGACCGGCTGGGGAAGTGGCCTTTATACTGGACCGGGATGGTTCGGCGAACCCGAGTTGGGTCGCGCGAGCGCATGAGGCGCATGGCAAGCGCCTGAGGAACGGGGATGCGATGGCTAGCGTACAGATGCGTGAGGCGACAGCACAGCCGGAGTCCGCTGCGGGTGAGAGCATCATACGAACTCAAGGTTTGACCAAGCGATTTGGCGCCCGGCTGGCCGTTGACGGGCTTAGCCTGGAGGTGCGGCGCGGCGATGTGTTTGCGCTCCTGGGGCCGAATGGATCTGGCAAGACCACCACGTTGCGGATGTTGCTGGGTCTGAACTGGCCGACAGCTGGCGCGATACAGGTCTTCGGCATGGACATGACAGATCCAGGGAGCCGGCAGGCCGCTTTGCGCAGGATTGGTTCGGTTGTGGAGCAGCCCACCTTCTACCCATATCTCAATGCGGTAGAGAACCTTAACGGAGCAGCGACGTTCTCCGGGCTGGCAGGCGACGCAAACACACGGGCGCGTGTCCAGTGGGCGCTACACACAGTTGGGCTGCTGCCGCGGGCGACCGACGCCTACCGCAAGTACTCGCTGGGCATGAAGCAGCGTCTGGGTATCGCCGCGGCCCTGCTCACGGATCCCGAGCTCGTGATCCTGGACGAGCCTACGAACGGGCTTGACCCCGCGGGCATCACGGAAATGCGCGGCCTGATCGGCGCGCTACATGCCAGTGGCGTGACCGTGCTGCTCTCGACCCACTTGCTCCACGAGGCGCAGCAGGTCTGTACACGTGTAGCGGTTCTTCAGGTCGGCCGTCTGGTCGCGCAGGGCGGCGTGAACGAGTTGCTCAGCGCCGGGCGTGGCGTGCTGCTGGGCTTCGCCTCGGAAGATGGGTCATACCAGGCGGCGAAACTATTGCGCGAGGCGAACCTGTCATGGGCGCCGAGCGGCGCCTACATCCGGCCGGATTTGGGAAGCTGGGCGCCGCCTGGCGGATGGTTCTTGCTCGTCGCCGCGCCACATGAGCGCGCCGCCGAACTGAACGCGCTCCTCGTGGCCGCCGGGCTTCCCCCCGCCGAGGTGCGGCGCTACGAGGTCAGCCTCGAGCAATATTTTCTGTCGTTGACAGGCGCGTTTGGCGTGGCGGCGCAAGGCGCTCCCGCCTTTCAGATCGATACAGCGGGGACAGGAGTGTCGAGTTGATCAGTCAATCAGTTCCGCCGAAGGGGGCGGAGGGCGGAGGTCTCGGCGCGACTGTCGTTGCGGCGCCCAAGCCGTCCGGCTCAAGGGCGGTTCAATTCGGGCGCCTGGTCATGTGGGAACTATTTTTGGCCTGGCGCAGGCGAGCCATGGTGATTTCGCTAGGGGCGATTCTGCTCGCTGGCTATATGCTCACCGTCGCGTTTATGTGGCTGACATGGGTGGGTCTGACCGGTTCAGAAGGTCAGGCGTTGTTTACTCCGTTCCTTGAGTTTCCCATTTCCGTGTCGGTCGCCGGACAGTACTTCAAGGAATTTGGCACGCTGCTACTCATTGTGCTCGTCGGAGCGCTTATCGGCTCAGAATACACCTACGGCACGCATCGGCTTTCGCTCGCGCGGGGCGTCAGTCGCGGGCAGTTGATGGGCGCTCAGGTGGTTGCGGTGGCGATTCTCGCGCTGATTTCAAGTGGCGCGCTTCTGCTCTTGGGCGCGGTGGTTGGGGCTTTTGGTAGTCTGGGCACGAGCGGAGGCCAGCCACTCACCGCGGCTGGCCTTGGAGAACTCGCGCTGTTTTGGCTCGCCATCGCGTTGAACGCGTTCGTCTACTCGCTCATCGCGCTCTGGCTTGCGACCCTCGGCCGTTCTGTTGCGGCGGCGATCGCTGGCCCATTGGTGTATATCGCCGTCGAGCTCATCGCGTCCAGCATTCTGCTGATCTTCCGCTATGCCCCTAATCCGGACCCGATGACCCGGCTGATAAGCGCTATTCCCGATTACTTGCTCGCGACCAATACCAACGAAGTCATCACGCTGAGCGGGCGGTCGCCGTACGCCTTGCAGGATCAGAGCGCGCACCTCGGGCTGGCGCACGCGCTTATCATCCTGTGCGTCTACGTGGTGTTGTTCATCGCGTCATCGTACTTCGTCTTCCGTGCGCGCGATGTACGTGAATAGTCCCTGGCGAACTTCGTCTTGGGCGCGCATTACGCCGCGCCTGGTTTGCCATGTCGCGGCGTCGGGTGGTCGCGCAGGCGGTCGAGCACGCCATCGATCTCACGCCAGACGCGGGAGCGACGGGCGCTCGACACCTCACCGGCGGCGCTCAGGTCTATTACCAGGGTCTGTGCGTGCGCTGGCGTATGCGGCTCATGTCTGAGTAACCATTCGCGCGCGGCTTCGACCCAGACATCGCTTTCGGCTCGCCCGAGCGCATGGGCGGCCGCGGACATGCGCTGCAGCACTTCGCGTGGCGCACGCAGGCTCACACCTTGTGGCGAGGGTGAGGCCGGCGGAGGCGGCGTTTTCGGCTGCGGAGGCGTGGTTCGCCGTGAGTCCCAAGACCAGGCTCCAGCCGTAGCGGAGCCCAAGCTATTGAGGGTCGGCGCTACAAGCCAATAGTCACGCGCGAACTCGTCGCGAGGGTCCTCGCGGACGAGGGCGGCAGGCGCATAACGAGTCATCGTGCGGGCCCTCCCAATTGGCTAGCGTTGAAGCAAGCGATCAGAATGCCACTCGATAGTTGGCGCCGGCATGCCAGCCCACGAGTGTGATTAGAATATTTGTTCCAATTGTACGAGATTCGGCCGGACTTGTCGAGAGGCGGGGACTTTTGGCCACTTCTCTGTCACAACGTGCGATTTGCGCGCGTCCGATTCCTGCTCGGCGCTGAGGTGTAGCGCGCCACTCGCGCTTTCCTGTACACTGGTGAGGAGCGGCGGCCTAGCGCGCGTGTGCGCTTGCGTTCGCTGGATGACGCAGATTGACCAGCCGGGAGGTTCGCGTGCCTTACGACCCCAACACACCTACGAACCCAGAGCAGCCAGACCCAGGGTATGGGACGCCCCAGCCTGGTTACGGTCAGCAGTCCCAGCAGCCAGGGTATGGCCAGTCCCAGTATCCGCCACAATATCCCCAGCCTGGCCAAGGGTATCCGCAGTATCCCCAGCCGCAGTATGGGCAGCCGCCGTATCAGCAGCAGGGCTATGGAGCGACGCCGCCTGGCGGGTATCCTAATCCCTACGGGCAGCCACAACAGCCTCGCAAGAGCCGGGCTGGACTCATCGGCGGTATAATCGCCGGTGTGATCGTGGTGTGTTTGCTGGCATGCGGTGGCGTCGCGTTTGCGCTTCGCAGCGGCTTTGCCGGTATCAGCACCTCTGTCACCGCGACTGAAACGGCGCTGTCACAGGCTCAGGCGACGCCGACCGCTAATGAGACCATCATCTATCAGGACACGATGATGGACAGTCCGCAGGGTTGGCTAAATGACGCCGCGTGCTTGCCCCAGAGCGATGGCTATCACGTGAAGGGTGGAGTCGTGTGTCTCGGCCCAAGTACATTGACGCCGAGCGACGTCGATATTACCGTGACAGTCAAAGCGGTCAAGACGGGCAGCGCTTCCTCGTACGGCATCGCCTTCCGCCGGGCCTCCAAAGGAGACTTTTACATGTTTGAGATCACTCCTGATGGCCAGTGGGCGGTACGCAAATCCGTTAGCAACAACGCGACGCCGATTTCGGACTACAAGTCTGACGCCTCGATTCATACCGGGGCGAACGCGACAAATGTCCTGCGCGTATTGGCGGTTGGCTCCCATTTCGCGCTCTACGTCAACGGGCAGCAGGTCGGCGCGGTTGACGATTCGACTTATGCCTCGGGCCGATTTGGGTTATCAAATGCCGACGACACCGCGACCGATGAAGTGGTATTCACCTCCCTGACGGTAGCGCAGCCAAACTAGCCGTCCCGCTGTCCATTCCTGCTATCGCCGGCTACGCTCCGCGCATCCTCGACAATGCGGGAGAGGTAGCCGGCGATTTCGTCAGGCGTGAACTCGGCCGCGCTGTCGCCAATCGTCATCTCGAACACCGAGACTCCCGGGACACCACTCGGTCGCGCCCAGGTCAACATCGTTACCCGCTCGGCTTCGGCGAGCCTGGCGCTGGCGTTCACGAGCGCTTCAGTTTCACCCTCCAGATACACATGCGCCATATGCGCATGCGGGGGATCTGGCTTCAGCGTCACGCCTGGCGCGTTGCGTAGCGCCGCCGCTATCTCCAGCGCGCGTCGATGATAGTCGGGGAAGCGCGGAAGCCGCTCCCTCAGCCGAGTGCGGGCGGAAATCACGTAGGGATAGAGATGGATGAGGTTGCCCCCGTGCCGGCGCAGCCAGTGACGCGCTTCGGCGACGAACTCGGCGTCACCGGCGAGCGCCGCGCCAGCGATGGCGCCCACTCCTTTGTAGAAGGAGACATATACACTATCGAAGAGGGCGGCAACCTCAGCGTAGTCGCGCCCGTAGGCGGGAGCGGCTTCCCACAGCCGTGCGCCATCCATATGCGCCGCGGAGCCGCGTGAGCGCGCCCACGCGGTCTGCTCGACCAGCTCATCCCATGTAGGTAGCTGGCCGCCAATTTCGCGCTGAGGCAGCTCGAGGAGCAGCGCGGCCAGCGGCTCGGGAGTCGCCACCAGGTCGCGCATGGTCATGAGGGCGCCTGGGTCGCCGATGAGAACTCCACTCAGAGCGTGGAGCAACTGGTAGCCTTTGCGTTCGTGGATCTCGAGATGGCATGTAGGATGGAACCCAACGAGTCGCCGCCCGCCACGGTCCGACCAGATGCGTAGCGCGATTTGCTGGGCCATTGTGCCGCTGGGCATAAAGACAGCCGCCTCTTTGCCCAGGATTCCCGCTACGTCGCGTTCGAAGTCTGCGATCAACTTGCCCTCGCCGTAGTGGTCCTCCTCTTCCTCGGCCCCGGCCGCTTCAGCGAGCGCCAGCAATTCATCGCGCAGCGCGCGCCGTGTATGACCGTTGAGGAAGCGCTCGGCCTGGCGAAAGATCGCGTCTCGCTCCGCGGCGCGATTCTCGGCATCGCCAGCCATGTCAGGACTACTGGTGGGTAACCGCCGGGCATGTGTCTTCGCCATGTTGACCGCCTCATTTCCTGCCAGCGACATGCGCGCCGCTCGACATCCCTGCGCCATGGGGCATTGCGCCGCCAAATCGCGGGGGCACAGCGCCTGGCCATCTCTCACAAGTCGTAGCGCATGCGCGATGTGACGCAGCGCCCCATCCATTGTAATTGTATTGGATACGTGGGGCGCTGCGGCATGGGTTAGGGGTTGTGGTCAGGCGGGCAGATAATCATTACTAAAGGCTTTTGTCGCGTCCACCGATCCAGTCAGTTGGCCACTCGATGACAGGAAGGACGCCATAGACTGCCAGGCCGCCGGATCATTGTAACCGGGATGAGCGCTGTTGGGCGTGATCGCTGGAATCGTCGCCTGCAGCACGGCCAGAGCGCTCGCGGCAGCCGTAGGGTCACTTAGTCCAGGAACGAACTGCTGGCTGATGGTCACCGCCTGCTGCGGGTGGGCGATGGTGTACGTTACACCCTTGAGTGTCGCCGCGATCAGCGCTTTAATGGCGGCCGGCTGCGTCTTGAGCTCATGTTCTTCAGCGGCGAGCCCGTTGGAGATCAGCGGCTGCGCCGAGGCGACTGGATAGGTGCGGATGGCAAAATTCGCCTTCTGGAACTGGATCGGCTCGTTATTGACGTAGCCCATGACCGCATCCACCTTGCCCGCGATCAGCGCGGGCACCTGGGTGTAACCGATACTCTGGATGTTGACGTCTGAGGTCGATAGGCCGGCGCTTCTGAGCAACGCGAGCAATCCGATGTAGGTTGCGCCGTACTTGCCTGGGACACCAATGGTATGACCCTTGAGGTCGGCGACCGATGTGATGGGCGAGCTGGCTGGGGTGATAAGTGTCACCGGGTATTCGGTGAAGATGTTGGCGACATAGACCAGGGGCAGGCCTTTAGCTCGCGCCTGCAATGTCTCATCTCCGCCCGCGAATATCGCGTTTTCTCGCCCAGCCGCGATAGCGGCGAACTCATCCTCACCGAAGTTGTGATGGCGCAGCGTGACGTTGAGGCCCGCCGCCTTGTAGTAGCCGAGCGACTGCGCGACGTAGAACGGCGCGAACTGAATGTTCGGCACATAGGTCAGACCCACGGTCAGCGGCACGAGCGCGCTCGACCCACCACCGGTTGTGGCGCTCTGGCCGCATCCAGTGAGCGCGGGCAGCGCGAAGAGCAGGACGCTGAGTATGGCAAGCGCCGCCGGGCGCGCTGCGCGCCCGGCGGGTAATGTATGAATCATGTAGGTCTCAAGCCTCCAGGGCGTAGTGCGCTATGATGAGCCGCTCGACGAGTCGCGCGACGCCGTAAAGCGTAACGGCGAGTATTGCGAGCGCGAGCAGCGTTGCAAAGACAAGTGGCGCGTCGAAATTACCGCGCGCGATGGTCAGCAGGCCGCCGAGGCCCTGGTCGCCAATCACGAACTCGCCAACGACCGCGCCTGTCACCGAGAGGGTAAGGCTGGCGCGCAGTCCGGCGAGGATGCTCGGCAGAGCGAGCGGCGCTTCGATATCCCACAGCATGGCCCACCAGCCCGCTCCATCCAGCCGCGCCGCGTCCAGCACCTCGTGGTCGAGCGTGCGGAAGCCGAGCGTCGTATTGACGGCGGCAGGAAAGAAGACGATGAGCGCGCAAAGCGCAGTCACAGGTGTCACGCCATAGCCGAGCAGCAGGACAAGCAGGGGCGCCAGCGCGACAGCTGGCACCGCCTGGCTGGCCGCCAGATACGGCTCCAGCGCGGCGGCGAGCGCGCGGTTGCGTGCGACGGCGTATCCCAGCGGGAGCGCGATCAAGGCCCCGGTTATGAAGCCCGTGAGGCTTTCCTCGATGGTGACGACGGCGTAGTGGGGGATCATGCCATTGGTCACAGCGGCGACGAACGACTGTAGGACCGCCTCCGGCCCAGGTACGAGAAACGCTGAGACGCCTGTGACCTTGACTGTGAACTGCCAGACCGCAAGCAGTGCGAGACCCGCAACTGCCGGAGCCAGCGCGGCCAGAGCTTGCCGAGCGAGTCCGCCGCGCCATACGCGACGGTACGCTCTCGCGCCTGTCGCTTGGGCCGGCGGGCCGAGCGCCACAGCGGCATTCCGCGTGACGCGCCTCGCGCCCTTCCCAGCGCGGGAGCCGGGCGCGACCTGAGTAGCCATACGAACCACCTCTTTCGGCGCCTGGAGCTGAGGTGGTGGCCCGCGTGTTGCACGAGAGAGATACCGCCCCGGTCCAGCGTCGACCTGGGGCGACACGCAAGGCGAAGACGAAGACACGCTGCCGTCGCGCCGAAACTATGGCGCGCCGTAGCGCTTCGACCTTCTCCCATCCGGACTGTAACCGTCGGCTCCGGCCTCACACCGGAATCTGCGCCGTCGTCACGCTTGGCGCGGCGACAAACGCTCGCGGGCTCGGCGCGTTGCGCGCCATACCGCCGGTCGGGAATTTCACCCTGCCCCGAAGGTCAACCAAATCGTGTCAGTTGACAGTCACGAATGCGCGCTTAGACAGCTACGCTCTCCGCGACGCTGAAATCATACCGCTCAATGACCGGATTTGCCAAGAGGCGATCGCACATCTGCCGAACGGCGTCCTCCGCGGCCTGCTGGCTCGCGGCGCCAAGTCTGATTTCCAGATATTTGCCGACCCGCACACCAGCGACGTCCTGATAGCCAAGTTGCTGAAGGCCGTGTAGTACCGCTTCGCCCTGCGGATCGAGTACGACTGGCTTGAGCGTCACATGGACACGGGCAAGCCAAGTAGGGAGTTCGCTGGCGTTCGGCGCGCCAACTTGGGAATCTGCCATTGTCTATCAATCCTCCAGATTTTCGACAAGAGAAGCTATGGCCGCGTTGGACGCGTTGGACGCGTTTCTCCGCGCGCGGCGCGGCACTCAGGACAGCCGCATGTGGCGCGCAAGCGCTCGTAGGTGTAGATACCCGTTCGGTGTCCGTCGCCCCACACAGGGGTTAGACCGTACCTGCCGACGGGCTGCAGCTCGTAGAGTGTGGTTTGTTGGGCAGTGAACTGCGTGCGTTCATCGACACTGCCTTTTTGGCCGCCCTCACCTGCGCACCACGCGCACGGACAGCCGCGGCGCAACTCCTCGTAGCCGTGCTCCGACTCGTGGCCGTCCGACCAATCAATCAAGAGTCGCCGGCCTTCTTCATCCATCGTGTAGGAGAGAGGCATGGTGTCAGATGGCAGTCGCATAGTGTGATCCTGGGATATGGGGACCGCTGCCACACAGTGGGCGAGCGTGTCTAGGCTTCATCCGTGGCGCTGATTACAGGCGTCGCTAACAGTATAGCCCGCTCTGACGCCGACTGGCTGGGGATGACCGACTTCAGCGCGTGCGGCGCGAGAGAAAGCGCAATCCCAACGATGAGGATGGCGCCGACGCCGATAAGAGCCTGAATGGTCGACCAGGGAGCAGTCCATCCACCGTAATTGGTCACCTCCAGTGACATTTCGGCGAAGAGAGCCGCCCCCAGGACTATGAGGCGCATTGACCAGAAAAGCGACAGCGCGCCGAGGATCTGCCCCCTCTCGCCCACTCGCCACTTGCGCGCGACTACGATTGAGCGCGCTATCGCCCAGACTGAAATGAAGAGCGCCGCCTCCTGATAGTAGTAGGGCCAAAGCGTCTTGATCAACAACGGGAAGCAGAGGGCGGTAAGCGCGAGCAACAGATAGACATTCATGGACCTAATGGACAGGTCCCGCCTGATGGCCAGGACGGCGCATGCAAGGGCATTGACGAGACATATCGCCAGGGTGGCATCATAGCGCTGGCCGAACGCGAGGAACTGCGCAGAAGAGCCCAGGCTCCAGATGTTGCCGCCTCCGACCGGCAGAGCGTCGCGGAATGTGACCAGTGAGAAGATTGTATCAGCGGTGTCGGCCAGGAGGAACGGCGCGAGTCCTGCCGCAATAGCGAGCGCCCCGCCGAATGCCATGCGCGCGAAGGCGGACAAATCGAGTCTGAAGAGCAGGGTGAGCGCGAGAGGAAATAACGCCATGAGGACATCACTGCGACAGAGCAGCGCAAGCCCTAGCAGCGCGCCAGCGGTCAACGCGCGGTTCTCATTCAACACGCGGATGGCGGCCAGGATGAGCCAGACGGCGATCATCTGCTCGATGTGGCCATAGTACAGCGCGCTGAGCCAAAGCTCAGGCGCGACAAGCATTGGGATATACGGCGCGATTGCTATCACGCCACGCAGCGGACCAGCGATGCGCTTGACCGCGTGCGCCGTTTCCCACCCTATGAGAAGGGGAACGGGCGCGACGACGGCGAAGAGGAGCATGCGCCGCAATCCCGGGTCGCCCAGCCAGCCACGCAGATGGGCAAGCCATGCCGCAACATAAACGGGGATGAGTCCGACCGGGCCGTTGGCGTTTGGATAGATAAGCCCGACACGTACCTGGTAGATGTCGAAGGGGTGGCCATGCAGAGCGATAGAGACGGCAGGAAAGAAGAAGACGTCGAGATCGGTTGGATTGACTTTATCCAATCCGCTGATCGCCCAGACGAGCTCGTACACGAGCGCCGCCAGGGCGATCAAACCTCGCCTTCGCCAGCGGGCGCGGCGGGCTGAACGACGCGCTTTTTCAATTGTCGGGATGTTCAGCGCAGCGGGCGCGCTGACTGTCGCGTCACTCACGATTCCCGCGCTCCAATGTCAGTGCGCCAGTGCGCTCCATCGAAGCGTATCCGGTCAATATTGGCATAGACACGTTCGCGCGCCGCGGAGACTGACGGTCCACGACCGACGAGTGTTAACACCCGCCCGCCAGCTGTCAGAAGGTCGCCATTTGGCGCACGGCGTGTACCGGCGTGGAATGCGAGGATGTCGGAGTCGAGCGCGTCCAGTCCCGTAATCAGTTTTCCGGTTTCATACGCGTTCGGGTATCCGCCTGAGACGAGCGTCACACCGCAGGCGGCGGTGTCCGTCCATGTGGGCGTGGGGACGGCATCTAACGAGCCAGCGGCGACGGCGGCGCACAGTTCGGCAAGATCGGTATTGAGCCGCGGTAGCACAACTTGTGTTTCCGGGTCGCCGAAGCGGCAATTGAACTCGATTACATATGGCCCGGCGTCGGTCATCATCAATCCGGCGTAAAGAAGCCCCCGGAAGGGAGAGCCCTCGGCGGCCATCGTCGCGACTGTCGGCCGTAAGATTCTGTTCTCGATGTCGTCAACGACCGCTGGTGTGGCGAAACGGGGCGGCGAGTATGCGCCCATACCGCCAGTGTTGCCGCCTTCATTGTCATCGAATACCCGCTTGTAATCGCAGGCGGGCGCGAGTGACATGACGTGTTCGCCATCGGTCAACGCGAATAGTGAAAGCTCGACGCCTTTCAGAAAGTCCTCGATGAGCACATTTGCCGCGGCGTCTCCAAGGGTGTGGTCACGCATGAGCGCATCCACGGCGGCGAGGGCTTCGAGCTCAGACTCCGCGACGATCACGCCTTTACCGGCAGCCAGGCCATCCGCCTTGATGACGACCGGATACGCTCCGCCTTCACCCGCGCGGCGCCCGATGGCGCTACGGGCTTCCATATAGTCGGTGTACGCCGTCGCGTTCGCTGTGGGAACGCCCGCGCGCCGCATCAGCGACTTCGCCCATACCTTGCTGGACTCGATACGCGCGGCGGCGGCGGATGGCCCGAAGACGGGCAGCCCACGCGCGGCGAAGACGTCCGCGATCCCCGCCGCAAGCGGCGCTTCGGGACCGATGATGGTCAGGTCTATCGCGTTACGCTCAGCCCAAGTCGCGCAGGCAAAGGTGTCCTTGGGGTCGAGCAGGACATTTTCGGCGAACTCGTCTGTGCCACCGTTACCCGGCGCGCAGTAGAGCTTCTCTACGCGCGACGAGCGGCTGAGCGACCAGCAAAGCGCATGCTCACGCGCCCCTGAACCGATGACCAGCACGCGCATTCGGTTGACTCCTTCTCGACACTATATTCGTGTTAACGAGGCTGCGCGTACGGCGTCGTAGCCAAAAGGGTTGACTTCGCCGCATTACGCATCGCGCTGTCACGGGCGGTGGTAAGCAGGCGCAATACATCTACGATCTCTGTCTGTGCCAATGGCGCGCGTCGCAGCGCCTCGCACGCGCCGAATACGCGTTCATCACTACTCCTCAGTTCACCCAGTGCGTATGCAGTGTAGCGCGACATGAAATGACGCTCGAAGAGCAACGTTTGTTCGCACAGCTCTCGCAAGCGCGCCCGCTCGTCAGGGCCCTCCGGTATCACATACGCCCACCGCTGACGGCATTCCTCGTAGATTGCGCTGAGTAGACCTGTCCACTCGCCGCCAACACAGGCCGCATACAGCCGGTGCGCTTCACGCTTGCTTGGCGCGTAGACGCCACATTCAAGCGCTACCAACGCTGTCGCCGCCCATCCGGTCAAGCGGATGAGGTCGCGGGTGCAGGGCGCATCGCTCCCATCGCTTAGCCGGACTGTCCGCCGTGTATATCCCAGAAACTGACTGTCGGGCTCAGGAGACTCTAATGGGGGGACGATTGGGGATGGACGCTCAAACAGTCGGGCGATGCGCCACCACGAAGTATGCATCCGGTCGCGCGTCCACTCCTCGATTGGGATGAGTGGCCACTCCTCTCGCCGATCATCACCGCCGATGATGGCGCTGGCAAGCTTGAGGGCCGGACTTGCGCCAAGTCTGAGCGTCGCCTCATCTGTGATCTCGATGTCTAGCTCGATGGAGCCGCGAGCGCTCGTCTCGGAGGTGACGCGCCTCACTTCGTCGATCTCGCGCTGGCCAAGGAACGAGTCTCGAAATACCAGTGTGAGGTCGAGGTCGCTCGCCGGCGTGGCGGTCGCGTCGGCGTAACTACCCAACACATAGGCTGAGCGGAGTCGCCCGGGAAACGCGCGCTCGAATGCCGCGATGACTTCGAGGGCGGTCTCGGCGCCGGGCGGTAGAGAGCGAAGATGCATGCTGCGCTACCACTCTGGCAAGCGTTTGAGGGCTGGCGGGCGCGCCATAGGCAAATAGTGAAACGCTTCGGCGTGCTCGACGCCGATCTCCAAACCCGACGCGCGCGTCCGGGCGCGGATCCACTCCAGCGTGGATTCACCCTTTACCTGGCTGGTGTGCGCGCGCGCCGCGGCGATCTTGATTTCCATAAAGTCGGTAACATCCACATAGTAGTTCGGGTTGTCAGTCGCGAACAGGTAGACATTGTGAACCCGATGCTCCGTCAGTCCACCTGTAAGCTGTTCGGGATAATACATGTGGTCGCGCGCCGCCGCGACCGCGTCCAGCGCCGTTTGACCAACGGCTCGGTGATCGGGATGGATTTGGTATCGCTGCCATGGGTCGAAGGTCAGCACAATGTCCGGGCGTCCAGTGCGAATGATCTGGGCCAACTCGCGCCGGAAAGGAATGCTGACCTCGAGTTCGCCGTCGCGCCGCCGCAGGAATGTGACCACCTCGACGCCTAAAATCGTCGCGGCTTCTCGCTGTTCCGCCTCACGTGTGGCGATGAGCGACTCTGGGGTGGCCGTTGGATCGTCACTGCCCTTGTCTCCGCTGGTGGCCAGCACATACTGAATGCGGTATCCGCTTGCGGCCAGACGAGCGATCGTGCCGGAACAGATGAATTCCACATCGTCGGGATGCGCGAATATCGCCATCGCGCGGAGGCGGGTATCAACCGCTGTGCGCGCGTTGGCTGAGGGAAGCTGAGACGCCATCAATGAAACCTACCTTGCCGGGTTGTGCGTAGAATCTGTCAAGGGCGCCAGGGGCGCTGGCAGCATATCAGCCAGCGGCCGCGCCCGGCAAGCGCGCGAACTCGCGCGTGACCTGACAGCCTACTTTAGTGTGAGGGCAGATGGATGATGGATGCGCCCGCTAGACCGCGCATGTGGGCGTGTGTCGCCTTGACCTTGACTGTGACCGTGACCGTGCTCGCCGCATGCTCATTTTCGGTCGGCAGTGGCCCGAGTGTGGTGACGAGCACGCCGAATGCGCAGGGTACCGAGACCGCGCCGGACATCCCATACGGTACCGCGTACACGCCCCAGCAAATCCGGGACGCTTATGGCATCACGCCGCTCTATGACAAAGGTTACCGCGGGCAAGGGCAGACTGTCGTCATCATTGACTCGTATGGTGATCCGACGCTCCAGCAGGACCTGGCAACGTTTGACACTCAATTTGGCTTGCCGGCCGCCAATGTGCGACAACTGGCGCCGCTTGGGACCGTACCCTACAATCCCGCGAACAAAGAGATGGTGCTTTGGCAGCTCGAGACGACCATGGACGTGGAAATTGTCCATGCTATCGCGCCGGACGCGAGCATCGTCGTGCTGACGAGTCCGGTGGATGAGACCGAAGGCGTCGCCGGACTACCACAGTTTCTGCAACTGGAACAGTATGCGCTAAACAATCACCTGGGCTATGTCGTCTCAGAGAGTTGGGCGGCCTCTGAGGTATCTCTGAATGACGCGGCGGGCCTCACGGAGATTGCGCGTTGGGACGCGTTTTTCCAGCAGGCGACGACGCAAGGGCACATGACATTCTTTGGCAGTTCGGGTGACAACGGCGCATCAGATTATGTCGACACCTCACTGACCACTTACTCTTCGACACCAACGACTAGCTTCCCTGGCGACAATCCGTGGGTGACATCCGTTGGCGGCACAACACTTACCAGCGCAGGAGGCGCTTATCAAGAGGTCGTGTGGAACAGTAACGGCGGCGCGAGTGGTGGCGGGTTTAGCAAGTTCTATTCCACGCCCACGTTTCAGCGGTCTTTGCCTGCCGGCGCGCAGAGCCGGTTGAGCGGGCGACGCGGTGTGCCTGACGTCGCCGCTGCGGCCGACCCTTCGACCGGTTTGGCGATCTACAGCGTCGATCCGCAGGACCCGTCCGGCGCGCACACCTGGTCATTGGCGGGTGGCACCAGCGCCGGATCACCGTTCTGGGCGGGCATGATGGCAATCGCCAATCAGGTCGCAGGGCGGCCGCTAGGTTACATCAATCCGTCGCTGTACAAAATTGCGGCGAGCAGTTCCTATTCGAGCGCGTTTCGGGATGTGACCAGCGGCGATAACACATTCACGCATGGGTCACTGACCGTGCAAGGCTATCAGGCCGGGAACGGTTGGGATGCTGCGACGGGTCTTGGGACACCGAACGCGGTGAACCTCATTCCATTGCTGATAAAGGACATCCCCGCGTGACCCCGTGTGGTACGAATCCTGCCGACTATCATGAGTCAGCGATCTGGTGGCGGAGGAGGTCGACGCGCCTGCGCGGTCCGTAGAGCCAAACGGTAATGTCGCGTCCCGCGCCTTCAGTCTCTATCTGGAGGTCGAGCCGGTTGGCCAGCGCCTGTGCGAGCGCCAGGATGCGCTCGCGTGAGGCTCCGTCCACTTCCTTCGCGGAGAGGGCCGCGCGCCCCAGGCGTTCCTCAGGTTCCAGGAGCGAGTCCACAAGTGCGATCAGGTTCTCGATGCCGAAGATGACCTGCATCGGAGGCGCGTCAGGCTCCATGCGAGCCGCGAGGCCGTCCCGCGGCGTCCGTGGGCTGGAGCGCCGCTGATCGAGGATGCGATCGGATTCAGCCACCGCTTCGTCATACACCTCGCGAAGACGGCTCAACAAGCGCTCGCGCGATGTTTCCGAGGCGTCACTGTCTGGGTGGACGTAGGCGAAGAGGCTGCGGGTGATGTCGTGATACACAAAGGGCAGGGCGGCGGCTGTCTTGCGCCCACAGTTGGGACACACAGCGACATTGAGAAGTCCCGCGAGCGTTTGGTAGAGCAGGTGTGGCTCCAGTGTGACATTCACCGTCTGGTAGACAGGGCTGGTAAACGCTTGCCCGCACTCACAGGTATAGCGAATCAGCGAGGAGCGCGGCATAGCGTTCCTTCCTTTCAACTCAAGCCGGATACTGGCGGCGTTGGAGCCCACGTCCCATTCTTGTGGATGGTCACGAGACAGTCTACCACGCGCTCAATGCCGATGAGTCCCGGGTTTGCTGGCTGCTCACGGTTGTCCGGCGCAGGGGGCTATGTTATAATCAGAGATGGCGCGCTTGGGTCCGATGCGCTTCTTACCACCCCGCACGACACATCTCGGGCGGACCAATGCCGCGTCGTCGCGCGTTCGCTGATGCGGCAGTGTGTCATGAAGGCGCGCGCCATCCCGACGCACTGAACGCCGGGAATATCACCCAATCCCAGGAGGCGCTCGTGAACGGGCTTGGATACCTCTACGCCGCCATATTCTTCCTCGGCGGATGCGGGTTCGTGCTCTTCAGTCTTTTTGTCGCCGATCTTCTCAACTCGCTGTTCTTGCGCCGCCGAGGTGGCGCGGGCAAACTGGCCACGTACGAGTCTGGTGAGACGCCGATCGGCTCCGCATGGGTGCAGTATCCGCTCGCGTTCTACATCTTCGCCCTACTGTTCGTCGCATTCGATGTGGATATCGTCTTTATTCTGTCGTGGGCGGTGATCTTCAAGCAGTTGAGCTGGTTTGGCTTCATCGAGATTGTCTTCTTCATCGGCGTGCTGGCTTTGGGTCTGGTCTACGCCTGGCGGAAGGGAGTCATCCGGTGGATTTGAGTAAGCGCGCCGACACGCAGCCCGCGGCTCAAGCCGGGACGGCGTCACTGGTCGCATATGACCGAGATCACATCAATGCGTTGCTGACGCAGCTTGGCGCGCTGGACCAGCGCCTGGGCTCCCCGATGCCAAAGACCCGCCTGGCGCAAGGCATGGTCAGTGTAGACATCCCATCTGACAAGCTTCTGGAAGCGGCCCGATTCCTGCGGGATTCCGTCGGATTTGAGATGCTTACCTGCGTAACGGCGGTGGATATGGTAGACCACATCGAGTCCATTTACCATCTCCGCGCGCTGGCCAACAACTGGCTGCTTCAGGCGCGTGTGCGCCTGACAAGCGACCACCCAGAGGTGGACTCACTGGTCAGTGTCTACTCGTCCGCGAACTGGCTGGAACGCGAGCAATACGACATGGTGGGCGTGATCTATCGCGGCCATCCTGATTTGCGCCGCATTCTGCTCGAGGATGAGTTCGTCGGCTATCCCTTGCTAAAGAGCTTCCACACGACGCCGATGGTGCGACACGATCCGGCTACTACGCAGGCGCCTGCGGTGCAGGCAATCTCGGGAGAAAATATTCGTCATCAGGAGCGGGTCCAAACGAAGCGTTTGGGGCAGGGCTCTCAGGAGCGCATCCATCCAGGGATGACGACCTTCGGCGGCGCCGCGGTGTATTTGCAGACAGGGCAGGGCGTTGAGCCAGTGACCGAGCGCACGCCTGGCCGCTATCTGCGCGAGCCATCTTCTGGGGACAGCGAGTCCGACGAGCAGGCGTCCAAGTAGCGCCGCGGGAAGGTAAAGTCATCATGACTCAAGACGCGATTTCGCTTCCCAACATGCAATATGAAGACTCGGGCGGCATGCGCAGCGAGGAAATGGTCCTCAACATGGGCCCACAGCATCCTTCGACGCATGGTGTGTTGCGCCTGGTGCTCACGCTGGACGGCGAGACAGTCACGCAGTGTACACCGGTCATCGGCTATCTGCACCGCGGAATGGAAAAGATCTTCGAGAACCGGCCCTACATGGCCGGCATCCGCTATATCGATAACGCAGACTACTTGAGCCCAATGCTCAACGAAACCGTCTACGCGATGGCGACGGAGCAACTCACAAATATTGAGCCGCCACGCCGCGCGCAGTATATCCGGCTGATCGTCGGTGAACTGGAGCGCATCGCGAGCCACCTCGTGGCAGTCGGCACTTACGGCATGGACCTGGGCGCCACTACCCCCATCCTATGGGCGTTCCGTGACCGCGAGCAGATCCTTGATATGTTCGAGGCGCTGAGTGGTCACCGCTTTACGCACAACTACATGCGCGTGGGCGGCGTCATGCACGACTTCCCCAAGGGATGGCTGCAGACCTGCGAAGCGTGGGCCGATCAATTCCTCGCCAAAGGGCTGAAAGAGCTTGACGCCCTGTTGACAGGGAATGAAATCTTCGAGGCCCGGACAGAGGGTGTAGGCTACATCGACCGTGAGCAGGCGATCGCCTACGCATTGACAGGGCCGCTGGCGCGTGCCTCCGGCGCGGAGTTCGACGTGCGCGTTGACCGCCCTTATGGCGCTTACCGTGAGATTGCGGTCCGACCGCAGATCAGGCAAGATGGCGACTGCTTCGCGCGGTATATGGTCAAGATGGACGAGATGGCTGAGAGCGTCCGCCTCATCCGGATTGCAATAGATCAGCTTCCTGGTGGCTCTATCTGCCAGCGGACCCCAATCGCCCTTCGACCGCCGCGAGGGGAGACCTATGCGGCGGTCGAGAGCGCGCGCGGAGAAGAAAGCGTCTATATGATTAGCGATGGCTCAGAGTATCCCTACCGGGCGAAGCTGCGTGGGCCATCGTTCGTCAATCTCCAAATCCTTCCAGAATTGCTGCGCGGGCACAAGATCGGTGACGTGATCGCTATCCTCGGCAGCATTGATATTGTCCTCGGCGATGTGGACCGCTAGGGCTGAAGGCGAGATTACACCATGAACGATGTCGTCCTGAACATCATCCACTTTCTGGTGACGTTCCTGTTCTCGCTTGGCTTCTTGATGCTGGCGGCCACTGTTCTCACCTATCTGGAGCGCAAGGTTCAAGCGTACATGCAGGACCGCTATGGCCCGTTACACTACGGCCCGGCGGGCATGTTGCAGGCGCCATTCGATGTCGTCAAGCTCCTGCTCAAAGAGGACATCCGTGGCCTCAAGCAAGTGGACAACATCGTCTTCAAGATGGCGCCGATGATCTTTTTCGCTCCTGTCATCACCGCGTTCGTGGTGCTGCCGTTCTCGCCCTACCTAACTGCGGGCGCGCTAGGCACTGGCATCATCTTTTACGTGGCGCTGAGCTCGATTGATGTGATTGGCGTGTTCATGGCTGGCTGGGGCTCGAACAACAAGTATGCCCTGATCGGCGGTCTGCGCTCGGCGGCGCAAATGATCTCCTATGAGTTGCCTCTCGTGCTCTCGATCGTCGGCGTCATTATGCTGACCAGTGTGCTGGCGCCGGAGTGCGCTGGCGCGGCGAGCGCAGCTACGTGCGGCATCGGCTCGATCTCGTTCTCGGAGATCGTGCAGGCGCAGATGCAGTCGCACGCCCCATGGTTCTGGTTTGCGCTGGCGCAGCCGTTGGGTTTGGCGATCTACTACATCTGTGGCCTGGCGGAAACCAACCGCTCGCCGTTCGATCTGCCTGAGGCGGAATCGGAACTGGTGGCAGGCTATTTGACCGAATACAGCGGTCTGCGCTGGGCGATGTTCTTCCTAGGCGAATACGGCAATATGACAATTGTCTCCGCCGTGGCGACTGCCCTCTTCCTGGGCGGCTGGTCGGGGCCGGGAGCGGCGCTGGGCCTGTGGCAAGGATTGCTGGGCGCGTCAGGCGCGGGTGGCTTCTTTGCTGGCCTGATCTTCAATGTCATCGCTGCGTTCTGGTTCATCGCAAAGCTCAGCGTGATGTTGCTGATTTTCATGTGGATTCGCGCGACGCTGCCGCGGTTGCGCGCCGATCAACTGATGCGCTTCGCCTGGCTGTATCTCATTCCGCTGACGCTGGTGAACATTGTGCTGACAGGGTTGCTGCTGCTGCTGCCCATCGGCCTTGTCAACCAGATCATCGTAACGGCAGTGGTGAACTGGGCGCTGCTGTTCTTTGTCATCTTCTCGTTCCGGCGACTGACAGGCGTGTCTCCGAGTGGCAAGCTGCCGCGCTGGGTCAAGCAATCCCCGGCCGCCGGGAAGTCTGGAAAGCCAGCCCCGGCTCTGGCGTCAACCGTCGTTGAGTCGCGGTAGCGCTCAGATACATGTCGCGGCGTGCCGCGCTGCGCCTAATTGAAGCGTGTACGAGCCCCTTGAGTCCGAAATAGACTCGGGGGCTCGTCGCTGGTTGGCGCCCCCGCGCGCCTCCGCGTGATGCGTGCGCAATGGGACCTGTTCTGGTCCTAGTGCGACTGATGCTTGAGGGCAGATTGCGTTACGATGGTCACGGCGCGCTCCGATATGTTGGCGCGGGACTGCAGGAGGAGTCATGATGGCGCATCCATCCGATGATGCGGAGTCATATCGAGAACTGGACCTGGGCGCCAGCGCACAAATGGAGCCCACACTGAAGCGCCCCGCGACTCGCCCGCCCGCGTTGCAAGCCGCGCGCGAGGGTGAGGGCGCCGGCGTCACTGGAACCCTGGCGCGCGCGCGCTCCGCGATCAATGCGACGCTCATGCGCCTGACGACATCTGAACGCTGGTTCGCTGGCCTCCTCATTCTTTGCTCCGTGTACTTCATCATGCCGCTCGAGTCCAATATCTGGAGTCGATGGGACATGGTCTATGCGCTCGTTCATGGCCAGGCGACCATCGACGTTCATGCGAAGAACACGATTGACGTGAGTTACTATCATGGCCACTGGTACTCCCCACGCTCGCTGGGTCTCTCGTTGGCCGCGACTCCGGTACTCTGGCTGATCAGTCTCTTCTATCGCCTCGACTTTCCCGCGCGTATCGCGTATGCCTTGCAGGTCTACGCGATGAACCTGTTTACCGTCGTCGCGGTCGGCGTGGCTGCGGCGCTGATATTCCGTCGCTTTGTGGCGCGGCTTCGACCCACTCTAGCGGCCTCGCCGCTGCCGTTTGTTGTGGCGGGGACGTTTGCGCTGGCCACACTCGAATACCCATTCGCCGTCGTGTTCCTGAGCCATGTTTTCGGCGGCGGCCTCCTCTTCATCGCGTTCTACCTGATCTATCGCGCGCGAGCGGAGGCCACGTCCACCCGCTGGCTGGTGGCGGCAGGTTTGTTGACGGGGCTGGGTGTTATCTCCGAGTATCTGACAGGCCTGATCTTCCTCGTGCTCTGCGGATACATCTTGCTGGGCTTTCCTGGCAAGCGGATAAAGTCTCTCGCGCACTATGGCGCCGGTATGGCGCCGTCGGCATTGGCGCTTGCGTGGTACGACTGGTTTGCGTTTGGCAATCCACTCAGCGTGAGCTATGGATTTGTGAGTGGCTCCGAGTTCTCCGGCCAGCACAAGGGCTTTTTTGGCGTGACATTGCCGACACTCTCAGGCCTCTGGCAAATCTTTGGGTATCCGCGTGGACTTCTCATTGAGTCGCCTTTCCTGTTGCTAATTCCGTTTGGGCTGTATGTGTGGTATCGCTCCGGCGAGTCCCGCCTTGAAGCGCTGGTGGTGGCGGCTGTCTCGCTCCTGTATCCGCTCGCGGTGTCTTCTTACTTCCTGCCGATGGCGGGAGCGTATGTGCCGGGCCCGCGCCTCCTTGTGCCCGCGCTTCCGTTCATGTGCCTGGGGCTCGCCTGGGTAGTGGATGACTCGCGCTTCTGGGTACGCGCCGCCTTCACGGCGACGCTCGGGTTCTCGCTGCTGATCACATACCTGTATGTTCTGGCGGGATCGCGTATCGCGCCGATCTACGGCGCCTATCCGGTCAAGAGCCTGTTCATTCCGCTGTTACGAACCGGACTGGCGCCAGCGGTCAATGGGTCCACACCGATCAATCTGGGTGAAAAACTCCTGCGATTGCCTCCAGCGCTGAGCATCTATGTAGTCGGCCTGGCGCTGCTGGCATGGTACTACGCCTCGGCGCGGGCGATACTGCGACGGCCGGTCGCGTAGCGCGCATGGTTGCGGGCGCGGGCGTGGTGGCGCTATACTGACGGCGAGGCGCGATGGTTGGAATCCGCGCCAGAGGCCAATGGTGGAGGCAATCTCAGTGGACAGGTGTGAGCGATGTGGCGCCAATGCGCTGAACGTGCACGGCGTATGCCGCAATTGCGGCTGGCAGGCGCCTGAGGTCGCATATGGTGAGAGCCCGTCGCTGGGAGAGACACGTCCCGCGGATACCGCGCTGCCTCCAGGGCAGGCGAGCTTTTATCCGCGCGCCAGTGGATATCAGGGCCCCACGAGCGGCGCGACCGCGGCCGCGCCGGGTCAGCGTAGCTCCCGCTCGATCCCGACCGGTGGCTCCGCGCCGCGGTTCTGCGGGGTCTGTGGCGCCCGTATCACCGGCTCGGAAGCGTTCTGCGGCCAGTGCGGCTCCCCGATTTCCGCGGCGCCCGCGACATCGGGAGTCCCCTCCGGGCCGGGCCGCTACCAGATCGGGGCCGATGACTGGGGCACGGAGGATGCCGAGGCATTCACTGAAGCGCTGCCAGGACCCCCAGCGTTGGGCGCGCCACGCACCCCGTATAACAATGATCCCTACGGCAGGCCCTACACGCCATACGGCGCAGGAGCGCAGCAGCAGGCGCCAGGGCTGTCACGCAGCGCGAAGGTCACCATTGGCGCGCTCTTTCTTGGGGCGAGCGTGTTAATCGCCATCATTACGATTACCCTGGCGGTCATCTGGTTTTCACATGCCTGACAGGCGCGTCTGACGTCTTCCAGTTCTCGGCTGTCTTCCTTCAACTCCGCCTGCCTGGCAGACGGAGTTTCTTCTTTCCTTGCGGTTGGAGACATCGAGACATGCTGAGGCGCTGCCAGCCTCACCGTTTGGTCATGACGGGCTGTGAGGGTATGGAGGCGTTGGGTGGCTGGGCTACGCGCGCTCTGCGCGCAAGCGAGATAGCGAAGAGTAAAGCGGCGCCCTGAACCGCGACCGCGAGATAGAACGGGATGCGGAGGCTTATTGAGGCCAGCGCACCGCCAATCAGCGGTCCGATGAACCAGGACAACTGCGAGGGAAGCAGCGAGAAATTGAGGATGGAAGCCCGGCGATCCGGCTCTGCGAGGTAGGCAAGCAGCGCAATAGTCGTCGCGCCGACTCCGCCCTGAACAAGCCCGACACCGACTATGGCCATCCGCAGAGGCGTCAGCGTAGTAGCGAAGCTGAGGGCGGCAACGCCTATCGTCATCGAGAGCAAGATGATTGGTAGAGTGCGCCAGCGGCCAATCGCATCGCCTAGCCGTCCCCAAAGCGGTGTGGTGACGGCCATAACCACTCCGAAAGCTGCGAGCGTGTCACCAATGAGCGCTGGTAACGCGCTTTCAGGGCCCCTGAAGAGCCGCTGTAGCACGATGGGCAGCAGTTGGGTGTAGAGAAAGACGGTCAAAACTGACAGGAAGTACGCCACGAAAATGCCTGCCACGAGACGCGACGCCAGGATGTCTCGCGCGGATTGGCGAAGCATCGTGGTCACGCTGGCGTCGGAAATCTTGTGACGTGGGCCTTCGCGCACAGCCACGGTAAGTAGGAGCCCGACCAGCGCGGACGCCACACCATCGCCGAACAGCAGTGGACGAATGCCAAACGTCTGCGCGACGTATCCCCCGAGGAGCGGGCCGACCGACGAGCCGATCGGAAAGGCCGCGCTGACGATACCGACAGCCATACCCAGCCGCTTTGACGGTGTGACATCAGCGAGCATAGCGAGCATCACGCCAGTGTTGCCGAAGACGAACCCGACGAGCAATTGCGCGCCGGCCAGCGCCCACACGTTGGGGCTGAGCGAAGCGGCGATGAGCACCAGACATTCGATGTAGGCGCTGCGAACGATAATGAGCTTGCGATTGTATCTATCCGTCCAGATACCCCGAACACAATTGGACCTCCCTGCTGGACGTTCAGGTTGAACTCACAGCCTAATCAGAAAGGGAGTACCCCATGACACAGCAACCCGATGCCCAACGCGCGCTTATCCCGCTTGCGGAAGCGCTACCCGACTTCCAAGCTGACCGCTATACCAAAGTACGCGCTTGGGACGCCGCCCGGATGGCGCTCGCAGGCGACTACGACCGGGCGGATGGCGAATACCTGATGCTCATACGAGACGAACTCCAGCGCCTGCACGGAGCGCGCACGCCGCTCTGGAAGGCGTATCTTCACCTGCGAGACATTCCTTACGACACGGCGCATGACCGCATCCGCAAGGCGGAAGGTCGCCCACATCGGCATATGGCGGATAATGGGGATTCCCCATTATCAATAGCGCCTGCTTCCCAATCTACCCCCACCGCGCCAACGCCTACGCGCACTCTTGCGCCTGATGATGAGCCGGTCACAGCCGAGTGGGTAGAGGACGCGCGCGAGCCTGAGCCAGAATCAGAGCCAGACGCCGCTCCGTCTAAAGTCATCTACTCGGTCCTGGACTGGAAGGCGTTGTCGCCTGCGACACGCGCGGCGGAGATTGCGCTGGGGCGCGACCATAAGGCGGCGCTCAATAAACAGGACACCACGCATATCGAGTGGGCGCAGTGGTCGTGGAATCCGGTCACGGGCTGTCTGCATAACTGCCCGTACTGCCTAGAAGGCTCAACGCCCATCTTGCTTGCGAATGGACGCACGCTTCCCATCAGCGCGTTGCGAGTGGGCGACGCTATTCTTGGTACCCACCTTGAAAACGGGTATCGCCGGGTAGTGGAAACGACGGTGCTTGCGCACTGGCGCACTGTTGAAGAAGCCGTTCGCATCACGCTTGAAGACTGTCGGCAGTTCGTGTGTTCAGGCAACCACCGCTGGCTCACGCCGCGTGGCTGGAAATACACATTAGATGGCCAGATAACGCGCGATGAACAGGGGTGGCTCGTTGGACAGCGACCTCATCTCACTCCCAACGACCAACTCTTTGGGTTTGGTACCGCAGAGCAAACACCAGCGGAGACAGACGAGTACCGACGCGGGTATCTGAGTGGTGTTATTCGCGGCGACGGCCATCTCAAACAACATCGTGACCAACGGCGGCAAAACAGTTACTATTGGAGTTTCCGCCTTGCCATGAAAGATGGTGAAGCGGTTGCTCGCGCCAAGCGATACCTGCAATCATTTGGCGTAGAAACGCAGGACTTCGCCTTTGCGATGGTATCTGGCGGCGCTCCGGCGATTCGTACCAGTTCGCGCGCCTCATTTGAGACCATCACTAGCATCATTGAATGGAGCGACACGCCTGAATACTATCGCGGGCTACTCGCTGGACTCTTTGATGCTGAGGGACATGGTAGCGCTGGCGGGAAAACGTTCCGCATCTACAACAGCAATCCCGACATCCTTGCGTACTGCGAGAAAGCGCTGGCGCATTGGAGATTCCAGTCAGTCTATGACACTGACAAGATTTCTCGTAATGTGTACTACTAAGCTTCGTCGGTTACATCTAGGGCGCCTGCTCCGTTCAGGAAGGCAGACGCTCCAGATGAGGGAGATGAAGCCGTATGAGCCAGAACGCGCCCGACAAGCTCGCCCATCAACGCCTGAGTGTGCTCCAGCTCGCTGAGGCGTTGGGCAACGTCAGTGTCGCCTGCCGCCAGCGCGGCATGACGCCAGCGCGGCATGACGCCAGCGCGGCATGACGCGGACCCAGTTCTACGAGTACAAACGCCGCTTCGAGTTGCAGGGGCTGGAGGGGCTCAAAGACCTGCCCCCGATCCACAAGAGCCATCCGCAGACCACGCCACCCGAGGTGGTGGAGCGCATTGTGGCGCTGAGCCTGACGCATCCGGCCTGGGGTTGTGTGCGGCTGAGCGCGCATCTCAAGCTCGACGGCGTCTCGGTCAGCAGCCCGACAATCCAGCATATCCTCATCAAGCAGGGGATGGCCTCCAAGTTCGAGCGGTTGCTCAAGCTCCAAGAGCAGGTGGCAGCCGAGCCGTTCGAGCTCTCCGCCGAGCAGATCAGCCAGATCGAGAAAGCCAATCCGTGTTTCCGCGAGCGCCACGTCGAGAGTAGCCGGCCTGGCGAGCTGCTGGCCCAAGACACCTTCTATGTCGGCCAGTTTAAGGGCGTCGGCAAGGTCTATCTGCACAGCATCGTCGATACCTACGGCTCCTACGCCTTTGGCTTCCTGCACACCTCCAAGGTGCCTGAGGCGGCCGTAGCCGCCCTCCACAACGACGCCCTGCCTTTCTACGCTGAGCGGAGCATGCCCGTCGCCGCAGTGCTCACCGACAACGGGCGTGAGTTCTGTGGGACCGAGACACATCCTTTTGAGCTGTACCTGGCGCTCAACGACCTCGTCCACAAGCGCACCAAGGTGCGCCATCCGCAGACCAACGGCTTTGTCGAGCGTTTCCACCGCACGGTGAAGGAGGAGTTCTTCGAGGTCGCCTTACGCGAGACCTTCTATGAGTCGGTGGAGGCGCTCCAAGCCGATCTGGACCGCTGGCTAGTCTCCTACAACACCGAGCGCCCCCACCTGAGCTACCGCAATATGGGTAAGCGTCCGATCGACACTATCAACGCCTACCTGAGTGTCACGCAGGAAGCTTCGTAGTACACCAGCGGCAGGTGACGAACCTGCTGGCTCGCGTGGCGACCTACCCACCCCAAGACCCGCTGGCCGCGCCGATGGAGGCGCATGCGCGCCTGTTAGCCGAGACCCTGCCCGGACTGGAACTCCGCCGGACGGAGGCGCTGGCGGCGGTCAACCGCGCGCGCGCCAACCCCGCCCTGCGCCAAGAACTCGCGGATTGGTTTGAGGCGTGGATGTCCGGCTACCCAGCGCTGCCACGTGAGAAGCAGCGGGAGTTCCTGTTCGCGCTGGGTGCCGAAGTGCGGGTCTGGGGCAAGACAGCGCGCGCGCCCCGCGCCCAATTGGTGATTCACCTGCCGACGGCGGCGGTCGCCACCCTGCCGCGCCCGGACACGCAGAACGCTCAGGGCGGTCAGGACGGCCAGAGCGATTGGACGATGGATGTGGACCTTGCCCGTGGGCGTGACCTGCTGGCGCAGCGCCGCGAAGCGGAGGGCTTCATCCCGGTAGATGGAAATGGCCAGCCGATGGCGGAACCTACTGACAGCGACCCAGCGACGGTGATGCGCATGGCGCGCGAGAAGGTGGCCGAACTGTACGGTAGGCAGGCGACGAAGATTGTGTCCGGGGCGTCCACACACCCCAGAACGGGAGAAGCGGCACACCGATAAGAAAGCCAAGTGACGCCAACACGCCCGTCCAGACAGGGATCTGGGCTGCGGGAACATGAAGTTGTTGGAGAAAGAGCGGACGAAACGCGTTGAGATGGCCAAATGATTGTGATTCAATCACCCCTGTAAGAGTAAAGAGGACGAGCAGCATACGCCAATCAGTGACGCGCGGCGCGTTTGGTCTCGTAGGTTTGTTGGCAGTCACAGTTCTTCCGAACTTGGTTATCAGCGCCTGTATGTCCTCTGCGCGAGATGTGGCGCCCAACGAAGGCCGATAGGGTGGCGTGCAGCGCGCCAAATATCTACGCGAGCCTATACCTACCACTATGTTGTACCGCTGCAACCCTGTCAGCCGCAACCTGCCGACGATCTTCGCACGGCGCCTGTCCAGGCGACGAAACCCATCGAAAGTCTTACTCTCGATGGTGGCCATGCGAGGAGTGACCGGAAGCGTGGCCGCAGCCGCAGAGTTGATTGATGGAACAAGCGCAGTCGGTCTTCTACCTGTGCGACAATCCAGAATGTCCGCGCGTCTTAGGATTTGTGTGCAGTTTGCCGGGTAACTTGATGGAGAGGCTGCGGAATGGCTGCGGAAGATCGTGACGAGACCGCTCCACGCGCGGACTTGTTTATCAATCGCGAAATCGCGACGATCTCGTTCATTCGCCGCGTGCTGGAAGAGGCGCAGTCCGAACGACACCCGCTGCTCGAGCGGATCAAGTTCCTCAGCTTTGTCAGCAACCAGATGGATGAATTCCTGGTTGTGCGGATGGCGGGACTTCATGATCAACTCTCCGCTAGCGTTCATTCGTACGGTCCGGACGGATTGAGTCCCGCGGAGGCGATACACGCTCTCAGGCGTCTCATCGGAGAGTTGCTGCATGATCAGCGGACGACATATTACCAACAGATCTTGCCCGCACTCCACGATGCGGGCATACAGATCCTTGACTATGCGCAACTGACTGATGCGCAGCGCGCGGAAGCGGCCGAGCACTTCCACAGCGAAGTGTTCCCTGTGTTGACACCGCTCGGCGTAGATCGCAGCCACCCCTTTCCTCTTATCTCCAGCCGCAGCCTCAACCTGGCTGTTACCTTGCGTGACCCGGTGGCTGGCGCGCTCTTCGCTCGCTTGAAGATTCCGGATACGCTGCGCCGGTTGGTACCTGTCACTGCCAGCGCGCCGGCTCGGCGGCGTGGCGGGAAGCCGCGCGTCGCGTTTGTCTGGCTGGAGCAGATCGTCGCGGCTCATCTCGATCAACTCTTTCCTGGCATGGAGACCGTCGGCGCTTTTCCGTTTCGGGTGATGCGTGACGCTGACTTCGAAATCCAGGCTGACGAGGCCGGCGACCTTCTCGCGACCATGGAGCAAGGGCTGCGACAGCGTCGGTTCAGCTCGGTGGTGGCGCTCCTCGCGCAGAACGACATGCCCCCGACCGTGCGCGAACTTCTGGTAGACAATCTGGAGATGGAGCCGGAGGATGTCTTTGAGCTTGCGAGTCCGCTCGGCATGAGCGACCTCATAGAGCTCCTTGACCTCGATCGACCCGATCTGAAGGACCGGCCAATCGTCACGCGCTCGGCAATCGAATTTGGACGCGCGACGGACATTTTCGCGGCCATCCAACATGGGGACATCTTGCTTCACCATCCCTACGATTCCTTTAGCGCCGTCGCTGATTTCATCGATGTGGCCGCGCGTGACCCACAGGTGCTTGCAATCAAGCAGACGCTCTATCGGGTGGGAAGCAATTCGCCTATCGTCCGAGCGCTCCAGGAAGCGAGCGAACGCGGCAAGCAAGTCGCGGTCATGGTCGAACTGAAAGCGCGCTTCGATGAGGAAAACAACATCGAGTGGGCGAGAGCCTTGGAGCGCGCGGGCGTCCATGTGGTGTATGGGCAGGTAGAGTTCAAAACGCACGCAAAAGTCGCGCTGGTAGTTCGGCGGGAGGCGGGCCGGCTCCGCCGCTACGTGCATCTCGGCACCGGAAACTACAACGCCTCGACCGCACGGGTGTATGAGGATTTCGCCTTACTGACCTGTCGTGAAGATATTGGTGAAGACGCTTCGAATTTGTTCAATACGCTAACTGGATTCTCTCGTGGCGTGAAATATAGCAAGCTACTCGTCGCGCCGGTGGGGCTGCGCGAGGGCCTGCTGCTCCGGATCGAGCGTGAGATTGAGGCCACACGGGCGGGTTTGCCTGGCCGGCTCGTCTTCAAGATCAACTCGCTGGTGGACTATGAATTCATTTCCGCGCTCTATCGCGCGTCACAAGCGGGGGTTCAAATCGACCTCATTGTCCGAGGCATATGTTGTCTGCGGCCGGGCGTTTCCGGCGTGAGTGACAATATTCGCGTGACGAGCCTGGTGGGACGCTTTCTGGAACATAGCCGCATCTATTACTTCGCGAACGGGGGCGTCGAGGGAGAGGACGAGGCGCTCATTGGCAGCGCAGACCTGATGCCGCGCAACCTCGATCACCGCGTGGAAGCGCTTGTTCCCGTCGAAGATCCGTTGCTCCGGGCGCAGCTTAGCCGCTTCACCTTGCCAGCCTATCTGCGTGACACGGCGAACGCGCGGCGGTTGCTGCCGGATGGATCATACCGACGGCTGAAGCCCCCCAAGGGGGTACCAGCGTTCGATGTCCAGCAGTGGTTCGCGCGGCAGACGCCCGAGTCGTCCGAATCGGCGACGCTGATGACCGCGCTGCGTCCGGCTCTGGCGCCGACGTCCTGAGCGCGCGCTGGCTGACGCCCTTGACAGATTGGACCGCGACTGACTACGATACCGCTGATGCGCGTCCGAGCGGCTCAACCGTTCCAGAGGCGGGCAAGAACAAGAGAACAAGAGAACAAGAGCACAGGCGCTAGGTGAGACCTGCCAGCAAGCCGGAGCCCACAGAAAGCCGCGGGTAGATGCGACGCGGCGCCCGGCGCTCGTGATCCCCTCACCTGCCTTCCATTCAACCGCTGGCTTATGCGCCAGCGTCAAGGTGGGACGTGACTTCCCGGCGTTAACGGGGTCAATGAGGTTTCCGCGCGCGACATGCCGCATGCGCGGAAACGAACAAAGGTGGCGCCACGAGGCCTACGCCGCTCGTCCTTTGCGATGGGCGGCGTAGTGTGTTTCTGGAGCCATGCGGACGCGACGCCGTCCGAGTGGCGCAGCGGAGTGGGGCGCCGCGCAACGTAACGCGGTTCTTCCTTTGCGACCAACAAGGAGCGGCGGCATGCTGGACCTGGCGTTTATTCGAGAGCATCCTGATCTGGTGAAGGATGTCGCGCGGCGTCGCATGACAGCCGTGGATGTAGATGAGTTGCTCGCGGTTGACAGCGAGCTACGCGCTCTCAGGCGGCAGGTGGAAGACCTGCGCGCCGAGCAGAATCGCCTTTCGCAGGCTATACGTGAGGCGGGGGCAGACAAGGAAGCCCGCGAGGCGGCTATCGCCAGTGGTCGAGAGGCGGCGGCAAAGCTCAAGGAGCTTGAGCCGCGCGAGCGTGAACTGGATGCCCGCCTGAAGAATCTGCTGCTACTCACACCCAACATTCCCGACGCCAGCGTGCCAGAGGGCGAGAGCGAAGAGGACAACGTCGAGATCAAGCGTGTGGGGGAACCGCGCGTATTCGACTTTGAGCCGCTGGACCACGTCGCGCTGCTGAACGGTTTGAACATGCTTGACCTCGAGCGCGCGGCGAATATTGGCGGCTCGCGCAGCTATATCCTCAAAGGTGAGGTGGTGTTCCTGGAACTCGCCCTGATGCAGTTTGCGCTACATCAAGTGGCGCGCAAAGGATTCCTGCCGCTCGACGTGCCGGCGCTTGCCAGGGAATATTGCTTCGTTGGAAATAGCCAGTTTCCGCGTGGCCGGGAGCAGACCTACGCGCTGCCGGAAGACGATCTGTTCCTGGTCGGCACGGCGGAAGTCTCGATCACGGGGATGCATAGCGGGGAGATTCTGCGCGAGGCGGATCTGCCAGTCCAGTATGTCGGATATTCGCCATGCTACCGTCGCGAAGCGGGCACCTATGGCAAGGATACACGCGGCATTATGCGTGTCCACCAGTTCTACAAGGTGGAGCAGTACATCATCTGTCGCGCCGACCATGAAGAGTCGGTGCGGTGGCATGAGGAGCTTCTCACGAACGCGGAGGAAATTGTTCAGGCGCTTGAATTGCCGTATCGCGTGCTCAACCTCTGCGTCGCCGACCTGGGAGACGCAAAGGTCAAAGGCTACGATATCGAGTGCTGGGTACCTTCGGAGAAGCGGTATCGAGAGACGCACTCGGATTCGTATTTCCACGATTACCAGGCGCGACGGGCGGACATACGGTACCGGGGGGCGGACGGTGTTGTGCGGTATGCGCATACGCTCAACAACACCGCGCTGGCTTCGACACGCGCGATTATCGCGCTTGTGGAGAACCATCAGCAGGCAGATGGCACGATCCGGATTCCAGAGGCGCTGCGCCCGTGGCTGGGTGGTCGCGAGTTCCTTGGCAAGCCCTGGCGCTGACCGTTTGCTCCCATGGCATCACCCACACGCGCGAGTCGCGTGTGGGTGATGCGCCTACTAGTTATGGTCATACCAATACAGGTTATACGCGCGCATGAGGCCGATGAGTGACGAGCCTGGGGAATTGTAATTCGTATAGTGGCCCCAATCCCATGGAGAGGAGCCGAGCGCGCGCGCCGCGGCGTCCGCGCCTCCCACGCGCGCGGCGATAGCAATCTGCGCATAATACCGCAGGTGAGCGACGTGGACGTATTCGTCAACACCCTGGGTTGGCGTATAGGCGTAGGAAAAGGCCGCTGGTGAGCCTGGCGCGCTCGTGCCAGGAATCGCTGGCTCGTTCGGCATGGCGCCGCAGTTGCCCCAGTTGTACCCGGTAAAGGTGTGTATTCGCCAGCTGGTTTCCAGGCCCCACTGCGCCAGAATCACGCTGACAGGCCAGCCAGTCTCCGCGCTCGCTCGGCGGGCGTATGGCAGCGTGAAGGCGATGAATGCGCGCACTTTGCTCGGCGCTCCCGGCTGCGGTTGTTGTGTATGTACGCCGATAAAGGCATTGAGGGAAGTCGCCAGCGCGCTCATGGGGATGCACAGCCGCTCATTCACGGCGATCTGGCTGGGATCCTTGATGCGGTTGGCTGCGGCGATGTCGCGCACGGGAACGCTGTAACGCGCGCTGACATCAGAGAGGGTGTCGCCCGCGCGTACCGTGTACCAGGAGCAGCCCGCCTGCGCGGTCGCGGTCAGTATTTGAGGGGCGAATGCCACCAGGAAAGTAACGACTACGATCAGGTTGACTATCGCCCAGACCGGCGGAAGCTTGAGCCCACGGCGCTCAAATTGCGCCGACAAAAGCCTCAGTCCCTTATCGGCAGCGCGACTGCTCAGGTCGAGCCTTGGCAGTCGCACCTCGGGACGAATGAGCGCCAGGCGACCCAAATAGGCAGTGGCGGCGGCCAGGCGTCTGGGGAGTCCACTAGGTGGCGCTGGCCGTGGCTGAAGCGCGACGAGATCAGGTCGGGTGGCGATGAAGAACTCGCGGAATTCGGCCAGTTCGCGCTCGGCGTCTTTCTCGTCGCGCGCCCAATCGCCCACACTGCCGTCCGGCGTTGTGTTCTGCGAGGGGAGAGGGAGGTTGTCTTCGTCGAGCATCGTGAAGGCTGCCGGACGGCGGTCGTCGAATTGCGCTTCCGCCTGGCCGCGTCGCGCATTGCGCCGTCTCATCGCGTTCCCCCTCCGCAAGGTGAGTGACCCTCGCAGGGTGGTCGCCAGCGCGTCCAGGAGGATCCAGGCTGACTCTATCAGACGGATGAGTGACACACAAGAAATCGCCACGATTTTGGGAGAATAGTACAGAGAGGCGGCGATGGGGTACTCGCGCTAGGTGAGCAAGATACCAATCGTAATGCCGACGATGGCGCCACCTATCACCTGAATTGGGGTGTGGCCAATAAGCTCACGCAGCCGCTCTTCGCGCAGACCGCGCTCGTGAAAGAAGTCATCCACCATGATGTTTAGGATGCGCGCCTGCTTGCTCACCGCCAGGCGTACACCAGCGGCGTCGTACATCACGACTCCGGCGAAGACCGCAGCCAGCGCAAAGAGTGATGAGTTTAGCCCACTGATTCTGGCGACCGCAGTAGCAAGACCGGTGACCAAAGCGGAGTGTGATGAGGGCATGCCTCCAGACGCGACCAGATGACCGAGATTGAGTTTGCGCTCCTTCCAGAAGGCGATGATAACCTTGATCGCTTGTGCGATGAGCCAGCCCGCGACCGCGGCCCAGAGTTCGTGGTTGGCCCCCAGCGTCACCAGTTGCGACCCCATCTTTACATACCTGTTCATGGTACTGAGCCGTCGCGGCCGGTTACGCGACGGGCGCACTCTCGGACTACGCGCCCTCGATATCAATGCTTTCCAGCGTGAATTCACCGGATTCGTTGTCATTAGCCAGGGATGTCGCGCGCAGGGCGCTTACACGCAGCTCGGCGTCATCCAGCCGGCGCTGGCACGCCTGCGCGAGCCGCATTCCGCGCTCGTACAGCGTTAGCGCCTCCTCTAACGGCAACCGGCCCTCTTCGAGGGTTGCGACGAGCGCGTCTAATTCGTCAAGCTGTTCCTCGAACGGACGGTTGTCCACCGCCTCTGTGGCGCCACGTTTGGCGCGCCTCTTGCCCTCATCACCATTCACACTCATGGAATCTCCCGGCCTCCCGTCGGCGCGCCCTTGCGCAACGTCTCTGCGCGGATCTCGTTACTATTCGCGGTATCCGCCTCGCTGGGCAGCCGCGCGCCGGCTGTGGCGGCGAATTCACCGTCCGTGAGTCGAACGCGCAATCCGTCGCCGGCCGTGATCTGCGCGACACTGTGTATTAGCTCGCTATCCTGCTGGCGGCGCACGATTGAGTACCCTCGCGCGATAGTCAGGAGGGGACTCAGCGCATGCAGGCGTAGCGCCGCAGAGCGCAAGGCCGCTGAACGCAGTGAGAGCGTGTGGCGCGTGCGAAGCGCCAGCGCCTCAGTTGCGTGGTCCACGCGCTGACGGGATGACGCAATCTGATGCTCTGGACTGGCGCGCGAGAGCCTTCGACTCAGGCTCGTGAGTTCCGCGCTGCGACCAACCACGAGCGAATTCGCCGCGCTGCTCAGGCGCTGCGCCGCCAGCTCGATGTCAAGCCTCCACTGCGCGGCGTCGGGCGCTGCCGCAATTGCGGCGGCTGTGGGTGTGGACGCGCGAACGTCCGCGACAAAGTCCGCGATTGTGAAATCGGTTTCGTGACCCACGCCCGAAATGATGGGCACCCGCGAGCGGGCTATGGCGCGCGCGACAACCTCTTCATTGAACGCCCATAGTTCCTCAATAGAGCCGCCACCGCGCGCCACGATAATCACATCTGATTCGCCCTGCGCGTTCAACTGATCGATCGCCGACGCTATCTGCGCGGCGGCCCCCTCACCCTGGACAAGCGCAGGCGCGACGATCACTCGGACGAGCGGGCAGCGCAGACGTAGCGTGCGCAAGATGTCCTGGAGCGCGGCGGCAGTCAGCGAAGTGACGACCCCTATCGTTTGTACGTGATCAGGGAGCGGGCGTTTGCGCTCAGCCGCGAACAGCCCTTCTGCCTCGAGACGCGCCTTGAGCGCCTCAAAGCGCAGGTTCAACAAACCCTCGCCGGCATCGCGTACATCATCCACGTATAACTGGATGTCGCCTCGCTGCTCCCAGAAGCCGACACGCCCGTGGACCATGGCGGCCATGCCGTCGCGCAGCGGCCCAACACGGTAGCCGGCGAACAGCGCGCAGCGAATCGCCGCTGAACTGTCCTTCAAGGTAAAATAGCGATGGCCGGAGGTGGCTTGCCTAAAGCCACTGATCTCACCTTGAACCCAGACATCCTGGAGTGTGTAGTCCTCGGCCAGCAGGTCCTTCACATAGCGAGCCAGCCAGCCGACCTCTACGATGCGCATGAGGGCCATTCAGAGCCTAGCCCTGAGGCTCGATCGCCAGCAGCGGCTGGCCGTATTCGACACCCTCGCCGTCAGCCAGGTAGATCGCCTGTATGCGCCCGGCGATCGGCGCCTCGACCTCGTTGGGTACCTTGAGCGCTTCGATCGCGCAGATAACCTGGCCCTCGCGGATAATGTCACCTTCGGCAATCAACGGCTTGTCCCCAGGTTTCATGCTGAGCCGAAATGCGCCGACGCGAGGCGACGTTACTTCGACCAGGGTTGAAACTGCCTCAGGGGCAAGCGTGTCCGTGACATATACGTCGAACTGATCGTCCTCAGCGGTCAGGCCGAGCGGCGCTTGCGGCGTGGGCTTGCGCAGCGAGAGTCGCAAACCAGACGCTGGCTCCTCGATGCCCAACTCCGCGATGTCGCTGCCATTCATCAATGTGATGAGCTGACGCAATTCCGCGACGCTTAGCGTGGCGCGATGCGCCGCGGACGCCGCGTCGTCAGTTCGCTCGGTCTTCTCACGCGCCATGCTGTCCCTCCAGCGGTGATCAGTGATTGTTGGCGTTAGACGCGCTCGACGTAGGTTCCGCCATCCGTCTTAACCCGGATGCGATCGCCAATGGCAATGAAGAGCGGCACCTGGACTGTCACGCCGTTCTCGAGCGTCGCGGGCTTTGTTCCGCCTGTGGCCGTGTCGCCTTTGAATCCCGGCTCGGTGTAGGTCACCTCGAGATCCACGGTCGTCGGTAGTTCAACGCTGAGCGCTTCATCATTGTAACTGATGACTTCTAGCTGCATTCCGTCCTGGAGGTAATGGCGTGATTCGCCGAGTAGGCCCGCGCTAATGGGGAAGGTTTCGTACGTCTCGTTGTCCATGAAGTAGTAGGTGTCACCGTCGTTATAGGAGTACTGCACCGGGCGGTGATCGAGGAATGCGCGCGGAAAACGCTCACCTGCATCGACAGTGCGCTCGACATTCGCGCCTGTGCGCAGATTGCGCAGTTTCATGCGGACAATCGCGCCACCGCGCCCCATCTTGATGTGGGACCAGTCAACGATCTGAAACAGCTGACCGTCCAGCTCGATCGAGATGCCCTTTTTCAGGTCACCTGTTGAAATCATGCGTGTTGTATTCCTCTCTGCGCGCTCCGCGTAGAGTGCGCGTGTAAAACGTCTGAACCGCGCTGGCCCGATGAGCGCCCGCGCGATTCGGCGCCAGGACTGTGCGCTCCTACCCACGCCATCACGGCGTGACGGACCAATCACAACCTGCTGCGCGTGCGGGCTCGCGCCGTTGGTCCACCAGGTGGGCTCGCCTCGCCGCACCAGTCGCGTGGGTAGCGCCACGAAACTGGGGCCTGTTGGACACTCAATTTATCATATCATGCGGCTCCGCTGGCGCGGGCGATTGGTTTAGCGGTCCTGCTCCAGCGTGGCGAGCGCTTCGAGCGCATAGATGAAGCCTTTCCACCCGAGGCCGGTGATCTGGCCCCTGCAGACCGCTGCGAGTAGCGACGTGTGGCGAAACGGCTCGCGGGCGTAAATATTGGACAGGTGGACCTCAATCGCGGCAAGGCCCGAACCTGCCACGGCGTCGCGTAGACTGACGCTGGTGTGGGTCAGACCGCCGGGATTGATCACGAGTCCGTGCGCGGAGCCAGCTTCGGCCTGTAAGAAATCAATCAGCGCTCCTTCATGGTTGGACTGGAATGCGCGCATTTCGACACCGAGCTGGTCCGCTCGCTCAGACATTCGTGTGATGATGTCGTCGAGGGTAATAGAGCCATAGATGTGTGGCTCGCGCGTGCCAAGCGTGTTCAGATTCGGTCCACAGATCACCAGGATGCGCGGCTGTGAACCGCGCAACGACTCAGCCATGACCAACTACTCCTCATCGTCTGTTCGCTATAGGACGGACGTTGGCGCGCCATTCACATCTGGTGTATCTATCGTGGCGCCAAGCTCCGCGAGCGTTGAGCGTAGCGCCGCCTCTGGCGCAGGGCCATAGGCAACGCTTGCGCCGAGGCCGGTGAGGAGCACCCAGCGCACCTGGCCGTCGCGCGCCTTCTTGTCCCAGTGCGTCGCGCGCAGCAGCGCGGATCCGTCAAGGCCATCCAGGCGCGTGGGCAGCCCGAATGCGGAGAGCAACGCCTCCACGCGCGCTGCAACCTCGGGGGGCGTAACGCCGAGGCGGACACCGAGCTGCGCGGCGAAGACCATTCCCGCGCTAACCGCTTCACCATGGAGCCAAGCGGTGTAACCAGTCACTGTCTCGATCGCGTGGCCAAGCGTATGTCCATAGTTCAGGAGCGCGCGCTGTCCATCCTCAGACTCCCTCTCATCGCCCGCAACGACGGCGCCCTTGATTGCGACAGATCGCGCTACGGCGGCGGTCAGCTCGGCTGGGTGTGCGGCGAGGAGCGCGTTCGCGTCACGCTCGATCGCTGTGAAATAGCCGCTGTCCAGCGCAGCGCCATGTTTGATGACTTCGGCCCAGCCCTCGGTGCAGGCCCGACCCGGAAGCGTGAGCAACGTTGATGTGTCCGCGACTACGAGGCGCGGCTGGTAGAACGCGCCGATGAGATTTTTGCCTCGTGGATGGTCGATCGCTACTTTCCCCCCGATAGAAGCGTCCACCTGGGCAAGCAGTGAGGTGGGTAGCTGAACGAGCGGGACGCCACGCAGCCAGGTCGCGGCGGCGAAACCTGCGAGGTCGCCAACGACGCCGCCTCCGAGCGCCAGCAGGGCCTCCCCGCGCTCGGCGCGCCGTTCCGCCAGAAAATCATAGACCGCTTCAAGTGATGCGCGCGATTTATTCGCTTCTCCGGCTGGAATGGCGAAGGCCGCCGGATCGTAGCCACCGTCGCGGAGGACTCGAGCAAGCGGCTCGGCGTAGATCGGGCTGACGGCGGAGTCGCTGACCACTGTAACACGGGGCGGTAAACGGAGCGTGGCAAGATAGCGGGGTAGGTGAGCAAGCGCCCCCCAGCCAGCTACCGCGTTGTAGCCGGCGCCTGCCGTGACGACGGATGTTTGAGTCTCTGCGCCATCCTTGGGCAGCCGTCCTGCGAGTGATATGCCAGCTAGCGCCCGGCCGGCGACCTGGGTAGGGTCCAGACTGTCCGTCGAGATGTGGTCGTCGGCTAGCGCGTAGAGCGGCGCGCGCCGCTCACGCATGGCGCGCATGCTGGCCAGGGGATCTTCGCCCGCCAGCATCGGGCGTAATTCGCCGACTGGCGCCACCTGCTCCGCCGACTGTTGGGCGATACGCCGCAGCGCGACCTCAGGCGGAATGTCGAGCGCCACGGTCCAGGCGCCTGCGTCCCGCGCCAGCCTGCGGTTTTCCTCGCGCTCAACGAGCCCAGCGCCACCGGCAATGACGACACGCTCCTCGCGTAGAACAGCCGCCAGCGTGGCAGACTCGCGCGAGCGCCAGCCATCCTCGCCGTCCTCGGCGAAGATGGCGGAGACCGGGCGTCCATCGTGCGCCACGATGACCTCGTCGAGGTCCACAAAACGCCAGCCGAGCAGATGCGCGAGCAATTTTCCGGTTGTGGACTTACCCGCTCCGGTGGGGCCAAGGATGAGGATGCGGACGGCGTCCGCGGCGAGCGGTGTCTCCATGGGCCGCATTGTAGCACGGGTCAGCCGCGGGGGTGGTGATCGGGTGATCTTGGCTAGCGCAAGACGCAAGGGTGGCGTATGCTAGAAGGTGGCGTCCCGACGCCTGTTTCAAGTTTGGCTGGCGCGCAGAAAGAGAATGAGGCAACTGTGGCGGATGGCCCCTTTATCGACGAGTCCACACATGGGTCAGATTCCGGTGCGCATGCGGAGCAATCGCGGCAGGGCGCCATTGACGGCGCGACCCCGCCTGGCTATGACTGGCCGACTCATGGTGGTTACCTGGGCTGTTTGCTCGCGGTGATGCTAGCTTGTCTGCTCACGCCGCTGGGATACATTTTTGTGGGCTTTTTGGGGGCCTTGCTCTCGCCAACTCTGGGTGGGGTGGGTGTTGGCCTCGCGGTGGCGGTTACGGTCATTGGATATATCGCGTTGTTCGCCGCCTTGACTAGCCTGGGTTGGAGGATGGGTAAACGGTATCTTCGTGAGTATCCACAGCCGGGCGCAAATGCAGTGACTGAGGCGACTTATGCGGATGAGGAGTCGTCCGCATCGGACGCACTATGACTGCCATTAAGTACATGGCGGCCGCCTGATTGGAGCATCAGAGCGCGGGGCTGGACGCGCCGCGTGTGATAGGGTTAGTGTGGTGACTAAGGGCGAATCCAGCGCGTCTAACGAGCAAACGCTCCAGAGACGGGCGCCATAACGGTGGTGAGTCTACAGCGCTCAGTGCGAGCGCGTGCTCCAATACCTCCCTGTAATGTCGTGAGCCGGCGCCGAATGAGAGGACAGCGACACATGCCTCAAGAGGATGCCTCGACGGATCGCACGCCACACCAGTCGCGGAACAGGCAGCCAGCCGCCTCGGTTGCATCCGCAACCAGGGCTGAGCGCCCCACGCCCCGACCGGTTCGCCGGCGGGACCCGAAGCAGGCGCGGGAAGAGTCGCTGCACGGCATTTCTCCTGAGACAGCAGTCTTTGTCTCCCTGTGTTTTGAGGGGCCCGATGTGTATTCCACGGCGGGGGGACTGGGCACGCGCGTCGCCGAATTTACCGAGGCGCTTGCTTCACAGGGGTATCAAACGCATCTGATATTTGTGGGTGATCCAAACAAGCCGTCGGTAGAGGATCGCGCGGGTGGGAAGCTGCGCATTGAGCGGTGGGGCCAGTGGATTAGCAAATACTACCCTAACGGCGTGTACGATGGCGAAGAGGGTAAGCTCAACGATTACAACGACTCCGTGCCGCGCCACGTGTGCGATGACATCGCACGGCCGGCGATCGCCGACGGCAAGATTGTAGTCATCATTGGTGAGGACTGGCATACCGCTGAGGCGATAAGCCGGGTCTCCGACCTGCTCTACGCGGCCAATCTGCGCAACCGCGCGCTCATCATGTGGAACTGCAATAGCCTGATGTCGCTGCACCGCGTCAACTGGGGACGGCTGGGCTACACCGCCGCCATCACCACGGTCAGCCGCTACATGAAGCATCGCCTCTG
>DASVZK010000069.1:0-160413 GCA_036391685.1 Ktedonobacterales bacterium
TCCAATGGCGCCTTGCGGCGCGGCGGGCAACTTGCCCATCTGTAGCGGCGGGAGATACGCATGCGTAGCGGGTGGCGGGTGGCGGGTGAGCGCGTAGTCGTGGAACGTGGTTGAGGTATGGAGGGTGAGGGACAGATGATACCAGGGCCTGCGTTGCGGATACCTTTGTCGGCTCATGAAGCTATGCCCCGCGAGCCGTAGCCTTCATAATTCCTCGTGAATCCAGGGGAGCCCAGGCACAACTGGCGAGTGGCGTGGCTTCAAGCGACGATAGCCTGATGACCGCGTTGCGCCTCCACGAGGGAGCACAACCACGTATGTATCGACCACAAGCCGATGACCCAGACAACTCCACCCCCTCCCTGAGCGAATTCGCCATTCACTTGCTCGAGCTCCAGCAGCGCCTGAATGCGTTCGACTCGCTCTACAACGAGGAAGTGATGGGCCTCTCGCGCGACCTGACCCAACTCAAAGCGGAGTTCCTTCGCCATTACCGAACCAGCGCCATGGCTCGGCCTGCCGAGGCGCAGCGTCAGCGCTCCGCGCGCACGACGACCCAGAGGAAGACGTCCAAGCGGCGATCAGGCCACGCGACGGCTCAGAAGGAAGAAAGCGATGACCAGTCTCCCGCTCGCTAGGCAGCCAGAAGAGGGCTTCACCTGTAGCGTAGGGATCATGGCTTATAACGAGGCTAGCAACATCGCGCGCGCGATCGAGAGCATTCTGGCGCAGCAGCTTTCCTGCGCCACGATTTCCGAGGTGATCGTCGTCGCCAGCGGCTGCACGGATAACACGGTCCCGATTGTCACTGAGATGGCCGGGCGCGACAGCCGCATCCAGCTTGTCGTGCAGGAGCGGCGCGAGGGGAAGGCCTCAGCGATCAATCTGTTCCTTGCCGCGGCGCGCTCCGAGGTTCTGGTGATGGCCAGCGCGGATGTTGTCATCAAGCCGGGTTCGCTCGACGCGCTCATCCAGCCACTGCAGGACCCGACCGTGGGCATGGTTGGGGGACGCCCGATCCCGGTCAACGATGAGTCCACCTTCCTGGGGTTCGCGGTCCACCTGCTCTGGCGGTTGCATGACCGCATCGCGCGACAGGCGCCCAAGCTGGGCGAAGTGGTCGCGTTCCGCGCGATCGTGCCGAGCATCCCCCGCGACACGCCGGTGGATGAGATCTCGATCCAGGCGATCATCACGCAGCTCAAATACCGCCTCGTCTATGAGCCGCGCGCGGTGGTCTACAATCGTGGCCCTTCGACCATCGGCGATTACCTCCGCCAGCGGCGGCGTATCAATAGCGGGCACTTGCGCATCCACCAGCAACAGCGCTACGACGCGCCGACGATGAACGTCGCGCGCATCGGGCAGGCGTTGCTGGCGGAGCGACCGTTCGGTAGCCTGCGCGCCGCCTGCTGGACGGTGGGGACGGTGGGACTGGAGGCGTTGGCGCGCGCGTTAGGGGCGTACGACCATCTGCGCCGGCGCCCTCATTATCTGTGGCAGATGGCGATGACCACCAAGGCGCAGATCGCTGGCGAGATTACCGCGCCGAGCTACGAGAGCGTGCTCGTCTTCCATATCATGGATTACCGGCAGTTCGAGCTGGAACTTGGCGTGCGCGGGGCGCAGTCGCTGGCGCAGCAGGTGGTCCCGATGATGCGCCGGGCGCTGGGCACACAGGCGCTGGTGAAGCTGGAGCGCAATGGGGCGATCATCGCGCTGCTCCCCGTGGACCAGGATGAGGCGGAGCGCGCGGCGGCGCAGCTCATCGCCGCGATCCAGGCCACGCCCGTGCGCGTCGCCGGACACGATGACCCGGTCGCGGCGCGGCTGGCCTGCGGCGTCATCGCCTTTATGCAGGCGGGCGGCGCGAGCGCGAAGGCCGTGCTGGCGACCAACTGACGCGGCGAACATTCTCCCCAATCATCACCCGCTCCATCAGGAAGGTTCACGACCATGGGAATGACCAAGGTGTTGACGCGCATCCCGCTGTACCAGGCGTCGTATCTGAGCGGGACGCCCCTGACGCTGCCCGCCAACATCACCGTCAGCGTCAGTTACCGCTGCAATTCACGCTGCAAGACCTGCAATGTGTGGCTCCTGCCCAATGACGATTTGACGCTAGAAGAGTGGGACCGGTCCTTCCAGTCGCTGGGCCGCGCGCCCTACTGGTTTACCTTCAGTGGCGGCGAGCCGACCCTGCGCGCCGATATGCCTGACATGGTCATCAGCGCGTACACGCATTGCCGCCCCGGCATCATCAATATCCCCACCAACGGTATCCAGCACACGATCATTCCTGGCCGTATCGAGCGCATCCTCAAGGCATGCCCCGATTCCGAGGTGATCGTCAACCTCTCGCTCGACGGTGTGGGGCTCAAGCACGACGCGGTGCGCGGCGTGCGCGACAACTTCGCCCGCTCGATGCGCACCTACGCCGCCTTCAAGGAGCTCAAGACCCGCTACCCCAATTTCACGCTCGGCGTCCACACGGTCATTTCGAACTTCAATGTGGATTCCTTCCCTGAGCTGTGCGAGTACGTGCAGACAGAGCTCAAGCCCGACTCCTACATCACCGAGATCGCGGAGCAGCGGGTAGAGCTGGATACGGTGGGGCTGGGCATCACGCCGACGGTCGAGCGCTACAGCGTGGCGATTGATACGCTGCTGGCGAGCCTGCGCGACCAGCGGCTCACAGGCGTCTCCCGCATCACGCAGGCGTTCCGGCGCGAGTATTATGAGCTGGTCAAGCGGACACTGCGCGAGCAGCGCCAGGTCATCCCCTGCATGGCGGGCGTCGCCTCGGCGCAGATCGCGCCGAATGGCGATGTCTGGACGTGCTGCATCCGCGCCGAGTCGATGGGAAATCTGCGCGAGAATAACTACGACTTCGGCAAGGTCTGGCGCAGCGCGCGGGCCGATGAGCTCCGGCGCAGCATCAAGGCGGGCGAGTGCTACTGCCCGCTGGCCAACGCCTCATACACCAACATGCTCACGCATACGCCGACGCTGATCAAGGTTGGCGCAAAGGTGGGCGTCTCCGGTGTGAAGGCCGCATTCTCGCAGGCTTCTGGGCGCTCCGCGTCTGCCCCGGCGCTGGCCGCGGCGCCAGTGGTGGAGGATACGCTGCGCTAGCGCGCCGCCTCCTCGGGGCTGCTAGAGCGAGTGAGCGTGAGGGCTGAGCGCATGCTCAGTCCCATCGCGCTCAGGCAAAGTGTGCCGGACACCGCCATCAGCAACGCTGTCCACGGATGCGAGAAGAGGAACATCGCCGCGACCCCGGTGGCGCCGACACCGAACGCCCCATGGAAGATGAGTAGCCCGATCAGCTCGTTGGAGCCGATCTGCCCGGGCGGTGTTGGTAGGATGAATGCCAGGTTGAAGAGCGTATAGCCGAATAGGACGATGGGGAAGGGGACCTGCGTCCCGACCGCGGCGAAGGCCAGCAGGCAGAAGAGCGCGTCCAGGCCAATCGCGACCGCGGTAAGCAGTGCGGCGCGGAGGAGGAGGAAGGGGCGCACGGCTAGCGCGAGCGTCAGGTCAACAAAGCGCGCAATGAACGGCTCGATGCGCCACAGGGAGCGAGGCAGCCGCGTGACGAGCCAGTGGAGCGCTCGCAGCGCGAGCGTTTTCCGCCAGGCGGCCAGCGCCAGGAACGCCGCGCCGCCGATCAGGGTGAACAGGATGAGCAGCAGCAGGCTCCACAGCGGGCGGCTGAGCTGGAAAGGCAGGAAGGGCAGGAGCGCGACCAGCGCCACGGCTGGGACAAGATCCATGACCTTGTCCATCGCCACGGTGGAGAGGGATTCGCTGATGGGGATGTCATCGAGCCGCCGCAAGAGCAGGCTCTTGACCAGTTCGCCGCCGCGCACCGGCAGTAGCCAGTTGACGAACATCGCAACCTGGTAGATCATCACCACGCGCGCAAGCTTCGGCCGGTGGCCGCTCTCCGCCAGGAAGAGCCGCCAGCGGACGGCGCGGACAACATAGGCGCTAAGGAAGGCGATCCCACAGAGGAGCGCCAGGCCGATATCCAGATGTTCCAGTCGCTTCCAGACTGTCCCCAGATTCACCAGCTTCGCGAATACGAGCAGGAGCGTGATCGCCACGATCAGCCCGATCATGCTGCGGGTCATCATGCTGTCGCGCTTGCGCGCCCACGCGCGCAGGGTTTGCCACCCGGAGCGGGGAAACCGGAGTTTGTAGTCCATCACCAGGTACTCCTATGGGTAGACTGGGGGGCACACTTCGTGTTTGCGCCAGTCCGGGGTTGATGCGTTCGATGCCAAGGGTATGCGCGTCTTCGTGGCACGCTGGGCAGAGGCTGACGAAGCACTCGGGACGGTAAGAGGGGAAGAGCCGCGGCTGCCGCCACTTGTGCGCGACGATCCTGTCGCCGCTGGCGCCACAGGCCTGGCAGGTAGAGCGGTCGCGGCGCAACACCGTGCGCCGTGCGCGCTCCGTGCGCAGCTCATGGTAGCCATCGAGCGCGACGTGAAAGAGCATGCCCGCGAGGATGAGCCGGGCGGCGCGCGAGCGGCGCGCGGCGACCGCCAGCGGCGCCAGCGCCCAGGGCGTGTGTAGCGCCCGCATGCGCGCGCTCTGCTCTGGCTGCGCGGTGTTGAAATAGCGCACCGCGGCGATGGGGTTGATGCTGCGCTCACGCAGGCTGTACCCCACCATGTGGTCTGCGTCAATCAGGATACTCGCCGCCCAGGGCGCCAGGACCTTGCGGCCCAGGAGCGGGGCAGCCAGTACCGCCGCTATGGTTGAAAACGCGAGGTGATCGCGTACTCGCATCAGGCGCTCTCCCGTCCAAACCTCATCCCACGTTCGATGTCAACGTCGCCATGTCGCCGGAGTATCAGCGCGCGCTCGCGAGCGCGCCGGCCAGCGCGCGCTGTGGTTGCAGATAGCCTTCCTGACGGTACCAGGCGGTCGCCCGCGCCACTCCCTCGGGCAGTGGCGTATCCGCGGAGTACCCGAGGACACGTTGCGCCTTGGACACGTTGTAGCGCCGGCTGTGCGTCAGGAAGTCCATACGGCTGCGTGTCAGCGGCGCCATGGGCCGCAACGAGGCGGGCAGCAAGTCGCCCGCATAGGCCACAGCCGCGGCGGCCGCCATGGGAATATGGCCGCGGGGAGGCGGAACACCCAACGCTTGCGCGATGGTCGTGGCCAGTTCCGCCAGAGTAGCTGGTTCGCGACCCGCGATATGGAAGATCTCGCCCACCGCGCGCGGGTCGGTTCCGCACTGGACGATAGCGCTGGTCATATCCTCGATGTAGATGGGGTGGACCCAGGTGGGGGCGCGACCGATCGGGCGGAAGAGCCCGCGCTCGATAGAGCGGAAGAAGCCCAGAAGATGCAGGTCACCCGGGCCGTAAACCAGTCCGGGGCGCACGATGGCCGCGGGGAAGCCCGTCGCGATGCTGGCGCGAACGAGTCTCTCCCCCTCCATCTTCGTCGCTTCATACGCATTGGTCGGGCGGTAGGGCGCCAACTCATCAGCGGGCTGATCGCCGGTGACGCCGAGCACGCCTGTCGTGCTGCAATGGACGACGCGTTCGATGGTTCCGGCTTCCCGAATGGAGTCCAGCAGCAGCCGGACACCCTCGACGTGGATCGCCTGATACTCGCTGGCAGGCACGCCGGGGATGAAGAGCTTGCCCGCGAGGTGGTAGACGTGTGTCACGCCATCCAGCGCGCGCTGGACTGCCGCGCGGTTGGTGATGTCGCCGGGAACCAGTTCCGCTCCCGCTTCCACCAGCGGACGCGCGGCGCTGGCGTTACGCGCCAGGATGCGCACAGGGGCGGGCCCCGCGAGCAGACGCCTGGTCAGGCTCTCGCCCAGGAACCCAGTCGCGCCAGTGATCAACACACGCATGGCGCATGCCTTCCCTCACCAAGGCGCGTCGCTGCGCCAGTACAGAGGTAGCAGTGGGCGCTACGGGGATAGCGGGGAAACGGTCACCCACGCCGTCCGCTGGGCTCAAACTCCTCGCGCGCTGCGGACAGGCGGGCGCCGCTCGCTATAGAGCGCACCCACTGCTCATTTTCGCTTCTGGCCGGAGTCTGGCAAAGCGACGAAGGTATCAGGTCGCGCGATTCTGGTATCAGCATGTATCAGCGCGCATAGCGCCCAAAGCGCGCAAGGGCGCGCCGATATTATCCTACTACGTCAGCCGAATCGGGGTGACGGCGCGATCATGGCAAGATGCGAACGTGATGAACAGGGGAGTCGCGGCATGGCGACAGCAGGCGGACCGCAGGAGCGACAACTGCCCAGATACCGTGGTCACGATGGGTGATACCATCGCGCCAGGCTGCGAAAGTCCGGTTCTTGTAGCATGAAAGGCGAATGCGAGTTTCCAGCCAGAGAGGCGGCGGACATGATTCTGGTCACGGGAGCTGGCGGCCTGCTTGGTGGCCATGTGGTTGACGCGCTAGTCGCGCATGGCGACCTGGTACGGGCGATGCTCATGCCTGGTGAGGACCCCAGTCGTTTGCGGGCCCAGGGTGTCAACGTCTGCTACGGTGATCTGCGGGACATTTCTTCCCTCACCGAAGCGACGCGCGGCGCTACGCTTGTCTTCAACTGCGCCGCGAAGACCGGCCCCTGGGGTCCACAGGACGTGTATGAGGCGATCAACGTGCGCGGCGTGGAGGCGTTGGCCCGTGCGGCCATGGCGGCGGGCGCCAGCCGGGTCGTCCATGTCAGCTCTATCGTCGTACATGGGAACGAGCCGCGCGGCGTCGTGGACGAGACGACGCCATACCACCACGAGCCCAACCCGTACACCCACACCAAGATTGCGGGCGAGCGCGCGCTGTGGAGGCTGATCGAGGCGGAGGGAGCGCCAGTGACGATTGTGCGCCCCGGTCTTATCTACGGCCCCCGCGACGCGAACAGCTTCGGACGGTTCGCCGCGCTCATCGCGCGCGGCAAGATGCCGGTCATGGGCTCCGGCGACAACGCTGTTCCCCTCATCTATGTCTCCGACGTGGCGCAGGGAATGCTGCTGGCGGGCGCCGCTCCCGGAGCGCAGGGGCGCGCGTATTTGCTAGTCAACGATGAGCCAGTGACGCAAAATGGGTACTTGAGCGCAATCGCGGACGCGCTCGGCGTCGCGCCGCCCAGAACGCGCATCCCATATCGCCTGGCGCTGGCCGCCGCGACGGCGGCCGAGCTTGTAAGCCGCGCCGCCCGCCTGGAGCGCGCGCCATTGACCCGCTTTGGGGTACAGGCGATGGGCGCCGAGGGACGGTTCAGTGGGGAGCGCGCCCGCCGCGAGCTGGGATTCCAGCCGCAGGTGAGTCTCCAGGACGGTGTGCGGCGGAGCGTGGCGTGGTATCAGGGAACGCAGATTCCACAGCCGAGTGACGCCTCTGGGCAGTCGAGCGCCAGAGGCGCGCAGGCGAGTGGTGTGCGGATAGATACGGAGGCCAGGTGATGGAGATACTGATCACTGGGGGCAATGGGTTCCTCGGCCATAATCTCATCAATGCGCTCCAGGCGCGGGGCGATAGGGCGCGTGTTATCGCTTTGCCCACCGAGAATGCTGACGCGCTTATCCAGCGCGGCGTTCAGGTCATCCGAGGGGACATCCGCGACCCGCAACTCGTCGCCGCGGCGATGGAAGGCGCGCAGGGCGTGTTCCATCTGGCGGCGATGATGGGCGCGTGGCGCTCGATGGAAGACTACCGCTCGGTCAATGTGCGCGGCGCCGAGAATGTATGCCGCGCCGCGCTCGCCGCGGGTGTGCGCCGCCTGGTTCATATCAGCTCGGCGATGGTCTATGACATGGCGCGCGGCCGCCCAGCGACTGAGAATGATCCGCTGGCGCCACTCGACGAGCCCTATTGCCAGACCAAGGCGGAAGGCGATCTGCTGGTGCAGCGGCTCACCGCCAGCCATGGGCTGCCAGCGGTCGTGATTCGCCCCGGCACGCTCTTCGGGCCAGGGGACCGGCTCAATTTCGGGCGGATCGCTGACCGGGTGCGAGCGGGCAAGATGATCATCATTGGCTCCGGACACAACGCTGTGCCCTTTGTCTATGTGAGCGACATGGTCCAGGCTCTTCTGCTGGCGTTTGACAGTGAGCGCGCGGTCGGTCAGGCGTACAACATTGGCAACGATCATCCATTGACGCAGGCCGAGCTGTACACCGCCATCGCGCAGGGTATTGGCGCGCCGCCGGTGCGCATTCATGCGCCCTATCGTCCACTGTACGCTGCCGCGTATGCCGCCGAGCGCGTCGCCACGCTGACAAACAACCGCATACCGCCGTTCGTCACGCGCCATGGAGTGAAGCTCTACGGCGCGCACAACCTGCTTTCCATCGAGAAAGCCCGGCGCGAATTGGGGTACACGCCCCAGGTTCCCCTGCGCGTGGGCGTGCGGCTGGCGACGGAGTGGTACCGCCAGCAACTCGCGCCGTCTACAGACAGTCCGGCGGCCGCTGAGCGCGATCCGCTCCCGGTGAATTAAGGAGGATGAGGATGCTTCGCGCGCTGGAAGGTGAAGTTGCGATCGTGACGGGGGGGAGCTCGGGCATAGGCGCGGCTGCCGCCCTTGAGCTTGCGCGGCGCGGCGCGCGGGTCGTCCTTGCCGCGCGCCGCGCCGGCGATCTGGATGCCCAGGCGCGAGCGATCGCCGCGGCTAGTGGGCAAGCCATCGCTGTCCCGACCGATATGACGGATCCCGCGCAGGTTGAGCGCCTCGTCGCGCGCGCGCGCCAAGCCTTTGGGCATGTGGACGCGCTGGTGAACTGCGCTGGCGCCAGCTGGAAGAAACCAGTCGCCGCGACCTCCGCGGAGGACATTGTCCAGCTGGTCAAAGTGAATCTCCTGGGCGCCATGCTGCTGACGCGCGCGGCGCTTCCGGAGATGCTGCGACGGCGGCATGGCGCGATTATCTCGGTGGGATCTGTCCAGAGCCGGGTGGCCGTCGAGCCGCTCTATTCGGCGACAAAGTTTGGTGTGCGCGGGTTCTCGCTCGCGCTGCGCCGCCAGCTGGCGCACAGCGGCGTTTCCGTGTCGCTGGTGACGCCGGGAAATATTCGCACGGCGATGACGCGAGATCTCCAGGAAGATATGCCTGGCCCGGAGATCGTCGCACAGACCATTGCCGGCCTTGTGCTGGCGCCACGCCGCGAGGTCATCGTGCCAGTCAGTTATCGCGCCATTGTGTGGCTCGATCAGCTCGCGCCGGGACTGAGTGACTGGGTCTATCAATGGCGCCACCGGCACGACGAGCAGGCGCGCTCGTGGGATGAGGCAAACGAGTACGTTGGATCAGAAGGACCGCTGTTGTCCACTCCGATTCAGACGCCGCAGATCTAGGAGGCGCTGCCGTGGAGGTTCTCATCACTGGAGGCACGGGCCTGGTGGGCCATCATCTCGTCCCGGCGCTGCAGTCGCGCGGCGACCGGGTGCGGGCGCTAGTCCTGTCTGGCGAGGATGCCGCCTGGCTCGAGGCGCGCGGCGTCCACGTCTTTCGGGGCGACATTACCCAGCCTGAGACCTTGACCGAGCCCATGCGGGGCGTGGATATCGTCTTCCACCTGGCGGCGATGCAGGGTGTGTGGCTGCCGATCAGCGCGTATCGCGCGGTCAATGTGAGGGGGACAGAGCATGTCTGCCGGGCGGCGATGGCCGCTGGCGCGCGCCGTGTGGTCCATGTCAGCTCGTGGACGATCTATGGGATGGCGCATGGCAGGCCGCTCAGCGAGGAGGAAGCGCCGGCGCCGTGGAACGATCCCTATTGGATCACCAAGGCGGAAGGCGATAGCCTGGTGCGACGCCTGATGGCCGAGGAAGGGCTGCAGGCGGCGATCATCCGGCCGGGCACGATCTTTGGCGTCGGCGACCGGCTCAACTTTGGGCGTGTCGCGGCCAAGACGCTGGCTGGCCGGGGATTGATCATTGGCTCCGGCTACAACGCGCTGCCTCTCGTCTATGTCACGGACGTAGTCCAGGGGCTGCTGCTGGCCGCGGACCACGACCAAGCCCTCGGGCAGGCCTTCAACATCTCGAACGACGCGTTTCTCACACAGATCGAGTTTCAGAACGCGATCGCGGATGACTTGGGCGTGGCGCATCCCTGGCTGCGCGTACCGTATCCAGCGGCTTACGCGCTCGCCTACGCCGCGGAGCGCGCCGTTTCAATCATGCGCCAGAAGACCCCGTTCGTCACTCGCCATGGTGTCATCCTGTATGGCACAGATAACCGCCACTCGATCGAAAGAGCGCGCACAGAGCTTGGATACTCCCCACAGGTTTCCGTACGGGAGGGCGTTCGTCTCGCGACGGAGTGGTATCGGGCGGGCGCGCCGGCGCTGACCGTGCAGCCGACCCCGGCGCTCTAGCGCGGGATGTCGAGCGCGTTCGGGGCGTTCATGGGTTAGGAGGCGGCCAAGGCGCAGGTGTCAGAGCGGGGAGGAAATTTAACCCAACTGTGACATTTGCGCATTGCGATCGCCCCCTGCTCATTGTGTTAATGAAGAGGGTATGGAATACTACGTAATGTAGCGTAGACACCATGCCCTTGCTGTTCACCTTTGCTCTCATCGCACGAGAGCGCTCAACTTCCCGACGTTGTGATCTCGCGGTTTTCTTAGCGCAGACGCCGGCGCGTTTGCGTGTTCCCTGCACAACGAGCTGCTAGGTAGAGGGGCTAGGGTTGGGGTTCCCTGGTCACGTGTCTCCAAGCCAGCGCCTGGAAGACGTGACGCGCCGCCAGCGTAGCGTCGCCTCGAGAGATCGGTCGAAAGCTGCCGTCCAGGGAATGGATTTGTCCCTGGACGCAAGCAACGTGGCTTCTCCTTTCGCCGTTTCCCAACCTTTGCTCGATCGCGCCTAATCGCCTAAGGACGCGCTCCCCCATCCTTCAGGCTGAATGAAGCGAGGTTTCGCGAAATGGAATCCGCCACATCCAACGCGACCTACGAGTCAAAGCGTCCCGCTCGGTCCACTGAAACCGAGCCAGGGAGCGGCCCCCAAAGCGCCCAAAGCGCCCAAAGCGTCCAAAGCGCCAGGCCGCGCATTCTCATCATTGATGACCACCCCATCTTCTGCGATGGTCTTCAGGCGCTGCTCGAGCGCTCGGGACGGTTCGAGGTGGTCGGGCAGGCCTGGAGCAGCGCCGATGCGCTTTCCGCCGCCCGCGAGCTCAAGCCGGACATCGTGCTGCTCGACATCGAGCTGGACAACAAGACGGTCAACGGGCTCGATCTCGTCCACCGTTTGCGCGGCGTGCGCCGCGAGACCAAGATCATCGTCCTCACAGCCCATACCGGCGGCGAGTTCTTGATGTACGCGCTGCGGCTCGGTGTCCAGGCGTTCCTGCAGAAGGACATGCCCCCGCGCCTGCTGCTCGATGCGGTCTCGCAGGTCCAGGCTGGCGAGCGGGTCCTGCCCAACCCCCACCACGTCACGGTCGCCCTTACCGAGCTCGACCAGGCCATCCAGGAGCGCGATCGCGCGCATTCGGGGCTGAGCGATCAAGAGATCGAGATGCTGCGGATGGCGGCCTCTGGCCACAAGAACAAGGCGATCGGCGATCAGGAATACTGGAGCGAGATCACCGTCAAGCGCAAGATGCAGACGGTGTATAAGAAACTGGGCGTCAGCAGTCGCGCGCAGGCGGTGGCTGAGGCGATCCGGTTGGGGCTCATCTAGGTTGACGGCAGGCCATGGAACGGGGCGATGCGGAGAACTCGGCAATGTCCAGTGAGCGGATCCCGGCAGATGCCAGCCCGCAGCATGCGGGGCTCCAGATCCTGAAAACGCTGCTCGATGTGACGGGAGCGGCCGCCGCCTGCTACGCCGAGTTGAGCGCCGAGGATACGAGCGCATTGCGGCTGGCCACATTCTGGTATCCCCCCGAAAGCCACCCGCCTGAGCCGCCGCGCTGGGTGAAGAGCGCGATCGAGCGCACACTCGCGAGTGGGCGCTCGACGCTGAGCGCGGGTCGGTGGGCGGCGGCGCTCTCTCAGCCCCGCCGGGTGTATCAAGTGGTGGTGGCGCGGGTCACGCAGGACGGTGATAGCGCACGCCAGCGCGCGTTGGCGCTGCTCCTTCCAGCGGATGATGTGGACGCGGGCGTCATCGCTCGCGCCGAGGAGGCGGCGTGCGCGCTTGCGGATGCGCTCAGGACGCCGGTTCCGGGCGTCCAGCGATCTGAGCCGGCTTCCGCGCTGGCGTCCGGCGCAACAGGGCCGGAGGAGCTTCGTGGGCAGGTATCGCGCATTCTCGCCCACCAGCTCCGGGCGCCACTGGGCGCTGCGCGCTACGCGTTGGAAGCGCTGCGGATGCGGCGCGGCGCGGACTGGGACGACGAGGATGACCATCTGTCGCTCACCGCCCGCCTGGGCATTATTGAGGCTCAGAGCATCCTGCGCGCGGCCCGGAGGCTGCGGAGGACCGAGGGCGGCTCGCTCGACGCGCAACTTACTCCGCTGGCGCTGGAGCCCGCGATCGCCCGCGTCTGTGACCTTTTCCCCCACGCGCGCGGGCGCCTGACGCTGGATATCCCGCAGGGCCTCCCGAAAGTGATGGCCGACGGGGTCTGGCTGACGCAGACGCTCATGAATGTGGTAGACAACGCAGTGAACCATACGCAGTCGGCGATTACGGTGAGCGCGCGCGCGCAGGCGGACGACAAGGGGCGTATTCAGGTCACGGTGCGCTCGTCCGGAGCGGATTTCACGCTGGATGAGGGCGTGGAGCTCGCGCTGACGGAGACCCAGGACGGCGCGCCCAACTGGAGAGCCAAGGGCCTGGGTCTGCCGGTCAGCCGCTATCTGATGGCGGGCATGGAAGGTGACATCTGGATCGAGCGCGAGGGCGAGGGCGTGACGGTGGTCGTGCTCGCGTTGCCTGCGGTGGCGCTGTAGCCGTCCGTCCGGCCAGCCAGCCGGACGTGGCGAAGGTATCCGAAGGTATCGTGTCGCCCGAAACACACGCAGGTGGTTCGGGCGCTGGTCGAGGAGGTCTGACATGACGCGCTGTCCGCAATGTGGCGCTGAGTCCCCCGATGACGCGTGGAACTGCGTCAACTGTCGCATCAACCTCTACTGGGCGCATGAGCACTATGATGAACTGGCGAATATCCGCACGGACCAGGGTCTGGATGAGCAAGCCAGCGCTCCGCCATTCCTGGTGAACGCGCATAGCCATGAGCTGGCGGAACGCGCTACGCGCGGGCTCAACGGCATGAGCAAGGTGCGTGAGATCGCCCGCCGGGTCATGCGCGGGGAAACGGGCGCCACGGGCGCGGCGAGCCAGGAAGACTGAGCCGGCGTCAGCGGAGCCATACTGTGATGGAGAGCAGATGGAGACCAGCGGTCGGGCGCGGAGGGCGCTCCAGAGCCCTACTGGCGTGCGCGCCGCTCCTGATTATCGCGGCCATCATGATGGGCTGCGCTCCGGCCTCAACGAGCGCTGGCCAGCCGGTGAGCAGCCCGCGCGCGCTGGCGCCGATGACCTTGGGCACCAATCTGGCGCTCTACGACACGAACGACCAGGTGGTCAACGACGCGGGAGCCCAGCGCGCGCTTCTGCGGATGGGCGTCCCGATCGTTCGCATGCCCTTCCGCGCCTTCCTGCCGGACGCCTTTGAGTTGCGAGCGCTCTGGGTCATCCGTTCGTTGGGCGCGATTCCCCTGGTCATCGTTCACGGGCCAGCCGACGCCCAGGCGCTGGCCGATGACCGCCATGCCATCGAGCTGGTCCAGCAGGTTTTCGGGCGGAGCGAGGTCTATGTAGAGTTTGGCAATGAGCCAGATCTCGCGGGATATTCCGCCAGCGCCTACACAGCGAGCTGGAACCAGGTAGTCCCCGCGCTCAAGGCCATGGCGCCGACCTATAAGTTCGCCGGACCTGTGACCTTCCAGGCCGACCCGGCGTATGTGGCGTATTTCGACCAGTACGCAGTTCCCCGTCCCGACGTCAATACCTGGCATGAGTACGTTTGTTATCCCTACAGCGCGGACGCGTATTGTCTGCAGCATCTGGCGAACTGGGGAGCGCATATCCAGGCGACCAACACGGCGGTGGCGGCGGCCATCGGCGCGCCGCTGCCGGTGATGATCACTGAGTGGAACCTGGACGCCACGCATGACGCGCGGTACGCGAATAGCGCCTTCATGGAGCAGTGGGTCGCGGCGGCGGCGCATGAGCTCGCGACCGACAGGACCTTTGGGCTGGTGGCGGCGATGCAGTACTGCGCATCCAACAATTCTGACCTGAGTTTGATCGGCGCGACTGGGGCGGCGACACCGGAGGGACAGGTCTTCCAGGTGGTCGCGAGCGGCGCCTAGTCGGGCGGCATTCAGCCAAATCAACCCTAGTCGATGTGGGTGAGGCTGGGGCCAGATGTTTTCCGCCATGGTACCTTATGGTATACTGCCGTTGCAGTCAAAGCCGCCTGTCAACGCGAACGTTTCTAGAAGCAAGGTTTCCTGAATAGATCCCCCGCTTCGAGCGCCCGTCTGTTAATATGGGAGCTGCGATTCGACATGTCACAGGCTACGTTCCGCGCGTCCCCCATGGAGCAAGGCTCTGGCGGCTCCGCGCCGCTGATCACCCTTTTCGAGCGCGATGACGCTATCGCTGTTCCTCTGCTCTCACAGCTGCGCATGGCCGGATATGATGTCCGCGCGGCGCGCACTCCTGTCGAGTTGTTTGATATCTTGAGTAAGAGCCTCGTGGCGCTGGTGCTGGTAGATCTTGGCGCGGCGACCGCGGGCCGGCGCGAGTTCTGGGTCGCGCTGGACGCCCAGCGACGCGGGCGCGCGATCCAGGTCATGACCTTCCGCTTCATCCCGCCGCATGGTGACCTCGACCTCGACCTCGATCCCGCGGCGCGCGCTATCCCGGATGTTGAGGCGCACGGCGCGCATGAATTCCACCGGATCATCGACGGTGTCCGGCAGCGCGTGCCATTGCACAGCGCGCCCGCGACGCAGCAGGCCTACCCGGGAGCGGGGATGGCCCCCGGCGCGGCCTACGCCTCCAATGCCGGTATCCAGCCGCTGGGCGCCGCGCTTGGCATGGCGCCGACGCCGTTTTCCGCGCAGAACGGGCACCTCTTCAACGCGCCGGGGGCCATGCCCGCGGCGGCGCCTGCCGGATGGGGCGGGATCGCGCCGCTGGGTGTCTCGCCGGTGGCCGGGGGCGTCTTCGATCAGGCGAGCGCGGGCATGTTCCCGCCATCGCAGCCGCTGGCCAGCCAGGGCGGCCCGTTCGGTGGGTATGGCGTGATGGGGCCGTCGCCATTTGAGGCCAATTCGCCGGGCGGCCAGTTTGGCGCGTCTGGAATTAGACCGTACGGCAGTCCGCCCGTGTCGACTCCTCTGGGTGGGGGCGCGTCACCTTTCGCGCAGCCCTACCAGGCCAACCCGTTTAGCGGGCAGACGCCCGTCTCGCAGCCCCCCACGCCACCGATGCCCGCGCCGCCCGTGGCGCCCATTAGCCAGCCACAGCCGTGGCAACCGCAGGCCTGGCAGGCGCACAACCTCTCTCCGGCCGCGCCATCCAGCTATCCATCAAATTATCCGCCGGGATTCCCACCCAGTTTCCCGCCGTCCTCGCCGTCGAGCGTGCCGCCGTGGCCGTCGGCCGGCTCGTTCCCGCAGTCCCCATCGCCCGCGCGGCCCGATTCCGGCCCGACGACTTTTGGCGGGTACGGAGGGTATGACGCCTCCTCGCCGGGCTATGGCGGCCCCGCCGCGCAATCTACTGTGAGCGCGCCGGGCTTCCAAGACGCCTGGTCGCCGCCGGACGCCGAGATTGACCTGCCCACCGGCATTGTGCCGGAGATCGCGTTCCAGCGAGCCGCGCCCAGGGCGTCCGCGTGGGAAGACTCCAGCCGGCCGTTGCTGCCGCCGATGCCCGACGTCTACATCGCGCCGCGCTCGCAGCTAGGCCCCGACCCAGCGCCCGCGGCGCCTTCGCGCGCGCTGGTTTCCACGCCGACGGAGACGGCGCTCGGCGGCGTGCTGGTAGATGGCGCGCTGCTGACGGCCGGCCGCCTGGAGGCGCTGAAGGGTATCCAGTCGATGCTGGCCAATGTGAACATCCATCGCAAGCTCGGCGACCTGGCGCTGCTCTTCAAGTTCCTCAGCTCTGACCAGCTGCTCGCCGCGATCCTTGTCAGCCGGGGTTTGGTCAGCCCGCAGCAGATCGCCTCGCTGGGCAAGGTCAAGCAGGAGATGGCGGCGAGCGGGGTGGATAATGACCTGGAGACGCTGCTCGTCACGTTCAAAGTCCTGCCCGCCGATCAGTTACGCAAGATCCGCGCGGAGCTTGGCGCCTAACACTTTCGGCGGTCTGACCCTTTTGAGAGCGGGAGCGTCCCAATGGCTGGGAGCTCCCGCTCTCATGTGTCTTCTCGGTTGCCAGCGACCGCCGGTGGGCGCGCCTGACCAGAGCGTCGTTGTTAGCCTCGCACGCGATAGACGGCGTCGCCGGGATCGAAGCGCTCGCGGGCGAGGGAGAAGAACGAGACGATTGGATCGACCATCATGATAGTCTCTTCGGCGCCACTCAGTTCATAGTAGTCTACATCGCCCTCAGCTATGAAGCCGAGGCGCCCAAGCACGCGCTGTGAAGCGGCGTTTCCGGGGAGGGTGGCGGCGACGACGCGGGGCCAGTTGAAGTGATCGAAGCTGTAACGGATCGCCGCCCGCGCGGCTTCCGTCGCGTAGCCCCGCCCCCAGTAGGCCTGGCCGTATATGTAGGCGAATTCAGGGTCGGCGCTGCGCTCCATCTTGCCAGCGGAGTTGGGAGCGGCGCTGAGCCGGCCGATGAGCCGGCCGCCATCCTTGAGCGCGACGAGCCAGCTAATACCCGTGAGCGGGGTCTGCTCCCAGCCTGTCCTGATCGCGTTCAGACCGCGCTCGGCGCGCTCGTGGATCGGAGGCGGGGACCGGAATTGTGGAAGATACTGTTGGACGTCAGGATCGGAGATGATCGCGGCCCAGGCATCCACATCACCGGGCAGAGGGCCGCGCAGCAGCAGGCGCTCGGTCTCGATCTCGGGGATAAGGCGTGAAGCCATCGGAGTCCTCTCTCTGCGATGCGCGCAGCGAAGGCTTACAGCAACTCGGCGATACGCGCCGCCGCGCGCGCGGCGCCGTCGCTCTCCACAGGATGGTAGTCCACGTGGCGGCCAATCTCCGTCGCGATGGCGCTGGCGATCACCTCGGGCGTGGCTGTCTCGAAGTCCAAGCGGCGTCCGGCGCCGTAGCGTTCCAGGCGCCGCCGGACATGGTGATTCTGCTCGAAGTGGTGGCGCAAGGGGAAGTAGAGGAACGGGCGGCGGTTGGCGGCCAACTCCATGCAGGTGGAGAGTCCGCCCTGGACGACGGCCAGGTCGCAGGCGGCGAGATGGCGGTAGAGCTCATGGACATAGGCGCGAACCTCCAGACCCTCGGCGGAGGGCAGCGAGGCGGGGTCGATGCGCGGGCCGGCGACGACGATCATGCGTAGCGCGGGGGTGAGGCGCTTGGCCTCCGGGAAGGCGGCGATGACGCGGCGCAGCAGGTGCGCGCCGACGCCGGAGCCGCCGACGGCGACGATGCAGACCTGCTCGCCGGGGCGGTAGCCGAGCGCGTGGCGCAGCGCCTCACGGTCGGCGAAGTCGCGCGGGTCGAACCCGGTGATGTAGCCGCTGAAGTCGTAGTGGTCTTCGGTCCAGTCGCGGATCGCCGGCAGGTCAGGGCCGAAGGTGTCAGGCACGATGTCGTCCGGGTTCCCCACGAAGATCGCGCGGTCACGCAGGCGCGGGTAGCGCGCGATGTGCTCGATCATCTCGGCGTTGTAGTCGGCGGTCAGGACGGACTCATGCGCGCCGCCATCTTCCATCGGCAGATAGCCGACGAAATCGGTCATCCAGACGTAGGCGGCGCGCTTCTGCTCGGGGTTCTCATGCAGGAAGTAGTCCAACTCCCACGCCTCATCGCCGATCCAGAGGTCGTAGTCGGCGCTGTTCACGACATCATGGAAAACCATGTAATTGGCGACCAGGATCTCGTCCATGCGCCGCAGCGCCTGGAAGCAGTGCAGGTCATGCTCGGCTGACTCGCATTCGATGTGGTGCGACTCGCTGGCCAGCAGCGCGCTCGCCGGATGGACGCGCTCGCCGCGCGCCTCCAGGACCTTGGTGACGGGGTGCTGCGCCAGCCAGTCAATCTCCAGGTCGGGGCGCAGCGCGCGCAGCTGGGCGGCGATGGCCGCGTCGCGCTGGGCATGGCCCAGGCCGATGGGCGAGGAGATATAGAGCGCGCGGCGGCGGCGGTTGCGCCCGCGCGTCCAGGTCAGGCTGCGCGGCGCTGGGGGCGCCTGGACTGGTGTGTCGTGGGTCGTCTGAACTTCCGCGCGGGTTTCTTCGATGAAGTCGCGCAGCAGGAGGTTGACCTTGACGGGGTCGCGCGCGAGCGGGATGTGGCCGCCGCCTTCGATGGTGGCCAGCCGCCCGCCGGTCAGCTCGGCAAGCGCAGCCCCGCGCGCGCGCGGCGTGATGCGGTCGCCGTCGCCGTGGATGACGAGGACGGGACAGCGCACGCGGGCCGCCAGATCGCGCACACGCCGCTCGTCGTCGCCTGGCTCGCGGAGGTGTTTCCAGGCGGACGCTTCCTCAATGGTGATCAGCGTTTCGGGCGTTGTCTCCAGCCCCCAGCCAACGCAGTCCTCGATTTGCTTGGTGGAGTGCGGCTCCGAGAAGCATTGGGAGAAGAAGAAGTCGAGGAAGCCGCGATAGTCGCGCAGCCAGTAATGGCGGTTGTACTTGGCCCAGCCCCTGTCGGTAGGCAGCGGCTCGTCGAATGAGGCGACCGCCCGCGATTCATGGCGCGGCGGAATGGGCAGCGATGGGCCGATAAAGACGGAGCCGCCGACGCGCTCGGCGTGGTCGGCGGCGAGGGTCAGCGCCCACCGCGCGCCCATCGAGAGCGAGACCAGGGTAGCGCGCGGCGTCCCGGTGGCGTCGAGGACGGCCAGGGCGTCGGCGGCGAACTCCTCGGCGGTATAGGCCGCGGGGTCGGTCGGGCGGTCGGAGCGACCATTGCCGCGGCCATCGAAGGTGAGGACGCGGTAGGAGCGCGCGAGATAGGGGACCTGCGCCTTCCAGAAGCGCGAGTGGATGATGGACCAGGTTGGCAGCAGCAACACCGCCGGGCTGGCCGGATGCTCGGCGCCGAAGAGCTCGTAGAAGACGCGGACGCCGTCGCGCTCGATGTAGCCTTCCCGGTCAGGCTCGCGCGCCCTCATGGTGGTCCTCCTTTCGTCGCGCCGCCCGCTCCAGGCCGGCGAGCCAGCGATCAATCATCGCCAGTAGCTCCGCCTGTCCCTGGGTGACGCCGCTCAATCGCTCCAGAATGACGCCTTCGTTGAAGGTGATGACCAGCGCGGTGATCGCCTCCGGGGGATAGCGGTCCGGGTCGAGATGATATTCGGATAGCGCGCGGGCGAAGGCTTCGCGCAGCGTTTGCCGCCACTGGTCGTGGACGCGCGCAATGCGCGCTTTGAGCTCGGAATGGTTCCAGGCGAGCGCCTGAAGCTCGTACCAGATCTTCTGGTAGCCGCTCGCGAGGTCCTCATCGAGGAAGCCCATGGCCGCGCGCCACTTCTCGATGAAGGGGATGTCAGCCGCGTACATCGCGCGCTGGCGGGCGATAAGCCGCTCGGTGAAACGTTCAAGGACGCGGGCGAAGAGATGCTCCATCGAGCCGAAGTAGTAGTGGACGAGGCCGTGGTTGGCGCCCGCTTCCTCGGCCAGCCGCCGCGTGCTGATATTGGCGTACCCCACGGTGATGAGCAACCGTTCCGCGGCGTCGAGAAACCGCTCCTCGGTCGCTAGCCGGTCGCTTGTGTCGAGATGACCACTCATGCGCGTATCGCCGCCCTCTTTGATTATACAATCGGTTTAGTCAAATGTATTAGTCAAATGTATAACATGAACGGGGCGCCGCTGTCAAGGGCGCGTGGCGTCCGGTTTAGAGGGAAGGGCGCGCCGGGTGTGACGCGGACGTGAAGCAGGATAACACGCCGCCGCGCCCGCAGACCTCCTCAGTCTGCGGGCGCGGCGGCGTCATGTCTGGGGGATAGTCCCGTCTGGGTGAGCGTGCTAGCGGATATCGCTCATGTCGTCGGGCGTGGCGCCCATGTTTCCGCCCGACTGCCGGTTGAGTTCGCTGGCGGCGAAGCTACCGAGGTTGTCGGTCATGACGGGATGCTGGAGCACATCGCCCAGGATATCAGGATGGTTTTGGGCGACGTACTGGTGGATCTCCGCCAGCTGTTGGGGCGTAACCGAGTTGGGGTCCAGGCCGCTGTACTGCTGTGCGAGCGGGTCATTCTTCCCGGCGAGACGCTGGATGAACGCCTGGGCGACCAGCGCACGCTGATCCAAGTCGAGTGAGCTGTAGGCGCTGGTTGGGTCCTGGGCCTGACCGCTCTGATTCAGTGGTTGGTTCTGTGGTGTGTTCGCGTTGGGATCAAACATCTGTCTCGAATCCTCCCGTACGATTGCCCGCTCGCGCCCGGCTGTGGCGCTCCGCGGTAGCGCCGTGTTTCTCCGGCGCGCCGAAAGGTCTTGCGTGGGCGCTTGAAGAAGCGCTCTCTCCGGTTTAGCGCTTGCCCAGCCGCTTATCCAGCTCATAGGCGGCGAAGCCGCTGAGCGCGGCGGTCATCACCGGGTGCTGCATCACGTCGCCCAGGATGCCGGGGTGCTTCTGTGCGGCGTACTGGTGCATCTCGGCCAGCTGGCCCGGCGAGACCTGATTCGGGTCCATCTGCGCGTACTGCTGCGCTTGCGAATCGTTGGTCTTGCCCGCGAAGCGCTGGATGAACTCGCGCGCGATCTGCGACCGCTGACCCTGATCGATCGAGCTATAGGCGCTCATCGGGTCCTGGGCTTGCTGGTTCGTGTTCGGGTCATACATCGGTCCATGCTCCTCCCTATTCGTTGGGGCTTGGCGACGCCACCGTGCGCCGCACGGGAGGATAGAAAGCGCAAGTCACATACCAGCCAGTTATCCGCCAGTTTCCCGCCAGGCTGGGTGGCTGGCGCGCTACCCCGCGATTTGGAGCCGCCAGACCGTCGGGCCCGGGTAGGGGAGGTTGGTTGATGTGAACGACTGCACCCACAGCGCGCCATCCGCCTCCCAGATGTGGCCAGGGACCTCCTGGTTGGAAGGGCCGCCGACGGTGAGCGGCGCGGAGACTCCGATGAGTTGATCGCTCTGCGCGTCGTAGCGGATCACCACGCTGCGGGTCGGGTCTACAACCCAGACACTGTTGGGGTCGGCGGCGACATCCGACGGCTGGCCATCAATCGCCGCCGTGGCCACAACGCGGTTGGTCGCCGGGTCAATCCGCAGCAGGTCGTGCTTTTCCTGGATCTCTTGCACGTTGCCGACCCAGATCGCGCCATTCGCGTCTGCGTTGACGCCACCGCACTGGAAGCCCTGCCCTTCGGTCGTGTCGATGGTTGCCAGCGTTTTATAGGTGGTGGGGTCAATACGCCAGAGAGCGGGCTGGGCGTGGAGACTGTGATGCGCGCAAACCCAGACCGACCCATCCGCGATGGCTACACTGGTGGGCGTCGCGTCTATTGGGATTACCTTGATCAGCTGGCTGGTTTTCAGGTCAATCCGCGCCAGCGTGTCGCCGTACGTGACGCCGACCCAGAGCGAGGTCGCATCGGCGGCCATCCGCGCGCCATCCCCGCGCACGCCGGCCAGCGGGATCGTCGCCAGGACACGTCCGGATGTGGGGTCCAGGCGGACGATGCGTCCATCGAGACTGACCCACAGCGAGCCTGCGGCGGCGAGGTATTCGCCTGCGCCGTCGGGCGCGAGCACAGACGCGACGATGATGTTCGTCGCCGGATCAACCTCATACAGCGACCGTTCCCCTCCTGCGAACCACAATCCGTTCGCGATCGGATGGGAGCCGCCAGATGGCTCGGCTAGGTGAATAGTCACGGCGACGCGTACCACTGGGCCAGCCGTGGCAGTAGGCTTGACTTGAGCGGTTGCGTTCACGCCACAGGCGCTGAGCGCGAGGCTGCCCAGCAGGAATGCCACCGCCGCCCATCGCTGGCGGAGCGCGCAGGCCTGCGTGATGAACCACATTGACATTGAACTCCCCTCCCCGCGCGTCGTCGCGTATCGTGTGGCCAGCCGCCACGCAGACCGTCCGCGACTCGAGCGCTTCATCTCGCTATCGCGCCAGCATGGGAGAGTGTGACCACTGGGGAGCGCTGTGTGGCGCGGATCACTTAGCTGGCGGGGTGGATCTCACCGAACGCGTTCCGTGCGGCCTCGATGAACCAGAGCGCGCCGTTTGGGCCGCGCGTGATCGCTGATGGGCAACTGTTGGCCGTGACCGCGTACTCGCTTGTCCGGCCACTCGTTGTGATGCGCCCAACATGGGAGCCGTCGCACGTGACGAAGTTCGTCTCACTGTATTCGGTGAACCAGAGCGCGCCGTCCGGTCCGGCGGTAATCGAGCCGGGCGTAGTGGAGGCGCCTGGAAGGGGGTAACGCGTGATGGCGCCATTCGTTGTGATGCGCCCGATGGCTCCCGTCTCGGTGAACCACAGTGCGCCGTCTGGCCCAGTGGTAATGCTGATGAGGGCGCTGCCCCCCGCGATGGGGTACTCGCTGATCGCGCCGCTGGTCGTAATGCGGCCGATCCGGCTGGCGCCGCGTTCCGCGAACCACAGCGCGCCATCAGGGCCGGTCGTGATGCCCTCGGGCAGACTACCGGCGTGTGGCAGCGAATAGATGGTCACGGCTCCGGAAGGTGTGATGCGGCCGATCTGGTCGGTGGCGCGCGCGGTGAACCACAACGCGCCATCGGGGCCCGCGGTGATCACGTCCGGGCAACTGGTGGACGCGATGGTGAAGTAGCGGATGCCGCCACTGGTGGTGATACGTCCGATACGCGAATCAAAGCAGATGTTGCCGGTGGCGATTGAACTGCTCTCGCGGTACTCGACGAACCACAGCGCGCCGTCCGGCCCGGTGGTGATTCCTTCAGGGTGCGCGTTGCGCGTGGGCAGATTGAAGCGCGTGACGGCGCCGGTGGGTGTGATGCGGCCAACTTGCGCGGAGAACAGGTCGGTAAACCAGATGTTCCCATCGGGTCCCGCTGTGAGACCTGTCAGTCCACCGGCGTCATTGAGCGCGGGATATTCAATAATGCGTGGACCGGGCGGCAGGGTCGCGGCGGAGCGCAGGTTAGAGAAGATGAGCGCGGCAGCCAGCGCAAGCAGCAGCGCGGCGGCGATGGACGTGAGCTCGCGGCTCAGCGCGTACGGTCGCCCAGCGCCGCGGGATGCCAGGCGATGTCCCAAGGCGAATCCGCCAAGCGGCGCGCGGGCGGCGGGCGCCATTTCTTCACCGCGTGTTTCTTCGCTGAGTTGGTCCGCCAGGATGATGTCATTCAGGGTGAGCGGTGGAAAGGGGGCGAGGCGCCCACCCCTGTACGTGTCCGCTATGCCACGGCGTAGCGCGCCGTACTCAGTCAGCAGCGTCTGGCAGTGAGCGCAGCCTGCTTTATGGGCGCACACCTGTTCGGCCTCATCCGGGTCGAGCTCGCCCAACGCATAGAGCGGCAGCAGTGGCGCGCACACGGCGCAGTCGGGTGTTTGGGGCGTGTCCTCGCCTTCGCGCTCTATTCTCGCGCTCATCGGGTTGGGCGCTCCTTCCGTTCATGGCGCTCACGCCCGGTCGCCGGGTCTTCGCGCGCGAAATAGGCGGCGCGCAGCCGCTGCATGCCCCGCGAGAGGCGCTTGCGCGCGGCGTCCGGCGTGATATCGAGAATGCGGGCGATCTCTGGGGAGGGGAAGCCGTAGACGATGTTGAGCAGTAGCGCCGCGACCTCTGGCGGCGGCAACTCGACGAGCGCCGTTACCAGCGCGTCGCGGTCCACGATGCGCGTATCGAAGGCTGGCGCATCGTCGGCGCGATCGAGCGTTGGCGCGTCCGGGGCGTCGAGCGATTCCCAGGCGATGACGCCACGGTGGCGCAGCGCGGAGACCGCCGCGCAGTAGGCGGCATGGAAAAGCCAGCGCCGAATGCCGCCGTTGGCCATGTCTTCCAGCGCGGCAAACGGCGGCTCGGCGCGCCGCGCGAGACGCCAGGCGTCCACAAAGACGTCCTGGACGAGGTCTCGGGCCTCCTCCTCGGCTCCGACCAGCCGGCGGACAAAGCCATAGAGCGGACCCTGAGTGGCGCTCAGGAGCTCGCTGAACTGGTTCGCGCTCAATGCGTCTGACCGCGGCGCCGCGGTCATCGCGTGACGCCTGCGCGCGCCCGGGCGCATCCCGGGACGCCTGTCTGGCATACGATCATCGGCGGTGGCCTCCGCGGCCTGACGACAACGTCCTCCACCATGCTATCGCATGAGCGCCCAAATGTGTGACCGGCTCACTCGCCGTGAGTACGGATCGTCGCGCTGACGCTCGCGAGACGCTTGGTCTACGGCGCAAGGCGCGAGCGGGTCCGCGCCAGCGCCAGCGCCAGCGCCAGCGCCATTCGTCCTAGCGCGGTGGGGTACTTTCTTCTCGTTGCCGGACTCGTTCAAATGTTCGATACTGCGTCCGGTCGCGGGCGGCGATTTCCGTCGTGGCGCCGGGCGAAAAGAACCGCTGGGACAGAGGAGGCACTGACGATGACTGCGCAACCTGTTCAGCTACCCGTCACAGTCCGGCTACCATCGCAACTCTACGAGAAGACCGGCGGCCAGCGCGCGCTGTTCGCCCCCGCCGGCACGGTGCGCGAGGTCATCGACATGATCGATGAGAGCGCGCCAGGACTGCGCTTCCATCTCTGCGAGGAGACGGGCGAATTACGCTCCTTCGTCAATGTCTTCCTCGATGGCGTCAATATCCGTAACCTCGCTGGCCTGGAGACTCCCGTTCCCGCGGGCGCGATTCTGCACATCTTTCCGTCGGTCGCGGGCGGCTGAGCGCGCCTGTTCCACTATGAAGCCCGCCAGGACGCCCGTGCGGGCAGGAATGACTCCGATCTCAAAACAGTTCGTGGAGGGCAGAGACTATGGCGTATCCGCTCGATGTGACCCCTGGCTCGGTTGTGCTCTCGGTTGGCACCAAGCGTGGCCTTTTCCTTGTCACCTCACCTGACCGCCAGAACTGGACGGTCACGCCGACATCCCTGGCGACCACGCGCGTCTATAACGCCGTGCTGGACCAGCGCAAAGGCCAGCGGCTCTTCGCCGCCGACAATGGCGATTTCTTTGGCACGTTCCTGCGCTATAGCGACGATATGGGGCAGACGTGGACGCAGCCGGAGCGCGGCATCGCCTTCCCGGAGGGCGGTGACCTGGCGCTGAAGAATATCTGGCTGATCGAGCCGGGGCGCGAGGATAGCCCTGACACGGTGTATGTGGGCATTGACCCCGCCAGCCTCTGGGTCAGCGAGGACCGCGGTGTGACCTGGACCATGAATGAGGGGCTGGAGTCGCATCCGACGCGCAGTGAGTGGAACCCGGGCGCTGGCGGCCTCTGCCTGCACTCGATCGTCGTGGACCACGCGAACCGCGACCGCATGTGGGTGGGCATCTCGTCGGTCGGCGTGCTGCGGACGGACGATGGCGGCAAGACCTGGAATTTCAAGAACAAGAACACACGCGCGAGTTTCCAACCTGATATCTATCCCGAGTTCGGCCAGTGCGTGCACCGGGTGGTCCAGCGCCCTGACCGGCCCGAGACGCTCTACCAGCAGAACCATTGCGGCGTCTACCGCAGCGACAATGGCGGCGACGACTGGCAGGACATCCAGGGCAGCCTGCCCTCGGAGTTCGGCTTCCCGATGGCGCTAGACCCGCACGACCCCGACACCTTCTTCACGGTGGTCGAGGGTGAGTCGCGCGCCAACGTTGACGGCGGATTCCGGATCTACCGCACGCGCGACGGCGGGAAAACCTGGGAGGAGCGCACCGAGGGGTTGCCGCAGGGCGCGGGCGTGCGGCTGGGCGTGCTGCGCCACGGGATGTGCGTGGATGGGATGGAGTCGTGCGGAGTCTATGTCGGCACGAACACTGGCCAGCTCTTCGCCAGCGACGACCAGGGCGACACCTGGAAGTTGATCGCCGACTATCTGCCGTCTATTTTCTCGGTGACGGCCGCCGTCCTCGCCTGAGCGGCCTATTCCAGACGCAACGCGGGCGCGACGCTCCATCTCGGTATTGGATGGAGCGCCGCGCCCGTCGCTTCAGGCTCGCCAGGATGCGGAGGCCGGAGGCGCTACGCCCGCGCGCGCTCGCTGGGAGACTCACGGAGGATACGCTCGCGGAGGATGCGCTCGCCGTCCTCGGTTGTCAGGGCGAAGACGTGGTCATCGGTCTGGACGACGGTATCGCCGCGCGGGGTGATGTTGCGCTCACCACGTACCACCAGCGCGATATTGACCGAGCTGGGAAGCTCCAGCGTTTTGATGTCGCGCCCGGCGGCCGGGGAGTCCGGCGGAACGGTGATCTCGACCAGGCCCAAGCCGATGCGGTTGAGCGTGAGCAGTGGGACCAGGTTGTAATGCGGGATCTGCTCTTCGATCAGGTGCAGGATGTGCGAAGTCGGGCTGACGGTGATCGTAATGCCCAGCGCCTGGAAAAGCTCCTCGTTGGCGGGGTTGTTGACGCGGGCGATGGTGCGGTCGCAGTGGAAGCGCTCTTTCGCCACCTGGCAGATGACGAGATTGTCCTCATCGTCGCCCGTGACGGCGATCACCATGTTGGCCCGCGAGCAGCCGACGGCTTCCAGCGTGCGCGCCTCGCAGGCGTCGCCGCGTGTCACCGCGGCGCCAAGCTCCAGGCGGAGCTGTTCAACGCGGCGGGCGTCTTTATCGAGCAACAGCACTTCGTGGTCCTGCTTGAGGAGTTCGCGGGTGAGGTAGTAGCCGACCTGGCCGCCGCCGCCGATCAGTATGTACATATGCTTCCTTTGGATAAGGGGTGAAGGATGGGTGGGACGAGGGACACGCGGTCAGGAGCGCGTGGGCGGCTGCTGCTCCGCCTCGGTGGCTGGCGGTGACTTGACAGGGGCGCGCACGGGAACAGCGACGCCGGTGGCGATGGCGGTCGCGGGGGACTTCTCGCGGCCGATGACACCCTTGAGCGTGTCGCGCAGGAGCTTGGCGCCGATGACTGTCGGGCTGATGCTATGGAGCCCGAGCTCGTTATAGGTGCGCTGGCGTAGCGGGTCATAGATGCGGCAGACGACGTGCTCGACGTGGAAGATGCGCTGGGCGATCTGGGCGGCCATGATGTTGCGGTTGTCGCCGTTGGTCACGGCGGCGAACCCGTTCGCTTCCTCGATGCCCGCGCGCTTGAGCGTCTCGATGTCAGTGCCATCGCCCACAATGGTCTGCACAGTGATACGGTCATCGAGACGCGAGAAGGCCTCAGCGTTCTGATCAATGACGGTGACCGAATTGCCATCCTGGCTCATCAGGCGGGCGAGCTCCGCGCCCACGCGGCCACAGCCGATAATGATAATGTTCACAGATGTGTCATCCCTCGAAGCCCGCCCAGCCCCGCCGGGTGGCTCACTTAGTCTCTGCGCGTCAGACTCTTTGCTTGCTAAACGCGCGTTGCGCGTGACGCGCACCTAGCATATCAGATTCGCCTGTAGCGCAACCATAAAGTATACAATAATTCTGACCATTTCTGTTCGTTTCCGCAGACAGGCCAATGACGGCGCCAAAGGCCCAGAGATACCGGGGGCAATTGCCATCGTCCATGTGCGGCCAGCTATCGACGCTCACGCCACGCTAGAGGTCAGGTCCGCCGCCGCTGATTGGGTAACGGCTGATACAATATTCTACGCCCACTGCGCCTGAGTCATCGCGCCGGGCGCCAGGAGCCGTTAGCCATCATGCTCGCACGCCATCAGGAGCAGCGGTCAGTGTCAGGAGCGCTGGCATGACCGCGACCCGTCCTCACGCGCTCGCGCCGTCCGCTTCGCGCGCCTTCTCGCTCCGCCGCCTTCCGTGGTACACCTGGGCCGGACTGGCGCTGAACCTCTTCTCCTGGGTCTCGATGTGGGGGCGGCTTGGCTTCTGGTGGCCGTACATGTTCTTCCCGCTCTGGCTGGGCTTCATTCTCATCCTCGACGGGCTGAACATCGCTGTCAGCGGGACATCGCCGCTGGCGCGCGGGCGCGGACGCTTTGTCGCGCTCTTCCTCTTCTCCAGCCCCTTCTGGTGGGCCTTCGAGGGGCTCAACGAGCCGGTGGGGAACTGGCGCTACCGCATGGACCATCCCTATTCGCCGCTGAGCTATGTCTTTTGGACCTCGCTTGACTTCAGCACGGTGCTGCCCGCGGTGATGGAAATGGCTGAGCTGCTGGCGGCGCTGCCCGCGCTGCGTCCGCGACTGCCAGCGGGCAGCGCGGGGCGGCTCCTCTCCGTTCCCGCCGCGCTGGGGCTGATCGCGCTGGGGGGTGCGATGTTCGCCGCGCCGTTCCTCTGGCCGCGGCAGGCGTATGGCTTTGTCTGGCTCTGCCTGATCTTTCTGCTCGACCCGCTCACGAATCTGGCGCGCAGGCCGTCGGTGTTTGGGCGGCTGCTGGCGGGCGACTGGCGATTCATCGTGACGCTGGCGCTGGGCGCACTCTGCTGCGGCTTCTTCTGGGAGATGTGGAACTCACGCGCGCTACCCGGATGGACGTATGTTGTGCCCGGTTTCAACGCGCCGCCCTATGTCCTCGGCGGCCCCGCGCCGCACCTCTTCGAGATGCCGCTGCCTGGCTATCTGGGCTATCTGCCCTTCGGCGTGGAGCTGTACGCGATGTACCAGTTCGCGCTGCTTCTCCTGGGCGTGCGCAAGGATCACCTGGGCGTCTGAGCGGGGCGGGATCAGGCGGCGCTGGCGCTGGTCGCGGGTACACCGCGCCGCCTACGCTGGCGCTGGCTGATCTGCGCCACCTGTTGGACACCAACGCCACCGAGAGGAGCGCCCGCATGAGCGACCACGATGAGGACCTCTATGCTGACGCCGAGGCGCTACTGCGCTTCGCCAGCGCTTTATACCAAGCCGGCCTCGCCATCAACCCGCGCCGGGGCCGAGGCGCCGCTCGGCTCGCCTGCCCAGGATGTCGGGCCGGGAAGGGATGCGTCGCCCCTGGCCCTGTCTGCGCTACGGGCTGGGTGGACCGAAATCGGGACCTTTCTATAGGTTCTTTCTAACCGCCATGTAGCGCCGTCTGGAAGATCAATGTCCCAGAGCTAACTCGACGACCTTGACCACCAGAAGCGCTGCGGAGATGAGCAAATATCCGCGCAGAACCAGCAACCCGATCCGGCGGGCCGCTGACCATACTGGCGGCGCCAACTCCGCCAGCGGCGGGGTGCGCCAGGTGTCGCGGTCCAGGCGGGCGGCCGCCTGCCGTGTGGCGTCGGGACCATGACGACGGCGCTGGAGCAGCGCGGCGACGCCCATTGCCAGCAGCGCCGTCACCAGCAGGCCGCTCAGCGCCACAGTCAGCGCATTCACATTGATCTCGGGGAAAAACGTCGTCGTGGCCAGGATCAGCGAGAGCTCAACCAACACTCCGATGATGACGGCGGCGACGGCGTTGAGCCAGGGCTTGTTGGCCCAAGGGCCCAAGACCGCCGTGTCATTGCAGAGCAGGAGCAGGAAGACCGTCGCGCTCGGCAACAGGATGCCTGCCAGCGCCTGGACCGCCAGGATCATCAGCGCCTGGGTGGCGGGAGTCGAGAAGAGCACGAAGGCGCCAGCGGCGGCGATCATCGCGACGAAACTGCCATAGAAGAGCTTGGCGTCGAAGACGCCGCGATGCAGGGAGTGTTTGGCCTGAAAGACGTCGCCGAACGCGTAGGAGGTCGAGAGCGTCACGGCGCACGCGCCAATGATGCTGGCGTTGAGCAGGATGAGCGCTAGCATCGCCCCGAGCGCGGGGCTGACGGCGTGCGCCAGCGCGGTCGCTGTCGCGCCAATATTCACGAAGCGCCCATCATAGGGAGTGTGGGCGAAGGCGAAGGCCGCCGCCACCATCAGCCCGGCCGCAGTGATATTGGTGACGAAGGCGCCCACGATGGTGTCGATGCGCTCATGGCCGATCCAGCGCGGCGTAATGCGCTTATCAATCACGTTGGATTGCTGGAAGAAAAGCTGCCAGGGAGCCACCGTCGTGCCCACGATGGCGATGAGCACCAACAGCGCGGTGGAGGTGAGGCCGCCACGCACCCCTGGCAGGAGCGTGCCGCGCAGGATCGGGCCAGCGCTGGGGTGGGTGAAGAAGGCGAGTGGAATCATGAGCAGGCTGACGCCGATACAGATCCACATCGCGCGCTCCCAGATGCGGTAGCTGCCAGTGACAGTGATGGCGATAAGGCCGACGATGCCCAGTGGCACGGAAACCAGCGGGCTGACGCCAAAATACTGCAGCGCCAGGCTGAAGCCGATGAACTCGCTGATGATCGTCAGGAAGTTGAGGAGAAACAGGTCTCCTAGCGAGAAGGCGCCCCAGAACTTGCCGAAACGCTCGAAGATCAGGCGCGCATGGCCGACGCCAGTGACAGCGCCCAGGCGCACAACCATCTCCTGGTTGACGATCAGCACCGGAATGAGCAGCAGCAGCGTCCAGAGCAGGCTCACGCCGTAGTTCTGCCCGGCTTGCGTGTAGGTTGCGATGCCACCGGCGTCGTTGTCCCCAACCATGGTGATCAAGCCGGGACCGGCGATGATGAGGATGGTCAGCAGACGAGCCCCGAAGGTCTTGCGTGGAGTGTGGTCCTGCCGGTGGATCGTGCCCCAGGCTCCTTCGATATCGCCGATGTGGGCGTCGTCCAACGCTGCCTGACGCTTGCCGCGAGCAGTCAGGTCGAAGACGTCTGGAAGGGCGCTGGGGATCATGGTAGGGAGTTTGTTGGCCATGAGAGTCCTCCTTGGCGTGCGCGCCGGATATGCACGCCTACGAGACTCCCCAATCAGCGCGGTAAGAGGAAGCCGCGTGCTGGCATACGCGCGCGAAGCAGTGGGACAGATTGGACGAACGAGACGGCGCGACGACACAGGGGCGTGGTATGACAACAACGACTACCAGGCTCCATGGCGAGCGACCTCACTTTCGCTGGGCGTCGCGATAGCGACGCTGTACGCTCCTCTGATAACAACACTGGATGATCAGCGTTCAACGAGTGGTGGACAAAGAACAGCGCCTCCGTGATCGCGAGCGCGACCAGGAGGCGCACAGACACGCCAAATACGCGCTGAAGCGTATGCAGGCGCGATTGCGACACCTCCTGGTTGAGCTTTAGCACTGCGCAGCGTGAGGGGATCAGATGACATCCCCAGCCACTTTGAGCAAAGCCTTACGCCGGCCCTGCCTGGTCTACCCGTTGGCGTCTCTCGACGTTTCCGGGCAATGGCCTGTGTCTCGCGCAGCCGCCTCGCCTAACGAGGGTCCGCAGATGGGTGGCGAAACCGCCCATCTGCCTGGAGAATAAGCCGGCCTCGAGGGCGCGTCAAGGGATCGGCGTCACAGCCCGGTCACATTGACGGAGCCTCATGCGCGCATGAGAGCGCGGCCAGCTAGGCGCGCGGCGGGCCGGGTCAGGCGGCGCTGGCGCTGGTCGCCGCGGCGATGCGAACGCCCGTCACCTGATGGTTGACGACCAGCAGTGTCACATACTCTCCGGCTTGCACAGCGCTGGCCGCGACCGGGCCGGACACGCCGGCCTGGCGGTAGCGGGCGTGCGGGCTGAGGGTCAGGGTAAGGATGACGCCGTCGGCGCGCGTCAGGCTGATCTGAGTCGCCGAGACGCTCCTGACTACCCCGCGATCGAGCTGGATTTCGCGCGTCTGGCCATTGCGGTAGAGCGTCAGATCAGCGTAGGCGAAGCCCTTCAGAATGCCGCGCCCGCCAACGTGGACCGCCGCGCCGTTCAGCGAGAGGACGGCCACCTCGCGCCCGGCGAGCCGCGCGAGGTCCTTTGGCGCCTGGGCGCGCTGGCCCCAGCGCGTGGCCGGAGAGACGGTCAGCGTCACGCCGCTGCCGTCGGCGCGTGTCAGGCTGATGGCTGTGGCGGAGACGGAGGTGACCCGGCCGACGTCGAGCGTGTACGTGATCCATGCGCCGTTCTCAGGCAGGACCACTGCGCCATGCAGGATATGCCGCGCGAGTCCCCATCGCGCGGACGCGGTATTCCCCGTCGCTCCCTGCTGGGCCTGGAAGGCCTGGAGGGCATTCAGCGGCAGCGCGCCGCTGGCGGCGGCCACGCCCAGCCCGCCCATGCCAGCGACGCCGAGCAGCGCGGCGCTGATGGCGGTCAGCTTGTATTTCACGAGTAGCGCGAGCATCCGCGGCTCCTCCTTGTGATGATTCGCTCCCTGGAGTCCCTGGTGAGCACTCTAGCGGCTGAGGCTGAGAACCGGCTGAGGAGGATGGGGCGCTGGCTAAGAATTGGCTGAGGCGCCGCGGCAGCCATCTTCGCCGCGTCGGGCCCGTCAGGGATAGACGGCCGTGAAGATCCGACCTTGCGCGTCAGATCCAGGCGAATTGACTGGCAGAGCCCACAGGATGCCCCCGCCAGGGCCAGCGACGCAGAAGACGCCAGGCTCCGGTACTGGCCCGAGCGTTTGCCAGCGTGTGGCGCCAGCCGGGAGGCGATAGAGGGCAGCGCCGCCAATGGGATTGCCCTGCGCGTCGGTCCCCGACCCGGTGATGAGCAGCGCGCCGTCCGGCGCGAGCCGACCGGGAGAATACTGATCCGCGTAGGGAAACGCGATTGGGTGTGTCCAGGTCGCGCCGCCAGCGGCGCTGCAGACCACGCTGGCGCCGCTGGCGTCGCTCGTGCCGCTGGCGCTACTCATCGGCGTTCCGCAGATGCGCTTCGGCGCGGCGCCTGGTGGGTGAGGCAGCCAGAGCTGCATGAAACCGGTCCCGCCCCCAGCGGGCATCGGCAACTCGCGCCAGTGCTGCCCAGTGTCGGCGCTGGACCACAGCCGAGAGGATTGGCCATTCATGTCCGACGCCGCCACCAGCAGCGCGCCTGTCGTGGGATCAAGCGTATAGTCCAGCACCTGCTCTTGCGGAGACACCGCGCGAATGGCGCCGTCAATCGGTGTCCACGTCCGCATCTGGTCGCGGCTCATCGCCAGGTCGAAGGTCATGGGCGCGCTAGCGCCCTGGCCGGGCTGTGTCGCGCGCAGTGCGAACGTGACGCTCTTCACCGTGGTCAGCCCGAAGAGTTGCTGGTTGCCAGCGAGTCGCCGCCAGGTGGCGCCGCCGTCGAACGTCACCTCGTTCACCGTCTGATCGGGCAAGGAGTCCACCGGCCCGGGAGCCGCCGATGCCGCTGAAAGATCCTCGTGTGACGAGGCGAGCACGACGAGAGACGGGTCGAGCGCGTCAATCTCGGCATCGCACGTGGTGGGGTTGGACTGGGCGCTGATCGCAAGCGCAGGCGTCCAGTGCGCCACGCGGTCGTGTGTCACCCAGAAGCGGCTCGTCTCGCCGGCAGGCGTGGGCGTACCCTGTGGCGGTGGCGACGCATCGCAGAGATAGGCGATGCGCCCGTCGCTCGGCGCGACGGCGCCGCTGACGTTGCTGGACCCAAGGGTGAGCTGGTCGGGCAGCGCCGCGCTGGGTTGCCAGCGCACGCGCGGGCCGGGTACCGGCGTAGGATGGGCCCTCACAAGGGTCGCGGTCGGGGTCGCCTGTGGTCCCAGGAGCAGGGCGAGGCCGGAAGCGCGCAGCTCGGGACTGGCCGCGACAATGATCACCAACGCCACCAGCACGACCACCGTGCCCATGTGGCGAGGCAGCCTGCGCCGAGGTGCGACTGGTGAGCCGGCTGGGGGCACAGCGCTGGAAGGCGCGCCAGTGCGCACATCGCTCACCCGGAGCTCAAGCTCATCGCCGGAATCCGCGTGCTCTGGGCCGTCCATTCCCTACCCTCCGCCGACGCGCCATCTCGGCGACAGAATACCACGCTGCGCCTCCGCCGCACACACGCCGCGCAGGGCGCTGGCGGCCGTGTAGGTAGGCGCGTGCGCGCATTCTGTGACGGTGGCGCATGCCAAGAGGGTCAGTGGTCCCCGCGCGGCGCTCACCCCTCAAGACCGCGCCGGCATTTCCCAGCGCCGCAGATCTCTCCCCGACGCGCAGCTTCCACAAGGCGCCGTTGATCACCGTGCGATGATAGGCTGTTCCATTGGCGACCCGGATGATACATTTTGGCGACTCATCGCGCTAACTCCTGCTGATGGGTGGAACGTGAGGCCGCGCGGTCGCTCGAAGCGGCGCCAGACAGCGCCACTCCGAGATTCCCCGCGCGGGGAGTCTCGGAGTGGCGCGTGTGCGGAGCGCTGGCCGCGCGATCGCTAGAGCGCGTAGTCGCCGGTGTGGGCGTCCTCGAGATAGCGCGCCAGCAGGGTGGCGGCGGCGTCGAGGTCGGCGACGCTGATCATCTCGTTGACGGTATGGACGTAGCGCGAGGGGATGGAGATGGTGATCGCCGCCGCGCCGCCCTTGGCCCGCTGCATCGCGCCCGCATCGGTGCCGCCGCGGGGCAGCACCTCCAGCTGATGCGTGATCTTATGGCGCTCGGCGACCCCGCGCAGGTGGCTCACCAGCTTGAAGTTCGGAATAAAGCTGGAATCGAAGACTTTGATGGCCACACCCGCGCCCAGGCGCGTCACGGCCTCCGTCTCGGGCATGCCTGGGGTATCCACCGCCAGAGTGGTATCGATGGCGATCGCGACGTCAGGGTCGACGCTGAAGGCGGCGGTCATCGCGCCGCGCAGTCCGACCTCCTCTTGCACCGTGGCGACGGCGATGACCGTCGCGCCGTGCTTGCCGAGCTTGCGTAGCGCCTCGATCATCGTGAAGACGCCGGTGCGGTCATCCATCGCCTTGCCAATGACGTTATCGCCCACGCGCTCGAAGGTGCGGTCGAGTGTGATCGAGTCGCCAAGCGAGACGAGCTCCTTGACCCGCTCGCCAGGCAGGCCGGGATCGATGTAGAACTCTTCCAGCTTGGGGCCAGCGGGCTTCTCGTCGCCGAGCAGGTGGATCGGCTTGGTGGCCGGGGTGAGCACGCCGCGCAGCCGCTCGCCTGAGCGCGTGTGGATGACGGCGCGCTGCGCGACCAGCACGCGCGGGTCAAACCCGCCCAGTGGCTGGATGCGAACGAAGCCATGGTCGTCTATGTAGCGGACCATAAAGCCGATCTCGTCCATATGGGCCGCCAGCATCACGCGCGGGGCCGTCGCGCTCGACCCGCGCTTGATGGCGATCACATTGCCCAGCGCGTCCACCGAGAGCTCGTCCACCAATGGACGCAACTCTCCGATGACCAGGGCGCGCACCAGTTCTTCGCGGCCAGAGACGCCTGGCGTCTCGCTCAGCCGCTTGAGCAGGTCGAGATTGACGCCGCGCGTGGCGGACGCGTGACCATTGCGCGCCGCTTTGCCGGGTGATTTCACCGCCATGAAGCCGCTCCTTACTTCGCGAATTCGCGCGAGTGGGGGTATGAGAACGGGTAGAGGGAACGAGGGCCAGCGCTGGACGCCTTCCCACTCGTGAGGTGGAGGCGCGTAGCGCTACGTCAGTGTATGACGCGCGTATGATGGAAAGATAACACGCCTGAGCAGCGCGGCAGACGCTTGTCTAACACGCGGCCCCGCGAGCGGCTCGATTTCCCGTGTCCCATACGTGCGCTGTGCAATATGCTCAATATCTGCCTATGGCCACTGGGATGGCGGCTGGCGCGCCACGGTGAGCGGCGTGTCCCGTCACTGTAGCACCCTGTCTGCGCATGGGCCGGGCGCCTCGCGCTTAGCGCAGGCCACTTCGGGGGTTCGAGATCAGCCAGATACTATCCCCGGGCATACCCAGGTTATGATGCGCGCAGGGTCGATTCTGGTAAGATTGCTGAAATATTCGGCGGTGGCGCTACTGTGTTGTGCGAATTGCACAAAACCAACGCGCTGATTGCCTGTCATTCTGTCCATTCGCGTGGCCGCTCCCTATCGGTACACTACGCGCTATACAGGACGGGCGCCGAACTGTAGGGCATTCCTGGTATTCCCGGTCGCGCGCCTGCTCGCATGCTTCGGCTGACCTCCATCGTTGGAGCCCTCTACCTCGACGGCGAGGATCAGTCGCCCGGGTTGCGTCCCGCCGCGCTGCCCGCGTTCCTGCCCGCGCAAGGCTTCCGCGCAGGACCTCCGCGCTGGTGGGCGCCGCGCGCCCGATGTCTTCCCGCGCGCCCAACCGCGAACCCTCTGGGCTGGTCAGGCTGTTGACCGGCTCAGGGCAGTTGAAAGGCTGGCCGCATGCTATCCATTCTCACGCAGGCGCGGGACCGCTTCGTGTCCAACGCCAGGGACCCGCTGATTCGCAAGCAGGTGGGCGCGCTGGCGCTTGGCAAGCTGCTCGGCATGGGTCTCGTCTTGAGCCTCATGCTGTACTTGACGCCGGTGGTGGCGCACGCCGCGGCGAAAGACGCAGGCCCCACGCCGACGATGAACGCCGTCAACACGGTCTGGACACTCGTCGCCGCCTTCCTCGTCTTCTGTATGCAGGTTGGCTTCGTGATGCTGGAGGCCGGCTTCGCGCGCTCACGCGAGTCGGTGAATATTCTCGTCGAGGGTATCGTTGACACCTGTATCTGTGGCATTCTCTTCTGGGCCTGGGGCTTCGCCTTCATGTTCGAGGACGGCCCCGGTACGCATGGCCTGATCGGCACGCACGGCTTCTTCCTCGAGGGGTTGTCACCCACTTATCTGGCAACCGGCGTCCCGCTGCTGGCGTTCTGGGTCTTCCAGTTCGCCTTTGCCGACACTGCCTCCACCATCACGTCAGGCGCGATGATTGGCCGCTGCGGCTTCTGGGGTGACATCGTGTATAGCATCGGCGTCACGGGCTTCATCTACCCGATCATCGGTCACTGGTCCTGGGGGCCGGATGGCTGGCTGGCGTCGCTCGGCTTCCATGACTTCGCGGGCTCGACGGTGGTGCATACCATCGGCGGCGTGATTTCGCTGGCCGGAGCGCTGGCGCTCGGTCCGCGCCTGGGTCGCATCTTCAAGCGCGATGGTGGCGGTCCGCCCCCGCCGCACGATCTGGTCATCGGCGCGGTTGGCGGCCTGATCCTGTGGTTCGGCTGGTACGGCTTCAACCCCGGCAGCACGCTTTCCGCGCTGGACGTTCAGGGTATTGGCCGGGTCTCGTTCAACACCACCCTCGCCGCCTGTTCCGCCGGGCTGGTCGCGCTCTTCATCGCCAAGGCCCAGAGCGGCAAGTGGGACCTGGGCATGGTGGTCAACGGCTTCCTGGGCGGTCTGGTCGCCATTACCTGCCCGTGCTACTGGGTAGACCCGGTTGGCGCGTTCCTCCTCGGCGCCATCGCGGCCCCGGTGGTCATCTACAGCGCCGACCTGCTGGAATGGCTGCGCATCGATGACCCCATCGGCGCGGTGCCGGTGCATATGTTCGCGGGCATCTGGGGCACGCTCTCGCTCGGCCTGTTCGCGGCGGGCGTCTATGGCTTCCCGACCGCGACCGGGGCCGATACGAGCGCGCCCGTTACCGGCCTCTTCTACGGCGGCGGCTGGGAGCAGCTCAAGCTGCAGGCGCTGGGCTCGGGCGTGACCGTCGCCGCGACGCTCGCTGTCTCGCTGCTCATGATGTATGCGCTCAAGTGGGCGGGTATCCTGCGCCTCTCGGCGGCGGGTGAGATCGAGGGCATGGACCTGCACGAGCACGGCTCCTCGGCCTACCCGGAGTTCGCGCTGGCGACCACCGTCACGCCGCTCGAATCCGCGGTGGCGATTGTGGAGACGATGGACTAGCGCGCGACTGCTCCCGTATTCCGCATTCCGGGCGGCAGCCCCCGTTCGGCGTAAACGAATTGCGCAGAACGGGGGCTGCGTTCTGTTTTCGGCGGGTGGAGCGGAGGCGAATGGCCAGCCGAACGCTGAACATGTCTCAGGCGCTGGCGCCAGCGGTGATGGCCTTGAGCTGGTCGAGCGCCTCGCGGATGAGTGGCGTCAGGTCGCGCTCGCCAGGCGCGTGGACCCAGCGGGCGAACGCGGCCCCGAACGCGATGGCGCCGATCTCGGCGGCGAGGCTCGCGGCGGGGTCGGACACGCCGCGCCGCCGCAACGCCTCAGCCATCGCCGCGGCGAGCGCCGTGCGCTTGAGCAGCTCGCGCTCCTGGAGTCCCGGGTTGGCGTCGATCACGGCCTGACGCTGGCGGGCGATCTCGTGGCGCTCGTGGAAGATGGGGACAGCGGCCCTGAGGGCGGCGGCGACCGCATCGATCGGCGCGGCGGAGTCCGGCGCGGCGGCGATGGCGGACACGTAGAGCTCGCGCAGATGGTCCTGGCCCCAGAACAGCACTTCGCGCTTGTCCGTGAAGTAGCGGAAGAAGGTCCGCTCGGTCAGCCCGGCCCGCTCAGCGATCTCCGTTACCGTAGCCTGGTCGAATCCGCGTTCGATAAAGAGGTCCAGCGCGGCGCGCTCCAGCCGGCCGCGCGCGTTGGGCTGCCATCTACTCATGCCGCCAGTATATCTCTTGACAGTGACTGACATCAACGCCTACTGTTATGACAGTGACTGACATGACCTGTCGCGGCGCGGGTTCTCTGGCGCTCTTGATCAGGAAGAAGCCGGGACAGGCTATAACCAGGAGGTCTTTACGTATGCGCGTCTTTATCACCGGAGCGGCGGGGCACATCGGTTCCCTTGTGGTGGCGGAGCTACTGGCGGCCGGGCATCAGGTCGCTGGCCTGGCGCGTTCGGATGCGTCGGCGGCCGCGCTGGTGGCCGCGGGCGCGGCGGTCCACCGCGGCTCCCTGGATGACCCCGGCAGCCTTGCCGATGGGGCGGCCACGGCGGATGGCGTCATTCATCTGGCGTTCAAGCATGACTTCGCGGACTTCGCTGGCGCGCTCGCGACTGATCTGCGCGCCGTCGAGACGATGGGGGCGGCGCTCGTGGGCTCCGGCAAGCCGTTCGTGACGACCGCCCACGCGAATGGCGCGGCGTCGGATACGGCGACGCTTGCCCTCGCGGAGCGCGGCGTGCGCGCTGTGGTGGTGTCGCTGGCTCCATCCGTTCATGGGCCGGAGGATCTGCACGGCTTCATTCCGAGCCTGATCAGCATCGCGCGCGAGAAGGGCTTCTCCGCGTACGTCGGAGACGGGGCCAACCGCTGGCCAGCGACGCATGAGCTGGATGCGGCGCGCCTGTACCGGATGGCGGTGGAGTCGGCGCCGGCTGGATCACGGCTGGACGGCGTCGGTGATGAGGGCGTGCCCTTCCGGCAGATCGCCGAGAGCATTGGGCGGCGCCTGAATCTGCCAGTGGTCAGCATCGGCTCCGACGCGGCGGCCGCCCACTTCGGTTTTCTGGGAACCATTGCGTCACTCGACCTTCCGAGGTCGAGCGCGCAGACCCAGCAGATCCTCGGGTGGCGGCCCGTTCACCCAGGGCTGCTGGCTGATCTGGAGGCCGGATTCTATTTTGACCGCCCAGCCGTCTAGGAGCGAGCGTTAGAGCAACCGTTGCTTTCGCTTTGACAGGCGCTCAGCGTTCCAGCATGAAGCGCTGGTAGCCCCCGGCGATACCGTGCTCGCGCACGAGACGCAGGAGGCTCAGGTGTTCGCGGAAGGTGGCGCGCTCATCCTCATCGTGCAATTGGTGGTAGGTCTCGCGGATCAGCGCGTCGCTCTCGGTGGAGATGAGCGCGAGATGCGCCTCCAGGTAGGCGCGCGACTCAGCCCAGTGGGTGGTGTTCATCCACTCGCGGATTTGGGTCATGAGCGCGGTTTCGCTGGGCGCGGCGGTGTCCTGGAAGGCGTCGGGGCCGATGAGGGCGCGGTAGGCGACGTCTATGCCGAGGTGGAGGGCGTTATCGAGCAGTTGCGCGTGGAGCGCGAGGTCATCGGCGCTTTCCTGCTCGCCGCGCCCGCGCGCGGTTCCCGCCGCCCGCAGCAGCGCGCCCGCGACCTGCGAGGTCAGCAGGTGGGGGTGCGCGTTGAGCCACTCGCGGGAGAGCCGCCAGTTGGGCATGCCGTACCAGGCGACTAGCGGAGGCGCGTTCTCCTCGACATACGCTTTCCCCGCGGCCGATCCTTTCGGTAGCTCAGCCATCGCGCTCGCCCTCTCATCCTTGTCCTATTGCCTTGCCTATTGCCTTGCCTATTGCCTTGCGCGGCCCTGCGCAGTCGCCTCATCGACACGCATACAGCGAGTATATGCGCCGCGCGCGGCGCGTGTCTATGCGTATGAATGCGCGCCGCGCGGCCGCGGGAGGGCGAGGCGGGCGGGCGCCTCCACGCGATACAATATCTTCACATGCCCGTCGCGATGGCGCGCGGGAGAGGATGGCGCGAGCCGGGAGCGCGCAGGCGCGCCGTGGCTATGGCGTGGAGGGAGCGACGGCCTGATGAGTGACCCGACGAGCGTTGAGAGCGGTGGACTGGCGCCGAACTACTACACCCATGTCTTGCCCAATGGCCTGCGACTGGTGGGCCAGCGCATGTCCAGCCTGGCCTCAGTCACGTTTGGCTTCCAGGTCCCCGCAGGCATCCGCGACGAGCCCGATGACCGCCTGGGCCTGACCTACCTGCTGGCCGACATGCTCTTCCAGGGAACCGAGACGCGCAACGTGCGCAAGCTGACCGAGGCCTTCGAGGCGCTGGGCGCGCGCAAGGGCGGCGAGAACGGCATGGAGTTCGCCCGCTACTCGGCGCAGATCGTCGCCAACCGCTTCGACGCCACGCTCGACCTCTTCGCCGATGTCATGCTGCATTCCGTCATCCCCGAGGATGAGTTTCAGCAGATGCGCGCCGTGCAATTGCAGGACATCCGCCGGCGTGATGACGAGCCGATACGCCGCATCTTCGACCTGGTGCGTGACCGATTCTTCGCCGGGTCACATCTGGGCCGCCGCTCGCTCGGCCTGCGCGAGACGGTGGAGGCGCTGACCGCCGACGATCTGCGCGCCTTCTACCGCGCGCGCTACCTGCCCGACGGCGCGCTCTTCGCTATCGCCGGCGACTTTGATTGGGAGCATGTGGTCGAGCGGGTAGGCGCGCTCTTCGGCTCGTGGCAAGGCGCGGCCCCGGCCTCATCCACCGCGCTGCCCGCGCCGGCCACCGGCGTCAGTGTGGAACTGATCGAGGGCAATCAGGAGCACGTCGGGATGGCGTTCCCGTTCCCCGTCTATGGCGACCTTGATTACTACGCCGCCAGCGTCGCGCTGGAGATCCTCGGCGGCGGCATGACCTCGCGCCTCTTCCGCGAGGTGCGCGAGAAGCGCGGCCTCGTCTATTCCGTCTCGGCGATGTTCGCCCCCAACGGTGAGTTCGGCGCGGGCTATCTCTACGCGGGCACCACGCCGGAGAAGGCCGCCGAGACGGTGAAGGTCATGCTCGATGAGCTGCGGCTGCTGCAGGAGCAGGGTGTCTCGGAAGAGGAGCTGGCGCGGGCCAAGACGCAACTGAAGAGCGAGCTGGTGATGCGCGGCGAGTCCTCGGGGGCGCGCATGGGGGCGCTGGCGCGCTCGTGGTGGTTTGAGCGCAAGCTGACCACCATTCAGGAGCTCAAAGCCGCGGTGGATAGCGTCACCACCGAGCAGATTCTCGGCCTGATGCGCCGCTTCCCGCCGACGAAGCCGCTGGTCATCGGCGCTATCGGCCCGCGCACGGAAGAGGAGCTGGTGGGCGACGCGCTGAGCAAGCTGGGGTAGTGTGCGGCTTGAAAGGGCGGCGTGCGGGGCGTGGGCATGAATGCCCGCCTAAATGGCTGTTTCCGGCGCACGTTCGCGGTTCAAGGCTTCCTGATGGACGATAACGCGCTGACCGCTGCCGCACTGGCCGTCTTCCGCGCCAGCAACCCCGGCGAGGCGGTCGCGCAGGTGGAGACGATCACGCGCGGGTGGGATAGCCTGGCGCTGCTGGTCAATGCCCACTGGCTCCTGCGCGTGGCGCGGCGGCCCGAGGTGGACGCGTCGCTGCGGCTGGAGGCGCGGCTGCTCCCTGTGATCGCCACGGCGGTCGCCCCCATCCAGGTTCCGCGCTTCACGCTCGCGCGGCTGGATGACGAACCAGCCGTCGCTGGCTATGCGGTCATCCGCGGGCAGTCACTGACGTCCGCTACGCTCGCCGGGGCCAGTGAGGCGCGGGTAGCGGCGCTGGCGGGCCAGATCGCCGCCTTTCTGACCGCGCTGCACTCCATTCCCGCCGCGCGCGTGGCGGGCGCTAGCGTCCCGCTTGCCAGCGTGGCGGACTGGCGCGCGGAGTACGCAGAGTTCCGCGCCTGGGCCCGTGTGGCGGCGGCGCCACTGCTGGCGCCGCGCTTGCGCGTGGGACTGGAGCGGCTCTGGTCGAACTATCTGGATTCGCCGGGCTCCTTCGCATTCGCGCCAGCGCTGGTCCACCGGGACCTGGCGCCCGAGCATGTCTTGCTGGCGGCGGACGGCGCGCTGGCGGGCGTGATCGACTGGGGTGACGCCGCGTATGGCGACCCGGCGATTGACTTTGCGGGCTTCCTGCATGATCTGGGCGAGCCGTTCGCCCGCCAGGTCATCGCCGGGTGGCGCGGGGCGCGTGCGGCGGGCGAGACCGCGGACACGCTGCTGGCGCGGGCGCGCTTCTACGCGCGGCTGGCGCCGCTGCATGGCGTCCGCTTCGGGCTGCTCACCGGGCAGGAGGCGTACGTGCGCCAGGGTGTGACTGACCTCACGCGGGCGCTCGCTGATCCTGACCCATCTGACACGTCAGGGGCTCCTGCGTGAGTCTCCGCTGAGGCAGGCTGGGGGAGCGACGCCTGGCGCCGAATATCACGGCGATGTCACGGCGCTATCACAGCGGCGTCACAAACAGGGTGTGGCGCGCGTAACGCCAGCCGTATTCATACGTAGATGAAGATGGGGTTTTTAGGCGCCGCCACACGCCTCATGAGAAGGCTTGTAGCCGCGAATTTTCGCAGTTAGCGCATTTTTCGTCCCGCCCTTGACTTCCGAAAGCATAGGGTATAACTTTCAAGTCGGAAGTAAGGCGAAAGGGCGACAAAAAGTCAGGTGTTCACCTGATGCGACGTTCATGTTCGCACGCGTACACTGCGGCCAAGAAGAACAACACGAGATGAGCGTGGGGTCACACGCTCGCACACCATATTGCGTCGCATGGTGGGGCGACCCTCCCAAATACGGCGCGTCGGGCGCGGCAAGCCCGGCCCAGGTCCACTGGGAGGCCTGGAGGAGGAGCACCGACGATGGCTCTGCCACGATCAGCGTGTGAGTCAGTCAGCCCATTTGTAATCACCGACCTGGACGCTGCGCGGAACGCGGGCGCGTACGCGGTGGAGGAGGTGGAGATAGTGGACGCGACGGACGCGCTGGAGATGACCAGCGAGGAGGCGCCAGACGTCGCCTTCATCCTGGAGCCACTGGACGAGGTGGCCGAGGCGCCGGATGAGGCGGAGTCCGCGCCGGAGCTGGAAGACCTGACCGCTGAAGAAGAGGAAGCGCTCTTCGGCAAAGGCGCCGGGGTCTCTGGCGGCGCGGACGGCGCGGAAGACGCCTTCCAGAGCTACCTGCACGATATTCGCGGGCTCTCGCTGCTCTCACACGATGAGGAGACGATTCTCGCCCGCCGCGCTCAGGGGGGGGATCCCCGCGCCCGCCGCCGCCTGATCGAGGCGAACCTGCGGCTCGTGATTTCCATCGCCCGGCGCTATACTAACTCCGGCGTGCCGCTGATCGATCTTATCCAGGAAGGCAACCTCGGCCTGATGCGCGCCGCCGAGAAATTCGACTGGCGCCGCGGCACGCACTTCGGCACCTATGCGACCTGGTGGATCCGCCAGGCAATCAGCCGGGCCGCGGGCGAGCAGTCCCGCCTCATCCACCTGCCCGAGCACGTCGCCACCCGTTTGCGCAAAGTACGACGTGTCGCCTCGCAACTCTCGCAGGAGAACGGTGGCGAGCCACTGCCGGAGCAGATCGCCCAGGCCTCCGGCCTGGCGCTCGAAGAGGTGGACGACCTGCTGCATATCACCGAGCAGCCCGTCTCGCTCGATACCCCCGCCGACGCCGATAACCGCACGGCGCTGGCCGATACGCTGGAAGACCCCGGGCTGCAGGCTCCGGCGGAAATCGCCTCACAGCACCTGCTTGGGGAGGAGCTGCATCGCGCGCTCTCCCAGCTGACCTCACGCGAGCGCTCGGTGGTCATTCTGCGCTATGGCATCGGCGACGGCCGCAGCCGCACGTTGCTGGAGGTTGGCAAGGAGCTGGGCATCTCGCGCGAGCGGGTGCGGCAGCTGGAGATGGTCGCGCTGGCCAAGCTGCGCGGCGCGGCTGGCTCAACGGGCCTGCACGAACTCGATTAGCGCGCGGCGCATGCGATACGCCAGGCGGCGCGGTGGTTGGTAGGCCACCGCGCCGCTTCGTCCTGTTTCACACGCCGCCCGCTAGCGCCTGTCGCGAGCCTGCTCGACAGCTTCGTGGGTCTGGGCTTGCTCCACCGGCGCCATTCCGCGGGCGCTTTCCCCGCTGTGGATACCCTTCTGTGGCTCCTGTTCAGCGCATCTTGAGGAAGGGGCGCTCGACGAGTTGGTACGAGAGGTAGGCGACGGGGATGGCGACGCCGAAGCCAATGGCCAGCGAGATAACGCCGTTCAGAGGTGTTTTCGGGCCAGCCGGGCTTAGCCAGGGATAAACGGTGTTGATCACTGACTCATGCCAGAGGTAGAGGCTGTAGGAGATCAGCCCGATGAAGCGCAGCGGCCGCCAGGAGAAGATGGTTCGCGCCAGCTCCGGCCCCAGCAGGATGCCCAGCAGCAGCGCGCCGTAGCCGATGCCCAGCGTCAGTGGGCCGAGCATCATCGCCATGTCGCGCGGGTTGAGCGCAGTATAGAAGGCCGCCAGGATCGCGTTGCGCCGCACAAGCAATGTCGGGCCGAGGGCGACGTAGACACCCAACGAGAGCGCCAGTAGCGCCAGCCCAATCCACCACGACCGCCGCGCGCTCAACCCGCCGCGCTCCACAGCCACCAGGTAGACGACGGCGCAAAGCATGCCAACGCCGAAGACTTCCATGTACTTGCCCTGTGAGCTAATCAGCAAACGTACCGCCAGCAGCGCGGCTGGCGCCACGGAATGAGGCAGCGCCGCCTGATGGACGTTGATCAGCGCGCAGCCTTCACGAATGGCCAGCGCGAGGGCGATCACCCCCGCCGTCGCCAGCGCCAGCCGCCCTGGTTTGCCCGCGCTGACGCGGGCAATCAGCCAGGCGATCCATGGCAGGACGATATAGAATTGCCACTCGACCGCCAGGGTCCAGAATGGGCCAGAGATGGTGCGGTTGAAGGCGGGAAAGAAGTCGTGCAGCATGAAGAGGTGCGCGAGGACGTTACCGGCGGATGGCCCAACCCCGCCAAGCGTCTCCGCCAGCGCGATGACGCTCAGGCAGACGTAATAGGCGGGCAGGATGCGCAGGGCGCGGCGGCGGTAGAAGGTCAGCGCGCGTGGGGCGGCGCGACCCTTGAGGATCGCGCGGGCGAAAGGCAGGAAGAGCAGGAAGCCGGAGAGGACGAAGAATAGGTCGACACCTGATTCGGTATAGAAGTACATCCAGGTCAGGTTGTGGCCGCCAATGATCGTCGTCGCCTGCACGGTCGAGGTCGCGTGATAGACGACGACACTCAGCGCGGCGACCGCCCGCAGCCCATCCAGCGCCGGGATCGCGCCGCGCCCATTCTCCAGTGGCCAGAGCCGGTCACGCCAGCGCGCCCATGCGCTCGCCTGTGGGGCTATGGCGCGGGGGCGTTTGAGCGTTTCCGCCAGTTCGGCGCCCATTCGTTCTCCTCGATGCGTACAGTGTGGGATGCATGCTTTGCCTGAATGCGCGATGCGCTGACGCGGCGAGCCGTTATGGCCTGTCGCGTCAGCGACCTATTTCAACTAGCGTACCATACCCGGCGTGATACTTTGCGTTGCTGTGCCTTCTGGCGCTCTGATACCGCGCCGGCTAGGGGGAACTTCCGGGCGCGCGCGCCCGTCATACTAGCTGGCGCGCTTCTTCGCTTGAGCCTGTCGAGTCTCGAGTCTGGCGGCGACCCAGCCAGAGCAGGAAGCGCCAGTTTCATACTCGCAGGGAAGAGAGACTGATTTGAGAAGTCCGATTACGCGCGAGAACGAGCGCCGCATGCGGCCAGCGCTGGCCGTTCTTGTCCTGCTGGTGGCGTCGCTTGCCGGATGTGGCGGCGCTGGCGGCGCGTCGGATGGCTCATCTGGCCGCACCACGCTGACCTGCTCCACGGTGGTGGGCGCGGCTGGAGTTGACGTCATCAGCGCCCGGCTGACCTGCCATGTGAGCGGCGCGCCAGCCAGCGATACCGCCTTCGACCTTACCTATCACGTCACCAGCCCGGGCATAACGCCAGCGACGCTGACCCCGGTCTGTCGCGGGACGCTGGTGAATGGCGTGGGCGTCTGCCAGCAGATGTACAACGTAGTCGCTCCGAACCCCATCGCCCCGGCGAGCGTCGCGGGCGAGACCACGCCCAGCCACACCGCGCTTGGCCCGGTCACGCCGACGGAGATTGACGCCACGCTCGCGCCGGGCCAGCATCTTTGAGTGGGAGAGGGAGCCTCACCCCCAACCCCCTCGCCCTGCAGGGCGAGGGGGCTATTGTGGCGTGGGCTGGCTTTTCCTGCGGGGCGAGGGGGCTATGAGTGACGTGGGCTCACTCGGCCTGCGGGGCGGCGCCGGCCGTGAGCGGCACGACCGCCCGTAGTGGGGTGATGCGCACGGTGGCGTTGTAGTCGGGGACGCCGGCGCTGGCGTCTACGACACGGTGGCGGATGAGCACATTGCACTCGGGCCAGAAGGCCTGGACGTTGCGCGGCTTGATGCGGGCGATATGGAGAGAACAGTCCATCGTCGCGCCGTTGTCGCTGGTCACGCGCACGCGGTCGCCTTCGCTCACCCCCAGCGCCTGAGCGTCCTCGGCTGAAACGAAGAGGGCGTCGCGCGGGGTCCCGGTATTGGGGTCCTTCTTCTTGTGGACCAGGCTGTTGAACTGCTTGCCGCGGCGGGTGGAGAGGGCGAACGCGCCCTCGGGCAGATGCAGCTCCGGCGGCTGCAGCGGGCTGAAGTGGCCTTTACCATCGGTCGTCTTGAACTGGCCATCCACGTAGAGCAGCGGGCCACCGTACTGGAACTGGTCGCCCTTACGCCTGAGTCGCTCGATGCCCGCATAGGTTGGCATGAGGCGCCCAATCTCGTCGCGAATGGTCTGCGCGTCGCGGAAAGCGACCTGTTCTTTGCGCTCGGGACGCGCGCGCGCCGCCAGGTCCTGGAAGATCTCCCACTCGCTGCGCGCCTCGCCGGGGCGCGGGCCGGGGATCTCCGGCGAGAAGATGATGCGCCGCTCCGTGGTGGTCTCGGTGGCGCCGCCGCGCTGCTCGTAGCGCGTCTGGGCGGGCAGGAGGACGACGGTGTCCGCCGGGTCCACGAGCATCTGCGTGGTGACGTAGATGTCCTGGTGGACGCGCAGCGGCAGCTTGTCCAGCGCCTCGCGCACATAGTCGGGGTCAGGCAGCACTTCGAGGAAGTTGCCGCCGCTGGCGTAGAGGACGTCAAGCTGGCCGTCCCAGGCGGCGTCGATCATCTCGACCGCGCGCAGCCCCTTCCAGGTGGGGATGTCGAACCCCCACGCGTCGGCGAAGCGCTTGGCGCCCTCGGAGTCCACCGCGACGCCGCCGGGCAGCGCGTCGGGCACGGCGCCGACCTCAGCCCCGCCCTGCACGCCGCTATGCCCACGCACCGGGACAACGCCGCAGTGTGGCTTGCCCAGCCAGCCCTGCGAGAGCGCGATGTTGACGATGGCGCGGACATTGTCGGCGCCGAAGGAGTGCTGGGTAATGCCCATAGACCAGACGAAGATGCCAGTCCTGGCGTTATGGATCATCCCGGCGAAGCGGCGCATGTCGTCGCGCGTCGCGCCGCTGTAGCGTTCCAGCGTCTCCCAGTCCTGCGCCGCGACGGCGGCCGCCGTCTCCTCCCAGTTGGTCGTGTGAGCGTTGATGAAGTCGTGGTCTACCCAGTCTTCGGCGATGAGGACTTTGAGGACGCCGTTGAGGAAGGCGATGTCTCCGCCGGTGGAGATCTGATAGAACTCATCGAGCAGCTTGGTGCCCATCAGGGCGGACTCCGGCGTCGAGGGAACCCAGTAGCGCGTCATTCCCGGCTCGCGGTAGGGGTTGACCATGGCGATGCGCGTGCCGACCGTCTTCGCCTCATGCAGATATTTGGTGGCGACGGGCTGGTTATTGGCGACGTCGCTACCGAGGAAGACGATCAGGTCGGTCCCAATCCAGTCCTTATAGGAGACGGACGAGGCGCCAACGCCCAGCGTCTGCTTGAGCGCGACCGAGCTGGGTGAGTGGCAGACGCGCGCGGCGTTGTCGATGTTGTTGGTGCCGATGGCGCGGACCGCCTTCTGGGCGACGTAGTAGACCTCGTTGGTCAGCCCGCGCGAGGTGAGGTAGAACGCCATGCGCTCGGGCGGCGTCTCGCGCAGGCGATTGGCGATCAGGTCGAGCGCGGTATCCCAGGAGACACGGGTGAAGCCAGCGTCGCCGCGGCGGCGGAGCATGGGATAGGGCAGGCGGCCCAGATCGCGCAGCTCGGCGCTGCTGAGCTGGCGCAGTCCGGCCAGATCGTCGCGCAGACGCTCCCAGGGCATGGCGTCCATGGTGTTGAGCTTGAGCAGGTTGAGGCGGATGGTGCAGAGGTGGACGCTGTCAATCGTCCAGTCGCGCATGCCGGTGGTGCCGAGCGCGCAGCCATCGCAGACGCCGTCGTTGAGGATGCGCCAGGCGTAGAGCGGGTGGCGTTTGTTGTCCCACGCGGTCTGCAGCATTTCGAGGTAGTGATGCGGTTTTTGCTCGCCGATGCCGAAGGGCTTCCACCCAGCCCACAAGCGCGGATTGATCCAGGATGGGGACTTCGTTGAGGATTCGGGCTGCGTGGCCATGCGAGGCTCCCTTGAGCGGCTTGCTCACCTGCTGGACTGGCGCGGCGCCCGCCTCATCGCGTGGCGCCCGCGTCACATCCCTATCACAACGGGCATTCTATGACATGCTGGCCGGGCCGGTGTCCAGCGCATGCGCTGGCAGGCCCCGCCTCTGGACGCCGCGCCCATCGCACTTTACAATAAAGCAGACTACCCTCCTGAGCAGCCGCTCTTTGGGAAGCCTGGATTGATCGGGATTGAGTAGGAAGTGACTCCATCACCTGTGGAGTGGCTGAACGAGGTTCGCGCCGCCAGGCCTGGCGGGCCAGCGCGCATCCTGGCTCTCCAACTATTTGCCTCCACGCCGGATGGCGACCTTTCGGTTGCTGGCGGGCCGGAGTTGCAGGCGGAGTCCTGCCTCCAAATCTCCCTCGCTGATGGCATGGCCGTGATGTATCCGCGCGCCTGCGGGCGCGGCGAACAGGAGTCAGCGCAAGACTGTGGGAGGGGAACAATGAGTGATGGAAGTGTTGAGGGGCAGGCGGCGCCGTTCCGCCGCTCCGCCAGTGGCTCAGGTGGCTGGCGCGCGGGGCTGGCGCGGTTCGAGAGGCGGAAGGCTGTGCGGCGGGTGGTCGCCGTCGCGCTCCCGCTGGTGATTCTAACGCTGCTGATCGGAATCTGGCCGGCGTATACGGTGGCTGGGATGGACTGGACGGGATTCAGCGGCAACACAGTGTGGGACTGGGTGCAGCTGCTGGCGGCGCCCGTCGTCCTGAGCGGCGGCACGATCTGGTTCACGCGCGGCGAGGAATCCACACCGCTGAAGGACCTGTGGAGGGATGTAAGCCGGGGACGATTGCGGTCGGTGTGGAGGGTGTTGTGGAGTGGCGCTGTGCGCGTCGAGGACCTCATGCTCTTCTATGTCAGCTTCGTCGTCCTGTTCGCGCTCATCCTGCTGATCATCGCCGTCCTGCTGATCTTGCCGGCATATGCGTTCCACTTGACGTGGACCGGTTATCTGAGCGGCGAGCAGCCCGATTACACGCAGCCCAAGAGGCTGTGGGACTGGCTGACTGCGCTCATGCTGCCGCTCGCACTGGCGACGGCGACGATACGCTTGCATGCGCATCATCGGGCGATCACGCGCCGGGGCGCGGAGTCCTCTGAAGATCCAGGCGCCCAGGGCGCGAAGGGTGGTTCAGAGCCGTCCTGATGTGGTACAACATGCTCGCCGCGCGGGAAGCTTCTCTCGCGCTCCACGGGATGAGCGGTGAGGGGCGCCATGACATCCGGGAACATCCAGGCGGAAAAGCTCGAGCAGGCGGTGGAGCTTTTGCGCGAGCGTGACCTCGATTGCTGGCTGACATTCGTGCGCGAGTCCTCGGAGACGCCAGACCCGGTGATGAAGCTGATCGTCGGGCATGATGTCACCTGGCAGAGCGCCTTTCTCGTCTCGCGCGGTGGTCGGCGCATCGCGCTGGTGGGGAGACAGGAGGGCGAGACGGTCCGCCGCGCGGGTCTCTTCGAAGAGGTCCACGCCTATGATGAGGGCTTCGCGCCGGGGCTGCGCGCCATTCTGCGCGACCTGGATCCACGCCAGATCGCCGTCAATTACTCCACGAGCGATGTCGCCGCCGATGGCCTGACACACGGCATGTACCTGCAACTGGTGGAGGCGCTGGCGCGCACACCCTATCGCCAGCGGCTGGTCTCCGCCGAGCCAATCATCGGCCCGCTGCGCAGCCGCAAGACGAACGCCGAGCTTGCGCGCATGCGCCAGGCTATTGCGCTGACCGAAGAGCTGTTTGCGCTGGTGACAGCCTTCCTGCGCCCCGGCCGCACCGAGCGCGAGGTGGGCGAGTTGCTGCACGCCGAGGCGCGCCGCCGCGGGTTAGAACTCTCCTGGCGGGCTGACCACTGCCCGGCGGTGAACATCGGACCCACGTCGGAGGCGGGACACGCTGGGCCGAGCGACATCGTCGCGCAGCCGGGTGACCTGGTCCATCTCGATTTTGGCGTGGCGTTTGAGGGCTACCGCGCCGACCTCCAGCGTATGTGGTATTTGCGCAGCGAGGCCGATCCTGAGCCGCCAGCCAGTGTCCAGCGGGCCTTCGCGACCTGCGTGGACGCGATCGAGGCCGGGCGCGGCCATCTGAGGGCGGGCGTCCAGGGTTGGGTGGTGGACCAGGCGGCGCGCCAGACGATCACCGCCGCCGGCTATCCCGAATACAAGCATGCGCTGGGCCACAGTGTCGGCCTAGCGACGCACGATGGCGGACCGCTCCTCGGCCCGCGCTGGCCGCGCTATGGCTCCTCGCCGGAGCAGCCTGTTCAGTCCAGCTCGGTCTATACTCTGGAGTTGGACGTGCCTACTGAGCGCGGTTATATCGGTCTGGAGGATGAGGTGCTGGTGACGGAGTCTGGCGCGGAGTACATCTCTCCCGCTCAGCGGGCGCTGATCGTGGTGTGAGGTTGTGGCTGGCGAGGCGCGCCGCTAGGCGAAGCGCAGGGCGTATGCGCCCGTCGCGTCGCTGAGCGTCAGGCCCGATGGGTCGAGGCGACAGATCGTGACGCGGGTGAAGGCCTCCAGATAGCGCGCTTCCTGAATCATTACCGGCGGCGCGAAGCAGCGCATCTGGGTATAGTTGAGCCCGCTCAGGCTCAGGCGCCCGGCGGACAGCGCATAGGATGCGCCGTATTCATTAGCATCCCGCGCGTCCGCCCAGCGTGTGGACATCAGGGAGAAAGCGCAGCGTGACCACCGCGCCGGGGGCCAGCGTCTGAGGCTCGCCGTTGTAGGTGAACGCCGCGAGCTTCCAGGCGCGCCCGGTGATGGTGGTTGAGGCGACTACGGCCTGGACAGGGACACGCGTGGGCTGGCGCGTGATGTTCGCCCGTCCGTTCCAGGCGCGCGTGGATGTCATGCCAGCGGAAGGCGCAAGGAATACAACGGTGACAAGCGCAGTTATGACCAGCGCGCGGCGTGACATGACCCACCTCCCAGCGGAATGGCGCGCGGCCTTGCGCGCTGATTCGCGTCCTGCCTTCTCTGACGCTCCAGGCGCGCAGCGTTTTCCATCTGTACGCGTTTTTGCCAAGCTGGGTTGCCACAATGCCCCGCCGCGCGCTGGCGCGGGTTCGCGGGCGCGCGCTACATTAATTGCTGGGATGAGGGGTTCCGTTTGTGTGGGGGCGCTCATGGAAAAGGAAGGATGCGCCCTGGGAGCCTGAGTTCGGGGGCGAGAGGAGTAAACATGGGACCTATCCTGCTGCTCACCGAGCAGACGGCCTACGAGCGCGCCAAGCGCCTGAGCGCGTTGCTGGCGACCGCCGCGCCTGAGCGCGCCATCATCACTATTCCCGCTGGCAGCGGAGACCACCTCGACCGCGAGGAGCGCCTGGGCGAGGTCGCGCTGCTGGTCGCCGATACAGCGACGCCGCTCACCGCCGCGCAGGCCGCCACGCTGACCACCTACCTCCGGCGCGGCGGCGCGCTGCTGTTGCTGGGTGAGACGGTGGACGCCTGGCGTGGGTCGGCGCTGGGCGAGGCGCTGGAGTTGCCGGAGGGCGAGCGCGGCCCGGTGACGGAGCTCATCGCGCGGGTGGCAGGCGACCACGACCTCACGCGCCGCCTCGATCCCTCCTTTTCCATCACCGACCGGCTCTACATCCATGATGGGCTGCCAGCGGGCGCTGTGCCGCTGCTGGAGACCAGCTGGCGCTTCGCCACGGTTCCTCTTGCCTGGATGGCTCCGGTGGGAGCGGGCGCGGCGGTGGCGGCGCCGCTGGGCGCGCTGGATGGGGCGCTGGAGCAGCCGGTCGCGCGGCAGGTCATCTTCCGCGCCGCGCGCTACCTCCTGGGGTGGCGCGAGCCCGCGCCGGTCCGCATCGCGATGATCGGCTATGGCGCGATTGGTTACGAGCACGCCAGCGCCATCGCGGCGACGCCCGGGTTGGAGCTGGCGGCGATCTGCGACCGCAATCCCGCCCGGCTCGACGCCGCTCGCGAGCGCTTCCCTGAGACGCGCGGCGTGACGGACATTGAAGCGGTGATCGCGGATGAGGGGATCGACGCGGCGATCGTCGGCGCGCCGCCCAACCTGCACGCCAGCCTGGCGCTGCGGCTGCTACGGGCGGGCAAGAGCGTGGTGGTGGAGAAGCCGTTCAGCATCACGACGGCCGAGGCCGACGAGATGATCGAGGAGGCGGAGGCGCGCGGGCTGACGCTCACCTGCTATCAGAACCGCCGCTGGGACCCCGATTTTCTCGCTATTCAGCGCGCCGTCGCTGATGGACGGGCCGGAGATCTGTTTCACGTAGAACTCTTCATTGGCGGCTACGGACACCCCTGCGATTACTGGCATTCACATGAGCCCGTCTCGGGCGGGGTCTTCTATGATTGGGGCTCGCATTACCTCGACTGGGCGCTGACACTGCTGCCGGGGCCAATCGCCGACGTGCGCGCGAGCAGCCACAAGCGCGTTTGGCGCGATGTGACCAACGCCGACCAGGCCAGCATCGCCATTCGCTACCGGGATGGCCGCGAGGTCTCGTTCATCCATTCCGATATCGCCGCCGCGCTTAAACCGAAGTGGTATGCGCTGGGCACGCGCGGCGCGATCACCGCCCACTGGCGGCATGAGTCGGTGAATACGCGCAAGTGGAATGGAGACCTGATCGAGGAGCGTCTGTCTCCCTCCGAGGCGCCGCCGCTGGTCACGCTGGCGACGCGCGACGCGGCCGGGCTGATCGCTGAGGAGCGTCTGGCGCTGCCGCCCGCGCCGGAGCGGCCCTTCCACCGCAACCTCGCCAACCACCTGCTCGCCGCGGAAGAACTGGCGATCAACCCGCGCGCGTCGCGGCGCAACATCGCCGTGATGGAAGCCGCGGCGTGGTCCGCTGCGCATGAGAGCGCCGTCGTCCCAATCGACGAGCGTTACGCCTGAGGGGAACGCGCCGCGCAATCCAGGCGGCCGAGCCGGTCTAGCCTTCCACCGTCACTTCGTTGTGGAAGGCGATGACGCCGGGGGCGTGCCAGATGTCCTGCTCAGCGGAAGCGCGGTGGCGCCTGGTAGGCAGTGAGCCGAGGAGGGTGACATCGCCGCCGCGCACGTCGAGGCGCAGGCGGCCCACATAGGGCGCGATAGCCGGGTTCTCTCCGAACAGGCGCCAGATCTCGCTGGCGATCTGGCCATCCGAGCGCACCTGCCCGGCCGAGGCGATCTGCTCCACAGTGGCATCCAGCGTCAGGGTCAACTGGCCGCCGAGGAAGGGAAGCGCGCTCTCCGCGCGGGCGGCTGAGACCGCCCAGGCGGGAGAAACTAGCGCCAGCGCGCCCTGCGCCGGCCCCAGCTTGAACATCGGGTCGCTGGTGAGGTGAACGTCGGCCATCGCGTCGGCGCGGACCTTGACGATCAAGTCGGTCACCAGTCCCTGGGTGGGATCAATCACTAGCCCGGCGAGGCGGCCGACATAGCCCTCATGGCAGCGGACGCGCATACCGCCGCGCAGCTCAAGCGTATCGGAGGTTGGAGCGGAATCCTGCCCGTCGTTGAGCGGAACTGCGCGCGTCTCGCGCCGCAAATCCCCCGGGCTCAGCAGCAGCCAGGCGACCTGGCCGCGCGCCTGGAGCCGCGCCCCGCGCAGCCGTCCCAGCGGGCCATCCGCCATGCCGCGCGCACGCCCAGGGGCGGCGGGGATATCAGCGCCGGTGATGCGCTGGCCAAAGCGAAAGATGCGGCGCGCCGGCTGATCGCCGTGCAGATTGCGCTCGCTAAACAAGGCGGTACGCTCCCAATTCGTCGGCTGTCGGGTTTGTATTCAGAGGCGGGATAATCGGTTCCGATCCGTGAGGAGCCCGGCGCGTCGCGTCTTTCCGCCCGGCCAGGTAGTCCCAACGCTAAAGCCTATGCTATCCGCGTCGCTTCCGCAAGACATACACCCTATGACGAGTGAGGCGCGCACGCCGCTACAGCATGCTCAGTTTGGGAGCGCGGCGCGCTGGACGAGCGCAGATACCATCTCTGCCAGACGTAGTCCCGGCTACGGAATGCGCGGACGGAGCATGGCACACTTGCGTCAGCATTGGACAGGGTGTGGCCGGGCGCGTCGCCGCGCGGTTTCTGTACCGCATTCCGCGACACGTGAACGCATACCACACGCCAATGCCGCGGTGAATGCGCGGGGGCCGGGAACAGTTCGGCGGAAGACATTGCGCGGCGCTCGGTACACGTGGCGCGCGCTTGTGATGAACCTGATGAGACGCTCGCTGACCTCGCACGCGCCGCGCGGACTGAAAAGAGATGTTCGCTGGTGATGCGGCTTTATCCCGCTTCGGAGAAAGCGCATCCCGCGAGGAGGTCAGAGATGATGGAGATCATCGCTCGCGCTCGTGTCAAGATCATGTTGATGGTCGCGATTGTGGCCGTTGTGGCCATCTTGTTTGGATTGCCGAACCGGACGGCGGCGGCGTCTGGTAACCCGCCGCCTGGGATCGGCGACGCCGTGAGTTTACAAGTGCTGGCGCCAGTTCCTGGGCAGGTGGTGACCACACCCACCCTCGCCCTGAGTGTTGTCGCTAACGGCTATAAGCTGGACGCCGCCTTCGCGGGCACACCCAACCTGCCCCAGATCGGCCACTACCACGAGATGCTCGACGGCCGCCTGGTTGATATGACGCCGCTGCACAACCCAGGGACCGATACGATTAGCATGGTCGGTTTGATGCCTGGAGCGCATACCCTGACAATCGTGCCGGCGAACAACGACCACAGCATGATCATGTCCGCCGCCGTCAACATCCCATTCACCTATGCCGGCTCATACCTGCCGCTGCCGGCTCCAGTTGCCTACCCTGCTTCGCCTGCTGTGACCATTACCTCGCCGGCCAGCGGCGCTACGGTGGGCGGCGCCTCGTTCTTCATGAGCGTGAGTGTCAGCGACTTTGCGCTGTGCGGGAGTTGTTTTGGCAAGGATAACGTGGATGGCGTCGGCCACTGGCACATCTTCCTGGATCAGCCGATGATGTCGAACATGCTGACCATGGCCGGAGACACGACGCAGGAGGTCTCACTCAAAGCCATCACTCCGGGTTGGCATACCTTCTACGCCGTGCTGGTCAACGATCAACATATGCCGCTGATGGGCGCGCCCAACAGCATGACGTCGGTCACGCTGTATGTCTCAGGGCTCGACAGTTGACAGGCTAGGCCCGCCAGCGCGTTCAGGCGTCCGCGGGCGCCTGAACGGCTCGCCGCGACGATTGACCCGCACGAAGGGCTCCGCGGCCTCCAGGTTCGCCAGGGGTCCGTAGAGGTCGGGGCGGCGGAAGGCGTCGCCCCAGGACTCGCGGCGGCGGTAGTCACGGATGGCGTCGAGATCAAAGGTCGCGATATAGACCCCCTCGGCGCCGCCGGCCTCGATCACCAGCGTCTCGCGTGTCCCGTTCCTGTCATAGGCGATGGGACCGTACGCGATGGAGTGGCCGTTCTCCTGGGGCGCGGCATAATTTGTCAGCGCCACGGCGACCATGTTCTCGACGGCGCGCGTCGCCAGCTGGCGGATGCGGTGTGTGTCCATTTCGCAGGCGTTGGGGACCAGGACGACCTCGGCGCCGCCCAGCATGAGCAGGCGCGCGCTCTCGGGAAACTCACGGTCGTAGCAGATCATCGCGCCGACCTGGACCGGCCCCTGCGCGGTATCCAGCGGAGCCACGGGAAAGCTGTCTCCGGGCGTCAGCGCCGCCTCCATCAGGCCGAAGGCGCAGGTGTGGACCTTGGCGTAGGTCAGGTTGAGCGCGCCATGGCGGTCAATGAGCGAGACGCTATTGCGTGGAGCGCCGGGCCACGCCTCCAGGTAGGTGGCGGCGATGGCCATATTCAGCTCGCGGGCCAGCGCGCGGAAGCGGTTAACCCAGGCGCCGTCGCGCGGGGTGGCCTGGGCCTGCCAGCGCTCGCGCGCCGCGCGGGACGTTTCCCAGAGAGAGGCCTCGCCCGCGGCCCAGAGCTCCGGCGCGCGCCAGAGATCAGTTTCGGGCGTATCGGCCTGCTCGGCGTAGGGCTGGTAGCCGATATTCCACATCTCGGGGAAGAGGGCGATGTCAGCGCCCATCGCTTGCGCGCGGCGGCAGAACGCCTCGGCTTGCGCCGCGTTCGCCTCCTGGTCCGCGCCCTGCGCCGCCATCTGTAGCAGCGCCACCCGTAGCTCGCGCATCGTCTCGCTTCCTCTCGTTCCCTCTCGCTTCCTCGCGCCGCATGATCCGCGCCGCTAGGGAACGCTAGCGGCGCTCCAGCGCCAGACGGGCGCCCAGCGCCACCAGCGCCACGCCCGTTACCCGGCCCAGCGCCACCCGCGCGCGCGCTGGCCCATGCGGCTGCGCCCCGCGCGGCTGACCGCCGCGGCGTAGAGGTTCAGCCAGACCAGGAGAACCGTCTCGTAGGCGGTGAGCATCAGCAGCAACCGCGCGGGCGAGTCGCCAGGCGCGATGAACTGCGGCAGCGCCGTAGCGAAGATCGCGCCCGCCTTCGGGTTCAGCAGGTTGCTCAGCAGGCCCTGACGCAGGCTTGCCAGCGGAGCCAGCGGCGGGACGTCGCGTGGCGCGGCGCTGGCGGCGTCCGGCGCGCTGGGCGCGGGCCTGGGACCGCGTAAGCCGGCGAACAGGCTCCGCAGACCGAGCCAGATCAAGTACGCGGCCCCGGCGAATTTGAAGACCGTGAAGGCCAGGGCCGACTGCGCCAATAGCGCCGCTACCCCGCCGGCCGACGCCACCGCCCAGATGGCGCTGCCCGCCGCGATGCCCAGGGTGGTGAACGCCGCCGCGCGACGGCCCGCCTGTAGCGCGTTGCGCGTGACGAGCGCGGTATCCGGCCCCGGTGTGACGATCAGCAGCGCCGCCACCGCCAGGTAGGCCAGAAACCGGGCATCAAACAGGCCCATGTTTGCACACCTCACGGCAGGCCGTCGCGCAACGAGGCGCGGCAGGGACACTACTATCGCGCCAGCGAGAGGCGACTGAAACCTGAAGGAGGCGCCCGAAGTCCCATTAGAGTATCGCAGATTCGCGCGCGCATGATACGCTGGCGGAGGACTTGCGTTATTCTACGTAGAACGGCAAAGCACAACATACCCAGACGCACAGGAACGAGTGCGGCGCTCCGCATGGGCGTGGACGCCCGGTAGGCGCGCTGGTGATATGACGCGATGCGGATACACGAACTAACGGGGCGCTCGCGGTGAACAGGCGAGAGACGCCCCACCAGGAGGATTTCCGGGTGGACCCTACGCTCTCCGCGCCTTACGATCAGCATGCCGATGGAGTTACGCCCGCCGCTGGCGCGGACGCCAGCCAGCCCATCTATGACGCGTCCAAGCGTACGGTGATTATGGGCGCCGGTCCAGCGGGCCTCACTGGCGCGTATGAGTTGATGCGTTACCATGTGCCGACGGTCGTGCTGGAGAAAGACCCGAAATTCGTCGGGGGCATCTCGCGCACCGAGGAGCGCAACGGCTACCGCTTCGATATTGGCGGCCACCGCTTCTTCTCCAAGAGCCAGGAAGTCGAGGACTTCTGGACCGAGATCCTGGGCGATGAGCTCCTCACCCGCGGCCGCCTCTCGCGCATCTTCTACAACGGCAAGTACTTTGACTATCCGCTGAAAGCCGGCAACGCGCTGTTCAACATGGGGCCGGTTGAGACGGTGCGGTCGATCTCCAGCTACGCCTGGGCGAAACTCTTCCCGACGCGCAATCCGCGCTCTCTGGAGGAGTGGGTGACCAATCAGTTCGGCCACCGGCTCTTCAGCATCTTCTTCAAGACGTATACCGAGAAGGTCTGGGGCATCCCCTGCTCCGAGCTATCCGCTGACTGGGCCGCGCAGCGCATCAAGGGTCTCGACCTTTCTTCGGCCATCAAGAACGCGCTGCTGCCGCAGAAGAAGGCCAGGGGCGACCGCGGCGCGGTCATCAAGACGCTGATTGACGAGTTCCGCTACCCACGGCGCGGCCCGGGCGAGATGTGGGAGCGCACAGCCGAGAAGCTGCGCGCGGGCGGCAATATCGTCGCCCTCGGCCAGGAAGTGGTCACCATCCACCATAACGGCAGCCGTGTGACCAGCGTCACGGTGCGCGATACGGCCTCCGGCCAGACGGGCGAGGTCACCGGCGCGCACTTCATCTCGACGCTGCCGATTCGCGAGCTGATCCACAAGCTGGAGCCGGCGATGCCATCGCAGGTGGTCGCCGCCGCCGATGACCTGAAGTACCGCGATTTCCTGACCGTCGCGCTGGTGTTGCGCAAGAAGGACGTCTTCCCCGACAACTGGATCTACATCCACGACCCGGCCGTGAAGGTTGGCCGCATGCAGAACTTCAAGGCCTGGAGCCCCTACATGGTGCCGGACCAGGACACGACCTGCGTCGGCCTGGAGTACTTCTGCTTCGAAGGTGACGGCCTGTGGTCCTCTACGGATGAGGAGTTGGTCGCGCTGGGCACGCGCGAGATGGCGCAGCTCGGCATGATCAAGCCTGACGAGGTGATGTGGGGCGTCGTAGTGCGCCAGCCCAAGGCCTACCCGGTCTATGACGACACGTACAAGCACGATCTGGCGGTCATTCATGACTACCTGACGCCCACGCTGCCGAACCTGCATCTCGTCGGCCGCAACGGCATGCACCACTACAATAACCAGGACCACTCGATGATGACGGCGCTGCTGGTGGCGCGCAATATCGCCAACGGGACCAGCTACGACCAGTGGAAGGTCAACACTGACGCCGAGTATCACGAGGAGGCCCGCATCGAGGACGAGGACAAGTCCGGCCGCCTGGTCCCCAGTCGCGTGCGCTAATACGTTCGCGCTAGCCTGAGAGGTCCACGGCGCGCTACACTGACCACAGAAGATTGGACCGGCGGCATCGCTCGCCGGGCCTGTGGTGAGGAGCGCGCCGTGGACCTCTTGCGCACACCTGATGCGCGGTTTGACAACCTGCCCGGCTACCCCTTCGCGCCGCATTACCTGACGGTCGAGGGGATTCGTGTCCACTATGTAGATGAGGGGCCACGCGACGGCGCGCCTGTGCTGCTGCTGCACGGCGAGCCATCCTGGAGCTTCCTCTACCGCAAGATGATTCCCGTCATCACCGCGGCGGGCTATCGCGCTATCGCCCTGGATTTGGTCGGATTTGGCCGCTCAGACAAGCCCGCCGCGCGCGAGGACTACACCTATCAGCTCCATGTAGACTGGATGCGTGGCGCGCTGGAGGGGCTGGACCTGCGCGAGGTGACGCTGGTTGGGCAGGACTGGGGCGGGCTGATTGGTCTGCGCCTCGTGGCGGAGCATCCCGAGCGCTTCGCGCGGGTCGTGGCGGCCAACACCGCCCTGCCCACCGGCGACCAGCCGATGCCACGCGCGTTCCACGCCTGGCGGGAAGCGTCGCAGTCCGGGGCGGCGCTGGATGTGGGGAACGTTGTGCGTCAGGGCTGCGCGACCGAGCTTGCGCCGGAAGTCGTCGCCGCCTACGACGCGCCCTTCCCCGATGAGCGCTACAAGGCGGGCGCGCGCCAGTTTCCCCTGCTCGTTCCCATCACCCCCGATGACCCGGCCAGCGCGGCCAACCGCCGGGCGTGGGCTGCGCTCCAGCGTTTCGAGAAGCCGTTCCTGACGGCCTTCAGCGACGGCGACCGCATCACACGCGGGGCCGAGAAACCCTTCCAGGACGTGATTCCCGGCGCGGCGGGCCAGCCGCATGTGACCATTGCCGGCGCCCGCCACTTCCTCCAGGAGGACCGAGGCGAGGAGCTGGCGCGCGTGGTGGTGGACTTTATGCGACGCGGCGCCTAGCCCCGGGTCGCGCCCCAACGGCGCGGCGGCGGGTAGATATAGCGGGCGATGGTCGTGGATACCCAGCCAATGGCGTAGCCGCCGAAGACCAGCCAGTACGGCCCGACGCCCCGGGCGCCGTGGATTGATGTCGCGATTGTGAGGATGATCGCCCAGGTAATGGCGAGACCAGCGCTATAGATCCAGTAGTTTCTGAACCGACCCATTCGATGACCTTGCCCTTTCGTCAGTCTCCCGCCAGGAGACGGACTCGATCAACCATACTACGCCTATGGTACGGCGCGCGTTCGCGCCAACTGGCGCGGTGATGGTATTGGGAAAGGGTACGCTATGTCTGCTCGCGTCGCGGCGGCGGCTCATCCCCGCCTGATCATCCTCTGCGGGCTGCCAGGCGCGGGCAAGACGACGCTCGCCCGGCGGTTGGAGACAGCCATGCCCGCGGTGCGCCTCTGCCCGGACGAGTGGATGACGGACCTGGGGATTGATCACTGGGACGACGCATTTCGCGACCGTCTTGAGGCGCAACTCACCCGGCTAGCGCTCGCACTGCTGGCGATAGGCCAGAGCGTCATCCTGGAATATGGCTTCTGGCGCCGCGCCGAGCGTGACCAGAAGCGCGCCGAAGCCCACGCCCTCGGCGTCCCGATTGACTGCTATTACCTCAACCCTCCGCTGGAGGAGGTATGGCGCCGCCTCGACGCGCGCAACCAGAACCCCGCCGCGTATGGGACAGTTGTCATCGGTCGCGCCCACCTCGAAGAATGGGCGGCCCTCTTTCAGGCGCCAGACGCCGCCGAACTTGCGCTCTTCGACCGCGCCGCGCAGGTACCCGACGCGCGCGGGTTTCCACTCTAGCCGCGCAGTCCAGAACGGGATTGATAGTGGTGGCGCGCCACACCCAACCCATCGCTCAATAGAGCGGCCGCTTCGAGCGCAGCGCGCTTGATCTCCCTACACCGCACGCATGGTATGATGGCGCACGAGGGCATACACGAATGGTAGAGCTGACCTGGCCGCAGGCGCTGGCGTTCCGGACGCGGCGTCATTTTCTTGAGGAACGCGCCGCGCGTGATGAACTGCTGGCTGTGGTGAGCCGGACGTGTGGCCTGCATGCGCAGGTCCTCTCGTCGGCGGAGCTCGCTGCCGCGGCGCGCATTGACGGACTGGAGAGCGGCGATGTGCGCGCCGCCCTCTGGACGGAACGGACACTCGTTAAGACCTGGGCCATGCGCTGGACGCTACACCTGATCTCGACCGTCGACTACCCGGTATATCTGGCGGCGTTTGGCGCCTTCGGCCACTTTCGCAGCGAACGCTGGCTCACAGCGTACGGGCTCACGGCGGATGACATGAACGCCATTCTGGATGGCTTTCGGGTCACACTGACTGGTGACGGCATGACGCGCGAGCAACTGGCTGTCGCCGTGGCCCAGCATAGCGGACGCCCTCACCTGCGCGAAAAGCTGCCTGGCGGCTATGGAACGATGCTCAAGCCGGGCGCGTATCAGGGACATCTGATTTTTGGTCGCAGCGCCGGCCAAAATGTCACCTTCGTCAGCCCGCGCCAGTGGCTGGGCGATTTCCCGCGGCTCGACACGGAAGACGCCAGATTAGAGACCGTGCGCCGCTACCTGTACGCCTACGGCCCGGCCACGCCGGGTGACTTCGCCAGCTGGTGGGGAATGGCGCGGGCTGACGCCAGGAAACTCTTTCGCGCCTTGGGCGACGACCTGACCCCAGTGTCCATCGAGGGCTGGGACGCCTGGGCGCTACACGCCGACGCCCATGTCCTCCAGAACACTACACCAAGCACGACAGTCCGTCTGCTGCCAGGCTTTGATCCCTACACACTGGGCATGCGGCGTGAGCGTGAAGCGGCGCTCCCGGCTGAACGGAAAGGGCGTGTGTACAGCCAGCAGGGCTGGATTGCGCCGGTGGTCCTGGTGGGCGGGGCGGTGGTCGGCGTGTGGAGCTACAAGGTCAAGCAAGCGCGTCTGGCGATCGTCGTGGAACCGTTCATGCTGCTCTCACGCGCCGTCCGCGACGGGATCGAACAGGAGGCCTCGCGCCTCGGCGTCTACATGAGCGCCGAGTCAGAGACGCTGTTCGCGGACTGAGCGGCCCGCTAGTGACCGGCGTGCGCTACGGTGCGGCCTGGCTGGGCCTGTGTGTCTGCGCCCGCCGCAAGGTCGCCCACCGTCCAGCGGAACGTGACGCTCAGGAGGTGAGCCCGAGCGCCGCCAGCACGGGGCGATGGTCAGAGGCGGCGGTGACCGGGCGCGCGGGCGCGTCCGTCAGGGTCTCGCAGCCGAGAAGGGCTTTGGCCAGTGGGGGGCTGGCGAAGAGGTAATCAATTCGGCCCGCGGGCTCATCCGAGGGGCAGGTCATCGGGCGCAGGCGCGGGTCAGGCTGGACGGCGGCGGCGAGGTCCACCAGCCCGCTGGCGCGTGTGGTGGCGACGACGGCGCGTGGAATGTATACACCGGTCGCGCTATCAAAGAGGCGTGCGACAGGAGCCCAGCGCGCGGCGGCCACCAGCGCGTCTCCCACTGGGCGCAGCGGCGGTGGGAGGACTTTCGCCAGTCCGGGCAGGCCGTCCAGCTCGGCGCCCTGCGCGCGCTCGGCGTCGTTATCCGCCGCGCGCAGCAGCAGCCGCGCCGCCAGTATGTCCTCGCCTGGCGCCAGGCTATTGAAGTCACCCATCAGCAGTAGCCGCTGGCGGTCGGGCTCCGGCGCGATGCGCGCCAGCGCCAGGCCGATCTCGCGCAGGCGCACGCCCTCGCCCGCGCGCCAGGCGCTGTAGGCGGCGGCGAGGTGAACGACCGCGACGCGGATGGGCGGCGCGCCCGGCGGGGCAATCTCGGCCTCCAGCAGCGCGTTGCGCAGCGGGACGTTGGCATGTGTGGCGGCGACGCGCGCGGGCCAGCGGCTGAGCAGCCCGACCGGCGAGCCACGTCCGCTGAGCGATGGCGCGCTGAGTGGTCGCATGTCGAGCCGCCGCGCCAGGGCGTCCAGCGCGTCTGGCAGGATCTCCTGCATGCCGATGACATCCGGCCGCGCGTCGCGGATGACGGCCTCGATGGCATCCAGTCGTGGCCAGCCGCCCGCGAGGACGTTCCACGTCATGACCCGCGCGACTGGCGCATCCATACGCTCGGTAACGTCCATGCCACATCCCAACTATCCAGATAACGCCATTCGTGTCTGGTTTATCCTATCACCAGACGCCGCTCGCTCCGTCTGGAGCGGGACGTGGATGTTCTGCGCGCGGCGCGGAGTGGGCGGTATAATGGGCAGGCGGCTCCAGAAGTGGGCTGGAACGGTGGCTATGGGCAAGGCAGGCATGATCGCGAGTATTCCGCGTAGTCGAGGAGTGGGCGTGACGCCGTCCGGACTTCAGGACTTCGTCCGGCGCCATGGGTATGCGCTGGCGACGGCCGCGCTCATCCTGACTGGCGTCGCCGTGCGGCTGGCGCTGGTCCTGGCCGGCTGGCCGCATACCAATAGCGAAGAGAGCGCGATGGGCCTGGAGGCGCTGCACATCTTCGCGCGTGGCGACCGCCCCATCTACCTCTACGGCCAGAACTACATGGGCGTGGGCGAAGCCTACCTCGGCGGGCTGGCGTTCCATCTGGCAGGCGTCTCGATTGCGTCGCTGCGCCTGGGCATGATCGCGCTCTACGCCGCCTTCATGGTCGGTGTCTCCTGGCTAGCGCGGCTGCTCTATTCGCGGCGGGTGGCGCTGGTGGCGCTGGCGGCGCTCGTTGTCGGGACACCCTTTACACTGCGCATCCAACTGCTCGCCGATGGCGGCAAGGCGGAGACGCTGGCGTTTGGGGCGCTGCTGGTGGCGCTGGCGTCCTGGCTGGCGCTCACGCCTCCGCCGGCGGCGGACGCCCACCGCGCGCGGTGGGCGTGGCGCTACGCCGCCTACGCCGGATGGGGGCTGCTGGCCGGGCTGGGGCTCTACACCTATGCGATCATCGCGCCGTTCGTGCTCGCCAGCGGTCTGCTGATCGCGGCGACTTGTTGGCGTGAGTTGCGGAGCTGGGCCGTGGCCGCGCCCATCGCCGGGCTGGTGGCTGGCCTGCTACCCGCCATCCTCTATACGGTGACCTCGCCGCTCGCGCAGAACCCGCTCGCCGTTTTCCTCGGCCTCCACCACTCGCTCAACGCCCGCGGCGCGACTGGCTTGCCGCTGCTCATCAGGCAGTTCGACGCGACGCTGCTCTACACGCTGCCCCAGGTGACCGGTCTCGCCGCGCAGTATCCCCTCAGCGCGCTGCCGCTCTACGGACCACCGAGCGGCGCGACGCTGATGGCTGTCATCCTTGGCGGCGGCTGGAGCGTGGCGTATCTGGCGCTGCTGGGACGGGCGACGTGGCGAGCGGCGCGGGGCCTCACCCCCCGGCCTCCTCTCCCTGCGGGGCGAGGGGGAGTCAGCGTGGCGGCGGGAGAAACGGGAGCGCGGGATGCGGCGCGGCTGGCGCTGGCGCTGGCTGGGTGGCTGACGCTGGCGGGCTATCTCTTCAGCGCGACCGCGGCGAACAACCCCTATTCTGGCCGCTACATGATCGGGATGCTGATTCTGACCCCGGCGCTGCTCTGGCCGCTGCTGGAGTGGGTTCCAGGCGCGTGGCTCCGCGATGGCTGGCGGGCCGCGCTGCTGGCGGGGCTGGCGGCCAGCCTGGCGTTCGGGACGGTGGCCGCGTTCCGGGGCGCGCCCGACGCGGCGGCGGCCGACGCGCGCGATACCCGCTTCGCCAGCGCCCTGCTCAGCCACGGCATCACGCGCTACTATGCCGATTACTGGACCTGCGATGTGCTGAACTTCGCGACGCGCGAGCGCGCGATCTGCGCGGTAGTGAACGATTATGGGCGGCCGGGGCTGACGCGCTACGCGCCCTACGCCGCTCTGGTGCGCGCCGACCCGCGGGCGCCCTATATCCTCGCGCGCGGCTCGGAGGTCGAGCGGACCTTTCTCATCGAAGCGGCGCAAACGCACAAGCGTTACACAAAATCGGTGATTGACGGACATGATATGTACACACCGGTCGCTTCCTAGACCGTGTGGCGCATCAGCCGTCCGCGCTGAGCGCCTCGGCGATCGCCTCCTCAGTGGTGAGCGCCCCACCTGCCACGAACGCCGCCATCCAGCGCTCTTCGCCGAGCGCGTCGCGCGCCGCGACGACTGTCCGGTCGGTCACGGCCCCTGCCGCCGGTAGTTGTGGCATCCCGATCGACTCAAGCAGCGCCCTTTTCGCTCCCAGCAGCCGCGCCGCCCGCTCCGCCTGTCCCGCCGCGGCGGCGGTCAGCGCCAGATTATCCAGGACATCCGTGACGTGCGCCCGGTTGCCTACCATCCAGAATTGGACCAGCGTCTTCCGCAACTGCGCCGCAGCCAGCTCTAGGTGGCCCTGGCGGAGCGCGATCCACCCCAACAACTGATTGCATGCAGCCGTAAAATCAGGGTCCCCTGACTCCTGGCCGAACGCAAGCGCCTCCTCGGCATGAACCGACGCCTGCGCCCAGTCACCCCGCCTGTAGGCGGCAAGGCCCAAGCCGATCACCGCATGGCCGAGATTGATAGCTCGCAGACTGACCAACCCGGCCCCGATCTCCCGCGCCTCCTGATAGCGCGCCGCCGCCTGCTCCAGATCTCTGCGGCGCATGGCCAGGTCGCCCAATCCGATGAGCGCGAAGGCGGTCGCTTGCCTGTCATCCACCTGGCGCGCCAGCGCCAGACCCGCCTCCATTTGCGCCGCCGCCAGCGCCCACGTGGCAACGTCATCCACCCACGAGAACGCCAGATAGCCCGCCATAGCGAGGCCAAGCGCGTAGAGTCCCACAGGAGCGCTCGCGCCCGACTGGCCCGAGGCCAGCGACGTCCTGACCAACAATTCCTCCAGCCAGCTTCTTCCCTCGCTGCGATAGCCGCGCACAGTCCAGAAGCGCCAGAGAGCGACCGCGACCCGCAATCCCAGCTCCAGCTCTTCACGATCCCGCGCCCAGCCCAATGTGGCGCGCAGGTTGTCGTGCTCGTTCTCCAGCCGTTCCAGCCACGCTATCTGGCCCGAACCCCATATTTCCGGTATGGCCATCTCCGCCAACCGCAGATAGTATGTCGCATGGGCCCGGCGCAGCGCATCGGCCTCACCGCTCGCCTCCAGCCGCTCCAGCGCGTACTCGCGGATAACGTAATGCAGACTGAGGCGGACCTCGCCGTTCGTCTCTTCACGCCGCCACAGCAGACTGTGGTCCACCAGCGCTGCCACCGTATCGAGCAGGTCGGCGCCCAGCGCCTCCGCTTCCGCGGGCGCCGCGCATACTGCTTCGACGGCCTCGGGCGTGGCAGACCCAGCGAAGACGGACAGACGTCTAAAGAGACGCCGTTCGGCAGGAGCGAGCAGGTCGTCGCTCCTGCCGATCGCGGCGCGCAGACTCCGGTGGCGTGGTGGCAGGTCGCGTGAGCCTTCGGCCAGCAATGTGAGCTGATGGTCCAACCCCTCCAGCAGCGCCTGTGGCGTGAAGCGGTCAACCCGCGCCGCGACCAGTTCGATCGCCAGGGGTAGACCCTCCAGCCGGGCGCAGATCGCCGCGACCGCAGGCGCATGCTCCTCGGTGAGGGCGAAGGAGGGGTGAACAGCTTGCGCCCGCTCGATGAACAGCGCCACGGCGGGCGTATGGGCCAGCGCCGGAAGCGCTGGAAGCGGCGCCAGAGTGGGCAGCGCCAGCGGCGGAACGGGAATCAGCCGCTCGCCCTGCACACGCAGCGCCGCACGGCTCGTCGCCAGGATCTGCAATCGAGGGCACGCCTCCAACAATGCGACCACGTCTGGCGCGGCCGCCACCAGGTGCTCGCAGTTGTCGAGCAAGACCAGGAGACGCTTCGCGCGGAGATACTGGCGCAGAAGGACGTCCAGTGGCTGATCACCGGTCTCACGCACGCCCATTGTCTGCGCGATGGTCACCGTGACCAGCGTGGGGTCGCTGACTGACGCCAGCGCGACCAGGTATACCCCGTCAGCGAACGCGTCGCGAACGTCCGCCGCCACCTCGAGACCTAGGCGGGTCTTGCCAATCCCTGGCGGGCCGATCAGGGTCAGCAGGCGCAGGTCGCCACGCCGCAGCGCATTCCGTACCGCCGCGACCTCTGGCTTCCGTCCAATGAGCCGCGTGAGCGGGGCGGGCAAGTTGCTGGTCGGGCGCGGCGGGGCTCGCCAGGGCAAGCTCCCGTCGGGCGACGCAAACGATGGGTCCAGTGGCGGACCGGCGCGGGCGAAGGCCACCACAGTCACGCGGTCGGCCGCTGGCACCTCCAGGCTGTCCGCGAGCCGCGCGGCGATTTGCGCGGAGGGGCGCCGCTCATCGGCCTCCAGTTTGCGAATGGTGATAACCGAGCAACCAACGCGCCGCGCCAGCGCATCCTGGGTCAGATCGAGCGCGCGGCGACGCCAGCGCAGCCAGCGGCCAAACGAAATCTCCGGGTCCATCTCCCTCTCCTTTCCTGCCACAGGAGTAGGTTGATACGGGACACACGAATACTTATGTAGTATAGGCCCTCCCCAGCGGAAAGAATAGCTTCCATCTCACACTTTCGCGCGGCTGATGGAGGTGGAAAAGCGCGCCGGCCTCATCGTCGGGGCTGAGCGTGTATCGCTTTTGTATCGGCGCTGTATGACCGAGTGACCTTACCCGAGGGGTGGGTCTGGTGTATTGGATGTTCATGGTGGCAGGCGCTCCCGCGAAGCGCGGTGGGAGGAGGCGCGCCAATGGCAGTTTACCTGGTGGATCGCGACCTCCCAGGGATCACGTTGGACGGGCTGGCGGCCATGCAGCGCGCCACCATGAGGGTGTGTTCCGACCTTACGGCTCACGGAACGCCCGTGCGCTACCTCCACGGGTTATTTGTGCCAGGCGAGGCGCGCTGTCTGTGTCTGTTTGAGGCCAACGATGAGGCCGTTGTCGCGGCGGTCAATGAGCGAGCGCGAGCGCCGTTCACCCGGATCGTTGAGGCGGTAGATCTCCCGCCGGAGCCAGCCACGAGGGGACCCAGGTAGGTGGAATGTCAGATCGAGATTCGCTGGAACCGAGGCGCCATTGCGCCTGGATGTCTGGCGAGCCAGAGCGGGCGAGTCGTGGAGCGCGTGGCCACTGACCGAGAGTAGCGCGGGGTAGGGGCCGCATGTTTCGGCGAGGATCTGGCGGCGTTGACGCAGAGGAGAGGAGCACAACCATGGCGATCGCGGTTCTCATGGAGATTCCCGGTCTATCGCCGGAACAGTCGGCGGCGGTAGCGCGCGAGATGGGTGTGAGCGGTGTCGCGACGGGAGAGTTGGTACACATCGAAGGGCCAATGGAGGGTGGTATTGCGGGCCGTAGACGTCTGGGAGTCACAAGCCGCCTACGATACCTTCATCGCCACCGTCGCGATGCCCGCGATGCGGCGCCTGGGGATCGCGCTTCCAGCGGACCTCAAGACGACCATCTGGCAGGTGACGACCCTGTTCAAGTAGGTTTGGAGTTTCAGCGCGCTTTCGCGCCGCGCCGCGCCGAAAGGAACGAGACATATGTTCGCACGGGTTACCACGGCCCAATGTCCTCCTGACAAGCTGGAGGAGATCGCCCACCGGATACTCACGCCCAGTTTGGAGGCCGTCAAACGGTCCCCAGGCTTCAAGGATGCGCTGTCCTTTGTGGACACCGCCACCGGCAAGATCGTGATGAACACCGTCTGGGAGACTGAGGCCGCGATGCAAGCCAGCGACGCGCTCCGCAAGGAGGTATTGGGCCAGGCGGCTTCGTTGGGGCTGGTCGTCGTCTCCACGGAGGTCTACAACACTGTGACCCGGTCATAGACGCCTCAGCCAGTGAGCGGTTCGCGGCGCTGGCGGACGGACGCTCTCGCTTGCGCCGCCTGCGCCGCCCATAGCCGCCAGTGAACATGAGTACAGACAGCGTTTCTCAACTGCGCGACATGTCGAAAGGAGCGCGTGATGGCGCAAGAATCATCTAACCGTCCCTTCCGCTACGCCCTCGGACATGAAAGGGACGAGCTCGACCGCCTTATCAGCCTGGGCTGGTTCATGGGCGACTTGACCGAGCATGTCCTGCGCCTGGCGGGGATCGCGAGCGGCATGCGTGTGTTGGACGCCGGGTGCGGCGCCGGCGAAGTGGCCTTCCTGGCGGCGCGATTGGTGGGACCGGGGGCGAGGTCATCGGGGTGGACATCTCCCCGGAGGCCATCGAGGTGGCGCGCCAGCGCGCAGCTATGGCTGGCCTCAAGAACGTCCACTTTCTGGCGCACGATCTGAATGATCTCACGCTGGACGCGCCCGTTGACGCGTTGATCGGTCGCCTGGTATTGCAGTACAACGCCGACCCGGCGCGGCTGCTCCGCCATCTGGGCGCCTGCGTGAAGCCGGGCGGAATCGTAGCTTTCCAGGAAGGCTTTTTCAAAGACAGAACCTATTTGGAGCCAGTCTGCCAACTCTACGAGACAACTATCCAGCGGGTCGAGCAGACCTTCGCCCGTATCGGGACCGATCCCTCCATTGGCGGGAAGCTGGGGTGGATTTTCCAGGACGCCGGCCTGCCTGCGCCGCAGATGATCCTGCACGCGCGTGTGGAGCGCGGGCCTGATGCGACTGTCTACAAGTTCGCCGAGCAGATGGTCCGCTCGATGCTGCCACTGATGGAGCGCACAGGGGTCGCCACCACGGATGAGGTCGGTCTGGAGACCCTGGTCGACCGGTTGCGCGCGGAAGTGGTGGCGCTGGGCGCCACGCTGGAAGTCCCAGGCTTCATAGGCGCGTGGACGCGCACCCCACTGACCGCCGCATAGCGCAGGCCAGCAAGTGGACGCGTGGAACTGGACCCGTTTTGCCGTCCTGTTGCGCCACGCCGAAGTATAGCCGCCACGAGAACGCAAAGGAGCGCGCCATATGATCGCCCGTCTCACCAACATGAGGTTTCCTCCCGACAAGCTGGAGGAAATCCTCCGCAACGCAGGCGGTCCCGACGGTGTCGTGTCCTTCGTCCAGCGGTCCCCAGGCTCCAAAGGTCTGCTGATGTTGGTGGATCGCGCCGCCGGCAAGTCCGTAATGGTGACGATCTGGGAGAACGAAGCCGCGCTGCGGGACAGTGACAGCGCACGCCAGGAACTAACCGCCACCTTCGCGCCGCTGGGGCTGGCCCTCACCTCCGCCGAGGTTTACGAGGTGGTGGTCAACACGTAAGCGCCCGGCCAGTGAGCGGTTCGCGGCGGAGGCGACAGGATGGCGCCAAATGGCTCATCCCCGTCAGCCGCAGCGGACGGCGACATGTCGAGAGCCCGCGCCAGCGGGAGCGTGGGCCGCTCGCCTTGACGAGGCGGCCAGTGAAGTGGTGGCAAGAGCTCTAAGGCGAAACGAGGCAAGTCACATGGCAACGCTTGAATTCAGCATCGTTATCAACCGGCCCGTCGAGGAGGTCTTTGCATTTGTGGGCAACCCGGAGAATTACCCGAAGTGGTTTTCAGGGAGCAGGGAAGTGAAGATCACGTCGGCGGGGCCGATTGGCGTGGGTACCACCTTCCGAACTGTCATTTCGCTGCTGGGCCGGCGGATCGAAGGTGATATCGAGTTCACCGAGTACGAGCCAAACCGCAGCTTCACGGAGAAAACCACATCGGGGCCTTTCCCTGTGGAGAGCCGGGTGACCTTCGAGCGCGTTGAGGGCGGGACACGAATCACCGACACCCAACTCGCGGAACCGGGCGGCTTCTTCAAGCTGGCGGAGCCGCTCCTGGCGCGCTTGATCAAGCGCCAGATTGAAGCCGACCTCGCCAACCTGAAGGACCTGCTGGAAGCGCACGCCGTCTGAGCGCTCGACGCTCCGTGGATCAGCCCTGCCGTTCGCCACGGACCGCGACAAGCCATAGCATAGCCCGCGCCAGTGTGAGCGGCCGCGCCAGGTTCATCGCAAGCGGGAGATACGACGTGACCGACATCCAGAGCGTCAACCTTCACAGACCGGCGCGCATCCGCCGCCGTTAGATCACCCACCCGCCGCTGACCGTCCACTGCTGGCGGACGATCCAGCGCGCTTCGAACAAGCGGTACTCGACGCCAGCGACCTGCTCGTAGTCCAGCCCGCGCCCGGCGCGAACTTCGCTTTCAGTGACGGTCGGGACCGTCCCGCCGAGGCGCACGCGGCGTAGCAGCACGGGCAGGAGCGCGTCGCGTATCGCCAGGATCTTCTGCTCGCCCGCGTACCAGTCCGTCCGCATATCCACAAAGACCTGGACGAGCGCCTCGAATTCGGCGCTGGCCCGCCCGCCCGCGCTCTCCAACATGACGCCGCCTTCCTGCGCTAGCAGGTCGCGCTCTGGTGGAATCCAGAGCAGGAGCTGCGGCAGATAGGCGTCGCTGAAGTCCTTGGGCCGCCCGATGAAGACAGCGCGCGAGACGCCGTAGCGCGTGGCGTCGGCGGCGGAGAGCGTGGCGAACGGAGATGAGCCGCCCACCAGGCACTCCGCCAGGATGATGTTGCGCATCGCCGTCAGCGCGCCCAGTGTATCCGGCTGCCCTGGCAGCGTAATTCCCGTTGGCATAGTAGTTGAGTTCCTCCGCCCTCCCCCGCTCCTCGCAGGAGCGGGGAGTCGCGCCCCAGCCCACGAAGGTGGGCTTCGCGGCAGCCAGGCCCTTAGCCGCGGGTTCACCCGCCGTAGTCTTTAGGTTTAGCCGCCGACGACGCGCTCGCAGAGCGCCTCCTGGTGGTCGCCATCGAAGGTCTCGACTGCGCCGGTGACGCGGTATTTGGCCAGCGCGCCGGTTTCCGGGTCGGTGTTCCGCTCGTCAAAGAGCGTGTCACGGCGCTGTAGAGGAAGGGACGGCACGCCCTGTGTCGTGCTGATAATCACTTCGTCGTAGGGCCGCGCGCCATCGGATTCCAGGCGCTCCGCCCCATCGCCCGCCGCCTCGATCAGCACGGCGACACCGCGGGCGACCACCGCGCCCTCCGGCCGCTCGATCCGCATGGTCGTAAAGATCATGGCTCGCCATTCTTTCTTGCGTTCGCATGGGGCGAGCGACCTCACCCCGGCTGCCGCTCCTACGAGGAGCGGGGGAGCTCGTGGCAGACGTGTCTCATAGCGGTGGCTCCCCGAACTGCGCCTGCTCCATGCCCTGCCGCTCTGAGGGGACCGGGGGCCTCGCGAGCCAGCGGGGCAGGGCCGAAGGCCGTATGGGTTCCGCGCCTACCATTCCATCCGCCAGGGCTGCAGCGCGGCTTTGGCGCGGATGAGCAGCAGCGAGTCGCCGCTGGGGTCCTCGCGCGGGCGGGCCTGAAGCTCGAAGCGGCCCATGCGCACCGCGGCCGCCCCGGTCGGATTGCGCCGCTGCGCCAGCAGGTCGCTGAGAATCCAGACCAGGGCCTGTCGCGCCTCGCCAGGGACGGCCCCTGCGCCATGACGCCCGTGTAGCCCAGTGTCACCCAGGCGCGGGCCGAGCTTGCGGGTGCGACGGTCGCGGCCAGCGCGGCGGCGGGGGCTTCGATCAGCGCGCCGCTGGCGGTCAGCTCCAGTTGCGTCAGGTCCAGCGCCGCGCTGGCGCCAGGGGATGTCTCGACGGTCAGCGAGGTGACGGTCTGGATGGGGAAATGCGCCGGACGGACGGTCAGGCCGCCATCCGGCTCGCGCCAGGCGTGCGCGCCTGGCAAGCCCCAGCGCTCCACGGGCGGCAGCGCGAAGAGCGAGCGGCTGCCCGGCGCGCCCTGGCGGCAATAGTTCTCAGCCCATGCGCTGGCCCGCAGGATGATCTCGGCGAGCGCGCCGGATGTCCCGGCCTGGCTGGCCGAGACGCCCGCGCTATGCGCCAGTGTCACGCCGGGCGCGGCCAGCGTCAGTGTCACGCCATCCGGCGCGCTCGCCACCTGGACGACCTCGGAATAGGGACCATCCAGCAGCCAGAGCGAGCCGGTCGCCCAGCCCGCGGACGCCGTGACGGGCAGGCTGGTCGCGCCCGCGATCACGCCTGCCGTCAGCGGCGTATTCAGCCCCAGCAGTGCGGCTGTTTCCTGATTCGTCGCCGCGCGCAAATACTCCCCGACATCGAGGTACGCGCTCAGACTGCCAGCCGCGCCCATGACGGCTCCCCTCCTCTTCCACTTCCACCACACCTCTAACGCGCTGGCGCGCTTGGCTTCGCCGCGAGATCGCCGCGAGGCCTAGTAGGCGCCGCGCGACGGCCAGCGATTCAGCAGCGCCCCAAACGCGCTGACGATCAGCCAGGCCAGCAGGGCATACACGATGATCGCCAGCAGGGTGGACACCTCCAGCACGCTACTATGCGTCTGCGGGCTGGGGAAGACCCCCTGGAACGGCGCTACGAACAGCTGCGTCAAGCCATAGATAAAGCTGGTAAAGCCCGCGTCTGGATTGGCCGCCAGCAGTTTCAGCGCGAAACGGATGATCAGCAGCGCGTCCAGCGCGCCAAGCAGGATGTAGATGAACTGCCCCAAACGTCCAAGTGTCGACGAGCGCGGTTCGCTCTGCATAACGGGCTCCTCCACTGGTCGCTCCACTACCCGCTCCACTGGGCGCTCGATGCGCGGCGGCGGGTAGTCCCGCGTATCGGGCGGCGGAGCCATCGTGTCGGTTGGCGCGTCAGCATAGACGCGCCGGTTGTCAGGATATTGGTCGGATGACGGTGTGTAACTCATGACGTCCATAACCTCCTCGCGCCGCTCGCCGGAAGCATGGCCGGAAGCCACGCCGGGCGAGCGCGCGGAACGACTGAGGAGAGCGCAGATATGGCGCCAACGAGTTTCGCGGCTGGATTTTCCCGGCATTCCCGCGGATAGAGCCCGGGAGGCGCGCCCTCTAGAAGCTGGGATAGAGCCCGCGCAGCACGCCCAGACCGCCCAGGTAATAGACTTTGAGCGTTTCGTCCACGTAATCCGCGAACTTGTAATTGGAGTCCGTCAGCGCGAAGTCCACGCCCCAGTATTCCTGGTTTGTCTCGATCTCGACCGCGCTCGTGACCTCTGGCGTCGGGAAGGGCGTCGTCAGCGAGAGGAAGACCAACTGGCCCTGCGGACAGTAGCGGTCAATGATGATCGGCATCTCTTTGCCCGTGGACTTATTCAGGTAGCGCGTCACGCGGTACTGCGCGGTGAGCTGGCCCTGGTCGGCGCTCTCGCCCGCCTGGACGACATAGCGCAACTGCCCCGCGCCCACCACCAGGTTCGTCAGCCGCACGTTGTCCAGCGGGTTCATGACGATGTGGTCAGGGTCGCCCGCCGCCTGCATGTACATCGCGGCCAGCAGGTTGTCGATGTCGCTCAGCGCGAGCTGGCCGTTCGCCGCCGCGGGCTGCGCGACCTGCGCGCCAAGTGTCGCGCCGTTAGCCTGGCTCGCGTTGTTCAGCGCCTGGGCGATCAGCCCATCCCACATGAGCGGGTTGTTCGCGCCATCCACGAAGGTCTTGGCGGTATTGGCTGTCACGGTGGAGAGCGCCGTGCCGGTCGTAGCGGGCGGCGCTGAAAGCGTGACCGTCAGGATGCCCGGCGTCACCTCGCCGGAAGGCATCGTCGTCACCCCATCGGCGAGCGTGACGGGCGCGCCGGTGAGCGGCTGCTGCGCGTTCGTCCCCGAGATGCCGGTCTGGAGCCAGAGCGCGCTATCGGCCGGCTGCGTCGCGCCGGTCCCGATGTAGACGTTGTATTGGGCGGCGTTCGGAACGGTGTAGATGGTGATCGCCAGCGTCGAGGTCGTCCCGGTTGTCGTAGCGGAGCGCACGGCCGAGCCAGTCGTCTGGCCCTGGGCGTTGGTCGCTGTCACCTTCACCCAGTAGGTCGCCGCCGCCAGCGTGCCGCCGGTCGTCGCGGTGGTCAGCGTGGGCGCGGGCGGGACCATCAGCAGAGTCGAGGCGCCAAGAATCCAGCGCTCCTCGGTCATCTTGAGCTGGTAGAGCAGCTCGGCGATGCGCCGCGCCCGCACGTCGGACTCCAGTGAGCGCCCGCGCCACTGGGCCTGAAAGCTGACCTGGTTCATCAGGCCGATGGTCTGGACAGTGTTCTGCATCGGCGCGACGGCGTAGGTGACCTGGCTGGGCAGCGCGCCGTCGGCCAGCGTGCCCCAGTTGCGCCCGGTATCGAAGCTGGTGATCGCCTTCCAGTGCACGATGTCAACGCCCGCGCCGCGCCGGCGTGGCAGCATGTTCACCAGTGGCGTGATGACCGGCACGATGACCTTCGCCGGCCGCTCCAACTCATAGCCCGTCAGCCCGCTGGTCATGGTAATCGCGCGCGTCGTGTCGTTCATGGCCTCGCGCACCAGGGTCACTGTCTCGTCGCTGACGCTCTGGCCGGGCGTCGCGCCCGGCGCTGTGTTCGTTATCGTCGTCATGGTCGCGTCCTACTCCATCGTGTGGTGTTGTCGTGGTATCGAATCGCGCCCGGGCGGATGCATCCGCGCCGCGCGGGCGGGTGTAGGCCTGTGTCCGCTACCCCTGCTCCTGCTGCCGGCGAATCATCTCAGCGGCGACGGCCATCTGCGCCTGCGGGTCGCGGAGGCGACCGGCCAGCGCCTCTAGCGCGGTCAGCGACGCGCCACCCGCGGGCTGCGCGGCCAGGCTATCCAGCGGCGTGGCGAGGGTCTTCTCGAAGGCGCGGGCGGCGGGGCCACCGGGCAGCGGCTGCGCTTCCAGCCGCTCGATCCGCGCGCGCAGCGCGGCTACCTCGGCTTCGGCCGTAGCGCCTGTCGCGGCGGTCGCGTCCGTCGCGCGCCGGGACTCGTCCCGCGCGAGCAGCGCCTGCAAGGACGCCTCCAGCCGCGCAAGCTCGCGCGCGCTGGCGCGCAGCGCCGCCGCCGTCAGCCGCGTCCCAACCTTGTCGCTGAGGATGCGCGCCGCCTCTTCATCAGCGTCCGCGCCAGCATCGAGCGCCGCGAGCGCCAGCTCGCAGAGCGCGCAGCCGCAGCCCGCGAGAGCCGCCCGCGCCGCGTCGTGCAGCGCCTGGCTTGGCGTGACGCTGGCGGGGCGCTCGCTGGCGGGGCGCTCGCTGGCGGCGCCATCCTCCGCGGCGGCGCGTGCCGCGGCTGCCGCCTCCGTCTCGCCTTCATCCATGGGGCGAGCAGCGCGATATCCGGCTCGGCGTCGCGCACGATGGCCACGCCGAGCGCGTCGGGGTTGCTGGGATTGTCCACCAGGCTGAGTTCGGCCAGATCGTAGCGCGCGGCGACGTTCACCGCGCGCGTGCGCCCGCCCAGGTTGCGGCGCTCGCGCCGCCAGACGACGTTGGACGCGCCAATCGAGGCGCCGCGCAGCGTGCCGTCGAGCACTTTCTCCCAGGTGTCCTGCGCGCCGCGCGAGATGCGCACGCGCACGTAGATGCGTCGCGTCTCGTCGTCGCAGCGCGCCGCCACCCGGGTTCCCACCGCGCGCCGCTCGTGCATCTCGCGCACATTGCCGATCCAGCGCGTGAAGGCGTCTTTGCTGGCTTCGTAGTCGAAAATCGTACCGTGGGCGTCCAGCGACTCGCTCGTGGCGCAGAGCTCGATCTCGCGCCGCGTCATGTCTACCCGCGAAATCGGCGCATAGCCCACCCGGCTCGTCCGCACGCCCGCCTGGCCCGCGTCCGCCGATTCAGCCTTCCCGTCCGCCAGCGCTGGCGCGGCCCGCGTCACACTCTTTCGCGCGTCCCGCATACGACCATCCTCCCTGGAGCGGCGCGCCGCTCCTCCTCCACCCGCCTGAGCGCCTCCAGTAGATGAGCGCTCACTCCCATCCGGCGTCAGGACTCTGGCGGCAAGCATAGGTCAAATGTTCTATTCTTCGCAAGGGGACAGGAGCGGAATCGCGGCAGGGGCGCGCGGGCTCATGTCAGGCGCTGGCCGCGCGCGGGCGGGATGGGGGAGAGGTGGGGAGCAGGGAAGATGGCGGGAGCGCCGGTAATGACGCTCTCGTTGATGTTGGACAGCGCGTCGTAGGTTGGTAGGATCTGGTAGAACGGGCTGCGCGGTCGGGACCGCCGCGCGCGAGGGATGCGCAGCCGCCGCTTATAGCATGCGCCCATGAAGCAAGAAAGCGATATTAACGATGAGATAGGCAATTGGCCATCCAAATAGCCAACCAGCAGACGCACCTAGGCGTGCCCAAATCTCTCTATGGATGGCTTCTAGGTAAGAGTCCGGTTGTTGCTGAAACATCAAATTCCAAAGTGCGCGTTGGGAGCGGGGGAATCCAGTATATAAGGCAGGTGGGCGGAGCGGCGTGTCCCAGCCGGAACTGCCAACCGCCCGCGACTAGCATACCGGAGTGGCGCGCTAAGGCCTCGCCTCCGCGCGCCACTCCGGCGGGGCGGAAGCCCTACGCTTCGCCATTGGAACGTCTCTTCAGGCGCCTTGCCCCCAAGTCTACAGGTGTTCGCCAAAGCAGACCAACTTCAGGATGCGGATAGGCGCGCGTGTGTTTGTGCGCGGGTTTGTGTGATCTTCGCCGGGTATTGTGAGCCCATCGTGATCGCGCCGGGGTACCCACAGAGAGAGGAAGCGCGCCGATGTCCCGCGCCTCCTGGCCTCATGGGTTCTGAACAACAATTGGAGCGATAGAATGGACCAGTACAAAGCGGACGGCCACGCGCCGGTCAGCGGCTCCGCGGTCAGCGTCTCCACCCGGCCACCCGCGGCCGTCTACGCGGCGGGCAGCCTGGAGTTCTACGGGAGGGTCCGGAGTGTTGACGGCGACAGCATCGCTGTGGGCATGCCGGATGGCGAGATCCTGACCATCGACGTGATTCCGGGCCAGACCGACCTCGCGCACAACGGCCACGCAATGCCCGTCAAAGGGGAACTGATCAAAGCCTATGCCAGCGCCCGCCATGATGGGAGTTTCGCCGCTGTCGAGATTGGCCGTGCGAGCCGCGCCCGGCGCTACAATCTGGCGCTGGCCACGTACCGTGGGATCACGACCGGCGCGGTCCGCGGGGACCGTCTGCTCCATCTCCAGGTGGGTCTGATGACATTCACTTTCCCCATCAGCGCGAGCGCGGCCCTAAGTGACTTCGACGAGCGCGCGCAGTCCATCGAAGCGGGCGACCACGTCGCGGTGGAAGTCGAATTTGATGGAACGCGGGGAACCGCTGTCGCGGTCATGCGCGGCTAAGTGGGTGGCCTGGCGGTCCCAAAGGTAAGATAGCCCGGCGACGTGGCGGGGCGTGGCTGCATGCCCAGTTTGGCGGCGACGCGCAGCGACCGCGCATTGGATGGCTCAATGCGCGCCGTCACCTCGCTGACGCCCGTCTGCGCGAAGGTCCAAGCAATCAGCGCCGCGGCGGCCTCCGTGGCGTAGCCGTGTCCGCGCGCGTCCGGCTCCAGTTGGTAGCCAATCTCGGCGGCCGCGCCGTCACGTAGCACGCCATGGAATCCCACGTCGCCGATGACGCGCGCGCTCGCCTCCTCGATGATGACCCACAGGAACCGCGTGTCGTCCGCGACGCCCGCCATCTCCGCCGTGATCTCCGGCAACCCCGCCATCAGGTCCGGGTGGGGCCAGTCCGCCGGGATGGCCGCGCCAATTCGCGCCTCCAGCGCCGCGCGCTCGCCGCGCATCAGCGCCCGCGCCTCATCCAGCGACGGCGCTTCCAGCCGCAGCCGCGGCGTCTTCACACAAAACGCCGCATGTCCCAAGTCCATGCGCGACCACCATTCTACTTCTTCTCGCCGCCCCAACACTGGCCCAGTCAGGCGCGCGGCGGCTGGCTCTCCATCCAGGCGTGGCGGCCTTCCTTGACGCCATAGTAGACAATCACCAGACCCGCCAGCGGGTCCGCCCACCACCAGCCAAAGAGCGCGTTCAGTGTCAGCCCCACCAGCACCGCCGCGGCCAGCAGCGCGTCGATCAGCGTGACGCCCGCCTCCGTGCGCAGCACCGGGTTATCCAGCGCGGCGCCCGTCACACGTTTGCCATACGCCAGCCCCAGCATCGCCAGCAGCGTCAGCGCGAGCCATCCGATGCCCAGCGGCGCGGACGCCGGATGCGTGCGGGTCAGCAGCGTCACGACCAACTGGCCCAGGATGTAGACTGCCAGCGCGAAGAACGCGCCGCCGATCAGGCGCAACGCGCGCCGCTCGCGTTCCTCGCTTGCCCCAGTCAACTGCCAGACGACGATGACCGAGGCGAATATCTCGATCAGCGAGTCCAGGCCGAATCCCGCCAGCGCCACCGAGCGCGCCAGCGTCGCGGTCCACAGTGTGATGAACACGCCAACCACATTCCAGCCTAACGTCGCGTACTCGAGCCACAGCCCCTGCCGCACGAGACGCGCCCGCCGCGCCGGGTCCATCGCCGTGTCCACGTCGCGCCATCCATTCATGTCATCGCGCCACCGTGCGGCGGGCGCGCCTCGGTACGGCACGCGCCCGTCCGGCCTCGCCATTCTAGCACGCCCCATCCCCGGCGCGGCGGCCAATTACTGCCGTGCGGGCCGCTCTGGGTCGCCTGGAAAGTCCAGTTTGCCCTGGGCGGCGAGGATAGCGGGCAGGTCGCCGCCGGGGCCACGCAGCAGCCAGGCGGCGCCCACGGCCAGCAGGCCACCCACGATTGGGCCGATCAGATAGACCCAGTAGTGGGCGAAATTCCAGAGCGCCAGGTCTGGTCCGAATGAGCGCGCGGGATTCATCGATGCGTCGCTGATGGGGCCGGCCCACAGGCCGGCGAGGATGATATACGCGCCAACGCCAAAGGCCGAGAGCGGGCCGATGTTCTGCGCGCCCGAGGATGTCCCAAGGATCACGCTCACCAGCCCCGCCGTCAGCGTGAGCTCCATGACCAGCGCCTGCCAGTCGCTGATATGCGCGGCGGGCTCGGTCGCGCCAAGCATCCCCACGCGCCCGAAGAGCGCCCACAGGAAGAGGCACGCCAGCGTGGCGCCCAGCAGTTGCGCAATGATGTAGCCCGGGACACGCCGCCAGGGAAAGTCGCCACGCGCGGCGAACGAGAGCGTGACAGCCGGGTTGAGGTGCGCGCCAGAGACGGCGCCCATGAACAGAATGATCGCTATCACCATCAGCCCTGGCGCCGTCACCTCCGCCGTGCGGCTGATCGCGCCGTGGCTCACCGCATTGACCACTTTCGCGCCCGCGCCGGTCAGCGTCAGCAGGAAGGTCCCCAGGAGCTCGGAGAAGAGGCGCCGCGCCTCGCGCCGGGGGTCCGCGAACAGCCGCCGGTTCTCTTCGAGCGCGAGCGTCAGCGGATGCGGCGCGACCTGGCTCGTAGGCCGGCCTGGCGCTGGTTTCTGGTTCGGCATGTGGCCCTCCTCACGCGCGCATGCGCGCCGCCGGGCGTCGCGGGTGATTTGCGCGCGAACAGCGCTGGTGTACAATAGCGGAAATGGCGCCTGCGTTATGTGTCACGCGATGTGGAGACAAGGCGCCACCGCGAGAATACCATACAAAGACCGCAGACCCGCGCTCAGGAGGCGCTTCCATGTCGCTCAGCACCACGATTCTGCTGGTCGCCGGCATCCTCTCACTCCCGGCCGGCCTCTTCGTCGCCTTCCTCATCAGCCAGCCCCGCGTGCGCTTCCTTGGCCTGCTGGGCGGGCTGGTTGGCGCGGCAGTGACCGCGCTCGCGCTGCTCTACTTTGTGACTCAGACCAAGACCACCATCGAGGCTGTCTCGTGGTTCCTCGGCGCGTTCCTCGCCTGCTCGATGGGCGTCGCCGTGGGCGCGCTGTTGGTGGGCTTCTTCTTCGGCTCTGGCCGCCCTGAGTCCGCCGCCGACTACTAGCCCGCCGCCTCAGCCGCATCCTCCAGCGCGGGGCCCGCGCCTCCTTACCGTGGCCCCGCGCGCTAGATGTTGATGCGCTCCACCACGCCATTGCCGCCCGCCCACAACTTGCCGCCCGGTCCTATCGCGAGCGGGCCATCCAAAACAGTCCGATATTCGCTGAATGCGCCCGTCACCGTGGCGCGCTCCACCGACACGGTATCGCCTTTGTCGGACTGGTACCACAACGCGCCATCCGGTCCAAAAACAATGTTGCCTCGACCCAGAGCGAACGGCCCCAAATAGATCGTGATCGCGCCGGTCGTCGTAATGCGCCCGACCGCGTCTTGGTTAGCGTCTCCGTTGAAACCGATGAACCAGACGTTGCCATCATGCCCGGTGGTAATCGAAGTGAGTTCTATACTGCAGTGGAATTCGGTCCATACTCCCGCTGTTGTCATCCGCCCGACGGCGCTTTGGAGTGAAACCCAGAGGTTTCCATCTTTCCCAACGGTCAGACCGCTCGCCGAGTCAGGGATCGAGTATTTGGCGATAGCGCCGCTGGCGGTAATCCGTCCAATGAACCATTGGTTCATCACGTTCCCTTGGCGATTCCAGGTGAAATACAGGGCTCCGTCCGGCGCGGCGCCGAGTCCCCCAAACTGGGAAGCGCTTTGCCCTTGGGCCACTGGCAGCGGATATTCCTTCACCGCGCCGGTGGTCGTGATACGGCCGATAGCGCCACCAATCCCGCGCGAGTCGATAAACCACAAGACCCCATCCGGCCCACTCGTGATCGCCGTAGGCGCGCTGCTGGGGTCCGGCAATGGGTAGCGCGTGACCATGCCTGACATGCTCACGCGCCCTACCGTCGCCGAATGGACGCCATTCGCGCCCTGATCGAACGACATATACCACAGCGCCCCGTCCGGCCCCGCCGCCATGCCTCTCACAGTATCTGAGGCGCCCAACTGATATGTCGTCACCGGCAAGACAGGCCGCGTGTCTGGTGTCGCGGTTGGCCCCGGCGTGTCAGTCTCCGTCGCGGCCGGCGAATAGGTCGCGGTCGCGGTCGGCGAGGGCGCGGCGGGTGGCGTCACGGTCGGCGTGTTCCCCGCCGTGGAGGAGCCACAGGCGGCGATGAGTAGCGCCGAAAGCGCCAGGCTGGCGAGGCTGACGCGCCGCCCCAGCCGCGAGGAACGGGTGAGCGGGTACTCCATACGACTGCTCCAGTCTGGCGCCGTGGATTGGGGAACACGTCAGGGAGCCGCGGAGGTAGCCAGCAGGGGGATCATCACTTTATGGTAGCATCGCCCACGCCCGCTGTCTGTGAATGCGCTTACAGGCCGGCCGCGCAGCGGAGACGCCGCGCCTACGCCGGCCAGGCGGGATCGCCGGGGACCAGGGCAAAGACCAGCGTGTCGCGCAGCTTGCCATCGTAGGTGTACATCTCGTTGCGCAGCAGCGCCTCGCGGAGGAAGCCCAGGCGTTGCGGCACGGCTGCGCTACGCGTGTTGCGGGCGTCGCAGCGGATGAAGACGCGGTTGGCGGACAGCTGGCGCGCGGCGAACTCCGTGAGCAGGCGCGTGACCTCCGTGATGTAGCCCTTGCCCTGCTCGCCAGCGCGTGTCCAGTAGCCAATCTCAAAGACCCGCGCCTGCCAATCGTGGGGGTGCAGCCCGCCGCCGCCGACCAGTCGCCCGCTCGCCGCGTCGAAGAGCGCGACGGTCATATCCTCACGCAGCAGCCACTGCGCCATGAACCGCGCGATTGTCTCGCGGCTGTCGTCCACGGTCTGATGTCCTTGCGCGGCCCACGGCAGCCAGGGCAGAAGATGCGACCGTGATTCCGCCACGGCCGCCTGCAGCTCCGCCGCGTCCTCCATGCGGTAGGGTCGCACGACCACCCGCTCACCGCGCAACTCCTCGAAGAGCGAGATCGAGATGAAATGGGGTGGAGAAGCCATCGGGAGGTCCTCGCTCGTCTGGCAATGTCCGGCGCTTAGTCGGCTTTCGTCTGGTGGCGCGCGTACTGGTCGGCGGCGCGGGCGTAGGCGTCGGCCAGCAAGGGCTTGATAGCCTCGAAGGTCGCGGCGCTGGGGTTGAGCGCGCATACCCATCCCTGCTCGCCATAGAGCGGGTGGGGCATCAGTTGGTCGAGCGCGGCGAAGTCGTAGCCTGCGCGCCGCGCGCCGAGCTCATTGGGCGCAAAGCCGAGGAGGGCGCGAAAGGTCTCTCGTCCGACGCCGATATTGAGCCGGAAGACGCCGGGGCGGTTCAGCCGTGAAGCGTTGTCGTACTCGCCGTAGTCTTTGGTCACGATCGTGACGACGGGCAAGCGATGCGCCGGATCGATGGCGCGCTGGGGGTCGTAGTAGATGAAGGTGTCGCCGGCGCCCGGGCCATCCGCAGGCCGGAGGATCTCGAGTCCCGTGAACGTCTCCGAGATGTACTGGATGATCGCGTCCTGGTCCATCTGCTTCATACCCTCCCACCAGGCGGCGCGCATCGCGCCGTCACTCAGCCGGCGCGCATCGCGCCGTCACTCAGCCGGCGCTCACGCGTCGTAGGCGGAGACCCAGGCGGGGGCATGCGGGTTCGCGCCTTCTAGCTGCATGCCAAGTGTGCTGGCAAGCGCGCGCAGGGCGGCGGCGCGCTCGGGGCCTGGCGTCTCCAGGGCAGCGGCGGCCAGACCATCCAGCGCGGTCAGCGCCCGCGGCGTGTCCAGGTCGTCCTCCATCGCGGCGGTGAACTCCGTCACGGCGGCGCGCGTCACCGCGTCCCCGGAGTCCTCTAGCGCGGCGCGCGTGGCGCGGGAGCTGGCTGGCGCGCTATGGGCGGCGGCGGCGTAATGGGCCGCGCGGGCGGCGGCGTCCTCCATCGCGCTGCGGAAGTACTCCCACGGCGCGCGGTAGTGGTTATCGAGCAGCAGCGTGCGAACGGCGTCGGGCGTGTAGGACTTGAGCAGGTCAGCCGCCAGGATCAGGTTGCCCAGCGACTTGCTCATCTTCTCGCCGTCCAGCGCGACCATGCCGCAGTGCATCCATGTCTGCACATAGGGATGGCCGCCCGTCGCGTTCTCGCTCTGGGCGATCTCGCAGGTGTGATGCGGGAAGACGAGATCGGCGCCGCCGCCGTGGATATCAATCTTCTCGCCCAGTAGCGCCGTCACCAGCGCGCTACATTCGATATGCCAGCCCGGCCGCCCCATGCCCCACGGGCTGGCCCAGGCCGGCTCGCCCTCCTGTTGCGCCTGCCACATCACGAAGTCCAGCGGGTCGCTCTTGCGCGGATCATTGGCGAAGTTGCCGCGCTCGTTGGCCGTCTTCAGCCAGGACTCGTAGCCCTGGTAGCCCGCCGCGTCCGCCAGCCTGCCAAACGCCGGGTCGGCGCTGACATCGTAATAGACCCAGCCCTCACGCTCGTAGGCCAGACCCTTCGCGAGCAACGCCTCGACCAGGGTGAACATGGCCGGGATCTGGCTGCTCGCGCGCGCGTATTCCGTCGGCTTGCAGACATTGAGCGCCGTCAGGTCGGTGATGTAGCGCCGCGTCTCCGATTCGCCGAGGTTATCCCAGGTTGAGCCGATCTCGCGCGCCTTGCGCAGAATGTCATCGTCAATGTCCGTCACGTTCTGCACGTAGCGCACCGGCTGGCCAGAGAACTCCAGGTAGCGACGGAGCGTGTCGTAGACGACATTGATGAAGGCGTGCCCAAGATGTGTCGTGTCATAGGGGGTGATGCCGCAGACATACAGCGAGACCTGGGCGCCGTGCGGCCGCAATGGCTCGACCGTCTGTGTCAGGGTATTGAAGAGGCGCATGACCGGAGACTCCAGTGTGATTCGGGATGACAGATGACTAGCTGGCGGACGCGCCGGGCGGCTCGGGCAGATGAGCGCGCTCGGGCAGGCGGAAGAGCGCGGCGGCATTCTGGCTGGTGGCCTCGGCGAGCTCCTCAAAGCTGATGCCGCGCAGCCCGGCGACGTGGCGCGCCGTCAACGCCACATGGCGCGGCTCGTTGCGCTGGCCGCGATACGGCGTTGGCGTCAGATACGGCGCGTCCGTCTCCACCAGGATACGGTCGAGCGGCGCCCAGGCCGCGACGTCCATTAATTCGGCGTTCTTCGGATACGTCACTGGCCCGGCGAAGGACAGGTAGAAACCCAGGTCCAGCGCGTCGCGCGCCATCTGGCGGTCGCCGATGAAGCAATGGAACACGCCGCGGATACCCTGAGCGTGGGCCTGCAGCGTGGCGACCATCTCGGCGTGGGAGTCGCGGTTGTGCAGGATGATGGGCAAATCGAGCTCGCGCGCCAGGCCGATCTGCTGGATGATGGCGTCAAATTGCGCCTCACGTGGCGAGAGATTGCGGTAGAAATCCAGCCCGATCTCGCCGATGGCGACGACTTCAGGCTCACCCGCCAGCGCGCGGCTCTCGTCCAGCGCCGCCGCGTCGAACCCGCTGGCGTCGTGGGGATGCGTGCCGGCGGCGGCGAAGATGTGGCCCGGCCACTCGCGGGCCAGCGCCAGCGCGTCGCGGCTGGTCGCCACATCCGTTCCGGGAACGACCATGCGCGTCACACCATCCGCCAGCGCGGCGCGCACCACCGCGGCGCGATCAGCCGAGAACTGGCGCATCTGGACATGGGTATGCGTGTCAACCAGCGCCGTCATAGGCCTCCCGCGCCGGACTCGCGCCTGCGCTTCCCCATCGTGAGCGCCAGCGTCTCGCGGCCCGCATGGAAGAGTATAGGCGTCCAATTTGCGCAGCGTCAAACACTGCCAAAAGGGAAGCGTCAGGCCAGCGCGCGGCGTGGCGCGCCGCTAACGTCCCCCGGCGCTGCGCTTGCCCCTTTCGCCATATCTGGCGCCATGCCGCCGGACACCTGGGCCCGCATTCTTGTGTTTGACGCCCCGCGCAGGTGGGTGGTACAGTCTGAGTGTGCGCGGGGTCGTCCAACCCCAGCAGCGCACATCAGCATCCCGTACAGACCTGGGGATATGGCCCAGGTGTTTCTGCCAGGCGACCGCAAATCGCCCGACTACGAGATGAAGCGCATCTAGGGTTCCGCGCCAGCGCCCTGTCACACTGAGATGACGGCGTGGGTGGCCTGGTCCAAGCGATGCGGGCGTGGAATATCCCAGGTTCCGCTCCAGCGGTGGGATAGCGCGCTACACCACGGGGACAAAAACCCGGATGGGTAAGTTCACTCGGCCTTGAGCGCAAGCTGGCCGGGTTTTTTTTATTGCCGGGTCGAATCCCGGCGCAGCCAGCCGCGCTCGCGGGCCACAACGGCCGCCCGGTAGATGATCGTCCTCATGCCGCATGAGGGAGGGTCTAGCCGGTGCGTATCTCGCCGCTCCGCATCCTGTCACGGCAGGGCGCCCGCGGAGGCGCTTCTCGTGGCGTATCGAGCAACCTGGCCGCGCATGTCACCCCCTCTCCACCCTGGCGCTCCTCGATCCCGCCCGTCATCTCGCTACCGCGCCTCTCCATATGGCGGCGCGCCCTGGTCCCCGACAGCGCGGAACGTCGTGGCGCGTCCAGCTTCCGGGCGTGGCGTGAAGACGCCGCTTTTATCGGTTTATCGTCCCTGGATTCATTCGCCTACACCGGCCTGGCGTCCGCCCTGCGCGGCCCGGGCAAAGGAGAGCGAGCCTCATGACAACTTCCGCCCCCGACAGCTCCGGCAAACTCGACACTGGCTTTGAACAGACCGGTATCGAGCGCGTCGAGGAGCACGAGCGCGCCCACGTCCAGCTCATGGATACCATGTGGCTGTGGTGGTCCGCGAACTCGGTCGTCGCTACTGTCGCGCTCGGCGCTCTCAGCTTCTATTTTGGCCTCGGATTCTGGGGCACAGTCGCTGTGATCGTCGTCTTCAACGTGCTCGGCACGCTGCCCGTCGCCTTCCTGTCTACGCTCGGCCCCAAGACTGGCCTGGCGCAGATGCCGCTCTCGCGCTTCGCGTTCGGTCTGCAAGGCGCCAAGCTCCCGGCGTTATTCAACGCCGTCGCCTGCATCGGCTGGAGCGCTGTCAACGCCATCATCGGCGCCAGCCTCCTGGTCGCCTGGAGCGGCAATAAGCTACCCTCCTGGGTGGCGCTGCTCATCCTGGCCGTGCTGACAACCATTGTCAGCGTGTATGGCTATTACATCGTTCACGCCTACGAGCGCTTCGCGTGGATCCCGATGTTCCTGCTGTTCGGGTACGTCTTCTACGCGGCCTCATCACACTTCAACATCGCTATCCCCGCCTCGGTCAGTGGCCTGGCGCTCTTCGCCAGCGTGATGACCTTCGGCGGCGCGATCTTTGGCTTCGCCATCGGCTGGACCTCCTACGCCGCGGACTACACGCGCCGGCAGCCGCATGGCACTCCGGCGTCCAAGGTATTTACCTATGCGCTGCTCGGCGTGACCGTGCCGTGCATCGTGCTTGAGGTCCTGGGCGCGCTGCTGGCCACCAGCCTCGGCCCCAAGGACAGCCTGCCCACCGCGGGCGCGCTGATCTCGCAAAACATCGGCGCGGGCGTCGTCGCCAGTATCGTCATCCTGCTGCTGGCCTTCAGCACCATCGCCAACAATGTGCCGAATGACTATAGCTTCGCGCTCTCGCTGCAGGTGCTCGGCGTCAATATCCCGCGCTGGATCCTGACGGTCGTGGGCGCGGTCGTCTATATCCTGCTCGCCCTCGCGCTGCAGGCCAACTTCAACCTGAACCTCGAAGGCTTCCTGCTGCTGATCGCCTACTGGCTCGGCGGTTACTCGATCATCAGTTTCCTGGAAGACCGCTTTCGCAAGGGGAACTACCCCGTCGCCGACTATACCGACGGCTCCAAGCTCCCTCCCGGCATCGCCGCGGTGGTCTCGATGATCGCCGGCCTGGCGATCGCGGCGCTTGGCGTCAACCAGGCGGCGACGATCAACTTCGAAGGCCCGCTGGCGAAAATGGTGGGCGACGCCGACATCGGCTTCCCGCTCGCGGTCATCGCTACTGGCGTGATCTACTACTTCCTGCGCAAGTGGGAGATGGCGCGTTACGGCCGCTAACCCCGTCCTTGTAGGGCGTCTGGGGCCAGCACGCGAAGAGCGTGCTGGCCCCACTTCATGCGCGCCGCGGATCTGTCGCGCGAAAACGGCTGGCTAGCGTACACTGTTTGCGATGAGACGCGCTGGCGGCGTCTGCGCCGCGCGGGACCACGCGGGACCACGCGGGACCACGCGAGAGAAAGAGAGAGCGGTCATGGCGATGGATGAGTTCATGCGCGCGGCCTACGAGGAGGCGCTGGAAGGGCAGCGCGAGGGCGGCATTCCTATCGGCTCCGTCCTGGTGATCGATGGCAAGATCGCTGGCCGCGGCCACAACCGCCGCGTCCAGCAGGGCAGCGCGGTCCTCCACGCCGAGATGGACTGCCTGGAGCGCGCCGGCCGCCTGACCTCCGCCGACTACGCCCGCGCCACGCTTTACTCCACTCTCTCGCCCTGCGATATGTGCAGCGGCGCCTCGCTGCTGTACAAGATTCCCACCATCATCGTCGGCGAGAACCAGACCTTCCAGGGCCCTGAGGACTACGTGCGCTCGCGCGGCGTCAATCTGGTGATCCTCAATGATCCCGAATGCATTACCCTCATGCGCGAGTTCATCGCCGCCCACCCGACTCTCTGGAACGAGGATATCGGCGTCTAAGGCTAGCCTGCCTGAGGTGGTCGCCGTTTCCTGTGTCCTGGCGCAGTCTCCCCTGGCGGCGGCTCATAGCGCCGCATGACTCCCTGGCGTTATCATGGGCCATGCGGCGCGGCGATGGATCAGTGAACCGGTAGGGTAAACGTGGCGCTGGCGCTCCATTTGAGCCTCTTTGCGCTGGTGAATCTCCTGGTCGCGGCCGGCGCGCTGGCGCTCTCCCCGCCCGACGGCGAGCGCACGATCGGTGACGGCGGACGCCCAATTCACAAAGCGGTCACAAAACAACTGGCGCCGCCCCAAACCGTTGCGCTCCGCTTTCTTCCGGGCTTATGCTCTCGGCAGACATATCAAGAAAATTTGATGAGGGCCAGCCCATGGACGCTTGCGATACTCCGACGCCCCGCCTGTCCCGCGGCGACCTGGCCACGCTTCCGCCGCCGGAAGTAACGGCGCTCACCACCGTTGCCCACGCCTTGAGCGATCCGGCGCGGGTGCAGATTCTCTGGCTGCTCGAACAGTGCGAAGACCTCTGCGTCTGCGAGGTCGAAGAGGCGCTGGCCCTTGGACAGTCGCGGGTGTCATACCACCTGAGGCTACTGCTGGAAGCAGGTCTGCTCGTTCGCCAGCGGCGTGGCGCCTGGAGCCATTATCGGCTCGCGCGTAGCGGCCTGATTGAATGCCTGCGCGCGCTGGTTCCCCACGTTGAGATACCGAGCGTTGGGGCCGGAAGCCAGGAACCGAAGGAGGTCGCGGGTGTCCACCATCGCTAGCGCCATCGTCCAGGCCCACGAGGAGCTGGACCAGATCCGCCAGATCAAGAAATGCACGAGTTGCGAATGCCTGCTGGACGTGCTGGAGGCCATCCGCGCGGATCTCGCTGTCGTAGATGTAGCCGGGGCAGAGACCGCCCGCGCTGATTTCCAGACCTGGTGGGAGGCCGGAAACGCGAAGCGCCACCGCTGCCCGGGCTGTGAGCCGTGCCTGCCCACTGCGCCGTACAACCAGCTCAACGCCGCGCTGGCCAGCGCGGGGATGACCACGGTCGCGGCCGAAGGCTGCGCTGGAGGATCGTGCTCCTGCGGGGGGACGTGCGAGGCGGCGCGAGAGGAGGAGCGCATCACAGCCGCGGCGGACGCTACACCGCAGGCGTGGCCCGTTGTCGAAGGGAACTATGTGGTTGGTGACCCTTCCGCGCCGGTCGCGATCTGCACACTGGCGGATGACGACCTCATGCGTGAGCTGACCGCCGCTGGAGTGACCGCCCGCGTCGCCATCACTGGCGCTCTCGCTACCGAGAACCTGGGCGTCGAGCATGTGCTGCACAACCTCACCGCGAATCCCCGCATCCAGACCCTGGTGCTGTGCGGGCGCGACTCGCGCGGACATCAGGCGGGGCAGGCCCTCCTGTCACTCAAGCAGGGCGGGATCGATGCGCAGCGGCGGATTGTTGGGGCGCGGGGCTCCCGCGCAGTGCTGAAGAACGCCGCCGATGCGGAGATCGAGGCCTTCAGAGAGCGCATCACACTGGTAGACGAGATTGGGACCCAAGACGTGGACTACATCACCAGTCTTGTCACGGCGCGCCTGCCGCAGAGCGCGTCCGCCACGACGCTCGTGGCGGACGCTGTCCTCCCGCCGAGGTGGGCCGCGCCCAAGGTCGTCGAGGCCCGCGCGCAAGAGCGGCGGGAGTGGACGCACGATCCTGAGGGGTTCTTCGTCGTCCTCCTGGACCATGAGGCCGGGGCCATCGTCTGCGAGCATTATATGAAGGACGGTGTGCATGATCAGACCATCCGCGGGCCTCGTGCGGCCGACATCGCCAACACCGCCGTGCGACGCGGGCTGCTGTCTCGTCTCGATCACGCCGCCTACCTGGGGCGCGAGCTCGCCAAGGCGGAGTCCGCTCTTGCGCTCAACTTGCCGTACACCCAGGACGACCCGTTAGGCGCGCGGTAGAGCGGCGCGGCGCGGCGCGCAGTCGTGGCAAGGATGCGACGCGTCCCACGGAGTAGATTCAGCGCCGTAGCGGACGCGCGGATAGTCCTCGCCGTTGATGGTGTAGGCCAGCAGTGTCTGGGCCTCCACGCGCCGCTGCGCATAGGATTGGGGCGCCACGCGCCGCTGCGCATAGGATTGGGGCGCCACGCGCCGCTAGCCCTTTATCGGGCGGATGGAGCCCAGACCGGAGACCGAGCGCTGGACCTGCGGCTGGCCGGCGTAGTGGATCGAGCCGATGCCGGAGACCCGGGCCTCGAGCGTCTCGCGGACGTTGACCCTCGCGCTGCCCGCGCCGCTGACTTTCACGCGCGCCTGGTCACTGGTCAACTCGGGCGCGTCATAGGAGCCCGCGCCGGGGATACTGACCGTCTGCCGCGCGGCGTGGCCCGCCAGCTTCACGCTGCCCGTGCCGGAGATCGTGGCGTCCACCTCACTCGCGGTCAGGCGTCCCACCGAGACGGAGCCCGCGCCAGAGATGCTGACATCCAGCGACCCGGTGGATACCTCTTGCGTCTTCAGCGCGCCTGTGCCAGAGATCGCCAGGCGCAGCATGTCGGTCTTCAGGCCGCCAAGCTCGATGTCGCCCGCGCCGGAGACGCTGAGGCCGCGGAGGTCTTTGACGGTCAGGATGAAACGGATTGGCGCGCGTGGCGTGACATGCGCGCCATGCTCCATGCCGAGCTCCAGCTCGCCGCCATGGACCTCACTGGTCAGCAGCGGCAGGATGTTGTCGTCAGCCTCGATAGTCAGTGATTCCTCGCCGGTCTGGGTGATGACAACCGTGCCAACGCCCGTCAGCTTGACCCGGTCGAAGTCGCGCGCCTCACGGGTCTCTGACGCCAGATTGCCCGAGCCAATGTTCACGTGGAATCCGCCAAGCCTGGCCATGATCGTCGCCTCCTGCTCGAGCGCGAGCCAGCGGCCCGCGCGGCCTTCAACTGCGCTGGAAAAGAGAATGAGCGCCCCCGGCGGATGGGTGAGAGCAATCTACGATTATCCACGCGGAGGCGTCCTGGAGGTGGTTATAGCATGGGCGCGCAATAATGTCAACGTGTAATTAACAATCTTGATGACATTTCAATATTATTGAGATTTGGCGGCTTGGCTGGGCGCTCGGGCGCCACAACAAGGAGGCCTGTGCTATCATGCGGCGGAACGGCGAGCCACCGATGACAGGAATTGGCGCTATGGGAATACGCGAGCTCACCGGGGACGATGCCGCGGCGTACCAGGCGTTGCGCCTGCGGGCGCTGCGGGAGGAGCCGGAGGCGTTCGGCTCATCCTACGAGGAGTCGCGCCTGCGACCGCTTGAGGAGGTCGCTGGGCGGCTGCGCGCCGGGCGAGCCGCCGGCGATTTTACCTCGGGCGCCACGGAGGAGAGCGGCGCGCTGTCTGGCATCGTCACCTTCGTTCGGGCGCAGGGCGCGAAGAACCGCCATAACGCCGATATCTACGGCATGTACGTCGCGCCCGAAGCCCGCGGCAAAGGCTACGGGCGCGCGCTGATGCAGGATCTTATCGCGCGCGCCCGCGCGCTGGAAGGCGTGGAGACGCTGGCGCTGGCGGTCGTGACCACCAATGCCGCTGCCCGCGCGCTCTACCAGTCGCTCGGCTTCACCGTCTACGGCATGCGCCCGCGCGTCCTCAAGCTGCCCGACGGCCGCTATCTCGACGAGGAGCTCATGCTTCTCATGCTCTAGCGCGCGGGCGGCAGTCCGGCCTCGAAGCAATAGTAGACCGTCTGGAATGGCGCGCGGAACGCGAGGACCTCGGGCGCGAGGCGCTCCGGCTCGACACCCTCCACCAGCGCGCGCGCGATGAATCCGGCGATGGTCTCCATCTCCGCCGCGCCCATGCCCAGCCGCGTGACCTCGGTGGTCCCGATGCGCAGACCGCCGGGGCGATCCCAGTCGGCTGGCCGGTCGCTGGGGATCAGGTTCTTGTTGGTGATGATATTCGCCCGCGCCAGGCGGTGCGCGACTTCCAGCCCGCCGCCGAACTGGCGCACATCGGCGATGACCTGGTGGGTGGTGGTGAAGCCCTTGTGGGCGCCGAGCATCGGGATGCCGCGGGCGGCCAGCGCCGCTCCCAGCGTCTGCGCGTTGGCGACGATCTGGGCCATGTAGGGCTGCCCATAGGCGATCATCTCCGCCGCCGAGGCCGCCAGCGCCGCCACGCGATTGACCTGGTGCGTCGCCGCCAGCACGGGGAAGACGGCGTGCGTCAGCGGCTCGGTCAGCGCCGGGTCGTCCCAGACGAGGATGCCACTCTGCGGCCCGCTAAATGTCTTGCCCGCCGAGCCAGTCATGACCGCCGCACCCTCTGCCAGCGGCGCCTGGAACTGGCCGCCTGCCACCAGTCCAAGCTGGTGCGCGCCATCGAAGTAGATTTGCCCGCCCCATTCGCTGACGATCTCCGCCATCTGCTGAATGGGGAAGGGGAACAGCGTCATCGAGGCGCCCAGGGTCACCAGCTTCGGCCGCGTGGCGCGGGCGACGATGGCGAACCACTCCAGGTCCACTGTCAGCTCCGTTGGGTCGAAGGGGATATCCACGATGTGCAGCCCGCGCACGCCCGCCGGGCCATCCGGGCGGTTGCTGGAGTGGCCGCCGATGGGCTGCGCCAGCGACATGATGAGGTCGCCGGGCTGGGTGAGCGCGGTATAGACGGCGAGGTTCCCCACCATGCTGGCGACCAGCCGGTGGTCGGCGTAGCGCGCGTGGAAGGCCTGCTTGAGCAACTCGACGCAGAGCGCCTCGATCTCGTCAATGTACTGCGTTCCGACGAACCAGCGGTTGACCGGGCCGATGTGGCCCTCCGCCGCGCGTGTGCCAACCTCGGAAGCGAGCAGCGCGCGCACGGTGGGGCTGGTGGGCGCTTCGGGCGCGAGAAGGTTGAGGCACTGGACGCCGCGCCACTCTTCGTTGCGCTTGACCGCCGCCACGACCTCCCGCGCCATCTCCGCCGGGGTGGCGCAGGCGTCGAGCAGCGCGCGGGCCTGCGCCAGCGTCGCCGCGTCGTGGACCTCGAATTGCGCATTTGCTCCGCCTGTCTCCGCTGTCTCCGCCGCCTGCTCGTAGGATGTCGCCATCTGGGTCTCTCCTCACTGCCGCGCGTTAGGTGACCACCCGCGCATGGGGTGGCGCTCACGCGCGCTGAGCGGCGCTTTCCGCGCCGCTCAGCGACGACGCGATCAACTGGCCAAGTGTCAGCCAGTTCTCTTCGACGAGCGCCGCCGCCGCCGCCGCGTCGCCCCGCTCACAAGCGCCGATGATGGCTGTATGTTGCCGCACCGACTTGCGCCCCGCCAGCGAGCCGAACTGGGCGTACTCCAGCCGCCGCACCTTTGGCGTCAGGCGCTCCAGCGTGCGGGTGATCTCGCTATTGGCCGCCGCGCGCAGCAGGACGGCGTGAAAGGCGTCGTCCGCCGCGAGGGCCCGCTGGACGGTGGCCGGGTCGTGGGCGGCGATCGCGCCGGCCAGCTCCTCATTCGCCGCGCGCATAGCGGCGATGTCTCCTGGCGTGAGCCGCGCGACGCCGCTGCGCGCCGCCAGCGCGTGCAGCGCGGCGACGACCGGGAAGGCCTCGCGCGCCGCCAGCTCGTCCAGCGGCGCCACGCGCGTCAGGGAGCGCGGCGCGGTCTGCACCAGCCCCTCGTCCTCCAGCCGCTGGAGCGCCTCGCGCACCGGCGTCCGGCTGACTCCCAACTGTTCGGCGAGGTCCTGGTCACGCAGCCGCGCGCCTGGCGCCAGCTCTCCGGCGACCAGCGCGTCGCGCAGGGCGCGGTACACCCGCTCCCGTAGTGACAGGCTCTCAAGCGTGATCAGGTTCTTCATGCATGTGATATATCACATGCATGTGGGGCGCGGCAAGGGCTGGTCGTGTCGTGTGAGCGAGATGGGGCCGCGCCTACATGGTGGCGGGGCTGGTCTGCCGGGCGGCCTCGCGCGCCGCGACCGCTTCGGCGTAGACGCCACGATATTCCGGTGGCATCAACTCGGCGATGCGCGTCATGATCTCATCGCCGCCGCGCTCCACATCATCCTTCGTGGAGCGCGCGCCGGACCTGGCGACCATGAACGGCTCGCCGTAGCGCACGATGACCGTTGGGCGGAAGCCGTGGAAGACGGCGCGGCTGTTGATGATCGCCACCGGGACCACCGGCGCGTCGGCCATCAGCGCGATGAGCGCCACACCTGGCAGGCCGCGGATCAGCTGGCCGTTGCTCCGGTGCCCCTCCGGAAAGATGTTGACGATCTCGCCCTCTTTCAGCAGCCGGACCGCGTTCTTCAGCGATTCGCGGTCGCCCTCGCCACGCCGCACCGGGAAGGCGCCGAGCAATCGGATCATGCCGCCGATGACCGGCAGCGTGAACAGTTCGACCTTGGCCATGTAGTGCGTGATGCGCGGGACGGCGAAAGACAGCAGTGGGATGTCGATCCAGGCGGCGTGGTTGGAGGCGAGCATGACCGCCCCGCTGGCTGGCACATGCTCCCCGCCCTCAATGCGCAGCTTGAAAAGCGCCGGGAAGATGACCGTCGCCACCGCCCGCATCAGGGTATAGAACGACGGCGTCGCCGTACCATCGTGGGTGACTGCCCGGCTGGCGGTCACCTTCGGCGCGACATACGCGCCCTCGCGGTTTGCCCCGCGCGGCTTTCCTTGTGTCACGTGCGCGACTTGCGCGGCGGGCGCTATGTGCGCTGAGGGTTCGGCCGTGACCGCTGGGACGGTGACTACCTGAGTGGCCGCTTCCTGAGTGGCCGCCTCAGCGCGTGGGGCGAGCCGCGTCTCCAGCAGCGCGACGATTTGGTCCACAACCGCCTCGAACTGGCCGTCACGGTTCTCGACCGGCACGGCGTCGGCCGCGAGCGTCATCTGCCCCGCGTCGCGGTGGTCGCGCTCCTCGATATCAGCCAGCACCCGCTCCAGTTCCGGCGCCGACTCGCCCATGTCCTCCACAAGGTCGGCATGGCGGCGGCGTGCGCGCTCCTCCGGCGGCGCGGAGAGCGCGATCTTCAGCGTCGCGCCCGGCAGGACGACCAGCCCGATATCGCGCCCGACCATCACGACGTTGTGTTTGTCCGCCATCTCACGCATCGCGGCGATCAGCGCCTCGCGCACCTTGGGGTGGCGCGCGACCGCCGAGACGTTCCCCGCTACTGGAAGCGTGTGGATTTCTGGCGTGATGTCCTCGCCGCCCGCCAGGACGGTATACTGCCGCCCATCAGCGATGGTCGGGCGCGTGATCTGGATGGGCTCCGCGGCGATCAGCGCCGCCAGCGCCGCCTCGTCCTCCACCGGAACTCCGCGCCGCAGCGCGACGACGGTGAGCGCGCGATAGAAAGCGCCGCTATCAATATAGAGATAACCCAGCCGCCCGGCCACAGCCTCGCCCACGGTGCTCTTGCCCGCGCCGGCCGCGCCATCGATCGCGATCTGCGCTGTCTGGCCCTCGCGGCTCTCGTCGCCCATCTTTCGTCCCGCTCTCTCGCGCTGGCGTCTCCACGCCCTGGGCGCCCCGCGCCGCCCCGCGGAATTATAGCATGCGCGACCGGAGAGGCCTCATCCCATCGCCTGCCCGGGGAACGCCGCGCTACAGGCTGGATGAGGTTTCTCGCTGGCGCGCTACGCCTGCGCTGTTAGCGTCGCCGGGTCGAAATCCGCGCTGGCGAGCGTCTCCTGGTCGGGGGCCACGGCGTTGGCGGCGATGGCCTCGCGCCAGGCGTCCATCTGCGCGTCGTCATTGACCATCAGTGCGGCGCGGATGCGCCCATCGCGCACGAAGACGGCGGTAAAGTGGTCGTTCTTCCTGTCGCCGCGCACAGTGACCTGCGCGTCAGGTGAGGGGTAGCCGAGCATGTTGAGCGAGAGGTCGAACTGGTCGGAAAAGAAGTAGGGAACATGGGTATAGCGCTCGTCGCCGCCGGTCATATTGGCCGCCGCGGTCTGCCCGCTGGTGATGGCGTTGTCCCAGTGTTCGAAGTGGAAGCGTCCCATCTGCGGGTCGGGATAGGCGGCGATATCGCCCGCCGCCCAGACATCCGGCGCGGAAGTCCGCAGGTGGTCGTCTACCACGATGCCGTGGCGTGGGTCCACCGTCAGGCCGGACGCGCTGGCGACCTCACTGTTCAACTGGATGCCGACGCCGACGATGATCAGGTCAGCGGGCAGATCGAATGGGGACTCAACGCCGTTGGCGGCGATGCGGGCCGCGGCGACGCGCCCGTTTGGCCCGGCGATGAACTCGCGCGGGATGTGTCCGAAGTGGAATTCGGCGCCGCGTGCGGTGTATTCGCTCTGGAGCCAGTCCGAGAGGTCGGGAGTCAGCATACCCGGCCACGCGCGCTCCACCATATCCACAACCGACACCCGCGCGTCGCGGAACATCGCGTTGGCGCTGGCCTCCAGCCCGATGAAGCCTGAGCCGATGACCACCACGCGCTGGTTCGGCGTGGCCAGCGCGTCCCGCAGCGCGTTCGCGTCGTCCAGCGTGCGCAGCGACCTGACGCCTGGCAGCGTCGCGCCGGGGATGGAGAGCGCCCGCGCCCGGCCGCCCGTGGCGAGCAGCGCCTTGCCATAGGCAATGGACGAGCCATCCGCCAGCGTCGCCGTCCGGGCCGCCGTATCCAGGCGGCTCACGGACATGCCCGTCAGCGTCTCTACGCGCTGCTCGCCGTACCACGGCTCCAGTTGCGCGAAGACGCCGCCCGCGCCGTATGTTCCTTCGGCCTCGATCTCGCCGCGCAGATATTCCTTGGAAAGCGGCGGCCGGTGGTAGGGTGGGTGTGGCTCGCCAGCGACGATGAGTATCGCGCCGTTCGGGTCACGCTTACGGATCTCTTCGGCGGCGGTGGCCGATGCCAGGCCGCCGCCTACGAGCAGATACTCCACGCGCCGCGCCGGCGCCGCATCCGACATCGGGGCCTCCTTTGCGTGCGTGGCGCGGTTACTGGCGCGGCGTCACCGTCTCATCAGTCGCTGGCGGCAGCGCCTGCTGCTCCCCCTCAGAGTCCTTGCCGTCGCGCATCGCCTTCTGGAAGGACTTGATGGTCTGGCCCGCGGCGGACCCAATTTCCGGCAGCCGCTTCGCTCCGAAGACGAGCAGCGCAACAACCAACAACGGGAGGAGAATATCCCAGCGTGCAAAGGCTCCCATGGCGCTCAACCCCTTTCACCACCACGTCCTGCGACATCGCGGTACGCGCGAATGGTCCCGCTGGCGTGGATGGCTCCATCATGAGTATACAAAATATCCAGGCGTCTGGATGTCTCCCGCAATGAATGGGCCAGCCCGCGCCATGGTCGCGCCATCCTCGCGCCGCCCAATAGACATGCGTCGCGCAACACGATAGAATACGCCCACGTACTCAGAGTGAGAGGTCGCGCGTCGTCGCGCTGGCCCAAGATGTGCGGCTACGTCATCACGCGTACACTGGCGCGGAGTGATCGCTTGCCTCGCTGTCGCTTCGAGACGGGAGGAGCTCTACTTATGCCAACTTCCACCAACACTAATTCCCAGGCGACGTCAAAGGGCTCCAACCCCGTGTCGGCCATCATTCACCTGCCACGGACCTTCAAGGTGGCGGGCGCGGTGATGAAGGACGCGCGCGTCCATGTCCTGCCGAAGATCATGTTTGTCGGCGGCATCCTTGTCCTGCTGGCCGCGCTGCTCACGCCGGAGGCGCTGGCGGAGTTCGTCAACGCGTTTCCGGTCGTCGGCCAGGTGCTCGGCGCGCTGGAGATCCCGGTGGATGGCGCGATCGACTGGCTGGCGCTCGGCCTGGCGGCCTTCAACCTCATGAAGCTCTTCCCGCAGGATGTGGTCAACGAGCACCTGTCCAACATTACCCAGAACTCCCGCCCGACTGGCCGGGTCGTGGACGCTGACCCGAACTAGCGGAGCGCTGCGCATTCTCCGCTGGCCCGCTGGATCCTTGATGGCTTGAGTCTGGAGTCCACACCGCATGGCGCGAGCGCCGCTTGCCTTTCCGCCACGCGCGCTCGCGCCGCTCCTGGCGCTGGCCGCGGTCTGCGCGCTGCTCGCGGGCTGCGCGTTCAATCCTGGCGGCGACCAGCTTGCCTGGCAGCGCGGCGACCAGCTATGGGTCGCCAACCCCGATGGCTCGGGCGCGCGTGATATCGCGCCGGGCTTCACCTCTGGTTACGCCTGGTCGCCTGACCATCATGAGCTTGTCTTCCGCTTCGGCAAGTCCGCCAGCCCGCCGCCCGCAGGGGCGACCTGGGCCGCGCCGGAAACCCCGTCCGATCTCGCGGTCGTCAGCATCAGTGGCGGCCAGTCGACGCAGATTACCCCCGATGGCGCTGGCCTTTTCCGCAGCGACGCCTGGTGGGACCCGCAGGGCAACCGCCTGCTCTACCGCGAGTACGGCGCGGGCGCGCCGCTGGCGGCAGTCTACTTCGATTCGCAGAACGACCAGCCCGTCGGCATCGCCCGCAAGGTCATCCTCGACTCCGCCGACCTGCCCACGCTCGCGCCCGATGGCCAGCGCGTGGCGGTGATTGACCCGAACGGAAACGTCCTCATCGGCGCGCCATCACAGACGGGCAAGATCATCGCGCGCGGCGCGGCGCTCACGCTGCCCGGCTCAGACCGGCCGGCGCGGCTGCTCTGGCGCCCCGGCCATGACGCGCTCGTCTATCCCGCCGCTGGCGACCAGCCCAACACGACTACCCTGCGCTTGCTCGACCTCGCCTCTGGCCGAGCGACGACCCTCACCACGATCAGCGGCCTGCTCGACGCGAGCTTCTCGCCCGACGGCGCGTCGCTGCTGCTCCATACCAACGATGGCCTGCTGCTCTGGTCGCTGGCGCGCGGCGCGCCGGAGACCGCAATCACCGACAGTGATCCGCTGCTCCAGGCGTGGTGGTCGCCCGACTCGCGCTGGCTGCTGATGGCGGACAGCGCCGGACTGCGGCTCTACAGCGCCGCCAGCGCTTGGCGCGTTCAGGCGTCGCTCACGCTCGCCATGCCGCTGACCGAACCCGCGACGGGCGGCATTTCCGCCTGGCGGCCCGCGACGGCCAACCCGTGGCGCGCGGATGGCTCGGCGTTCGTCTTCGCCAGCGGCCCCGCCCAATGGGCTGGCGGATCCGCCGCAACGCTCGACCCCAGCCCGGCCGGCGTCTACGTCGAGCGCCTGAGCGCTAGCGGGCCGTCAGGCGGCCCGGCGCTGATTGCCAGCGGCGATGTCAGCGCGCCCAGCTGGGGCTATAGCGACCCCTCCACTGTCCTGCTTCTGCCCGCCGCGGACTGACAGCGTGTCCTTGCGCGCGCTATCTGCTGGGAGCTGGCGAGCGCCTGGCCCGGCTGAGGCGCGCCCGGCGGTACAATGATCCCGCGCAAGCGCGCTCACGGCGCAAGCCGCCAGCAGATAGCGAGAAGATGAGGTAAGCGTGATGACGGACGTGAACGGGCGCAAGCCAGGCCCCGCGGACGACGAGGGGAGCATCGAAGACCTCAACAACGAGGAGTACGACACGATGGCCCTGCTCGACCAGCTAGAATCGCTGGAGGAGGAGATGGAAGAGCTTGGGGTGAGCACACAGGACGAGGTGCGCCAGCGCATCCGCGACCTCCATGAGCGCCTCGGCGAGTGACTCCTCGACTTCCCGGCGACGCGCGATAGGAGGAGCCAGGCAGGTGAAGCCTCCCTCCATTCCCGCGTCGCGATGTGCTATGCTATGGCGCTTTGTCTCCGCGTGATCATCGGGAGGAGCGAACACACATGGCGCATCCTGACCCCGAAACCCCAGCGGATGATCTCGCCAGGCGCGCCACGCCCATGCCCGCGCCGGGCAATCCGGCGCGGGCGGCGCTGGGGACGCGCGTCGTAGTCCTGGGCCTCTCTGGCGCGGGCAAGTCCACGCTGGCGACGGCCCTAGCCCGCGCGCTGGACGCCCCGCACATCGAGCTTGACGCGCTCTTCTGGGGGCCGGACTGGACGCAGACCCCACTCGACCTGCTGCGCGAGAAGGTCATGGCGGCCACCGCGGGCGGCGTCTGGGTCGTGGACGGCAACTACACCTCAGTCCGTGACCTCACCTGGGCGCGCGCGACGGCGATCATCTGGCTGGACTACCCGCTGCCGTTCGTCATGGCGCGCCTCTTCCGCCGCACGGTCTGGCGCGGCGTGCGCGGGGCCACGCTCTGGAACGGCAACCGTGAGCGCCTCTGGCCGCAGTTCTTCACCCGCGACTCGCTCTTCCTGTGGATCATCCAGCAGCGGCCCAAGCATAAGCGCGAGTATCCCTTCATCCCCACGTCACCAGAGACAGCCGGCGCGCGCTTCATCCGCCTGCGCTCCGCCCGCGCAGCCGCCCGCTGGCTGGCTGAGATTGCTCAGCCACACACCAGCGATTGACGCCTCGCCTGCTCGCGTAGCCGCCGGGATTAGTTTTCGACGTTCTCCTCGCCGCCGTCGAAAAGGCCGCGCAGGGCGGCGAAGCGGTCGTCGGCCTCCTCTGGCGGGCAGTCGCAGGGGCCGTCGTTCAAGTCCTTGCCGCAGCGGGGGCAGAGCCCGGCGCAGTCCTCGCTGTGCAGCGGCTTCATCGGCAGCGCCAGCACGATTCCCTGGCGGATCGCTTCACGGACGTCCACCTGGTGGCCGTGGTCAATGGCGAAGGCGTCGGCGTCGTGCGGGCCAGAGACCGGCGCGCCGCTGGTGACGTCAATCGTGGGATAATACTCCTCACGCAGCGGGAACTCCAGCGTCTCGGTAAAGTCGCGCAGGCAGCGCGTGCATTGCAGGCGCACCGGCGCGGTGATCATCCCGTCCACGTAGATGCCCTGGTTGGTGCGGTGCAGCCGCAGCGTCCCGGTGACCGGCCCCACCAATTCGGCCTCGCCCTCGTACAGGGTGAGCCCGTCGCGGTCATCCACCTCGACATCCATGGTCGTGCCGGGCGCCGACTTGAGCAATTGGGCGACATTATAGATCATAGCGGTATGGCTCCTTGCGCGGCGGCTCGCGCGGCCTCAACCCTGCCTCTCTCGCGTGCGGAGAGGCGAGCGCGCGGGAGGCGGCGCGCCATCGCGCCATACAGTATAGCCCACACCGCCGCCTTCCAGTCCACACCACCGCTCCGGCCGCCAGGGCGAGCGCCAGTGAAGCAGCCCTGTGGGTTCGGGGTTCCCGCAGGGCCCTAAGCCGCGGATTCATCCGCCCGGCCCGCCATGTGATACACTAACGCCGCGCGGGCCCATAGCTCAGCGGCAGAGCAGTCGGCTCATAACCGATTCGTCGCAGGTTCGATCCCTGCTGGGCCCACCAACCCTCTGCATAGCGCGCACAGTCACGTGTTTGCGCGCACTCAGTCCACAAGCTCGCAGGATATCGCGCGGGGCGGCCATCAGGCTCGTCGGCGGCATGCGCCGGAGAGCGCCCGATTGGCGCGCCCCGTTGCCATCTGGCGCCATGAATGCCGCTCGGTCGCGGCCGGGGCATTGGCGCGAGAGGATGACAAAGGACCAGACGATGCAATTCTATGACCGGGCCAAGATCTTCGTCCGCGCCGGGCGTGGCGGCTCCGGCTCCGCGCATATGCGCCGGGAAAAGTTCGTCCCCTTCGGCGGACCTGACGGCGGCGACGGCGGCCGCGGCGGCAGCCTCTACCTCGAAGCCGACACCGGTATGAACACCCTGGTGGACTACCACTACAACCCGCAGCACAAAGCCTCTGGCGGCGGCTCCGGCGGCCGCCAGAAGATGCATGGCGCGGCGGGCGATGATCTGGTCCTCAAGGTCCCCGCTGGCACCGTCGCCCGTGATGTCGAGACGGGCGAGGTCCTGGGCGACCTTACTGAGCCGGGCCAGCGCGTGATGGTCGCGCGCGGCGGGCGTGGTGGCTTGGGCAACGTCCACTTCGCCACCTCGACCAACCAGGCGCCACGCGAGGCGCAGCTCGGCGAGCCGGGCGAGGAGCGCGAGATCGAGTTGGAGTTGAAGCTCATCGCCGATGTCGGTCTGGTCGGTTATCCCAACGCCGGCAAGTCCACGCTGCTCTCGGTCATCACCGCCGCTCACCCCAAGATCGCCGACTACCCCTTCACGACCCTGACGCCCAACCTCGGCGTCGCTGTCGTCGGCGATCCCGCGCGCGGCGACGACTTCAGCTTCGTCATCGCCGACATCCCCGGCCTGATCGAGGGCGCGGCGCAGGGCGCCGGGCTGGGACATGAGTTTCTGCGGCATGTCGAGCGCTGCCGCCTACTGCTGCACCTGATCGATGGCATCTCTGAGCGCGAGCCGTGGGAGGAGTTCGAGGCCATCAACCGCGAGCTCTCGGAGTACGGGCATGGCCTGGAGACGCGCCCGCAGATCATCGTCCTGACCAAGATGGACCTGGCTGAGGCGCGCGTGCGCTGGGAGCCACTGCGCGAGCGCGCCGAGGCCGAGGGCTACGCCGCCGTCGCCATCTCCTCCGCCACCAATGAGGACGTTCAGGAACTGCTCAACCTGGCCTCGCAGCGCCTGCTTGAGATGCGCCGCGACGAGGCTGAGGCCCGCGCCCGCGAGCCGGTCGTCGCCTCCGCCGCCACAGGTCCCACCTTGCGCCCCCAGCCCGATGACGCGTACACCGTCGAGCGCGCGGAAGGCGGCTTCCGCGTCCGCGGCAAGCGCATCGAGCGCATGGTGGCGATGACCAATCCGGACAGTGTGGAGGGCATGGAGCGCCTGGAGAACCAGCTCCGCAAGCTCGGCGTGCTGCAGGCGCTGGAGGATGCGGGCGTCCAGCCGGGCGACACCGTCACCTTCGGCAAGGTCGAACTGCTCTGGGGCGATGAGATGTTCTAGGGTCGCGCCGCGCCTGACCGCTCAAGAGGTGGAGACAACGTAGAACATCACCGTCCAGAGCGCCAGCAACGCCAGCGTCGCGCCGACAGTGATGATCTGCGCCAGCAGCGCCGTCGAATTGGAGAGCCTGGGCGGCTGTGGCGCCATCGCGGCGCCTGCATGGCGCAGCAGCGCCTCCACCGCCCCCGAGGCGGGCGCGCGCTCGGCCTGCGTCCGTAAATCTTCCTGGAGATACGCGGTCATCGAGGTCACCGGCGCGTCGGGCTGTGTCAGCCGCCAGAGGGTATAGCCCGGCGCCAGCGCGTGCGCCTGGCGCGCCAGCCGCTCCACCATGTCCTGCGCGTCCGCGCCGCTCATGTCCACCAGCGCCGCTTCCTCGAGCAAGGCGATGGCGCGGGGCGTCTGGTCGCGCCCCGCCACGCGCCGCAGCCGCGCCAGTTGCGCGCTCGCCCCTTCGGGACCGTCCAGCAGTCGCTGCGCCCGTCGCGCCCGGACCAGCGCGCTCAGACAGAGGGCGTGACTCTCGCGGCGCACATAGGGGCTGAGCGCCTCGATATCGGCCAGGCTCGCGCTGGCCAGCGCGTCGGCCTCGGCGGGCAGCCCGCGCGCCAGCATCGCCGCCGCCAGCGTCGCATTCGCTCGCACCGAGCGCTCATGCGTCGCGCCGCTCACCAGCCGCGCCGCCGTGATCGCGTCCTCGTAGCGATTAAGCCGCAGCAGGGCCAGCGCGCTGGCGGCGAGCGTCTCCGGGTCGGGCGAATGTTCCATCGCCGCCAGCGCCGCCACCAGCGCCTCATCGTAGCGCCCCAGCCCGAGCAGCGCGGACGTCCGCCGATTCAGCCAGATCAGCCGCCGCAGCCCCACCCACGCGCCCTCGCCTGTGACGCTCAGTGAGGCGTCACAGGCCGCCAGCGCCTCATCATAGCGTCCCCGGCGCAGGAGGTGGTCGGCGCGCGCAGGGGGCGAGATCCAGCGCGCCACCCGCAAAAAGACCAGCCACACGACCACGCCCATCAGCGGCAGCCCGTTCAATGGCTGGCCGAAGATCAGCGAGAGCGTCAGCGGCAGCGCCACCAACCCCAGCCACACCAGCGCCGCGACCATCGCGAAGACCGCCCCCTGGTCGGAGGCGATCAGCGGCCGCCGCGCGGGTAGTGTCCCAGGCGCGGCCTCGCTCTCATCGGGTGGCCCATCCAGCGGGGCCTCCTGAGCGCGCGTGAGCGGTGGCATGCTCAGGCGCGGCTTCGTCACTGGCAGCGCGGGCGCGGGCGGTGGCTGGTCCGGCGCATCTGGCGCGTGTAGCGCGTGTAGCGCGTCTGGGCCAGACGCCAGACCAACTGGCCTGGCGCCTTCTCCCTCGCGCTCACTCAGTGGCTCGGATTCAGCGCCCACTCATCGCTCCCATGCCGCGCCTGGCGGCGTCGACTCAACCGGCTCGACCGGCGCGGCAGCCGGCTGCGCGACCGCTGGCTCCGGGTTTTGCGCGCCGCGCGCTGGCCGCAGAACCGCCCGCAGCGTCGCCGCGACCATCAGTCCATCGCGCAGGGCCACCGCGGGCAAGAAGGCTTTGACTACTGTTGGCACAACCCAGATCGGCCGCCCCAATGCGTAGAGATACGGGAAGATCAGAGTCGTCAACCCGCATATCAGCAGCCAGAGCAGATCGAAGCCATAGACCTCCGCCACGAACGGCGTCACCCAAATCATATACTGCGGGCTGAAGATTTTGTTCGCGACCGTTACGACGCACAGCAGGGCTAGAAACGCCTGCGCCAGCCCCAGCCGTCCGCGCGCCAGCCGCGCATAGACCCACAGACAGCCCGCCGCCAGCGCCAGCGACGAGAGCGGCTTCAACACGACATCCAGCGGCCCGACGAGATTGAGCGAGACATAGGAGAAGTCGGCGTGCGCTGGTATCCCCACCAGGGACGCCAGCCAGAGCAGCGCCGCGGGAGTGGACTCGATCTGCAGCGGACGCGCGCCCGCGTAGTGGAACTCCGAGAGCGCGCCCACCGGGTCGAGCGCCAGCGCGATGAGAAAGCCCAGCGCCACGACGCCCACCAGCAGACCCGCGCCGCACGCCGCGCCGCGTGTCGCCCGCGCCCGCGCGATGCGCGCCCAGCGGTCGCGCGCCAGCCAGCCGCGCCAATCGCGCCAGCGTTCCGGCCAGAGTCCTGTCTCGCCCTGCTCCGCCGCCAGCGACCGCCACTGTTCGATGACCACCAGCGGCGCCAGGAAGGCTGGATAGAGCTTGAGCAGTGCGCCCGCCGCCAGCAGCAGGTAGGCGAGGGAGAAGCGCCGCCGCTGCGCCGCCCAGAGCGCGCCGACCGTGGTCAGCGCGGGGAAGATATCGAAGCGCGCCACCAGGGTGCCCGCCGCGCCGATCAGCAGATAGACGAGGTAGGCCAGCGCGCGCCGCCGGCCGGAGACGCGCCGGAACGCCAGATAGCCCACCAGCGTCGCCGCGCCCATCCACCAGGCGAAGACCGACTGGAAGTCTTTGAGCGGCGGCAGCAGCGTGAGCGTGAACGGCAGGATCGCCAGCGGCGGGTACTCGATGGGCAGCGACCGGAAGAGTGGCGGATGCGTCCAGAAGGCCAGCGCATAGGTGTGGTACTCGGTCACGTCGCCGTTGGGCAGGCGTGTGGTCGCCACCATCAGCGCGCGCACGACCGCCACCGCGGCGACTACCAGCGCCATCTCCAGGGATAAGCGCAGCCAGCGCGCCCAGCGAGGCCGGGCGCGCTGCGTCTCATCCTGCTGGCCGCTCGCCATCCAGCGCCCTTTCTTCCCGTCTGCCCAACTCGCCGCCGCCGCGCGTGGCGTGGCCTCGCAGGCCAGTGTATCACGCTTACCGCGCCTGGCCCAGCGTGAACTACCCTGTTTGGCGCCGCCGCATCCTATGGGACAAGCGTAGGCGCGATGGCGTCGCCGTTGAGGCCGGGCAGCGCGGTCTGCCAGCGTTCCGAGCCGTCACTGGCGTTCAAGAGGGTCACATAGGTGGTGTCGGCCGGATTGCCCGCGGCCACGCCGTTTGGCGCCTGCCAGATGTAGTACAGATCAGCCCCGCGCTGGAGCAATATCCCTGAGTTGTATGGGCTTGTCCCGTCATGGCGCCAGCGGTCCGCGCCGCGCGCATCCACCGCGACCACGCTCTCATCGAACCGCGCGCCGGTCGGCGCCGTCATATACACCTGTCCGCCCGCGCCTGGCGTCAGGCCCAATCCCTGCAAGTTGGAGACATCACGACTCCAGATCGTATTGCCTGTGTCTCCATCCAGCGCGACGAGGCGGTCGGGCGTATTGTTCGCCGAGTCGGTGAGCGCGTATACACGCTGGTCTGGCGAAACCCAAATCGTAGGGAACTGCCCCATCGGCGCGCTCCAGAGAGGCGCGCCCGTCGCCAGTTCAAACGCGGAGACCCCCTGGTCCTGCGGCGCGATAATCGCATTCGCGGTGAATTGCGCCAGGCCCAGGGCAGAGTTGACGCCGGAAGCGGGGAGCGGAATCATGCGCGACCAGCGGACCGCGCCACTGGCCCCATCCAGCGCGATGAGCGACCGGTCTACTTCGGCATACAGCGCCCCATCACGCGTGGCTAGTGTGATGAGGTCAGCTACGCCACGGCTCAGTTGGTATGACCACGCGGTCGCGCCCGTGGCGCCGTTGAACGCCTGTAACGACCACTCGTTGCCGCCATTGTTGAGTGGAACGACCACACGACCGGCCACCGGAACTGGCTGGCCGGGGTCGCCAGCCAGGGTCGCGCTCCAGGCGAGCGCCCCGCTATCGGCATGGATGGCCAGCAGCCCCCACTGCGCGGGGGGCGGCGTGTTGTCCCCGGCATGGTGACCGGGAAAGCCGCGTGTGACCTCGCCAGTTACGGTCGTCGCGAACAGTAATCCACCGCCAAACGCCAGCGGTCCCGCGGTTCCCGCCCGGAAACTGTAGGCCCACAACTGCTTGCCATCGCGCGGACGGATGGCATAGATCGCGTGGACATGCGTGGGCGCTCCCTCGTGGGTATATTCAGTTCCCGCCAGCGCGTAGATCACGCCGTTGACGCGCTGGACGTCATTCCAGCCGGAGTAGGTCGTGCTGGCGCAGCTCCAGGCCAATGCCCCATCGCTGGCATTGAGGGCGTAGATCGAGCTGACGCTGTTCGCCTTGTCGGTCGGGTCGCGCGCCGCCAGCGGCATGATCACGCCGCCCTCCGGCCCGAGCGTTCCCTGATGTTTCGCCACACAATTCTGCTGGGGAACAGCGGTGAATGACAGCGGTTCACACGCCACCATCGCGCCGCTCATCAGCGCCGCCAGCCCCAGCAGCGCCATCACCACACGCGCGCTCGCCCCTCCGACGCCGGCCATTCCGCGCCTCCTGCCGTCTCGCCTGCGCCGCACGCGCGGTCGCTTTATACATGAGACGTCCCGCCGTCCTGCTCCTTAACCGCCCCGCCAAGGCGCCTCGGCAGATGCTTCCTTCCAATGGAGAAGAGAGGGTCAGGCGCTGATTCTCGCGTTCCGCGCGCGCAAGGCGTACGCTATGGATGCGCGAAATGCCGCGCATACGCGCCGCTCAACCGCGTATAGGGTGTACACGGCCTACACGGCCTACACGGCATATGAGAAGGAGCGCTCTCCCATGACTGACGAAACAGCGCCTGATTGGCTCGCGTCCACCATCGCCGCCGACGCGGCAGATGGCGCGGGCGCGCTGCCGCTCGATATCCGCCCGCTCGCGCCATCCTACCGCGTGGCGGGGCGCGTCACCGTCGTGACCGGGACAACGGATGATAACCTCAACCTGCGGGAGGTGATGGCGCGCGGGCCGCAGCCCGGCTCTATCCTGCTGGTGGCGGGCGGCGCGGCGTCTACGCGCGCCTGCATGGGTGGCCTGATGGCGCGCGAGATGCGTCTGCTCGGCTTCACGGCGCTGATTACCGACGCTCCTGTACGCGACGCCGCCGAGATACGCGCCTCCGGCCTGCTGGTGTGGGCGCGTGGGCAGACAGCCGTCGCGCCGGAGAAGCGCGGCGGTGGCCATGCTGACTTCGCGCGTTTCGGCGCGGTCACCGCGCGCCCGGGTGATTTCGTCGTCGCCGACGAGGATGGCGTCATCGTCTGGCCCTGGGCCCGCTATGACGACCTGCTGGTGAAAGCGCGCGACAAATACGAGCGCGACGAGGAACGCGCTCGCGCGCTGGATGCGCGCTTCGCCGCGCGCGAGGCGTAGGCCGCCCGCGCGGCAGTTGGCGACGCCCGCCACACGCGATCGCGCGGCGTCATCGGAGCCCCCGCCGAAACGCCGCGCGACCAGTCAGACAACTTCAGACAACTAACGTAGCGATGGTCTAGTCATCGAGCAGTTGGCGCCCTGTCTCCTCGATGGAGTCCAGCGCGCTAGGCGCTGATTCAAGCTCCGCCTCGTCCCCAGCAGACGCCGTCGCTTCTTCTACCGCGGGCGCAGCGTCAGCGGCCGGCGCCCTCTCTTCGGCCATAGCAGAGACATCGGCCATCGGCGCCGTCTCCTCGGCCATAGCGGAGACATCGGCCATCGGCGCGGCCTCTTCAGTCGCTGCCGCGGTTTCCTCCGCGGCCGGAGCCACCTCTTCGCTCGCCATCGCCGCTTCCTCCGCAGCCGGGGCTGCTTCCTCCGCAGCCGGGGCGGCCTCTTCGGTGGCGGGCGCGGCATCGTCAGCAGCTGGGGCGGCTTCTTCCATGGCGGAAGCCGCATCCATGGCGCCGCTGTCCTTGGTCGTCGCCATCGCCACTGACGCGTCCTCTGAGGCGCCCGCAGTCTCGGTCGGAGCCGCCTCTCCGGTCGCCATCGCCTCCGCCGGAGCGGCCTCCGCTGTCGCCTCCGCCGCTGGGGCGGCTTCTTCGGCTGGGGCTACATCTTCCGCCGGGGCGGATTCCTCCGCAGCGGCGGATTCCTCCGCGGGAGCCGCCGTCTCGGCTGGCGCCGCTTCGTCAGCGGTCGGAGCGGCCTCCTCGGCCATAGGAGCAGCCTCTTCCGTGGCGGGCGCGGCGTCAGTGGCCGCTGGCGCGCTGTGACTGCTGAGCAGGCTGGTGAGCCGGCTCATCGCTGACGAGACCGCTTGCGCCATCTCGTCGAGAGCGGACACCGTTGAATGGATGAGTCCTTCAAGTGTGCTTTCCGCGGGAGCGGCTTCCGCGGCGGGAGCGGCTTCCTCCATAGCCGGGGCCGCTTCTTCGGCGGCCGGAGCCGCCTCTTCCGCGGCTGGCGCTTCGGGAGCGGTTTCCTCAGCGGCAGCGGCTTCAGGCGCCGCCGCGGCGGGAGCGGCTTCCTCGGCCGGCGCATCCGCCTCCGCGGTCGGGGGCGTCTCAGGTATCTCGCCGATCATGTCCACAGGCATAGCGTTCCCGGTCGGATTCAGGGCGTCGCTGGATTCCATGTCAAGCCTCTCATGGACAACGTGTACGCCTTTAGCGGCGTGGCACAGCATTTCGGTGAAACAGCGGTCGCTTGCTGGTAGGCGCATGACTCCACGGTGATCGCCGGGATGTGTCAGCGCCGGAGAGACGCGGAAGGACTGCGGGCTTGGCCGGCTGGTTCATCCTGCCGGCGGAGACGCGCTACAACGTCTATCGTTCCATGAAATACGCGGAGTTACGCGCGGGCGCGACAACGCGCCAGGCCGGGATGAGACGCTGTGTGCGCCGGAGGCCAGATACGGGGCGGTACCCCGCAGAACGGCCGAAACGTCAGGGGCTGGCGCGGCGGCGCGGCTCCAGCCTGTTGGACGCCGTTGTCCATTTGGCTGATTCACCGCGCGCTGGCCGCGCGGGGACGTTGCGGCTGGTCTGTCCTGAATTCCGGCGCGCTTGCTCGCTGGGTAGATGCGCCTGCTGCGTGGAGCGGTCAAGTACCGCTCTTTGCGGGGTCGGGTGTCTGCGAGCGCCCAGGAATTGGCAAGACGCCTGGGCTTGATCGAATGACAGTGTGTGAACGCTAGCGCTGGGTCGGGATGCGGGTAGTCAGATGTGCGCTCAACGCCAGTTCGGGCTTGAAATCGAAGCGCCTGGAGCGCGCGGCGCGCAGCGAGCGGGTCAAGATCCCCCATGTGCGCTCGAGAGACGCGCGTCAACTGCGAATTGCTCTCAGCACTTCAAGTATACTGAGGGCTTGGGTAACGGTCAAGCGGATTTGCGGGCAATTTCGCGCGCATGCCGCCCAATTTTTCAGCGCTATGCTTGCTGTCTGCGTCGCGCGTGTGGCGTCGAGTGGCGCGGCGGTGAGGAACCGCCAGCCAGCTGTGGGAGAGAAGCCAGCGGCAGGCGTGGCGCCGCACATGCGTGGTATGCTTGGCCTGTCACCGCAAGGCGCGGTGTTCAGGCGTGACGCGGCAACCTCTCTTTACCTGGTTACGGTATACCCGGCTTCATTAGAGATGCCGGAGCGCCATCGACGTCGGGTCGCGCTCAACGGGGAGCGCGGCCCAGCGCACAGACACGGAGGTTCGGAAATGCAAATCCTCAACCTGGCTGGCCGCACGCTTGGCATGATTCTTGGCATCATCGGCGCGCTGCTTGCGCTCATTGTCACGCTCTTCTCGGTCATCGCCTTCCACACTGAGCAACTCTTCGATGTGTCCGGCAAGCATTCCCACGGATTCCTCGGATTCCTCGCGTTTGTCGTCGGGCTGATTGGCGCGCTGCTCTCGCTGCCATCGGCGCTTATCGCCGCCGTGCTCATGGCCATCGCTGGCCTGCTGATGCTCTACGTCGCTGGCGGCTGGGGCATCATCCCGCTCATCTTCCTCGGTCTTGGCGCGATCCTCGTCTTCCTGGATCGGGGCCGCGCCCGAGCCTAGCCATGGTTTCGCGCGTCACGCCGCTCTCTTCGCTCCCCGGCGCTCACAGGGTTCGTGGGCGCGGGGAGCGTTTCATTTCCTCTCCCTGCGCAAGCCGGGACCGCTCGCCTGTCCGCTTGACGCCTCTTCCCGCGCGGGCCTATACTGGATGGACGTAGCGGCGCGCTACAGGACGGTTCGGGAAGCACCGATCTCCGGCATGGGACGCGCCGCCCGCGGGGTGTAGCGCAGTTGGTTAGCGCGCATGGTTTGGGACCATGAGGTCGCCGGTTCGAATCCGGCCACCCCGACCACTCTATTGCACGTCAGCTTTTTGGCATGTTGTCAGCTTGCTGTTGCGCGTCCGACAAACCCGCGAGCGAATTGCATGCATTGGATGCCACCTCTTCATCACGTACTCGGACGGATTGACCCTGACACTTGGGTTGTTGGCCTGCGCTCATAGGCGCCAGCGCGTGCGGTAGACAGAGAACGCCCAGCCCCCAGTTGAGGTTGAAGTTGAGGTGTACCCCGTTGTCAAGACAAGGATGGCGCATCCGTATCTGACCGGCGCCACTTCAGCCTGCATGAGCCTGCATGCGCCTGCGTGCGCCGGTTCAGCGTTCGACAAGTGTCTTCATTGCCTCGACCGCGCGCTGGCTTTGCGCTTGGGAGACCCGCCGCAGCAGCGGTTCGAGCGGGCGCAGCCACGGCACGATGCGCACACGATGCGCAAGCGTTACCTGTGTGCCGTCCGCGGTGGCGACAAAGCGCAGACTGCCGAGCGAAGCGAGCACCGGAAATGGCGCGGTGATGGTCTGGAAATCAAATCCCTCATTCACCTGGTAGTTCGTGACCTGCACAGTAGAGATCATAGCGCGGCCGAAGCGCATCAAGGTCTCTTCGAAGCGCGTCCCGTCGCCAAATGGGCCTGGGGTGAGTACGTTGATCTGCGCTCCTGGAACCCACAGCGCGAAAGCCGAGGGTACGGCCGCAAACCGAAACACCTCGCCAATCGGTCGGTGGATAATAACCGTCGCAGCAGTGTGGATCATGACAGCGACCTCCTCTCCCCGACGACGCGGCCAGACCTGCCTTCCCAGTGCACGCCTGCATCCGCACACTAAGTCTCTCATACAGGCGTTACCGGAACGTTACGGCGGTGAATAGGCGCTGCCGCTACATACCTGAACAGCCTATAGGACTCGGCGCGTCAATGTACAGCGCTCGGTATTGGGGAGCCGGGCCGAACGCGTGGAGAGCGGCGGTATTCTCGTGTTTCCTGGCGTATCCCGGTGATTCTCCGGCGTATCGCGCCGCCAGCGTGGGGCAGCCCTGAATCCAGTCTGTGCGCTGGAGCGTGCCGCGGGAATCCCTACGGATATCCCGTCTGCGTCCATGCGCGTCTGCGTCCATGCGCGTCCGCGCTTTCCATGCGCGTCCGCGCTTGAGGCGATCCAGGGCAGTGATCACGCAGTCCTTAGCGGAGCCAGCTAGAGTTGACCGCCGGCCGCGCCGCCTGCTTGCCAACGCAGTCCATGCAGTACCCCAAATAGTAGGTCAGGCCGTGCGCGCCCGTGTCCATCAGCCTGATCGTGGGCACGCGCTCGCTGCGCTCAGTGGCGTCGCTCGCAAGGTGCTCCTCACAGTACCACTGACCGCATACGCAGCATTTGACCATCGTATGGTGGTCGCCACTATGATGGCATCCCGGCGCGCTGCATTCCGGAGCGATGAGCATGGGTGATGTCGTTCGTGGCATAGCGCTTCTCTCATTCTTCAGGCCACCGGCTCACGCGGCGCCTTGACGCGCCTGCGATCAGGCCGCCCTGCCACGATGGCCCGGACGGTGTAGCCGGCTTCACGGTCTCGAGCCACCTTTGAGCATGTCGCATGCCAACAGCGGCGCCAGCGAGGTGAGCGCCCGGCGCCTACGAACGTCTTTTCATAATGCGATGGCATTTTGACCGCATGCTCCCAGCCTCGCGGACGCTTTTCGGTATCTTTTCTGGCCTGGACGCTCACGGAGCGGGCGCCGGGGTGTATAATACGAAAGGAATGGTCTGGGTAGGCGCCATATCCCGTTGAGCTGTCGCATGGCCCGTCAAGCGCGTGGCCCGGTTCCTGCTCACGGTGAAATCGCACGACCCTGGCCGTTGGGCGCCGCACATTGCGCAGCGCTCACAGCCTGGCTCGCTTCGCCGCGTCCCTAGAGAGGGCGCAGCCTGCGGCGCGCGGGAAAACATCGCCCCACACGCCGCCGCGGCAAGTCAGGCATGGAGGATCACACGTACCGATGGACGCTGGCTCAAGTAGTCATTCGCGACCACAACCAGAGCTATCCGCGCCTTTCCCGCCCGTGGGCGAAAGCCCCTGGGCCGCGCTGGCCCGGCTCCAATTCATGACCCATAGACCCGGTAGCCAATCCGAAAGACCCGGCTCGCGGAAGATCATCGCCGCGCGTTCTGGCGTCGCCCTCCTGAGCTAGCCCCTCGTTCCTCTCCCCGGGAGCGAATGAGGCGCTCCCACAGGCCTGGCGCTCCGCCCGCCGCGCCGCCTGATCTCCCTCCAGCCACTCGACACCGTGTGGCCTGGCGCCACGCCGTCCGCATACATGGCAAAGGGAGTTCCGCCTCATGAAGCTCGATCTCACCAAGCCGCGCGCCCAGGGCGTCAACGACGTCCAGCGCGCCGCTCCACCCGGCTCCGTCCGGGCCCTCACGCTGGCCCTCGCGCCGGTTCTGTCCCCCATGATGCGCGGCGTGGAGAACGTCAAGCGCGCCACGCAGGCGCAGCGCCATAAGGTCGGCCCCTCCTGGAACCGGCGCTGGCGCCGGGTTCGAAACAGCCCCTTCTTCCGCCCCATGGCCGCCCTCAGCTTCCTCGGCCCTGGCCTGATTGCCGCCAACGCGGGCAACGACGCCGGTGGCATCACGACCTACGCCGCCGTTGGCGCCCAGTACGGCTACGGCCTGCTCTGGATGCTCATTCCCACCACCATCGCCATGATGGTTGTCCAGGAGATGTGCGCGCGCATGGGCGCCGCCACCAACCAGGGCCTCTCTGACATGATTCGCGAGCGCTTCGGTGTGCGTGGCGCGGCCTTCGCCATGTTGACCCTGTTCATCGCTAACGCGGTTATCACCATATCTGAGTTCGCCGGCATCGCCGCCGCCTCCGAGTTGTTGGGCATCCCCAAGCTGCTCACCGTCCCGCTGGCCGTCGTGGGCCTCTGGCTGCTCATCTCTCGCGGCAGCTACAGCCGTGTCGAGAAGGTCTTCCTGGTGATGACGCTGGCTTTCTTCGCCTATCCTATCGCCGCATTCCTCGCGCGGCCTGACTGGGGTCAGGTCGCTCTCCAGACCGTTCGCCCTACATTCCAGTTCACCAGCGCCTATCTCATTCTCTTTGTCGGCACTGTCGGCACGACGATCACACCCTATATGCAGTTGTATCTCCAGTCAGCCGTCGCCGAGAAGCGCGTCCCGCTCGAGGACTATCCCGCCGAGCGCAATGAGACGTACACCGGCGCCATCTTCGGTGATGTCATCTCCGCATTCATCATCATCGCCACCGGCGCGACCGTCTTCGTCGCCAGCCATGGCGCGGGCGTCACGCTGCAGACCGCGCAGCAAGCGGCATCGGCGCTGACTCCCATCGCCGGAAAGTACGCCGGGCTACTCTTTTCCATCGGTCTGATCGGCGCCTCGCTGCTGGCGGCGGCAGTCGTCCCGCTCTCCACCTCCTACGCGATCTGCGAGTCTTTCGGCTTCGAGCGCGGCGTCTCGCAGAGCTTCCGCGAAGCGCCGATCTTTCACGGCATTTTCGTTGGCCTGCTCGTCCTGGGCGCGCTGGTGGCGCTGGTCATTCCGAACTCGCTGCTCATCATGCTGATCATCATCGCGCAGGTCATCAATGGCATGTTGCTGCCGGTGCTGCTGGTCTTCATCTATCTGCTGGTTAATGACCGGAAGATTATGGGCTCGCTGGCGAACAATCGCGTGCAGAACGTCATCGCAATCGCGACCGCTGTTATCCTGAGCGCGCTCTCGCTGCTGATGATCGGCAGTGTCGTCCTTCCCGCTGTTGGCATACCGTTCCTCCAATGACGCGCCTTGACGCGCCGTGAACGACCGTTCCCCTGTCCCATCCGCCGTCAGGCCGAAAGTGAGGCTCTCTATGCCAGCGCTGACTGAACTGCTCCGCAAGCCTATCCGTGTGCCCTCGGGCGAGGCCATCGCCACGCTCAACGACCTCGTTGTGCGCGTGACCGACGCCGCGCCTGACAGCCCCGATATCTACCCGCCAGTCGTCGGCCTCGTCGCCAAGGTCAAGGGGCCGCGCGGCTCGCGCCAGGTCTTCATTCCCTGGGACCAGGTCGCGACCATGTCCACCGACGGCGTGACGCTCAAGACCACCGCGCTGAACCTGCGCAACTTCGAGCGCCGCGAGGGCGAGATTTTGCTGGAGGGCGCCGTGCTCGACCATCAGGTCGTTGACGTGGAGGGGCGCCGCGTCATTCGCATCAATGACCTGGATGTCGCGCCCTCCGGTGGCGTCTACCGGCTCGTCGCGGTGGATGTCGGCCCGGGGGCGATGCTGCGGCGGCTGCCGCTCGGCGGCCGCGTCTCGCAGCTTGTCGGGCGCGACACGCCATCGCGCGCACCGCTGATTGACTGGGCCCAGATCGCGCCGATCAACGACAGTGATGAGACCGGCGAGGTGCGTCTGCGCATCCCGCGTGAGCGCCTGGCGCTGATGCAGCCGGCGGATATCGCGCGTGTCGTCGAGCAGCTCACCCCGCGGCAGGGCGCCGCTCTGCTCAGCGATCTGGATGAGGCTCGCGCCGCTGATACGCTGGAAGAGTTGGAAGACGAGCAGCAGGGCCAGGTGCTGCGTGAGATGGACCCCGAGCGCGCCGCCGACGTCCTGGAGGAGATGGAGCCGGACGAGGCCGCCGACGCCCTGCAGAACGTCACCACGGAGAAGGCCGCCGACATCCTCGGCCGCATGGATACCGAGGACGCCGCCGATGTGAAGGAGTTGCTGGGCTATCCCGAGGATAGCGCCGGCGGCATCATGACTACCGAATACGTCGCCGTGCCCGATTGGAGCAGCGCCGGAGGAGTGGTAGACGCGCTGCGGGCGCAGTCGCGCGCGGCCGCGGCCGGAACCGACGACCCACTGCCCGACGCGCTGCCTGAGATTTACGTGGTCGCCGAGGAGGAGCCGCCCCACCGCGCGCCCGCCGCGCGCCGCGTTCCCGTTCGCACGCGCCCGGCCCGCAACGGCGGTTCCGCTGAGAAGCCCGCCACACCGCGCGCCTTCACCCTCTGGACGGAAGGGCGGCTACTGGGCGTTGTCAGTCTGCGCGATCTGCTCCTGGCCAGCCCAGAGGCCGCGATCACCGAGGTTATGCGGCCGCCCGCCAGTGTCGCCAACCCGCTGGACGACGAGCGCGAAGCGGCGCGGCTGATCGCTGAAGAGGACCTCGTGGCGCTGCCCATTGTGGATGAAGCGGGCAAGATGCTCGGCATCGTCACCGTGGACGACGCGATCGATGTCATCCTGCCCACCGCGTGGAAAAAGCGCATCCCGCGCCGCTTCCATTGATGTTGCGCTTTGCAGTGGCGCGCCCCACATTTCGCCGGGCGCGCCACTGGACATAACGTCGATTGTGTGCGCATGATAGACGGCGGAAACAGCCAGGCGCGCGTTCCCCGTTATCTACAGGTCGCGACGGTGTTCAGGATTCTCTCGAAGCGACCATCCACCCCTACAGGCGCGCCAGAAGCGCTGTCAGGAGCGCGTGCGCGATGGTCGGCGCGCTTGGGTCGGGATCCCGGTCGCTACTCCTCGTGAGGAGGACTGTGGTATGGCGGATCTCAAGCTCGGCAGGAATCCCCCGAAGCACGGGCCAAAGGCTGGCGCGGTCATGGACCACCCGGCGACCCAGACCTTCAAGCTTGGCAAGCGGGCGCCTGTTCATGACCCGCGCACGTTACGCTTTGGCTCGTATCTCATGAAGACGATCGCGCCTCCACCTGTCGCGCAGGATTGGGGTGTGAGCATCGCCAATTGGGGCATGATGGGCAATGACGCCTACGGCGATTGCACGATTGCGGCGGCGGGCCACATGATCATGGACTGGACGTTGATGGCGGAGCGCGCGATGTTTACCGCGCCAGACGCCGACATCCTGAAGTTCTACAATCACTTCGCGCATGGCGTCGCTGACGCGGGCGCGAACATGCTCGACGTGCTCAAGTACTGGCGCAAGCACGGCCTGGACACGCACAAGATCACCGCCTTCATGGCGCTCCAGCCGCAGAGCCACATCGAGGCGATGGACGCCGTGAACCTGCTCGATGGGCTGTATATCGGGGTGGCGCTGCCTGATTCGGCCGTTCCGCCTGGCGCCAACTGGCTCGCGATTCCATGGCAGGTTCCTCCAGGCGGCCCGGTGGGCGCCGCCGCGCCGAACCCGCAGAACGGACACTGCATCCCTGCTGTGGGCTATGATCAGCACAACCTGTATGTCGTCACTTGGGGCGCGCTCAAGTCCATGTCCTGGGAGTTCTACGATGCCTACGCCGACGAGGCGTACGCTGTGCTCAGCCCCGACTGGGTAAACACCCATCCGGCCCCAAATGGGTTTGACCTCGCGACATTGCTGGCCGATCTCAAAACGCTCTAGTGGATGATCCCGCGCGATCTGCTGAAGCGTGGGCGCGCCTGGCTGTTTCCACCGGCGCGCGCGCCATGCGATTACAGGCGGTCGCGGGCGATTGATGGAGGAAGCCGCGACCTATGTCCACCCGTTTCCAGGACGACGGCCGCACGATCTGGGACTTCATGGGCGACATCCTTGTCGAGTGCCCAGGCTGTGGGGCCTGCGCGCATGTCCTGCCCAAAGACCCACGCCACGCCAGCTATAATGGCCCGCGCCGCGTGACCTGCCTGCGCTGCGGCTACGCCCGTGACGCCTCGGACCCGCGCGCCGCGAAGGCGAAGGCCCGCCCAAGCTGGCAACAAGCGCGGCGGATGGATGGCCACCCGCGCCAGGGCTCGACGTCATTCTACCCACCCCGCCCGACAGACACCTTCCTCGACCTGCCGCTCTATCTCCAGACGCCCTGCGCCGGCCACACCTTCTGGGCGCTCAACCCCGCCCATCTCGCCTGGCTGGAGTCCTTCCTCGCGGCGGACCTGCGCGAAGACGTGTCCCCTGTCCGCCGTAAGACCGCCGTCAGCGCGCTCCCCCAATGGCTGATCCTCGCCCGCCGCCGCGACGAGGCGCTGCGCGCCGCCGCCCGTCTCCGCGCCCGCCTGCTGGAGTGAGTCGCGAAGGCTTCGGCGCGGGAACGCGAGAATCCTAGCGGCTGGAGGCGCGGGCGACGCGCATGGCGTAGCGCGAGCGATGGCTGGAATGGCGCGCGAGGTGGCGCGCGTCCTGGTAGGTCATTTCCCACTGGTCGAGGACGTTCTCGCGGTCGTGCGCCAGGATGATCTGTTTGCTCGCCTGACCCATGCGCTCGCGCAGCCGCTTGTCGGCGAGGAGGCGGTTCACGGCGGCGGCGGCGGCCACACTATCACCCGGCGGGAACAGCATGCCGTTGCGGCCGTTGTGCACCAGCTCCGGCAGCGCCACCGCATTGGCGGCGACGACGGGCAGTCCGGCAAGCAGGGCGTCCATCGTCGCGATGCTCTGCAATTCAGCCTCGGAGGCGATCACGAACAGGCTGCTGGCGGCGTGGAGGCTATCCAGCGCGTAGCTGCTGATCAACCCGGTAAACGTCACGCGGTTGGCGACGCCCAGATCGCGCGCCAGTTGCTGCAGCCGGATCTGGTCCGGCCCATTGCCGACAATGACGAGCCGCGCGGGGCGCGAGACGTGCCGCATGGCCGCGATGACGACGTCCACGCGCTTTTCCCGGCCAAGGCGGTTGACGTGCAGGAGCAGCGGCGTGTCGTGCGGCAGGCGCAGCGACCGCAGCAGCGCCGGGTCGGCCTTCGCCTCCGCGAACTTGTTCAGGTGAATGCCGTTCGAGATGACCTGGGCGGGCGCGCGCAGGCCCTGGGAATAGAGCAGGTCGACCGCCGTCGCGGTCGGCGCCGTGATGAGGTCGCAGCGATTGAAGAAGGAGATCATGTAGCGATAAGTGAGCGCGCTGAAGGGCTTCGAGAGTTTGCTCGCGTGCAGCGACGCGCTGACGTTGGATGGGAGGTAGTGGTTGGTGGCGATGACGGGGATGCCCAGCGAGGCGCCAATCATGCGGCCGATCTGGCCGAGCATGAGCGGAGAATGAATATGGATGATATCTGGCTGGACCCGGCGCGCCAGCGCCGAAATCTGTGAGACAGGCATGAACGCGATGCGCAGGCTCTCGTAGGTTGGCCATTCGAAGGAGGCGAACCGGTGCACATGCAGGTTCCGCCCGTTCTCCTGCTCTGTGCGCGCGCGCTCGCTCGGCGCGACGACCCAGACCTGATTGCCACGCCTGGAGAGGTCGAGCGCGAGCTCGTGGGTGATGGTTGGAACGCCGCCGATCATCGGGGGATATTGATCGGTGACCAGCAGTATTCGCATATGGTGAATATGCCCTTCTCGTCTCTCTGTGAAAGCGTGACAGCGCGCGCGACGGCGCATCTGCGCATGCGCCGGACGCTCGGCCTTCTTATAGTATCTACGTGGAAGGCCCGTCCGGAGGTTGGCGCGTGGCGCTGTTTGCCTGCTGCCTGAACCGCCAGCGCTGTTCGCGCCGCTGGATTACCGCTTTCAATACGGGGACACGCGGATACCCGCCAGGCGATCGAACACACAGGGTCCAAAATAAGTATGCGCTGATTTTACGCAATGTCACCAGCATGGCAGGAGTAGCGGCGTTTATCCTCCTTCCGTAGACGCCCTGGAAGCCGGATGTGACTCCAGCAGCGCGCGCAACGCCGGCGCGATACTGGCCGTCGCCTGCAGATTCCACTGGCGATACGCGTTGACGCTGGCGCTCATCGCGTCCAGGGCTTCTCCCGTTCGCACGAGACGCGCCAGTAGCGTGTGACGCTGCGCCGCCGTGAGCGCCACCCAACCCAGACCGTGCCGCTGGATGAACGCCAGGTTGGGACTTTCCTGGCCGGGAATATAGGTCGTCGCGATGAAGGGCTTGCCGAGCATAACCGCCTCGAAGAGCGTATTCGGCCCTGCCTTGCCCATGATGACGTCCGCGGCCGCCATATACGGCGCGATGTTCGCAGTATACGGCAGCGCGGCGACGCTGGGAACGCCCTGGTAGCGCGCCAGCAACTCGCGGTTGGAGCCCGCCGCCAGGATGACTTGCGCCCCGCTGACCGCGCGGGCGCTGGCGATGGAGCGCCCGGCGTGAGCTGAGCCTTCGCCGCCGCCCTGCAGAAATAGCGTGAAGCGGCTGGGATCGAGCCCGAGCGCCGTGAGCGTGCGTTCCCGCTCCGCCTGCGCGGCTTCAGGCGTCGCAGACGTAGCCAGGAATTGCCCGCGTACTGGCCAGCCCGAGAGGAGCAGCCGCACGGACGCGAAGCCCGCCGCCCGCGCCTGTTGATAGGTCTCGCGCGTTGGGGCCAGTGTGACCGCCGCGCGCCGCTCCGCCAGCCAGGTCGCGTGGACGTGGTCGGGGTCGGAAAGCAGGAGCGCCAGTGGCCGTTCCCCATGCCGCCGGAGCGCCTCGAACGCCACATACGAGAAGAAGGGGTAGGTCGAAATGACGAGATCAGGCGCCGCCGCGTCCAGCGTCGCGTCCAGCGCGCGGCGCGTGAGCCGGGCAAAGGCGCGCTGCGCCAGCCGCGCGCGCTTTGGAGAGTCGAGGAGCGCGAATTCGGCGGACCACAGCCGCAGCGCGTAGCGGCTTACCATGCGGTAGTGCCACCCAACGATTTGCGGCTGCGGATCGGTAATTGTGATCGCTACCTGCGACCCCCAGGCGCTGGTGAGCAAGTCGCGCAACGCCTCGGCGAGGCTCAGGTGCCCCCCGCCGGTGAGCGAGGTAAGGATGACGATACGCTTCTGGCCGGGCATGAACTCTCTTCCTCACGGTGTGCGCGGCTGGGTTCTAGAATGGGCTGCGCGCTCCTCCGTCTCTATTAACGCGCCAGCCGCCACTTTTATGAGTGGCGACTTTTTGATACAATTGCCCCAACGGCGCGTGGTTGTCCGCCAGAGTTTTGCGGGGCGCCAGAGGAGAGTCGCGATGTTGCGCTATCGCATCCAGGGAGAAGGCCCACCACTGGTGCTCATCCATGGGTGGGGTGTCACCTACGCGGTCTGGGACCAATTGGCCCCGATGCTTAGCCATCATTTCCAGCTCATCCTCATTGACATGATGGGCCTGGGCCACGAGGCTGAGACACCCCTGGAGCGCACCTATTATGACACGGCGGCGGATGCGCTCGAACGCCTCCGCGAGTCCCTCGGCATCGAGCGCTGGTCTATCTTCTCCTACTCGCTTGGGACGGTCGTGGGGGCGACGTACGCGCGCAAGTACCGTGAGCGCGTCGAGCGCGCCGTCTACCTGTGTCCGATTCGCACACGCGCCTTTATCGCCGCCGCTGGTCCGCTCGCCCGCCGCATCCGTCGGATTGACACCCGCCCCCTGACCTGGGCGCTCACTGGCTGGCGCCTTCAGGCGCTGATCAGCGCCTGCGCCTTCAACCTCTCCGAGAGCCCGTTCGTCATCGACTGGACGGATGAAGTCAGGCGGCAGCCAGTCGAGACACTCAAGCGGCTGCTTCTGGAACTTCCGCGCAATGGGCGGGCGCCGTACCCCTCTTGCGAGGATGCAGGCTTCCCGGAGCTTTTCGTTTGGGCCCAGCGAGACTTCCTCTCGCGCGTCCCGTTGCGCGCTCGTCCCAGCGATATCTATCTACCTGTGAACCATGCCGCGCCGGTCAGCGCGCCCTTTAGCGTCGCGGCGGTTGTTCTGCCATTCCTCATCGGGCATGAGATCACACCCCGCCAGCGCGCTGACCAGCCGTTCAGGATGGTGACATTCAGGCGCTGGACGGCGAAACGCCCCCGCTTGCGCTTGCCGCGCCTCCCGAGCGCTGGGCGACGAGCTGGCGGCGATAGCGCGACTGCCTCCAGACGAGCCATGTAAACGCGTAGAGCGGGGTCAGGCCAATCGCCCACCCCATCCAGATTGGAATCGCTCCCGGCGCGCCGACGACAATATCAAACGACGCCGTACCCGCTCCCCGCGCCCCATTCAGGGAGACAGCGATGATCCACGCGCCGCGCACCGGTATGTGGATGTTCGTCACCAGCGCGCTTGAGCCCCGTACGGGCGCCAGCGTGGCGCGCAGCGGGACGGCGTCGGTTCCAAGCCCTGGCAGGATATCCAGTCTGCCGGTGAGGAACGGGGTTCCCGCGCGCGGCGTGACGATCACCTCGATCGTCTGGTCAGTGATGGGCGGGTAGTCGGAGAGCGAGACATCCAGGACATACGGCCCGACGGCGAGTGTCTTGGTGTAGCCCGGGCCGTGCGCCAGCGCCGGAGCCGGCGTCAGGAGCAGCAGGAGCGCCAGCGGCGGCAGCGCGGCGGCCAGAGGTCGGAGCCAGCGCCACACCGTCGAGTATTTCAGTCTATCGCGCGCCATGGAGCGACTCCTTTTACCGCTGGCTCCAGCGCCAAATATCGCCAAAGAGCGCCGCGCCCACCGCCCCGGCGGCGCCAAAGAGTAGGGTGATAGGAATGCCGATCAGCGCCGCCTGGGCTTTGAGCTCCGGCGGGATCGTGACGCCGGGCTGCTCAAAGAGGACCGCCACGACGTTCCATGAGCCGAGCAGCAGGCAGGAGGCGGCTGCGCCGGGCAAGTGGGCGATGAGCGCTCCCAGCGGCGCATCGTTCCACAGGCGGCCGTTGAGCGCCACGCCCCTGCGCAGCCGCCAGCGCGTCCATCCATCCACGATCAGCGCGGGAAGCAAATAGATGAGCGGCAGCGCGGCGTCAGTGAGGCTGAAGGCTGGGCGATCGGCCACGCGGAAGCTCATGCCCAGCGCCGCCGAGAAAGTCGTGACGCCCCACGGCAGGAAGAACTGCTCGAGTATCGAGTACGCCAGCAGAGGGGCCAGCGTGAGCGTGGCCACGCCAGGGACATGCGTGAAGCGCGCCAGCGCTGGGAAGGCGAAGGCTCCCGCCATCGCCACCGCGAACGTGGCGGTCGGCAGGTTCAGCAGGCCCTCTGAGAGGATAGGCAGTTGCAGGAATCCGGTGAAGACGTAGGCCAGGAAGGTGGCGACGACGGCGACCATGCCCCATTCGAGCGCCGTCAGCTGCAGGAAGCGCTGGCGCGGCTCCCCACGCTCGCGGCAGATGGTCTCTTCGGAGGCGAAGATATACATCATCCCCAGCATGCCGATGAGCCCTCCGGCGATGCCCATCAAGTGGAAAGGCGCCCACAGGACGACGTCAATGCCGTACAGCTCGTGCCAGTAGTTGTCGAGTGGGGCCGAGGCCAGCATGTCCAGTATGCCGAACCCGGCGATGATGTAGCCCAGCGGCGCGTGGAACCAGCCAAAGACGCGGGTCGTTGAGGTGTCATCCACTCCCGGCGCGCCGCGATGGTAGCGCCGTGTGTCGGTCAGGACGACCGCCAGCGCGATGATCCCCGCGCCCAGCACACCGGAATAGATCAGGATGTGCGGGGGGATGAAGAAGGAGTCGCGTCCGATGTAGTGATGCCATTCGCGGTCCCATATCGCGCCAAGCTGCGCGATTCCCTGAAGCGCGAGGAGCCCCCAGGCGGCGGTCTGGCGAAGGCGGCGTTCGCGGGGCGCGGTCGCGTGGCGCGTGAGCCCGGCGTCCGCGCGCGTCTGGATGGATGGCATGATCGTCCAGGTCCTCTCCCTAGCTCACCATTCCTCAAAAGAGTGGGGTCCAACCTCCATCACGCGCATCGTACCACTCAGGCGGCGTTCACGGGCGAGATTCACGCCGGACATCCGTGTTTCGCGCGGTTGTCGCTGATCATACGCGGCGTTGCGGGCGACAGACGGGGACGCAAACGGATTCGGCGCGCGCCAGCGTATACTGCGCCTGTGCGCGCCCGACGGCGCCGCCCGCATGAGAAACGCCCTGCCCATCGCCCTTGTTCCGCGACTGGGAAACGTGAGAGGACCCGCATGGAGACCACGACCACTGGACAGACGCTGGATACCGCGGAGGTTCGCCGCGCTTTTCCCTCGCTTGCCCTGGAACTGGCAGGCGCGCCGGTTGTCTACTTCGATAACCCCGGCGGCACGCAGGTCACACGCGCGTGCGCCGATGCCATTACGGCTTACCTGATGACCGCCAACGCCAACACACATGGCGCCTTCATAACCAGCGAGCGCACCGACGCCCTGCTGGCCGAGTCGCACGCGGCGATGGCCGACTTTCTCAACGCCAGTGATCCCCATGAGATCGTCTTCGGCCCCAACATGACCACACTGACCTTCGCGTTTAGCCGCAGCATCGGGCGCACGCTCCAGCCCGACGATGAGGTGGTCGTGACCGCGCTTGACCACGACGCCAACGTCTCCCCCTGGCGCATGATGGCCGAGGACCGCGGCGCGACGCTGCGCATGATCGACGTGGACCTGGCGACCTGCACGCTGGACATGGCGGACGCGCGGGCCAAGATCACGCCAAAGACCAAAGTTGTCGCCGTCGGCTACGCCTCCAATGCCGTCGGCACGATCAACGATGTGGCGACCATCGTGGGTTGGGCGCATGAAGTGGGCGCGCTGGTCTGGGTGGACGCCGTGCAATACGCCCCGCACGCGCCGATTGACGTTCAGGCGCTGGGCTGCGATTTCCTCGCGTGTTCCGCCTATAAGTTCTTCGGCCCGCATCAGGGGATTGTCTGGGGCAAGCGCGAGCATCTGGAGGGGCTGACGCCCTATAAGGTGCGACCGGCCAGTGAGTCGGCGCCCGACCGCTGGGAAACCGGCACCCAGGCGCATGAGCTCCAGGCGGGGACCGTCGCGACGCTCGACTACCTCGCCAGTGTGGGCCAGCCCTACGCCAAGGCGGCGCAGGCGCGCTTCCCCGGCATGGAGGGCCGCCGCCTCGCGCTGCACGCGGCGATGGAGGCGATCCAGGAGCATGAGGTCCAGCTCATCACGCGCCTGCTGGCAGGGTTGAAGACACTGCCCGGCGCGACACTCTACGGCCTGGTGGATGAGACGGACCCGGAGCAGATGGCGCGCCGCGTGCCGACCGTCTCGCTGACCGTCGCCGGCCATACTCCGCGCGCGCTGGCGGAGGCGCTTGCGCAACGCGGCGTCTTCGCGTGGGACGGCAACTACTATGCGCTTACCCTGATGGAGCGGCTGGGGCTGGAGGGCCACGGCGGCGCGCTACGCCTCGGGCTGGCGCATTACAACACCGCCGCTGAGGTAGACCGCGTTCTCGCTATGCTGCGTGAGATCGTGGAGGCGTAGCGCCCTTCCGCCCCTATACCGAGATGAGCGGGATCGCCACCAGCGCCAGCAGAATACCCACCGCCTGCGCGCGCTGGACCCGCTCCCGCAGGATGAGCGCCGCCAGAAGAACGGTGGCCGCTGGATAGAGCGACGAGACAATCGCCGCGATATCCAGCCGCCCGCTGTGCGCCGCCAGCAGAAAGAAGACGTTCCCCAGGGCATCCAGGCCGCCTGCCAGCGCGACCAGCGGCGCGACCGCCATGCCGGGGTTCAGCGGCCGCCGCCGGATGACCTGGAGCGCAAAGAGCGAGGCGACGGACGTGAAGCGGGCAATGGCCAGCGACCCAAAGGTGGTCGCCGGGCTGACCCGGCTAATGAAGATGAAGAAGAGCCCGAAGCCGAAGCCCGCCACTAGCGCCAGCCCAATCGCGCGCGACGCGCCCCCGGCCAGGCCCCCGCGCTCGGGCCGCGCGATCAGGATGATGGCGACGAGCGCCAGCGCGAACCCGCCCAGTTGCAGCGGCGCTGGCAGCCCGTTGGTGAATATGCTGAAGAGCACGGGCAGTCCGGCCGTCAGCAGCGCCGCGAGCGGCGCGGCGATTCCCATCTTGCCGCTCGCCAGCGCGGTATAGAACGCCACCAGCCCGGCGACGCCCGTGAGGCCGGAGAGCGCCCCCCAGAGGAAGTCGCTTGGATGGGGGAACGGCTCGCGGAACACGATCGCCAGCGCCGCCAGGAAGACGAACCCCACCGCATATCCGGCGAGCACGACGCTGGTCGCCCTGGCCCGGCGGGAGGCCAGCCCACCACTAAAATCGCCGCTTCCCCAGAAGAGGGAGGCGGCGAGCCCATAAAACACCGTAGATACGAATGAGTTCATACGATTCGCCTTTGCGCGCGCCGTGATCGCTGCGATGTGGCGTGTAGCCACGTCTGTTCAGTGTATCACCGATGCTCTTCCGGACCGCGTCAGGGAGTACACGCCTGGCGAGCGGCTGCATCTCCTCCACGCTCCCGGCGACCACTTGACACACAAGGGCGCCGTCAGTATACTTGCTCGTAACCGGTTACGGAAGCGGTTGCGGTATCGGTCACGGAAGCGGTAACGAGACACGAGCCGCAGCCGTTCTTCCTCACTTTTCCGGTGTTTTCGTGGACTACTCCGTTTCTCTCAGTCCTGGCGGCGCTGAACCGTCCGCCAGAGCGCGCCCGACACACGCCAGTTCAGGAGGCCCGCCATGGCGAGCACAATCAATGACATTGCGCGGCTGGCTGGCGTCTCCAAGGCGACCGTGTCGCGGGTCATCAACCAGAAGCCCGATGTGGACCCGGAAACTCGCGCCAGGATTCTCCGTATCATGGACGAGCAGGGCTTCACACCCAGCATCGCCGCCGCCGGGCTCGCGGGAGGCCGCACCCGCCTGATCGGCGTGCTCATTCCCTCGCTCACCTGGCCGCTGATGCCCGAGATCATGCGTGGTATTGGCGAAATCGTCGAGCAGAGCGCGTATGAGCTGGTGGTCTACAGTGTCAGTCACGAGCACGACCGTAGCTCGGTGATTGACCGCATCCTCGCCGCGAAGCTCAACGAAGGCCTGCTGGCCGTTTACCCTGGCCAGGCGACCTCGTATCTGAGCAAGCTCCATGAGTCCGGCTATCCCGTAGTGATGCTGGATGACCAGGTCGAGCCCACTGGCGCGACCCCCTGGGTAGGCGCGGATAACCGCTTGGGCGCCTACAGCGCGGTCAGGCATCTCCTCTCCCTTGGCCACCGCCGCATTGGCCATATCAAAGGACGCGCGGGCTACCTCTGCTCGGATGACCGCTATCTGGGCTATTGCGATGCGCTCGCCGAGGCTGGCATTCCCCTTGACCCCAGTCTGGTGGTCCAGGGCGATTTCCTGGTCTCCGGCGGCGAAACCTGCGCCCATGAGCTCTTTGCGCTCAGCGAGCGACCCACGGCCATCTTCGCCGCCAGCGATGACATGGCCTCAGGCGTGCTCCGCGCCGCGGAAAGCGCCGGGCTGCGCGTGCCGCATGACGTGGCGCTGGTCGGTTTTGACGATACAATGCCCGCGTCCTTCATGCGTCCTACGCTCACGACGGTGCGCCAGCCCTTCTTCGAGATGGGCAAGCGAGCGACGACCCTGCTCCTCGACGCCGTCAATGCGCTGCGCCAGCCCACACCGCCAAGCTGGCATACCGCTCAGCGCGCCAGCGTCCCTATCCGCGAGTTCCTGTCCACCCAGCTCGTGGTCCGCGAATCCTGTGGCGCCAACCGGGTGGCGAGCTTCAGCGCGCGCGCCGGAGCGACTGGCTGACACGCGGCGCGCCGCGCCACTCCGCGGCCCGTCACGCCCTCATGCGCTCTCAGCGCGCGCCCAAGACCCAAGACACACCACGCGACCCTGAAAATACAGCTCAGGCGACCCAAATACCGCGCGACGCCAGCGCGGCCACGCGCTCGTATGCGAGGCGGGGCCGCTGGACTGGCCGCGGGTCACCGTTTGATCCGCTCACTCCATTGTCAGGAGGTCTTTTGTGCGTTATTGGTCACGTCACATACTTCCGCTCGCCACGGCGGCGCTCCTCGCGCTGACCGCGCTGGCCGGGTGTGGCTCCGGCTCCAGCGCCAGCGGTCCCGTCGAGCTCACCTTCTGGAGCTTCAACCCGCCGATCCAGCAGCAGGTGGACCTGTTCAATAAGACCCATCCCAATATCCATGTTACCTACCATACCGAGCCGTCTGGCTTCGGCCAGTATTATCCCAAGATCCTCGCCGCGCAGCGCGCCGGCAACGCGCCCGATGTGGCGCTGATCGAGTACCAGTACATCCCGACCATGGTCGCCAACAACGCCCTGGTTGACATCTCCAAGTACGGCTCCGGCTCCGTGCAGAGCCAGTTCGATCCGGCCGCGTGGGCGCTGGACGGCGAAAACGGCGCGCAGTACGGCATTCCGCAGGACACCGGCCCAATGGCGCTCTTCTACAACCAGGCCATCTTCCAGAAAGCTGGCATCTCCAGCCCGCCGGCTACCTGGGATGAGTTCGCCGCGGACGCGGTCAAGATTCACGCGCTTGGCCCCGACTATTACATCACTGCCTTCCCGCCGCAGAGCACCGGCTGGTTCCAGGGTCTGGAATGGCAGGCGGGCGCGCAATGGTTCAGCATTGACTCGTCCAAGCAGGCCTGGAAGGTCGGCATCAACAGCGCGGCCTCGATGAAGGTCGCCACCTTCTGGCAGAACCTCGTGTCGCAGGGCCTCGTCTCCACCGTCGCCGACTTCGGCAACGACTGGGCCGCCGGGCTCAACAGCGGCAAGATCGCCTCGTGGGTCTCCGCCGTCTGGGGCCAGGGCGTCATCCCGGGCGACGCCAAGGACCAGGCTGGCAAGTGGCAAGTCGCGACGATGCCGCAGTGGACGCCAGGCGCGAGTGTCACCGCGATGTGGGGCGGATCGGGCATCTCGGTCATCAGCGGGAGCAAGCACCCCGCCGAGGCCGCCCAGTTCGCCGAGTGGTATCTGACCAACCAGCAGAGCCTGCAGATTGGCGTCCAGCAGATCGGCTGGTACCCAGCGAACCTGCAGGCCCGCGCGACCGCGGTCAACGCCCAGAACGCCTATTACGCCAACCAGGTGGTCGATCAGGTCTTCGTCAAGGAGACGGTGCAGTCCGGCTGGCTCTTCCCGCCCGACCTCACCTCGGTCACCAATTTGCAGGGCGACAACTTCAGCACCGCCATCTCAGGTCACACCTCGCTCGGTGACGCGCTGACCACGCTCCAGGGACAGATCATTAACGATCTCACTGGAAACGGGATCAGCGCCGAAGGGGCATAGTCCGTTTCGCGATCCGCGGCGGGAGCGAGGGTATGCCGCCACCGCTCCCGCCCCTCCCAGAACCCGGCGCGTCTGTTCAGCGAGACCAGCGTCCAGGGAGGGCGCCGTCAATGGAAACACCAGTGATCGTCGAGCCGTCGCCAGAGACGAGCCCGCCGCGCGCCGCGGCGCCTGGCCGTTCCTCGCGCCGCCGCCGCCCGCTACGGCTGTTCCCGTACTTCTTTGTCCTGCCGTTCCTGGCCCTGTTCGTCGCCTTCTTCATCGCCCCGCTACTCTACGCCTTCCAGCAGAGCCTGTATGAGGAGCGGCGCAGCGGCCTGGGGTTCGGGCCGCCGCGCATCGTCTGGGCGGGCGTCAACAACTACCTCAAAGCGCTGCATGACCCCAGTTTCTGGGATGGCTTCGGCCGTGTCCTGCTCTTTGGCGGCGTGCAGATCCCGCTCATGATGCTGGTGGCGATTCTGCTGGCGCTGCTGATGGACTCGGCGGTCATCCGCTTCCGCGGTTTCTTCCGGCTGGCGTTTTTCGTCCCCTACGCGGTGCCAATCGTCATCGCGGCGATCATGTGGGGCTTCTTCTACAGCCCGTCGGCCAGCCCGATTGTCCAGGCGTTCACGGCGCTGCATTTGCCCGCGCCCGTCTTCCTCGGCCCGCACGTGACGCTCTGGTCCATCGCGAACATCTCCACCTGGGAGTTCACCGGCTACAACATGATCATCTTCTACTCCGCGCTGCAGGGCGTGCCGCAAGAGATCTATGAGGCGGGGCGGCTGGATGGTCTCTCGGAGATGGGCATTGCGCTGCGGCTCAAGCTGCCGGTCATCGCGCCCGCGCTGGTCCTGGGCCTGCTCTTCTCGCTCGTCGGCTCACTCCAGCTCTTCAACGAGCCGATTGTGCTGAAGAACCTGACCGGGTCGGCGATCACGACCTCCTACACGCCGAATATCTTCGCCTACAACATCGCCGTCGTGAACACCGATTTCAACTATGGCGGCGCCATCGCCGTGATCCTCGGCGTCATCACGTTCATCTTCTCGTTCGGCTTCCTGCGCGTCACGCGCCGCCAGTTTGGAGTCTGACCATGGCCAGCACGCTCGCCGCGCGCCCACGCCGCGACCAGGCGCCCCACCGCGCGCGGCTCGTAGGGGTCCGCGCCTTCGGTCCCAAGGCGATCGCCGGGTATGCCGTCCTCATCGCCCTGACCATCTACAGCCTGACGCCGCTCTACTGGCTCGCCATCGCCGCCACCAAAGGCAACACGGACCTCTTCTCCTCGTTTGGCCTGTGGTTCGCGCGCTTCAATCTCTGGCAAAACCTGAGCGACACCTTCACCTATGATGGCTGGGCCTATCCACACTGGCTGCTGAACTCCGTGATCTATGCCGGCGTGGGCGGGGCGCTCAGCATGCTCGTCTCGCTGCTGTGTGGCTACGCCCTGGCGAAGTTCACGTTCCCCGGACGCAACATCATCCTGTGGCTGGTCCTGGGCGCCGTGCTCGTTCCCCAGACGACGCTGGCGCTGCCGCTCTACATGGTCATCAGCAAGCTCAATCTGGCCAATACCTATTGGGCCGTGCTGCTGCCCTCGCTGCTCAGCCCGATAGGCGTCTTCCTGGCGCGCGTCTTCGCGGCTGACGCCTTGCCGGGCGATCTGCTGGATGCGGCGCGCATCGATGGCGCAGGTGAGCTGCGCATCTTTACGCGCATCGCCATGCCGCTGCTCGCGCCGGGGATGGTCACGATCTTCCTCTTCCAGTTCGTCGCGATCTGGAACAGCTTCTTTCTGCCGCTGATCGTGCTCAGCGACCCGAATCTCTACCCCGTCAACCTCGGTCTGGCCACCTGGAACTTCGATCCGGCGGCGCACGAGCTGCTCTACAACCAGATCGTCACGGGGTCATTTATCGCGGTGCTGCCGCTCATCGCGATGTTCCTTGTCCTGCAGCGGTACTGGCGGGCCGGTCTGGCCTTCGGCAGCGTGACTGGCTAGCCAGGCAGATCACACGACACAAGTCGGGGTTGGGGAGACCGCGGTTTCCCCAACCCCCAGGATAGGCGCGCCCACGCGCGGGCGGGCAAGTAAGGGTGGCGAGTATGAGTTTTCCTGCCGGTTTCCTGTGGGGGGCCGCGACATCCGCCTATCAGATCGAAGGCGCGACATGTGAGGATGGCCGCGGGCCTTCCATCTGGGACGCCTTCGCCGCCGAGCCGGGGCGCACCTTCGGCGGGCAGACGGGCGAGATCGCGGTGGACCACTACCACCGTATGGAGCAGGATGTGGGCCTGATGGCGGAGCTGGGCCTGACCGCCTACCGCTTCTCCATCGCCTGGCCGCGCGTCCTGCCCGGTGGTCGTGGGCCCGTCAACCCTGCCGGGCTGGACTTCTACAGCCGCCTTGTGGATGCCCTGCTGGCGCACGGCGTCACCCCCGTCGCCACCCTCTATCACTGGGACCTGCCGCTGCCGCTCTATGAGGCGGGCGGCTGGCGCGCGCGCGAAACGGCGCAGGCGTTCGCGGACTACGCGGAGGTCATGGCGCGGGCCCTGGGCGACCGCGTTAGCTGGTGGGTGACGCAAAACGAGCCGTGGTGTACCGCTTATCTGGGCTACGTTACGGGCGAGCACGCTCCCGGCGCGCGCGACGAGCGGCAGCTTGCCGTGGATGTGGCGCATCACCTGTTGTTGAGTCACGGCCTCGCGCTGCCGCGCATCCGCGCCAGCGCGCCAGGGGCGCGCGTCGGCGCGGCGCTCAATCTCTTCCCGATCTTCGCGGGCGACGAGCGCCCGGAGACTCTGCGCGCCGTCGCCCGCGCTGACCGCTTCCACAACCGCTGGTTCCTCGATCCGCTCTATCGCGGCGAGTATCCCGCCGAGCTGTTTCGCGACCTTGGCGCGCAGCCGCCGCCGATTCAGGAAGGCGACATGGCGCTGATCTCCGCGCCTGCCGACTTCCTCGGCGTCAACTACTACAACCGCTGGATGGTGCGCGCGGATGGCTCGCCGCGGGGCATGGAATACGTCTACAGCCAGCCGGGCGCGGCCGTCACCGATATGGGCTGGGAGATCTACCCGCATGGGCTGGACATCATCCTGGAAGACCTGGCCCGTGACTATCGTCCCCCGGCGCTGCTGGTGACGGAAAACGGCGCGGCCTTTGCCGACGAGTGGAACGGTGACGGGCGCGTGGCGGATGCTCAGCGCGTGCGCTATCTGCGCGACCACCTGGAGGCGGTCGCGCAGGCGATCGAGCATGGCGCGCCGGTCGCGGGCTATTTCGCCTGGTCACTGATGGACAACTTCGAGTGGGCGGAAGGGTACAACAAGCGTTTCGGCTTGGTCTATGTGGATTTCGCCACGCAGCGCCGGATCATCAAGGACAGCGGCCGCTGGTACGCCGGATTCATCGCGGGCCAGCGCGCACGCTGAGCGCCGCCGCCTGAGCGCCCGCCCGCGAGCCAGACACACGGCATACACGGCGTCCCCTGCCGCGACAGCAGACGGGAGCATGGGCTATGGGTGTGGATCGCGGGCCGGACGAGCGCGCCAGCCAGGAGGCGCTCGCGCGCGCTCCGGCGGAGGTGGATGCCTCTCTCGCCCACCATGGCTTCAGCCTGGCTGACGTTCGCGCCGCCAACCGCGCCTGCATCCTGGCGGCGCTGGAGCGCGAAGGGCCGCTCTCGCGCAGCGCGCTGGCCCGCCATCTGCGCCTCTCCCGCACGACGGTCAGCCACATCGTCGCCGGGCTGCTGGCCGAGGGCCGTGTGCGCGAGGACGGCGCGCTGCCCGCATCGGAGGCGGGCGGGCGGCGGGCGACGCTGCTGTGGCTGTGCGTGGGAGGTGTGGAAGATGAGAGGACGCGCTGAGGAGCCGTGTGGGCCGGGCGACCGCGCTATATTCCGCGCGACTGCGCGAGACTCGGCGCGTCATCTCCAGATGGGATGATGGGCGCCTTCGGCGCCGCAGAGGCGACCCACACGACAAGGATGCCCCGTCAATGGGATCTGGAACGGCGTCCAACGTGTCCCCCGACCCCTCCGAGATGACGATTGAAGAGTTGCGAGCGCACTGGGCTTCCAGCGCGCGGTATCAACGCATCGGCAGGGTGATCTGGTATGTTGGCAGTGAGGGGTAGGTCCCCTTCAGGGGGTCCGCGCCGCCGGTGAGGCGCTGGATGGAGCTAATGGTGAGTGTCGCGGGCTGCCCGTTGGGTGCGCCGCTGCCCAGGAAGGCGACCTCGAACTGGACGGTCCCGGCGGGGCCAACTACTGGCTGCTCGGAGGTCTGGTTCCCGCCAGTTGGCCACTGCGGACTTTGCAGCAGGGTCATCACCGGGCTGGCGAGCGTCATGCCGGGGATATGAAGCTCGAACAGTCCAGGGCCATTGTCGCCGGAGCTCCCTGTCCCGCCGCCATAGCATGCGCTGCCGTTCGAGGCGCGCTGTGATTGCACGCGGATGAACGAGAGCAGCTCCAGGTCAGCTGGGAGGCCGGTGAAGCGCAGCTCGACGCGCGCGCCACCCGCTTCGCCAACGCAGGACTCGTGCGTGGGCGAGACATCGAGTATCTGGACCTGGACGCCGATACCCTGCTCGACGACCGGCGGCTGATGATAGGTGAAGCCGCCCCAGCGCGGTGGGCTGAGGGTGAACGGCACACGGATGGCGATGCGGTCGAGGCGGTTGAGCCAGGGCGGCGCCGGTGGATAGGTCGGGGGCGCCAAGCCAAAGGAGACAGGCGGCGACAAGGTCGCCGTCGCGATGATCTCGACCCGCGGCGCGAAGTCCTGCGGCGGCAGCGGCTCATCCCCAATCAGGGTTTCACCGGTAGACCCAAATCCACCATTCGCTCCGAGCAAGACATATCCTGACTTGAGCGCCAGCTGTCCATTGAGCATCAGCGGGTAGTTGTAGGTGTTGGCCGCGACGAGATGGACGAGCGTGCCGGTGACATCGGCGTAGGCGTCGGTGACGCGCGCCGAGATGCCCGTCGCCGCGTCGGTCGTCACGCAGCCGCCGGCTGGGGAGGGCTTTGCCGGCGCCAGACAGCCGATGCCGCCCATGGAGACCCGCGTGAGCGCGTCGGACGCGCCCTGGCCGGGCTGTGATGTCGTGAGGTGACCACAGGCGGCCGCGCCGACCAGAAGGAGAGAGAGCGCGGCCAGCCAGAGCGGCCGCCCAGCGGCGCGCGCCGCCCGCGCGCTCATTGACGCTGGTATCCGCCTCATCAGCATCCTCCTCGCCATTCGATCGCGCCAGGCCAGGCGCTTATCCCTAGGACGGCGCGACATGCGGGCCGTTTACGCGACGCTCGCTGTGGTGGTTTGACGCGGCGCCCAGCGCCATGATACGCTGGACGGAGAACCTATCCCATCGCACAGGCGGTGAGGGAGGACAGGCCAGGAGCGCATCCGGGACGCTCAGAGAGTGGCGCGAACGCTGCGAGCGCCGCCGTCCCACGCTCCATGCGCAACACCTCCCCAGCCTGACGGCGAACCGCCAGCGGTTGTTCCCGGAGCATGCCGCTGGCCCTGTAGCCAGTCACGGGTCGCGCCCGTTAGCGCGCGGCGGCTTCTCACCGACGATGTGAGGAGCCGGCTGAGGCTCGTCCGCAGCGTTCGCGCGGATGAGTGAATCGTGGTGGCCCCACGGGCAGGCTGTTTGGCCCCCGTCCACATGCTGGACGGGGGCTTTGTGTTGTCTTGCGATCGGGATAGGCCCTGTCGGATGAACAACGTCCGGGCGGATGAATCCGCGGCTACGGGCCTGGCGGCCGCGAAGCCCGTCTGCGCGGGCTGGGACGCGAGAGGGGTTCGGGCGAATTCATTCGCCCCTGTGAGGAGTTGGCGCCATGACCATCTCATACTTCCCCGCGCGGTGGCGCGCCGGGGACACCAATCGCTGGGAGCGCGCCTGACCGAACCCGAAATATCAGGCCTGCCGGGGCGCGCTCCGATCTCCTGCATCGCGCGGTGAGGAATGCCGCACGCTGGCCCTGGCAGGCTGACATACGCGCTGCGCAGGCGTTTCACGCGGCGCGAAGATGGGAGCGCATCATACCATGACGACACGAACGACAAAATCTACAAAGGCAACGCAATCTGTTGAAGTGGGGCGGCCCGCGCTGGTCACACGCGCGCGCACGGTCGAGTTGGCGCGGCATGTGGGCGAGCGGGCGCAGGTGCGCGGCTGGCTGCGTAGCGTGCGGCGGCTGGGGGCGATCACGTTCCTGATCGTGCGGGATGGCTGGGGCGAGGCGCAGGCGGTCGCCGCCTCGGCTGAGGAGTTGGCCCCGCTGGCGGCGGCGGGCGCGGGCGTGGAGAGTGTGGTAGCCATTAGCGGGCTGGTAGCGGAGGCCTCACAGGCGCCCGGCGGCCTGGAGCTACGTGAGATCAGCGTTGAGGTCATCACACCGGTGACCGATCCGCCGCCGGTGACGCTCTCCAAGCGCGAATTGAAGGCGGGAATGGGCGCGCTGCTCGACCACGCCAGCGTCACCAACCGCCACCCGCGGCGGCGCGCGGCCTTTGCCCTGGCGGCCAGCGCGATGGCGGGTTTCCGCGAGACGCTGGCCGCGCAGGGATTCACGGAGATACAGACGCCCAAGATTGTTGGCGCCTCCACCGAGGGTGGGGCCAACGTCTTCCGCGTCGCCTATTTCGACCGCGACGCCTTCCTGGCCCAGAGCCCGCAATTCTACAAGCAGGTGATGGTCGGCGTCTTCGAGCGCGTCTTTGAGGTTGGCCCCGTCTTCCGCGCCGAGCCGCACGACACCGCGCGCCACCTCAACGAGTACGTCAGCCTCGACGCCGAGTTCGGGTTTATCGAGGACCACTTCACGGTGATGGCGCTGCTGCGTGAGGTCGTCGCTGGCATGCTGGCGCGCATCGCCGCTGAGCGCGGGTCGGAGCTAGCGTTGCTCGGTGTGGAGACGCCCGAGGTCCCTGCGGTCATCCCGCACATCCACTTTAGCGAGGCGCAGGAGCTAATCCTGCGGCTGCACGGCGTGGACACGCGCGGCGAGCCCGATCTCTCGCCGCAGGACGAGCGCTGGCTGGGCGAGTGGGCGCGGGCTGAGCGTGGCAGCGAATTCCTCTACGTCACGGGCTACCCGATGCGCAAGCGTCCGTTCTATACGCATCCCGACCCGTCGCGGCCGGAGTATTCCAACTCCTTCGACCTGCTCTTCCGCGGGACGGAGCTGGTCACCGGTGGCCAGCGCCTCCATCGCTACGAGGACTATCTCGCGGCGCTGGCGGCGCATGGCATGTCGCCGGAGCCGTTCGAGTGGTACCTGGAGGCGTTTCGCTACGGCATGCCGCCGGAGGGCGGCTTCGCTATCGGCCTGGAGCGGCTGATCGCCCAGTTGACGGGCGCGCCCAGCGTCAAGCTGGTCACGCTCTTCCCGCGCGACATCAACCGCCTGACGCCGTAGCGCGGGCGCGCGACCTCATCCCCCAGTCCTTTCCTATCCTCGTAGGGGAAGGACTGGGGTAGGCGCGGCGCTTGACCTCCAGACGCCGCCTGCTTAACATGGTGGCGCGAGCGTCCGTGCGTGTGTCGTGTCGGAATCAGGGAAAGGATCCAGTTCGTGCGATTGCTCAAGGCCGGGTACATTCTGTCATTTGCCATCTGCGTTGTCATCATAGGCCTCGGGCTGCTCGCGCTGTTCGCGGGCCTTGCGACGAATGAAATGGGATCCGTCGTGGCTGGCGTCGTCGCCTGTATTCTCGGTGGTGGGAGAGCGCTAAGTACCGCTCGAGCCCAGAAGAGGCTGAAACAAATCGACGCCATGTTTGCCAAAGACACCGGTTCTGATTCCGCCGAGGTCGTAGCCCTGCGCGCCAGGGCTTTGCGCGCGACTACCAGATGGTTGGTGTTCTTTCTTGTCATCAGTCTGGCTGTTGCAGGCAACGGGCTGTTCACGCTCATTAGCGCGCTTGCGAGAGGTCACTCCGTCGCGGCTGGTGATGTCGCGTTGGGCATTGTCGCGCTGGTCGTGGGGGCCGTTACTGCTGCGCTGATCGTCTGGAGCATGGGGCGGAAAGATCGGGTTGGGGTGATGCGCCGAGCAAGAATGTTGAACGTGGTTCTTATGACAGTGAATGTCGCGATCATGGGACTGGGCATTACCGCCATCGTTTGGCCGCTGGCGACAGAGAGCCCCGACTATGCTATCGGTTGGGTGGTCATCGGCTGCATAGTCCTCTTACTGGGGTGTAACGGACTCCTGTTACTTGTCGCGGGCATCCGCCTGAACGCCCAGATCAGAGGGTGGCGAGCGCGGCAAACACAACAAATCGCCTAAGCTCGCGCGCGCTACGCGAACTGGTGACGCCCCACTAGCGCGTCTTGCTTGTCCCTTTCCCTCATTGAAGGACACCACGTCAACCGGCGAATGAATTCTCCGGGCTATTCCGCCCTACGCTTATCCCTTGAGCCGGTAACCGACGCCGCGGACGGTCTGGATCAGTTGCGGATTGGCGGGGTCGTCCTCGATCTTCTCGCGCAGCCAGCGTACATGCACGTCCACCGTGCGCGTGTCGCCCGCGTATTCGTAGCCCCAGACGCGCTCCAGTAACTGGCCGCGGGTGACGACGATGCCGCGGTGGCGGGCGAGGTACGTGAGCAGCTCGAAGAGGCGCGCGGGCAGGTCGATGACGCGCTCGCCCTTGCGCACCTCGCGGCGACCCTCGTCAATCGTTAGCTCACCGGCTACCAGCGGCTCGCCAGGCGCCGCCACCGCCGCCGCGCCCGCCGTATTCGCGCCGCGCCGCAGCAGCGCCCGCACACGCGCCCGCACTTCATTCCAGGAGAACGGCTTGGTGACATAGTCGTCAGCGCCCAGCTCCAGCCCGGCGACGATGTCGCTCTCTTCGGCGCGCGCCGTCAGCATCAGCACGGGGACGCGCGCTGTATCCGCACGCCCCCGCAATTGCCGCAGCACCTCCAGGCCATCCAGCCGGGGCAGCATCACATCCAGGATCACGAGCGCCACGGGCTGCGCGCGCGCCAGCTCCAGGGCGCGCACGCCGTCCGCCGCCGTCAGCATCTCGTAGCCTTCCAGTCGCAGGTTATACGCCAGCGTATCGCGCAACGCGGCGTCGTCCTCGACGAGCAGCAATGGTCGCTGTTCCATACAGAAGGCTACTTTCGCTCCCAGTCTGTCCGCCCTCAAAAAGGGCGGGATGCGCGACGCGGGCCCTGCGACCAGACGTCGCGCTGGCGCGCTAATTGAGTTCTTCGATCTCGCCCGTCACCATGTAGATGACGTCCTCGCCAATGTTCGTCACGCGGTCGCCGATGCGCTCCAGATCGTGCGCGATGAAGAGCAGGCTGGTAGCTGGCGCGACGGCCTCCGGCTCGCTGGACATCAGATGGATGATCTCCGCCAGGATTTCCCGGTACGGGCCATCTACTTTGTCGTCGTTCGCGCAAATCTCGCGGGCCAGTTGCACGTTCACATCCACGAAGGCCTGGATGCAGGCGCGCACCTGCTCGCGCACGATCTTCGCCATATCCATGAGATCAGCGGTCAGCTTCAGCGGTTCGTAGTCTTTCAGCCGCATGGACTGTTTAGCGATGCTCACCGCGTGGTCGCCCATGCGCTCCAGTTCGTTGATGACCAGCTGAACGGTGACCAGCTCACGCAGGTCGCGCGCGACCGGCGCCTGTAACGCCATGAGGGCGATGCAGTGGCTGCGGATGGTCCGCTGCTGCTCATTGACCGCCCCATCCTTGGTGATGACATCCTGAGCCAGCGTAATGTCGCGCTGGCTCAACGCGAGCATCGCCTGCGCGATCTCCGCCTCGACGAGCGCCGCCATCTGAATCACTGAGTCCTCGATGTCGCGCAGCTCCTGATGAAACGCCTTGCGAGTCATGCTCCCCTATCTCCACTTTCTGGCGCGCGCTTTCCGCGTCGCGCCCGCTGACGACCGGGCGTCCGCCCAACGAACTGCGGCGCTGGTGGCCTACCCAAAGCGGCCGGTGATGAAATCTTCGGTGCGCTTATCCTGTGGGCGCGCGAACATGGTTGGCGTCACGTTGAATTCGATCAGGTTCCCTGTCAGGAAGAAGCCAGTATACTGGCTCACACGCGCCGCCTGCTGCAGGTTATGCGTCACGATGACAATCGTATAGCTTTGTTTCAGTTCGTCAATGAGCTCTTCGATCTTCAGCGTCGCTATCGGGTCAAGCGCCGAGCACGGCTCATCCATCAGAATGACTTCCGGCTCGACCGCCAGCGCCCGCGCGATACACAGCCGCTGCTGCTGGCCGCCCGAGAGTCCCAGCGCGCTGGCGTTCAGCCGGTCCTTCACCTCATCCCAGAGCGCCGCGCCCCGCAGGCTCCGCTCCACGCGATCAGAGATCTCACTCTGCGAGTAGCCTCCCTGCACGCGCAGCCCATAGGCGACGTTCTCGAAGATCGAGCGCGGAAACGGGTTTGGACGCTGGAAGACCATGCCCACCTTCTGCCGTAACTCCACTACGTCTGTTCCAGAGGCGTAGAGATCCTGCCCGTCCAGCAGCACAGCGCCGGTCACCCGGGCGGTGGGGGTCAGGTCGTGCATGCGGTTGAGCGAGCGCAGGAACGTGGATTTGCCACAGCCCGACGGGCCCATCAGCGCCGTCACCTGGCGCTCCACGATTCCCAGGCTGACATTCTTGATCGCCTGCGCGGCGCCGTAAAAGACGTTCAGATCCGCGGCGCGCATCTTCGCGCGGCTCGAAACGTCGAGGAGGTACGCCGGGTTAACGGCGGTATCGGCGCCGAGAATAGCGCGCTCGCGCGCGTTCTCTGAGACGGTGTCGGTCATCGGTTGTTCCTGTTTATTCCTCGCACACGCGCTTACCGGGTCGATCCGGTGATACGGCGGTTGAGATAGGCGGCGGCCCAGCGCAGGCCGAGGTTGAAGGTCAGCAGCAGAAGGATCAGCAGCGTGGCTGTGCCCGCCTGCACCTCCGCGGCGTTTGGCGTGATGCCCTCCGCCTGGAGTTGATAGAGCTTGATGGTCAGCGTATCGCCAGAGACGAATGGGTTGAGCGAGAACCAGCCGTTGATCGAGCTACTGCCGCCTGCGGTGTAGATGAGGGCCGCCGTCTCACCGATCATCTTGCCCGCCGTGAGAATGACGCCCGTAATCAGCGACGGGAACGCTGTCGGGATCAGCACGCGCCCGACTGTCTGAATCTTGCGGGCGCCCAGCGCCGCGCTCGCCTCGCGCAACTCCGTCGGCACCTTGCGCAGCGCATCTTCGAAGACACTCAGCAGCACCGGCAAGTTCAGAATCACCAGTGTCAGCGCGCCCGCCAGTCGTGAGTATCCCCAGCGCTGGCCCTGGCCAAAGTTCGTGACGAAGAGCAGGAATCCGAACAGGCCAATCAGCAGCGAGGGCACCCCAGCGAGCGTCTCGGTGGCGAACCGCACGACGGTCGTGAACGGTCCCTGGCGCGCGTACTCGACCAGATAGATGGAGGCGGAGAGCGCGAATGGGATGCAGATCAGCAGCGCCAGCACGATGATGTAGAAGGTGTTGAACACCTCCGGTCCATCGGTTGCGCTGTTGACTGTGGCGGCCGTGATGAAGCTCCACGAGATGACGTGGATACCTTTGAGGAGCAGGTAGAGGATGATGTAGAGAAGCAGCGCGACGATGCCGCCGGCCAGCGTCCACATCACGCCAGTCATGACGCGGTCCCAGAAGCGGGCGCGGGCGCGGAAGTTCGTCCTGGCGGCAGGCTGCTTGGGGCGCTCGGCGGTAATGCCCGCGCCTTGCGCGATGGCTCCCATCTAGCTGGCCCTCCTCAGGTATAGCCGGGTCGGCGCCAGGCCGGATCGCAACCAGCGTTTCCGGGGCTTGTCGCTCGTCACATTGAAGGCGTTGCGCGAGGCGATCCAGCGGCTGAGGACGACCAGCCCGAAGGAGATCATTAGCAAGACGAACGCCAGCGTCCAGATGGCGTGCAGATTGAGCGATCCAGGAGGCGCTTCAGCGAAGTCGAAGAGCAATTGCACGGTGATAGTGCTCGTTGGCGTCAGGTTGAAATAGGGATAGAAGTTGGAGATGCGGAAGGGGAAGCTGTTGACATTGGACCCGATGACGAACGAGACGGCGAGCGTTTCGCCAACCGCGCGCCCCAGCCCCAGCACTACGCCGGTGAAGATGCCCGACGAGGCGGCGGGCAGCAGCGTGCGGCGGATGGTCTGCCAGCGGGTCGCGCCCAGCGCCATGCTCGCCTCACGCAGACCATTGGGCAGTGCGGCGAGTGTGTCAATCGCGATCGAGCCGATAGTTGGCAGGATCATGACGGTCAGCACGAGTGTCGCGGCGATGACGCCGAAGCCCGTGTTGAAGTAGCCGCCAGCGAAATAGTTGTACGTTTTGGCGACCAACGGGACGATGATCACCAGGCCGAGGAAGCCGTACACGATCGAGGGGATGCCGGCCAGCAGCTCGATGACCGGCTGCATGAACTGCCGCGCCCAGGGCGGCGCTACCTCAGTGATGAAGAGCGCGATGCCGACGCTGATCGGCGTGCTGAGCAGCGTTGACAGCACGGTCACGGTGATGGTGCCAGTAATCAATACCAGCGCTCCCACCTGGCCGGAGTCCGGAGCCCAGACCGAGGAGAAGAAGAAGCGCAATGGGTTGACGTGATCAACGGTGAACGTCTGGTAGGCGTTGGAGCCTATGAAGATGATGATGCTCGCCATCAAGAGAATCACCAGCCCCGCGCTCGCCGCGAAGACCAGTTGACTGATACGGTCCCGCCAACGCATTGGCGCCTCGCTTCCTCGCTCTTCGCCTGGCCTGGCTGTTGTGCGTGACGCAACGCTCACGTGGGGCCGCCAGCCGTTGCGTCTCTCTCACAACGATAGGCGTAGCGCAAGGTTGCGCCACGCCTGTCCGCCAGTCTCTAGTATATCGCGCGCTAACGGATGGGAGTCAGGGTCACTGATGTCCAGGATTGCCATCAAGATCGCAATCGTGTCACAGACACTGATTCCCATCCACTCGCGTCCGGAACGCCTACTGGTAGAAGCTCTCCGCAGCCGGCGCGCCGCTCGGCGTATGCGCCGTGACCGCGGTGGCCGAGACCGCCGAGATTGGCAGGTAGCTCAGCGAGGGCAGGTCGTTCGTCTGCACCTGGGAAGACTCGACATACTGGATGAGCGCCTTCGCCACACCCGTCGCCGCGCCCTTGGTGTAGGCGTGCTCGATGCCCCAGAAGTTGTACGCGCCGCTGTTGACGTCCGCCGCGACAGCCTTGCTGCCGTCGATGCAGATCGGGGTCAGCTGGGTGTTGTACTGGGCCGAGGCCGCGAAGCCGATCGAGACGTAGCCGATCGAGCCCGGGGTCTGGCTGACAGCCTGCGCGACCGCGCCGGTGTTGTCCTGGGTCAGCGTCGTGCCGCCGGCCTCCTGGACGCCCTTGAGCACGTACTTGTCGAAAGTCGAGCGCGTGCCAGAGGTGGTCGGGCGGTTGACGACCGTGACGGCCTCGCTGGGGCCACCGATCTGGCTCCAGTTGGTGGTCTTGCCCGAGAAGATATCCTGGATTTCCTGGGTGGTGAGGTTGTTGACCTTGCCGTTGAGGTCGTTATTGACAACCAGCGTGAAGACGACCGCGCCGACCTGATGGTCAGTCAGCGTGGCGGCCACATCTGGGGCGAGCTTGGCCGAGGCGAAGACATCCGACATGCCGATCTGAACGGCGCCCGCGGCGACGTCTTTCAGGCCCTGGCCGCTACCGCCCGCGCTGACGGTGGTGATGGAGCCGTTGGCCTTGTCGAACTCAGCGGCGGCCTGCTTGAAGAGCGGCTGCAGCGCCGAGGAGCCGTCCACCGCGAGCTTCTGGCCTGAGAGGCCAGAGACCGCCGTCGCCGTGCCGGCGCTAGTGGTCTTCGGCGCCAGGTCCGTCGCGGCGACCGTGCAGGCCTGCAGCGAAGCATTGCCCGTGGTAGTCGAGCCCGTGCCACTCGTGGTACCGCACGCGGCGACGATCAGGCTTGAGACGACGATTGCGCCAAACGCGGCCTTCGCGCCGAGCGAAGAGAGAGTGCGGATCGCCTGAGAGCGATCAGACATGGAAGATATCCTCCCTGGGTTCACACACCGTGTGTGAGACAGATGATCCCGATGATCCCTGGGGTCCCGTGTGGTGTCGCGCTGCGGCTCAAACGCCGCGCGCTCCCGGCATGACTGTATGCCCGCCCTGTTAACGGTGATTTAATGGCGTGTTAAAACTGCGTTAAGCGCCCATCACATGTGCTACGATGGCTGCGTCTGGCCCATAAATCGCGTGCGATTGCGGCTTTGCGCGCGGGTTGTGGAAGTGTGGAAGTGTGTCGTCACCCGCATGACGTTCTTTGATCTGTTTGTCGCCTTCCTCGCGGGCGTCGCCCTCACTACTGGCGTCGCCTGGGCGCGACTGCGCTATGCGGCCAACGCCCGTCGCCGGGCCGAGGACCGCTACGCCTTCGCCTCGCGCGAGCAGGAGTCCCTGCGCAAGGCGGCGGACAGGGCGAATGGCCGCGTGACGGCGCTGCTCGCCGCTTACCCGCGCCCCGTCTTCATGACCAGCCGCGAGCGTGTGGTGCTCTACGCCAACGAGGCCGCGCTCGCCCTCGTCCATTTGCCCGCCAGCCAGGTGATTGGCCGCCGCGCCGCCTCCATCCTCCAGGACTACGACACCGCGCAATTGCTGGCGCGCGCCTCCCGCATGAACCAGCCCTTCGAGCGCACCTTCCAGCGGGTGACCACTGGCCAGACCTGGCGCGTGGTCGCCACGCCGCTGCGGCCGGTGGAAGATGGCTCCCCGGAGCCCGGTGATACGCCCGATATCGCGCTCACCATCGAGGACCTGACTGAATTGCGCCGCCTGGAAACGGTGCGCCGCGATTTCGTCGCCCACGTCTCGCACGAGTTGCGGACACCGCTGGCGGCGATGAAGCTGCTGGCCGAGACGCTCGTCAACGCCCTCGACCGCGACCCCGTCGCCGCGCGCGGCTTCGCCCTGCGCATCTCCAGTGAGGCCGATCACCTCTCGCAGATGGTGGCTGAGTTGCTGGAGCTCTCGCGCATCGAGTCCGGCCGGATCGAGCTTCACCGCGAGCCGACCGACCTGGCGGCGCTGGTGGAGGCGTCGGTGGAGCGTATGCGCCCGCTGGCGATCGAGCGCGGTGTGGCGCTGGAGGTGGTCCCGCCCGGCGTTCTTCCGGACGCTTATTGCGACGGCGAGCGCATTGGCGAGGCGCTGGTGAACCTGATTCACAACGGGCTGAAATACACAGCGCCCGGCGGATGGGTGCGCGTCTCCATCGCGGAGATCGAAGAGAGCGCGCCGCTGCCCGCCAGCGCCTCCAGCCCGTCGCGGCCGCCAGGGGAGCCAACACACTCGCGGCGCATGCTGGCGGCAACGGTGAGCGATAACGGCGAAGGGATTAGCGAGGAAGACCTGCCGCGCATCTTCGAGCGCTTCTTCAAGGCCGACCGCGCCCGCACGCGCCAGGCGTCGGGCCTACTTGCGCCTGAAGTGAGCCTGGAGCGGGCGAGGTCCGCTGGCGCGCCTACCTCCATCGCGGCAAAGCGTTCGGGGAAAGCCCGCGGCCAGACCGCGCCGACGCCCCCAGGCGCTCAATCCAACGGCCAGGCCAACGGGCAGGCCAACGGCGGTCTGCAGGGGCTTGCGGCGGGCGGCACCGGCCTGGGCCTCGCTATCACCCGCCACCTCATCGAGCTCCATGGCGGCCGCATCTGGGCGGAATCCAAGCCAGGTCATGGCAGCCAGTTCACCTTCACGCTGCCGCTGGCGCAGGAGCCTTAGCGCCTCCGTCGCGCTCGTTGCGCGCGGGTCTTGCGAAGAACGCCCCCGGCTCTCCGGACCACTGGCGCGCAGGCGACACAGGACAAGTCGGCGCGTGAACTGGCGGGACGCGGCCAGTAGCTGGCGTTCCGCTGGCCCAAGATTCGAGTGGAACCCGAGGCGCCGCTCACCAATTCGCTTGCCCATTTCCTCCTGGGCGGTTGTTGCGCCATAATAGCGCAGGTTCACACAGGCTGCCAGGTAGATAGGAGGCATGATGTGCGCGCGATATTTCTTTCGTACCGACGCCAGGATAGCGCCGATATCTGCGATCGCCTGAGCGACTCTCTGAGCCGCCACTATGGCGGAGGACGCATCTTCCGCGACACTACGACCATCATGGCTGGCAGTGAGTTCCCACTGGCCCTGCGCCAGGCCCTGGAGGATTGCCGGGCCATCATCGTCGTTATCGGTCCTGGCTGGCTCAGTGCGCGCGACATGTACGCGAGACGGCGGCTGGACGATTCCTCGGATTGGGTGCGCATCGAAGTGGCGACGGGACTGCGCGAGGGCAAGCTCGTCGTTCCCGTTCTGGTGCGAGGCGCGAGCCTTCCCGCGCCCCAGGAGCTTCCGGAGGACCTGCGCCCGCTGGCGCGCCTCCAGCCGGTGGTCGTGCGGAGCGGCCCCGAGTTTCCGGGAGACATCACCGGGGTCTATCGCGCGTTGGGACGCGCCACATCGGGCGGGCCGCCGCACGTCGGGCTGCTCATTTGCGGCGCCCTGACCCTTCTGGCGCTTATGGCGTTCATGATCGCCGTCGCCGCGCCTGCCCTGGCGGGCGTCGAGACATTCACCATTGTCGCCAATACTCACCTTGTCGAGGTGGCGATTGCCCTGGAACTCTTGCGTGTCGTCGCGTCGCGGCGCTGGATATGGCTTGCCGCGCCGGTCGCGTCGGTTGCGCTCCAACTGGCCGGGTATGCCGCGGGAATCTTCTCGCTCATCATCATTCTCTTTACGCTCTGTGCGCTCCCTCTTGTGATGGGGGCGCTCGGTCCGTATTCATCCATGCGGCCTCTTGGGATGAAGACGCGGCTCCCTCCGAGGATGATTGGCGTTGGTGTGGTTGCCCTGAGCGCCGTCGCCCTCGCCATTGGGAGCGCGCTTTCGCTTGCGGGCGCCCTTGACCTGTGGCGATTCGCCGCCAGCGTAAGTGGCCTGCCGCTCACCGCGCTCGTTCTTCTCAGTCTCGGGCCGCTCCTGCTGGCCGGGCTCCTGATGCTCAGTGGCGACCTGATCGCCCGCCGCTGGGTCTCCTTCCTCGTCTGGCTCTTGGCCGGGGTCGTCTATGGTCCGATTGTCGCGCTCATGGTCCGGGCGAACCTGTTCCCCGTGTTCCTTATCACCTTCGAATGCGCGCTCCTGGGCATGGGGTGGTGGATCGCCCGTCAGCCGCGCCACGCCAATCGCGCGCCACACTCCGGACAGTCTCCGGTCGAGCGCTCACTGGTCCAGGAGTCGCGCCGGTAGGATACAGGCGCGCGCATGTGGCGCAGCATCCAGCGCCGCGTCCAGAAAGTGAATCCATCCGTGTTCAGGATATTCCTTATCAGTCGCTACGACGAGACGGTTGACCTGCGCGACCGCATTGCTGACCAGATGCGCGAGCGCTACGGCGCAAACAGCGTGGTCGCAGGCCTGACAGCGCCCTCACTTCCAGAGTATCTGCGCCTGGCGCAACGCTGGATGGGCCGTTGCCACGTGGCGGTGGTCGTGATTGGGCCTGGATGGGAGCAGGCGCATGACGCGTTTGGGCGCCGGCTCATCGACAACCCGTATGATCCTGTCCGTGTCGAGGTCCGCGAGGCGCTCGCGCAGCGACGGCTGGTCGTTCCGCTGTTGCTCCACGGCGCGACCATGCCGCGCAGTGGCGAATTGCCGCCAGACATCGCGCCGCTCGCGCTGCGCCAGGGATCGCGGGTGCGCAATGATCCTGAGTTCGCTGGCGACTTGCGCGCTATCTATTCCCAGATCAACACGCAGCTCACCTGGCGGCCAGCGAGTCTGTTTGTGTTGTGCGCCGCGGCAGGTTCCGGGCTTGCGCTGGTCACGTCCTACGCCACGGCGGACCTGACGTTTGGGGTGGGAGCGCAAAGCGCGTTCGGAGCGCTCATCTTCATCGCGTTTCTGGTCGCGCTGCTCATCGTTCTCACCGCGGGCGCCGCCGGGATATTGCTCAGCGTCGTGCGACGCGGCTGGGGGTGGCTGATAACTGTGTGCGCAGGGCTGTTACTGCTCACTGTTGTCGCGTCGGTCCCCACAGATGGCTCGCAAGCCGAAGCCAGTCAGTTGCTGTACTTATTTCCACTGATCCTGCTCAATGTCCTGATTCTCGGCGCATTTGGCTTGTTTGGCCCACGCCGCGAAACCACAGGCGCATAGGGAGATGCGCGCGGGGCGCTTCCTTGCCATATCAGCCAGCCCCTTACCGCCCGCGAGGCTGCCCGGCGCGCTGGCGCAGCGCGGCCTGGGCGCGCCGGGAGAGCGCCTGCGGGGGCGGTCTGCGGATAGGCGCGGTGGGTACGAGTTCCGTCTCGACCTCATAGCGCGCGTTCTGGGCGCGCTGCCAGCGCAGCAGCGCGATGACGAAGATCGCCAGCGTCATGATGTGGACGGTGGTACACCACTCGCAGAGCTTATGTACCAGAAAGGCCTCGACGTAGACCAGGTAGAGCACGAAGGCCAGCCCAACCGTGGACCAGATCAGTAGCGCCAGCCGCTCGCGCTCCGGCTCCAGGTCGCCGCGCGTCAGCGCCCGCAGCCCCCAGAGCGCCAGCCCGCCACTGACCACGAACCACAACATGCCGGGGATGGTGATCGGGATCGTCGTGAACGGGATCAGCGACCACGCGCTGCCTGTCACCTGCCCGCAATCCACGATGCCGCCTTTGGTGCAGGCCAGCGTCACATGCGTGTCGTAATGGACGATGGTCAGATAGATCGAGACGCCCAGCCCTGCCAGCGCCATGACGACGATCGCCGTCAGGCCTGGCCACGTCCGTGCGATGGGCAGCAGTCGCGCGAGCCCGCGCGGCTCCTGCTCCGGAACCGCAGTATCCATACCTGTCACCTTCCCTAGCCGCTTGCCGGCGGGCCTCAGCCCCTCGTACCGCGCGTTGGCCCTCCCAGGCTACTTCGCCGCTGGCAACTTGGCCTCCAACTCCTGGATGACCGTCGTGCCGCAGACGTTGCCAGGCTGATTGTTTGTGAGCTTGCAGATTGCGGCCGTTTGGTAATTCGCGGTGCCAATGACCGCCTGAGAAGTCGCGCTGTTGGAGTTCTGCAGTTGCGTCGCCACCTGCTGCCAGTCCAGCCCGGTCAGCATCGACGGAATGTACGACGCGCCGCTGGTAATGTACTGATTGCCGAAGCTCATGAACGGGATCGCGCCGGGACTCGTGGTGTAAGGCGACGTCTGGTACTGGTTGAACACGGCCAGGACGTCGGAGGCGGGAGTCGCCAGCGCGGCGCCGCTGCGGTCCTCGGTCTCCGTCATGCTGAAGGTGAGGTACTTGCTCGTATAGGTCGCGTTGCGGAACGAGAGTGTGGGCGTATTCGCGTACTGATCGGTGCTGGACGAGCGCATCAGCTCCAGTCCGCTGAACGAGCCAAAGCGGCTGAGCGCGATGACGGTGCTCCAGCGTTCCGCCGCGCAGTACGGGCAATACTCGGCGCCCACGTAGATGACCTCTGGCTTGCCGCCCGCGGTCAACAGCGGGGTGTTCGCCGGCGTCGCGTTGAGCGTGCCCAGAATCTGCGTCGAGCCTGGGCCAACAGACGCGAATTCACTGGCGGGGATCGTAGTCAGGGTCTTCATGATCGAGCTGGGGACCGGGGAGCCGATACCAACGGACGCCTGCTTGTTCTGATAGGAGGCGAAGGCGATGAACACGCCGACCAGAATGACCACCACGCCACCGACGATCAGCGCGCCCAGATTACGCCGCCACCAGGGGACACGCGCGTAGCGCGCGCGCTGTGCGGGCCGCCGCGCCTGCGCGCTCGAGGAACCCCCGGCGCGCTCGCGTATCGCGTTCAGGCGTGACGGGCTGGCGCCATTCGCCGGGCTGGCGGCCTTGCCATTGGTCGCGCCCGTCGCCTTGCTGGTCATTGCGGCGCCCGTTCGGGCGCTGGCCGTGGCGCGTGCGACGCCCGCAGGCTGGTCCTGGCCAATGCGCTTGGGTTGCTGGGGGCGCTTTGACTTCGCCATCGCTCTCTTCGTAACCTCTCGAGATCCATCACGTCCATCACGCGGGACACATTCCGACCGTCTGAGCCACACGCTTCCACCGGGAAAATGGTGGCCGGGCGGTGGGATGCGCTCCACCGCGATTCACGCTATTTTACGCTATCTACGCCGTTCTGTCGCTCCCGTCTGGCCTATCTGGAACTTCCGGCGAGCGGCGGAGCCGCGCTTACTCGATCTCCACGGCGGGGGCTGGGCGCTCCTCCTCGATTTCACCGATGACCTCGCCCGCCGCCGCGCGCTCGGCGCGGTCCCGCTCGCCCACCCACTGGAAGAAGAGAATGCTGAGCGCGATCAGGTAAGGAATATTGGATGGCAGCCACATGATCAGCCCGCCGAGTTGCTGGTCCGCCAGCGGCGACAGCCCCCAGACACGCGGCGCGCTGATATAGGGCGCATAGAGCGGCTGGGAGGCGAAGGTGATTAGCGCGCCCAGCGCCACCATCGGCTGGCAGCCAACGAACAGATACAGGATCGCGAAGCCCTTCGACATCCGCGGAACCGCTGGGTGAATGTCCAGGCAGGGTATCCAGAAGAGCGCGCCGAAGACGAAGAACGTCAGGTGCTCGACGACGTGAACGGTGTCATTCGCCAGCGTCAGGTCGTAGAGCGCGGGCGCGTGCCAGAGCCAGATATCCGCCTGCAGCAGGCCGAAAGCGACCACCGGATGCGCCAGCCAGCGCGCCACGCGGCGAGACGTCGCACCGCGGAAGAGCGGGTCCCAGAGCCACCGCGGGACGCCCAGCAACAGCAGGGGCGGCGCGACGACGGCGAGCAGCATGTGCTGGATCATGTGCGCGCTGAAGAGATACTCATCGCCCAGCGTATCCAGCGGCGACATCAGCGCGATAACCAGCGTTAGCCAGCCCAGGATGAACCACGTGATCTGGGCGCGGCTCACCGGCCCGACGCCGCTCCAGCGGCGGCGCAGCGGCCCCACCGCGTAGAGATACGCGCCGAGTAACAACGCCAGCTCCAGAACGAGGAGAGGATCCAGCGTCCATGCCAGCCACAGATTGCCGGGCGCCTCGCCGGAGTGGGCCAGCGTGGCGGCGAACGCGAGCGTCACCATTGGTCAGTCTTTCCCGCGCGGAATCCGGGCGCGCGTTCCCGCCCGGCGCCGTCCACCAGGTCAGTTTGCTCCTATTGTATGCGACACCCGCGCCGCGTGGCTATCAGGTCTCACCCTTAGGGCGCCTGTCCTGGCTCCGTGGCTGGAGCCGCTCAGCGGCCATTAATGCGCCATGCGTCACAGATAACCCTGACATGTGATGTAGCCCACAGCCGTGCGCTTGACGATAATAAACCTGCCACGTAGACTTGCCGCCAACGGTACATCCGCTCATCCGTGGGGCCAGTAGGAAGCGGGGCCGTTTCAGGGTTAGACTGACCTGTCCCAACGCCAGCTACTCCAGCCAATCCACCGCTCGGGCGCCCATCGCGTCAATTTGTCGTCGCTCGCAGCGCCGGCCTGGCGCCGCTAGTCCCCAAGGAAACCGCGCGCTGGATGGGCGCTCCAGGCCATCCGCTAGCGCCAGGGTGTCATGCCTGGAGCATGGAGGGGAGGACGCCCTATGCAGGATCCAACGGCAGTGCTCGACCGCGCCCGGCGCGGCGACAGCCCAGAGGGGTGGAGCGTCATGCGACCACCACGCAGTTATCCTACCCAGATGGCGTTCGGCGGCTGTTTTTTGACACCGTTCCTGTCCATCGTCGTCTTAGGCTTCGCTACATTCGCGGCCCTGGCGGTCTGGAGCGCGTTTTTCGGCGGTCGGCGACAGGAAGAGTTGTTCTCACCTGATCCAGCCTTCCTGGCCAGAATCCAAATGGTCGTGGTGGCCGTTGTCGCCGTGGTCGTGGTCATCGCCGTCGTGGTCGCGCTGACTATGCGCGCGCGGGCAGCGCGCGATCTACCCTGGTCCTGCCTGGTCTACCTGCCGGATGGCCTCGTACAGGCGCTCGGGCCAGAGACCGTTGTCGCGCTGGACTACGCCGCGCTCGATGACGTCGCGAAAGAAGTCACTGTCTACAGAGTACGCAATCAGCAAACAGGTATATGGTCAACACGGGTCTCTACGACCGCGGCCCTGCTGTACCCCGATGGTCACACCACCAACTGGTCGCCTGACAGCCGGTTCGGCTCCCACGTGGACCTCGTTGCCCGGCTCGTGAATGGCTATAAGCGCTATCACGCGCAGGGCGGGCAGTCCGGCGCCCAGCGCGGGGTAAGGCTGGACGCGCGGTACGATCCCGCCAACCAGCGCCGGACGGGCGGAGGTGTGCGTTGGTTCTTCGCCGCGCCAATCGCCGCCTCGATCCTGGTCATGATTGGGTCGGGGCTCTACTACATCCTGACCCCGCACTAGGCTGGACGCCGCGCCAGCGGTCCGCTTGCCGTCTGACCCCGCGCTCGCCAGCGCGGGGTCAGACCAGTTGGCGCTCGATGGCGGTACGGGTGGCGGCCGCGCGCGAAGTGACCGCTAGCTTGGAGTAAATCGAGCGCAAGTGGGCGTCGGCGGTCCGCGGACTGATAATGAGCTGTTCAGCGATCTGGTTGGTGGTCAGCCCCTGCGTTACCAGCCGCAGGACATCGATCTCGCGAGTGGTAAGACCAAATGGGCGCACCCGGGTAGGCGATGCTGGTGTCGTGTCCATCGGCGTAGAGGGCGATGCTGCGTGCGTTTGCGCTGTTACCTGCGCCGCTTCTGCGAGCGCTTCCTCCCGTGTCATCGCTTGCCCCTGCGCCCAGGCGTTCAGGAAGGCCGGCTCGTCAAGTTGCGCATGTACTGTTGCGACGGATTGCTGATACACGGGGCGATCAATGGGGGGTAAGGGAGCGCCAAGCGCCGAGCGCAGGGACGCGGCAAACCCATAAAGTCGCGCCGCGTGCACAGGGCGCCACTGCGCCCCCGCTACGGCCGCCAGTCCCTCCAGCGCGACGGCGACTCCCTCCTTCTCGCCTGTCTCCTGGCGCAGGGCCAGACTCTCGGTGAAGCACGCCACCGCCCGTTCATATGCGCCCTGATGGAGGGTGATGCGCCCCAGAAGCGCGAGGCTGTGCGCGCAGCCGCCCTTATACCCCAGGGCCCGTCGTATGGCCAGGCTCTCCTCACAGAGGGCCCGCGCGCGCGTGTCGTCGCCGCGGGCGAGCATGACCACACTCAGATTAGCGAGCCAGCTCGCGATACCGCGGGAATCACCCAATTCGCGTGATATTTCCAGGCTCTCCTCGGACAGCGCCGCCGCGCGCTCACTATCCCCCAGATAGAGGACCGTCAAGCCCAGACCAGAGAGAACCAGCGCAATATCCTCGCGCCGGCCCAACTGGCGAAAGAGGGCCAAGCTCTCCTCGAAGAGGCGCGCCGCGCCAGCGTAGTCGCCCTCGATGCGCGCCAGCCGTCCAAGGACGTACAGCGCATAGCCCGTCTCTCTTCTTTCGGCAAGCTCGCGACTCAGCGCCAGGCTTTCGTGCGCCAGTCTTTTGCCGGTTGAATAGTCATCCTGGAGGCTCGCCAGAATGGCCGCCGCGTAGAGCGCCCGCACGCGTGTGACCGTCTTTGCCGGGTAGGCCGCCAGCGCCCGTTCCAGAAAGCTTCGTCCCTCGCTCATGTGGCCGCGCAAGAGCCAGAAACGATGGATCGCGGCGGCGATCCGCGCCGCCGTTTCCGCTTCCTCTCGCTCGAGTGACCAGCCCAGGGCGGCGCGCAGGTTATCGTGCTCCTCCTCCAACCGCTCGAACCAGACTTCCTGCTGCGCTTGCTGCGTCTCGGACTCCGTTTGCTCCGCCAGACGCGCGTACCAGTCGCGATGAGCGCGGCGCGTCTGCGCCGCTTCCCCGGACTCCTGCAACTTGTCCTGCCCGTACTGCCGCACCGGCTCCAGCAACCGGTAGCGGGCGGCGGAGCCGCGTTGCTCCATGACCACCAGCGATTTATCAATCAGGGAGGAGAGGACATCCAGCGCGTCGTACGCTTCGCCGGCCGCGCCCGGCTCCCCTGCGCAGATGGCCTCCGCCGCTTCGAACGAAAAACTGCCAGCAAACACCGAGAGGCGGCGGAAGAAGTCCTGTTCGTGCGCTGGCAACAAGTCATAGCTCCAATCCATGGCCGCCCGCAGGGTTTGCTGCCGTGGTAAGGCCGTCCGGCTGCCGCCAGTGAGAAGCTGGTAGGCATGATCGAGTCGCGCGACGATCTGCTCCGCGGAGAGGGCGCGCATTCGGGCCGCCGCCAGCTCAATCGCCAGCGGCATGCCATCGAGCCGGTGGCATACCTGCGCCACCGCTGGCGCATTCTCCGTCGTGAGCGTGAAGGATGGGCGGACAGACCGCGCCCGCTCAACGAACAACTGCACGGCCTCATAGCTCTGCAGTTCTTCAATGGATGGTGGCTGGGAGACGTCAGGCGCCCGCAGGGGAACAACCAGCCAGGTAGTTTCACCGCTGATCGTCAGCGCTTCGCGGCTGGTGACCAGTATGTGTACCTGCCCGCAGGTATGGAGGAGCGTCTCGATCAACTGGACACAGCCCGCGAGCACATGCTCGCAGTTGTCTAACACGAGAAGCAGATGCTTGCGGCGGAGCGCATCGGAAAGCGCCTCGGTCACCGGGCGTCCAGCGCGCTCAGGTATGCCGAGAACTGAGGTGACCGCGTGCGGCGCGAGCAGGGGATCTGAGAGCGCGGCCAGCTCTACCCACCACACGCCATCTGCGAACTCCTTCTGGAGATCGGTCGCGATCTGCAAGGCCAGGCGCGTTTTGCCGCTGCCGCCAGCGCCCGTCAGAGTGAGCAGCCGGGTCGTCGTGAGCAACCCTTTGATCGCGGTCATCTCACGTTCGCGGCCAATGAACTGGTTCACCTGGAGGGGCAGATTGTTCGGAGAGGGATCAGCAACAGACGCAGCCGCTCCAGGTTTCATGGCGCGCTCTCCTCTGCGCTGGGCATGCGCGCGCGGTGGGCGCTTCGGTGTTCTGGATTCTGGGCGGCCGTCCACTTCAGTACCCTGTTCCACCTAGCGGGGGCGCATCCCGGACCGGCCGCGTCTACGTCACCATCCCAACACATCTCATGCTGCCCTCAAAAATACCACCAGCGCCGCATCGTCCGCACCCGCGCCCTATCGGTAGTTTCGCCTAGGTCTCTCGCTGCGCGGCCTTGCTCCCCATCAGGCGCGAAATAGGCGCCCCAATTCCGCATTCCGCCGATGTCCGCTCACCTCCAAACAGGTACGCTCCAGCATGATGCAGCGCGACTGCGCGCGAAAGAGGAGGAAGCAAGCATGGCGGTCTTGATGCGCACGGAGATGCAAGGTGTCACGATGGAGCAGATGCGGCCATTCTGGGACCAGGTGAAGGCGCGGATACGGTCGTTCCCCGGCTTCATCGCCCAGGCATCTGGCCCAATTCCAGGTGGTGTCCAGGTGACCGAAGTCTGGAGTCGGAAGCGGCGCACCAGCGGTGGGCGCAAGAGGTTGTTGGGCCTATGGCCGCGCAGCAGTTGGGCGTTACTGAGGTCCCGCCCGTACAGTATCTGCCCCTCGATGATTTCATCACGCGCTGAGGCGCGCGAGTGAGGCGAGTGAGGCGAGCGTAACAAACCTGGCTGGCCAAGCGCATGCCTGTGCGGTCGCGTTGTGGTGGCGTCTGAGGCGCCTGGCTAGCCCCTCCCGCAGAAGTCCATCGCAGAAGTCCATCGCAGAAGTCCATCAAAGCGACAGCGCGCGCGGGCGATAGGGCGCTGAATGGCCCGGCGCCACAGAGCGCCACGGAGCGTGTGTCGAAGAACAGAAAGAGGATTCAGCATGAGCGCTGTGAGCGCCACTACCGGGCGCGGCTCTTCCTCGTTGGTTCGCTCCATCACGATTGCGGGACTGATTATCGCCATCGTGGGCGGATTCGATCAGATAACCTTCGCGGTCTTGACGCTGCAGTCCACCCCTGTGCTGGTTCTCCAGTATATTGCCAGCGCTTTCATGGGGCCAGCCGCGTTTGCTGGTGGCTACACGACCGCGCTTCTGGGCTTGCTCATTCACTTCGCGCTCTCCTTCGTTGTCGCGGCAGTGTTCATCCTGGCCGCCAGTCGCATCGCGCTCTTGCGCCGCACGGTCTTCGTGAGCGCGCCGCTATACGGGGCCGCGGTCGCTGTCATCAGCGGTCTTGTGTTGCCGCTTACCACAGCGCCGAAGTTGCCGGTTACCACGCTGTCTGTGGCGCATGCTCTCGTCGCGGACGCCATAGTCGTTGGGCTGCCTCTCGCCTTTGCGGTCTGGCTGGGCCGGCCGCGCGCGCAAGGCTAGCGTTTTGGCGTATTTGTGGACGCCGCATCCACACTGCGCCGTAGAGTGCGCGCTTATCTGCGCCGACATCAGGCGCCCGAACGAGCGCGCGGCTGCCTCAATGCCGCGTGACACCACGCGAGAAAGGGAATGGCTCATGTCCACCGAGGACAACAAAGCCCTCGTCCGCCGCTTCCAGGACAGTATGTTGGAAGCCATGCGCTCAGGGAACACAGCTTCTGTGCCGGATACGGTGGCTCCCGATTGTGTCTTTGACATGCCAGGAATGCCCACCACTCTTGAGGGCATGCTGCAAATGCTCCCCGCGTTCCACACCGCGTTTCATGACATGCAACTGACGCTCGGCGAGATGCTCGCGGAGGGCGACAAGGTGGCGTATCGCGTGACTGCGACAGCAACGCACACCGGGGAATTCATGGGCATTCCCGCGACCGGAAAGCGTGTCACGTTCACCGAGACGCACATTGACCAGATTGCCAACGGCAAGCTCGTGCGGCATGACGGCGATATGGATCTATTGGGCATGCTGCAACAGCTCGGCGCGATCCCCGCGTTGGGCTAGCGGCTCCGCCGCGCATGGCAATGAGGGGGAGTGGTGGAACGCTCGCGGCCCGGCGCCGCTCTCGAAGAGGCCACAGGCCGGACACAGTTTCAGGCAGAGGGAGATGACCATGAGTGAACATCCAAACGCCGCGATCCTCCGCACAGCCTACGAAGCGATGGGAACGGGGGATATGCCCGCGTTCGTTGCGCTGCTCGATGACGACATCATCTGGCACGAGTCAACGCCGGGGTTTGTGGGCAGTTATCGCGGGCGCGACCAGACGCTGGCGCTGCTCGGCACGATTCTCCAGGAGACCGGCGTGCAGATGGGCCGCGTCGCCATCCACGACGTCCTGGCCAGCGACGATCACGCCGTGATTCTCCACGAGACCACGCTCACCAAGAACGGGCGCGCCTACACCGGCCAGTATTGCGACGTCTTCCATCTCCGCAACGGCAAGCTGAGCGAGCACTGGCATCTGGCCGTGGACCCCAAGGCTGACGAGGAATTCCTCAAAAGCTGAGACGCCCGCTTCCAGTGGATTCCAGCGGGCAGGGGAGCGGCCACCTTCCTCTCGTGGGGAAAGTGGCCGGAGACTGGTTGAGGCCAGGGTGGCGCCAACTTTAGCGCCGCCCTGGCGCTATGCGTGCGGGCGCCTGCGCCGCGCGCGCGGCGCTTACTCCTCCTGGTAGTCCTGGTAATACTCCAGACCGAGGTGCGTGATCTGCTCTTCTCCCATCATCCAGCGGAGCGTGTTCTTGAGCTTTGTCTGCTGGATGAAGAGGTCGTGTTCCGGGTACACGCAGGCCGCGTGCTGGGGGCTCTTGAAGTAGAAAGACAGCCACTCCTGGACCCCCTTCATCCCGGCTCGCTTCGCTAGGTCCAGGAATAGGGCCAGGTCAAGGAGGAGGGGCGCGGCGAGGATCGAATCGCGACACAGGAAGTCGATCTTTACCTGCATGGGGTAGCCGAGCCAGCCGAAGATATCGATGTTGTCCCAGCCCTCCTTGTTGTCACCACGGGGCGGATAATAGTTGATGCGGACCTTGTGGTAAACGTCGCTGTAGAGCTCGGGGTAGAGTTGGGGCTGAAGGATGTGCTCGAGGACGCCGAGCTTTGACTCTTCCTTGGTCTTGAAGCTCTCCGGGTCGTCGAGCGCCTCGCCGTCGCGATTGCCCAGGATATTGGTCGAGTACCAGCCGTTGAGGCCGAGCATGCGCGCCTTCAGCATCGGCGCGAGCGCGGTCTTGATCAGAGTCTGGCCGGTCTTGAAGTCCTTGCCACAGATAGGCGCCTCCCGGTCGTTCGCGAGCTGCGTCAGCGCCGGGATGTCAGCCGTCAGGTTGGGGGCTCCGTTAGCAAAGGGGATGCCTTCCATCAGGGCGGCGTAGGCGTAGAGCATCGAAGGCGCGATGCTCGCGTCATTGGCGTCAAGCGCTGCCTCGAAGGTCTCGAGGTTACAGTGGCTTGGTCCCTCTTCCATGTAGATTTCGGTCGAGGCGCACCAGATCATCACCAGGCGGTCGCACTGGTTGGCCGCCTTGAAGTTGCGGATGTCCTCACGAATCTGCTGGGTCTGCTCCCGTTTCGCGCCATGTTTGACGTTGGGGCCGTTGAGTCGCTTCACGTAATACTGGTCGAAGGCGGCAGGCATTGGGTTGATGGACTTGAGGAAGTCGGCGATGGGTTCGATGTGCTCATGGCGGTCGAGGACGCCGCACTTTACCGCTGCTTCGTAGGCGTTGTCGGGGAAGGGGTCCCATGCGCCGAAGACGAGGTCGTCAAGGTTTGCGAGGGGGACGAACTCGCGGATAAGCGGCGACCGGTTTTCCGTTCGTTTGCCGAGGCGGATCGCGCCCATCTGGGTCAGCGAGCCAATGGGCCGGCCGCTGCCGCGGCGGGCATGCTCGACGCCGCTGATAAATGTTGAGGCGACGGCGCCGAGGCCGACGAGGAGGATGCCGAGACGGCCCTGTGCGGGCTGGATCGGGTTGGGCTTGAGTCCGACGAAATCTCTAGCTTCCAAGATCACACCTCTTTGGCGGGCGAGCGACATGAGCGGCATTTGCCATTGGGCCGGCACGCGTCCTGTCCTCGCCCAGTGTTCGATTGTGCTCTGCCGCTTGCCGAGCAGGGCGGCAAGCGCGCTCTGGCCGCCGAAGCGTCTGATGATCCGCTCGGCGGCGTTCGCTTCTCTTTCCATGGCTGACAGCATAACGAATTTTTCGTTAGCGGGCAAGTCAGGTGGGCATGAGCGGGACGATCCGTGCGCCTGTGAAGGGTGGGCTGCGAGGGCGCCCGATGTTGGTGACTGGCGAAGCGATTCCCGGGTTGCCATGCCGGATGAGAGGGCTCTTATTGATCTCAGCGATGACATCAAAACCTGGCATGCTTCAGCGGAAACACAGGCGCGGGTGGCGATGCGCCGGGTGTATTTCCCTGCGCAGGCGCCAGTAATGTCGCCGTGGCTGGCCTGGATTATCCAGGAGGCGGGAGGCTGAACGGCGGCTGAGGCCGCGCTAGCGGTCCGCTTGCTGCGCGACGCGCCCAGGGCCAGCGCGGGGCGCTTGACATCCGCCGGGAGGTGGGGCATAATCCTGTGTGCGTCTCGACACGTGCGCTCGTCATGGGCGGCGTCAGTGGAGTAGACGGAACGCGCGGGCAGATACCGAAGCGGCCAAACGGGACTGACTGTAAATCAGTTGGGAAACCTTCGGAGGTTCGAATCCTCCTCTGCCCACCGCCGCGCGATCACGCCTCGCGTCGCATTCCCGCGCCAGTACCGGGCGCGAACCAGGGAGCGCGCGAGTGCCGCGAGGCTGCCCGCCCGAGTAGCTCAGGGGCAGAGCACAATCTTGGTAAGGTTGGGGTCACGGGTTCAATTCCCGTCTCGGGCTCCAGCGGTCCCTCCGTCGTCACGCCACCGCCACCTCCAACGCCGCGCGCTGGAAACCTGGCTCAAGCGCGCCCTCGGTGGGCCGTTTCTTGTGTCTGGGAGAGTCTCCCAGCCGCATGCCAACCAGGTCTCGTCAGTCATCAGGATGACGCCGGCCCCAATCGGATGGGTCAGAGTGTAGTGGACCTCGTGTCCGTTACAAGGAGCGCTTCACACAGCATGGCGAAGCAGAAATTTGTGCGGGAGAAGCCGCACGTAAACGTGGGGACGATCGGGCACATTGACCACGGGAAGACGACGCTCACGGCGGCGATCACCAAGGTGCTGGCGACCAAGGGCTGGGCGAACTACAAACCGTT
>DASVZK010000070.1:0-8475 GCA_036391685.1 Ktedonobacterales bacterium
CCCGCTGGCCGCCTCGCCTGGCTCGATGTCGCCGTCCCCTCCGCCACCCTCGCCGCCACCCACTACCGCGTCCGCTACGCCGCTACCACCGACACTGCTACCTGCGCCTGCCTCACCGCCCAGCGCGGCCAGCCCTGCTTCCATGCCAGTGTCGCCCTCGCCTACGCCCGCCACATCGCGCCTGCCCACCACATTCCCTGAGTTCCCGCTCCACCCGGCCGCGCGGCGGCGAGCAATACGCGTGCAACGAAGCGCCCGTTTGGGGCTCAGGGTCCCCCAACAGGCCGCCAGCCTGACCTACGACCGCGCGCTGCATATGTGGGTCTACGTCGCCCCGTATGACGACCTCCACCTCTGCAAGCGCCGCGCCGCCGCGCTCCAGATGGGGATCAGGCTCCCGTTCGTCTGCGTTCGCATCGGACTCGAACCAACCATCGACAACAAGTCCTTCAAGACCATTCCGCAACGCTACATCCCCGGCTGGTATGCCGCCACCTACGCCGACCCGCGGCCCGTCGTGACGCGGCCCGTATCCTGACCATTCACGCCCATCTTCGTTTGCGACCAGAACGCCGCCATGCCAGCCTCCAGCCAGCATGGCGGCGTCTGCCGTACGCGCAAGAGGCACGGATCCGCGCCGGTGCGCGCGCCAGTTTCCCCTGTTAGCGCGCTGGCGGCTAATCGCCGTCCCGGCAGTACGCGCGCAGGCACTCCGCCAGCGCGCGCCGGTACGCGCCGCCGCCGAAGAGGTTGCGGAACCAGTACGCGCAGCCGGAGGGTCGCAGGCTCGCGAGGCATTCGAGCAGGCGGCAGAGTCGCGCGTCACGCCGCTTGAGCCAGTCCACGATCTGCTGTATATCCTGTGTTTGCGACGGGTCGCGGTCGCCGCCATAGTACGCCACGGCCGTCAGCGTCTGCTCGCGTGTGAACGGTTGCTCGCGGAACGTCAGGCCGGTCGCGCGCACGCGCACGGCGTAGACACCCGGTAACGTGGCCGGGAAGCTGCCAGCGAATTGGCCCGCTGCGCCTTCCGGCAGCGAGACTGTGAACGTTGCGCCATCGGGCGCCAGTATCTCGGCCCAGACCGTCGCGCGGTGGTCCACCGGGACACTGTACTCGGTCAGGGTCGCCCGCAGCTGCGCCTCGGCTCCGGGCTCGAGGCCCGTCTGGACCAGCGAGGCCAGCAGGTTGAGCGACGAATAGCTGTGGACGACCAGACTGTATGGCAGGGAAATCGACTGGCGCGCGGCGGCGGCGTGCTCGATCTCCACGGGCTGCTCATTGATGCTCAGCAGCGCTTCCCACCGGCCGCCCTGACTGCCGTCCGGTGAGACGGACAGCGCTGGCAGCGCCATCCGGTAGTACGCCACCCGCGCCGTCGTGACCAGCTGGACCGCTGGCTCGCCCGCCGGCGTCCCCGGGTCGATAATCTGGCCACCCGGCGTCCGTAACCGGAAGTTGAGCGCGCCGGCGGCCGGGCTCAGCGCGACCACATCCAGCCCGTAGTCCGCGTCGGTGACGTTGAAGGGGATGGCCTGTTCAACTCCTGGCGTCAATTCGCCCTGCGGGTCCAGCACAATCGCGGCGTTGGTGATGCCCGCCTGGATCTGCAGGAAGTATTTGCTCAGCCGGAATTGCTGATCGGGCGTGAGCGTCCCGGTGATGAGCAGGTAACCGTTGTGGTTGCTGGTCAGCGCATTGAGCGCCGCCGTGCTGATGTTGGCGGGAACGCCGAAACCAATGGCGAAAGTGTTGGCGGTGAGGCTGCTCGCCACGTCCTTGATCCACGGCGGCGTGTTCTCCTCGCCGTCGGTGAGCGCCAGCATCGCCAGCGTGTCATACGGCGGGGCGGCGGCGGCCTGTCCAGCGTCGAGCGTCGCTTTGCCCTGCACAACGCCCGCGCCAATCGAGGTCACGCCATCGGGATCGAGATCGGGGCCAGTGAAAATAGCATTGGCCTGCGTTCGACCCGCGCCGCCAGGGGCCGGGCCAGCGTCCGTGACCGCCATGAGTTGCTGCGCCGTGTCGTTGAAGCGCACGATGGCGATACCGTCGCCCTGCCGCATGAGGGTGACGAAGATCGAGCCCGCTTCGCGCAGTTTCTGGATCTTCGTCTCGCCATCGCCAGCGTCCTCGGACATGCTGCCGGTGTGGTCGAGGACCATCACGACGGCCGACTTCGGGCGGGCCACCGTGTCGGCGGCCAGCGTCACCGTCCAGGTCTGGCCGGTCTCGGCTTCCTGTATGGTGACGGAACCTGGGGCGGTGTCGCCAGCATGGGTGGAGGTGTAGGAGATCCAGAGGCGGGCCGTGGTGGTGACTCCGGTGACGCTGGCGGGGACCACCACGCTCGTTCCCAGCGGCGCGCCGAAGCCGCCGGTTGGCCCAGCGATGATCCGCAGCGTGGCGGGGTTGCAGTTGGAGACATCGAACATGATCGCGCGGTAGGTGGTGACGCCAACGCCTCCGACCCCTTCGGGTATGTGGGTGAAGGAGAGGCTCGGCGTCGTGAGCGTGACGGCTGGCGCCATGTAGACCGCGAGGTCTTCGCGGATGGTCGCCTGGCAGACCGCGCAGAAGGGCTGGCCGAGATGGTTCATCCGGCAGTCGTACTCAGGCCGGTACGCGCCGCAGTGGTAGTAGTCCGCGCCTTCGAAGGCGCCGACGACGCCTGGAACGACAACACTCGGCCGCGTGTCGCAGTGCGTGCAGTCGGGATTTGACATCGTGGGCATGGCGGTGGTAGCGAGGATCAGGCTGCGCCATTTGTTCGTGGCGCGGTTGGCGTCGATGGTGACATTGGGTTGCGCGGGCTCACCGCCAATATACGTGTTGTGACCGGTCTCGCCAGACCCACATCCCGCCCAGGTGGGGTACTCGTCGGCGAAATGGAACGCTGTATGTCCCATCTCGTGCAGGCCGATCTCATCGGCGCTGGGCGCGAGCGAGAAGACCGCGATCTCGCCACCGGAGCCACCATACTCAGTGGTGTTGACGATGACCAGCGTCATGGTCGCCTGTGCGACCAGTCCCTGGACGACCGTCTTGACCGTGGTCGTATTGACCTCGAGGAGGCGGCGTATGCCCGAGTTGCAGAAGGACGCGTCAAAGTAGGTCGCGCGCGTCACACCCGAGCCGGTAGTGCCATCGGAGCAGGCGGCGGGGTCATCGGCGCCGCTATCGGTTGAGACGACATCCACACGGTAGACGTTGAAAGCGCACCACAGGTCGTCGTAGGGCTTCGTGGTGGAGAAGGTGTTGACAAAATTCTGCGCGTCAGTAGCGAATTGGGCCATCTGGGCGGCCTGGTAGCCCTCCGAGACCAGGACGAGGTTGAAGCGCTGACTCGCTGGGCCGTGGTCGACTATCTTGGTGGCGCCAATCACATACCCATCAGCGGTGGTCATGGCTTCACCTCCGCATCCGGCCCGCGCTGGTCCGCGCCGCCCAGGTCAAAGCTGGCGAATTCTTTCGCGGGTTCCAGCGACGCATCCGGCCCCATGGGACTGCTCACGAGCGCGACGGTCCGGGCGTCAGCCAGGTCGGGGATCACCAGATCGAACGAGCCCCGCGGATTGCGCACAGACTGCCGCCGCATCGCGCCGTCAGGTGTGCCGGGAAAGACCTCGACATCGAACCGGATGGGGTTTTGCGCGATCCGCCGGTACAGGACGCGGCCACTGGCGTCGCGCGCTTCGAACCAGAAGCCTGACTGGCCCTCATAGCCCGCGATCGCGTGCGACCGGGGCACGACCATGGCGAGGCGCCGCTGCGCGACGAGGCGGACAGTGACGCCTTCGTACTCGAACGTGAGACGGATCGCGCGGTTTGGGAATCGCGGGGCTTCGGGCGATTGAGCGAAGTCTGGCATGGCGCGCCTCTTCTTCTCCTGACGTCCGCCTCTGTTCTGAGCGTTGCGACAGAGGCGCGACTGATCAGGCCTGCTGGCTACGACTGGCGCCGAAAAGCGACGGTGGCTATCGAGACGGGCCGCTCCTGAGGCCGCTTCCTCTCCACGGGCCGGGTGAGTGACGCGGCGAATAACGGAAACGGCGCGCCGGCGCCAGGGAGCCCAACCCGCGCGCCGCGCATGGCCGGTAGCTACCCGGAATACGCGATCCTGTATAACCTGCGCTACCTGGATCGCCTCGATGGTCGCCGGAAATCGCGTGGGCGCCAGGGTGGGGTCGCCGGGTCGCGTTGGGTTGAGCTCATGGGATCACGGAACGTGGTATCTGGCGAATATCGACTGGCAGACTCTCCGCGGCTCCAGTGAGATACTCGCCGATCCATGAGGTTGCCTGGCGATGCGGGGATGAGGACAGCAGCGATCCTGCGTTGCGGTTCTGCGATGCGAGGGCGGCAAGTGACTGCACATAATGTAGCGGACCGGCGTGCAAAAGTCAAGCGCTTCGTTGCTATTAGAGGAGCGTGAGGGCGTGCGTCTCAAGTGAAGCTGGTCGCCAGTAAGGAGCCCAGGACGGCAGTGGTGACCCTGCTCTTGACATTGGCGGCGATCGCTTGCCTGCGCAATAAACTCTCTCCGCTGCGTTAGCAGTGCGAAGTGCTGCTAACGCACTTTCGCTATAACCCGCTCCACCGGGCCTTCGACTGAATAGTTGCGATCTGCGCGCCACGATCAAGCGTCAACCTCGTGGCTCGCAGCATGAACCCATTCAATACCGAGCGAACAATGCGCCATGACAAGCCGTGGCGCACACAGAATTGCATGCTCAGTCAGAATGGCATGTTCGCGCATCCGCTCCGATGCGCTGCCTCCCGCGCCTCTTCGGCCTCGGGCATGCCCATCGTGGAGAACCGTCGCGCCGCCTCCACGAGCAATGCGCAACTCGCCTCTTTCGCGCTTCCTCGCTCGGCGAGTATTCGCCCCAACGCAAGTTGGGCCGCTGCGATATCGGGACCTAAATCACGATCAATGGCTATCGCCAGACTGTCACGGTAATTTTCTTCGGCACGCTCAGCATCGCCGCTTGCCTCGGCAACGTTCCCCAGGCTTAGCAGGGATCGTGTCTCCCAGCGCCGGTCACCGATCTGGCGATGAAGAGTCATGGCTTGTTGCAGATAATCTTCAGCTACTCCATACTGACCCCGACGCAGCGCGATCTGACCTAACAGGCTAAGGTCGCCGCCCTCGCCTTGGGGGTCCCCGACCTCCCGGTCGAGCGCCAAAGCCTGTCCCACATAACCTTCCGCCTCAACATACTGTTCCCTTCGAATTGCTACCTGCCCCAGCGTACCCAAACAGGTGCCCTCGCGTTGAAGATCGCCGACCTCGCGAAGCAGCGGCAGAGCTTGCTGCAATTGTTCCTCAGCCTCAGCATACTTCCCTTGAGAAAGCGCTATCCGGCCCAACAGATTCAGTTCTATGCCTTCCGCTTGAGGGTCGCCAATCCCGCGGTCAAGGTCCAGAGCCTCTCGCAAGTAGGCCTCAGCAATAGCGTACTCTCCCTTTCGAAGCGTAATTTGCCCCAACGTGCTCAGACAATTACTCTGGCCTTGAAGATCACCGACCACACGAAGTAGCGCCAGGGCTTGCTGCATGTAGTCTTCGGCCACTGAATACCGCCCCTGCAGGAGAGCTACCTGCCCCAGCTTCCCGAGGTCCTCTCCTCGCCCCGTCCGATCTCCCGCCGCGCTGTGCAAGATTAGAGCTTGCTGTAAGTAGTCTTCTGCCGAAGCGTAGCTCGCCCCCTCAATGCTGCCTCGCCCAGTTCCGAGAGGACTGCCGCTTCGCCATTACGATCGTTTACGTCGCGATAGCCAAGCAGGCTACGCTTCAACTCTGCCGTACCCGCGTCCATTCGCCCCAGATAGAAGAGTATTTGACCGTATGTTAAGAGCAGATCAGACGCATGCCTTTTCGCTTGGTGATTCTCGCCCGCATCCACATTGGCTGCAGCCATCTCCACTGCCAATGCCAAAAATCGCGCGCCGTCGCGCCAGCGCGCACGCTCGAGCCAGAACCGGCGAAGTCCATGGGAAAGACTGACAACCAATTCTGGCCGCCCATGTGCCAGCGCCCACTCCAAAGCGCCAGTCGCATTGCTTTCGTCAGCAGTCAGCGCCGCGACGCGCGCTTGGTTCACTTCGGCATACGCGGCGAAATAGCGAGCCACTGCGAGCTTCGCCATTTCGCGTTCTTCCTCCGCCCAGCGGGCAAAGAGATCAGCTGCGAAGGCTCGCAGCAGGGGATGCAGACGAAGTCGCTCCCGGTCGGAGTCCGCGGGCAATTCCTGGCTCACATAGGCCTCAACAAGCGCCCGCTGCACGAGGAGATCCACGCTCGCCTGACCGCTCGCCTGACCGAGGTGCGCTGCAAGCGCCAGTGCCGCCCTTCGGCCCATCCGAGCGCTGGAGAACGCCACCAACCCAGCGAAAAGTTGACGCCCACCCTCGGATAAAGCGGCTGTACTGCGCGAGAGAATCAGCGCGACCCCCCGCGGTGTATCTCTGATCGGCGTCTCAAGTGGGTCGTGATCGAGTTCGGTGGCCAGGGCCGCTAGGTCCCGCCTGGCGCTTGCGGCATAAGCGCCTGCCAGCCGTACCGCCAAGGTGTGTCGCCCCAATACTTCTACAATGCGTGTGGCAGCCGCGTACTCCGCTGGACTGAGTGCATCAGAGTGTTCCCTCCCAAAAGCCCAGGCGAAAAGTTCCAGCGCTTCCTCGGAAGGGAGCAAGTCCAGAATCTTACTGGCGTCTGCAGGTACCACCTCGGGTGGCAGCGCCTGGCGTGCAGTCAGCAGCAAGGTCAATCCTGCCGTGCGAAGTGGCGCGACGACATCAGTAATGGGCAGTCTGGGCTCTATATTGTCCAGTACCACCAACGCTCGTTTGCCCTTGAGGGTATCGCGCGCCTTGCGGTCTAGATCGGCAAGAGTTGCCTCCTGGGGCGCTTTCCTATAGGGGTCAAATCGTGTCAGCACGCGGGCTAGTACATCTGCTGGGTCAGTCAGTTCCTGGCAGAGCACAACTGCGATGCCATCGGGGAATTTCATCGCTCGTCGCAGTTCGCGGATCGCCATTGCCGCTAGCGCCGTCTTGCCGATGCCGCCCATACCTCCCAGCGCGAGGATGGCCGTTGCGCCGCCCGCCCCTAACCGCTCGAGAACCCAGGCTAGCTCTTTGGATCGACCGACGAAACGCTGCGGCGCGAGCAAGAACTCCTCCTCGAAGGGCAGCCCCAGGGGAATTGTTGAAGCATGCTCCATCGGGGCGGCGCGTCGTTGACTGCTATGGATCGCTCGCCACAACTCGGCGAGCGCTTCTTCATATGGGCGCGGCGGCACGAATGACACGAACTGGAGCACTGCCAAGTAGAATGGCGCCTCGCAGGGCTCCACCAACACTGGGATGATCACCTTACCCTCGGCGGAGTTCTTCTGTGTCCATGCCAGATCGAGCTCGTCAAGGACCCACTTGGAGCTCATCGCCGCCCGCGAGAGCAGGATGACAAAGACAGGGCGGGATGTCAATTCGGCGACGATCCGTTTCAGCCACGCGTCCCCGCCTTGGAGCCCGCGTGCCGCGTCATACCAGACGGCATCCGCATCGCCACCGAGGGCCACTCGCAAGTCAGCCGTCAGTCGAAGTCCAAACGCATTGTCGACTGCACTGTGGCTGACGAAGATATGCGGGACATTGGTCGTGTTGGCTGCAGTAGCGGAACTAGCGGAATAGGGCTGGGCTATGTTCGTTGTGGATGCCACGTCCGTAACCGTGTCGATGGTGACGAGTGGGCTGCTGGCTTCTGCCGAAGGAATGGTGGCAGGTGGACCGTGGCCGATAGCCGGAGGGTTGAGCGTGTGAATTGATACAGGTACAGCGCTGGGCGCAGCGATTGCTTCCCCACGTGCGGCGTTTTCTGAAGAGTCGACTTGAATGGGAGGCGTAGAGGGAACGCGGTCTGCGACAGTGGGTTTGGTTCTGGTAAAGGGACGGTCAGATGTATGCGTGCGCAAATTGGTCACCCAGAGAACGAGACCCGCAAGTGCGAGGACCAATAGTCCGGCCGCGAACGCGGGTCACGGGAACAGAAGGTCTGGATGTATGAGGTCCACCATGCCTACTGCGGTCCCCTTTCTGCAGCGCATCCACAGTGCATGCTCTTCACCTGCTCACTGTATGCCCACGCCACATAATTGTGTCTCACATGCGCCGCGAGGGCGGCGCCAGAGACACTGCGCGCCACTTTACCGCTGCCTTGATTTCGCTGGCGGCTAGTTTTTAACTTGGGACTAGAATGCCACAGGTATGCCTGATGCGCTACAGGAGGGCAGCAACTGCACATGGGTTTGGCGCTGTAGATCTCCAATGACTCAATCGAAATCCGTCTCACTTCCCAATCCGTGGCCCCAATGGCTCGACCTCGGTCCGCACCAGCCGCCCCTTGCCCAGCGCGCAACGCACTCGTACATAGAGCGTGTCGGCCGGGTCTTCGCTCCCCGCGCCCGGCCG
>DASVZK010000071.1:0-2183 GCA_036391685.1 Ktedonobacterales bacterium
GACACGGACGCCTCTATGATACAGAGTGTGATAGGTTAAACGAAAGAGACGCCACATCGAGCGGCGAGCGCCAATTAAGAACCTCATGAGAAACGCGCTCCGCGCCCTGTGGCGGAGGTCGAGGAGTCTCAGGAGACGCCCCTATGCTCGCAAGCGCCACGCCACCCACGCTAGCGGCATGGCTGATCACGCTGGGTGGGATCGTACTGGTCGATCTGGCCCTCAGCGGCGACAACGCGCTGATCATCGGCGCCGCCGCCAGCCGCCTGCCCGGACGCCAGCGGCTGATCGCGATCGTCTGGGGCGGCGCGGGGGCCATCATCCTGCGCGTCGCGCTGACAGCCGTGGCGGCGCGGCTGCTGTTGATTCCCCTGCTCCAGACCGCGGGCGCGCTCATCATCATGATCATCACCATCCGCCTGCTCATCCCCGAGCAGCCCGAAGAGTCGCGGGATGGCGAACGCGCCCGGCCGGGAGCGGACCGCCTCGGCCCGGCGATCGTGACCATCCTCGCCGCCGACGCCAGCATGTCACTGGACAATATCCTGGCGATTGGCGCGCTTTCGAATGGGAACATCCCTCTGCTGATCTTTGGCCTGCTCCTCAGCATGGTCTTGCTGCTGACGGCCAGCGCCATCGTCGCGCGGCTGATCGAGCGCTTCTCCTGGCTGATGGACCTGACGGCATTCGTGCTGGCGTACACCGCGGCGAGCCTCGTCCTGCGCGATCCGGTGGTGAGTGGCAGGTTCAGCCTGACGGGCGCGCGGGCGTTCGAGGTGACGTTTGGGCTGCTGCTCTTCACCGCGCTGATCGACATCGTCTTCCGTCGCGCGCGCGCCAGGCGCCAGCGCATTGCCCGCGCGTCCACGGCGCCGGTGGCGGCGCAGCGCGAACCCGTCTCGCATCCACTCCAGGACCGCTGAGCGGTGAATCAGTCGCGCTGGGCCTCATCGAGCGCCAGCGCCGCGGCGGCTACCCGCACCCGCTCGTCGCGCAGCGAGTGCGCCATGCGCAGCAGAACGTTCTCACCGGCTGGAGTGACGCTGACATACACGATACGCCGGTCGTCGCCGGGCGCGCGCGGCTCGCGCTGGACCAGGCCGCGCTCCTCGGCGCGATTGACCAGGCCGATCACGGCGTTATGGCGGATCTGCAAGCGCTCGGCGAGCTCGGTGATCGTGGCCGTCTCCCGGCCAGGAAATCCCTTGATCGCCAGCAGCAGGAGATACTGCTGCGGGGTCAGGCCGGCCCGCCGCGCCTCGATCTCCGTCTTGCGGCTAAACTGGCGGAGGGCATAGCGCAGCGCGGCCACCCGCTCGATCTCTTGCTTGATGGCTGCGCCCCACTCATCGCTCGCCGGCGGCGCGCCGTCCGGCCCAGAGGTCTGCTGGCCAAGGCCGGCTGGGGCCTGACCGCGCGTGGTATCTTGCCCAGTCACTCGTGAGATCATTCGTCATCCCCCCAAACACCCTCTACTGGCGCAGCGTCTATCGCACAATACCTCATCCTACGACATATCGCGCCAGAGGCGCTACCGTGCGCTGGCGTCAGGCGAACTGGGAGTCCCTCGCCGTTATACGGGGCGGAAATACCCGCGCGGGACCATGAAGAGTGGCGGCTAGTGCGAGGGAGTCGCGACGCCAGCCTCGCGCGCCGCATGTTCGATCTCCGCCTCAGTTGGGGACTGGAGCGCGCGAACCGTGAACCTGAACGCGAATACGAACGCCACAATCCAGAACAACACCACAAACACGATTGGCAGAATTGAATTCATGATGGCGCGCCACTCCTCACGGCCAGCCGCGCCAGTGCGCGGCGGCTGGACATCGCGGACCACAGCCCGCGAATCGTACACTTCAGCTTAACGTATCACAGATCCCCGCGCCGCGCGATCATCGCTACCAGAATGGGCGATGAGCGAATGGGCGGGAAGCGGCGCGGCGGAGGAGTAAGGACGGACGCGGCCTTGAAAGGCCGGCGCACGGGACGGGGAGTAAGGACGGACGCGGCCTTGAAAGGCCGGCGCACGGAGCCGGGGGGATGAATCCCCCAGGGCATTTATGCCCTGCGTCGCGCGCCCCGGCCTTTCAAGGCCGGGATGGGGAGGTGGGGAAGCCTCATCCGGCCCTGCGAGCTGCTGCCGCTTCGCGCGCTCCTCGCTGCTCCGCTCGCGCGTCAGCCCT
>DASVZK010000072.1:0-6475 GCA_036391685.1 Ktedonobacterales bacterium
GCGGCACGCGCTCACCGCCTGCTCCACGCTTCCCCGCGGTCAAATTGACGCCGTAATCTACCTCACGCTGTGGCTGTTCGACTTCGTGCCAGCAATTATCCTGGTTGCCGGCCACTTGGTGTTGGTTAAAATGCAAGCTGAGTCGTCAGCGCCCTACACACGCGCCTTCGAGCAATACCAAGGCGCCCACCTAACGGTGGTCTTTTCTGGATCACGGGTGAGCACGGAGCAGGTGCTGACTACTGCGCGATTGCCCGAGGTGACAGCCAGCGCCGGACCGTGGGAAACGGCGCAAGCGCCAGTCGAGTTCGGCGGTCAGAAGACGGTTGTGCGGATCATCGCCCGTCCCGACCCCGGCGGGCCAGTGGATCGGCTCACACTCAGCGCGGGCCGATGGGTTACGCAGGCCGGCGAGATCGTCCTGACACACTCCTTTGCCCAATCCATTGGCGCCAGGGTCGGAAGCCACCTCAGCGCGCTGAGCAGCGCCGATCGGCCGGATCTAGTGGTTGTGGGAGAGGTCGTTGATATCGACGAAGGGAGCGCGAGCCCCTACAATGTGCAGGACGCCTGGGTCCAACCAGCGCAATTCTCCGACTTGCTGCTGGTGGGCCAGCAGCCCGATGCCATCATGCTGTACCGCTTCCGGCACGCCGGATCCGATGCGACCTGCGGGCGCGCAGCCGGGAGATCGCGGCGGTCACGCCACCAGGCGCGGTGAGCGCATCGGTGTCGTGGCTGGCTATCAAGCAAGTCTTTAGCCTGACCACTACACTGGCGCTGACGCTACTGCTGGCGTTCGCAGTCTTCGCCTTGGGGGCGGCGGCGCTCATCGTGGCCAATGTCGTGAGCGGCGCTGTGCTGACCAGCCAGCGCAACATCGGCATCATCCGGGCGCTCGGCTTCACGCCAGGGCAGGTGGTCGCGACCTTTGTCGGCCAAATGCTGGTGGTAGCGCTGGCCGGCTGTGTGGTCGGCGCGCCACTCGGAGTCCTGGGAAGTCAACCGCTGGTCAATTCCAGCGCCTCGGCGCTGGGCCTGCCGGCGTCCTCTGGGATCGAGGCTACAGCGCCGCTCCTGTCGACCCTCGGCGCCCTGATGGTGGTAGCCCTGGCGGCGGCCGTGCCCGCCCTGCGCGCCGGATTCCTCCGCCCGGTGGAAGCTCTCGCGCGGAGCGCCACGCCAAGCCAGCGCCACGGCAGTTGGATCGGCGCGCTCGCCCAAGCGCTGCGCCTGCCGCGCGCCGCCTCACTGGGAGCAGGCGAAGCCTTTGCCCGACCGGCGCGCGGGCTGTTGACGGTGGGAGCGGTGGTCATCGGCGTCGCTTCCCTGGTCTTTGCCCTGGGGCTGCACGCTACATTTCAAACGGTCAAGAACAATCAGGCGTTGTCTGGCACGGCCGGCGTGACGATTGCGCGCTATGGGAGCTACCCCGACAGTCAGCTCGCAGCGGCGCTGGCAGCGCAGTCGGAGACCCGGCGCGTCATCGCCTATGCTACCTTCGCGCTCGCCATGCCGCAGCTCAACAGCCCGTTAAATGCGTTGGCGTACCGTGGTGACGCTGGCTCACTGGGCTACCCGATCATGGCGGGGCGCTGGTATCGCGCGCCCGGTGAGGCGGTCGGCGGGCCGGCGTTCCTCAAAGAGGCGCATCTCGCGGTCGGCGATACCTTCACGGCGACCATCAATGGGCGGCGGATATCGCTGCGCCTGGTGGGGGAATACTTCAGCTTTACTGGCCTCGGCCGGGTCATCGCGGTGGACTGGTCCACGTACCAGGAAGTCGATCCGACGGCGCAGCCCGACGCCTATCTGGTGGACCTCCAGCCGGGAGCGAATGCTACGGCGTACGCCCACCGCATCGAGGCGACCGCGCCGGACTATCTGAGCGTCACGGCGGGGTCGGCGACTGGCGCTTCACCCGTCTACACCATCCTCGATGCGGTACTGGCCTTGCTGGTAGCGATCCTGGCGGTGATCGCGGTGGCTGGCGTCTTTAACACGCTGCTGCTGAGCGGCTATGAGCGCGTGCGCGACACGGCGACACTCAAGGCGCTAGGTATGACGCCGGTCCAGGTGGTCAGCATGGTGGCCGTCTCCGCTGGCGTGTTGGGCGTGGTCGGCGGTATCGTCGGCGTACCCGCGGGGATCTGGCTGCACGAGACGCTGGTGAGCCTCCTGGGCGGAGCCATCGGCGAGACGATTCCAGCCCATTTGACTCAAGGAGGGTATGACCCGATAGCCCTGCCGCTCCTGGGGTTAGCCGGGGTCGCCGTAGCCGTGATCGGCGCGGCGCTGCCGGCGTGGATGGCCGCGCGGGCGCCAGTGGCCGAGGTGCTGCGGGCAGAGTAGCCGGCGGCGCCCCGGTCGTGGAGTGACGGGAGCGTTTATGTGAGCGGGGGTTGCGCAGCGCGCTCACCCGCCCGCATTGTCTCCGGGAGGTCGTCGGGGCAGAGCCGCAGGTAATGTCGGATCTCCTCGGTTTCCGTCATGTCTGGATTGAGCCATGCTTCCTCGTTTTCGGGCATCGGCGTGGGCGACCAGCGAGCCGGACGACATCATCGGGGCCGTGCGCTTTCCGCAGGGATTGCGCGGGCTGATCAACACACGTTTCGGCTCGCTGGGGGCGGGCGATGTGATCCTGGCGGCGGCGCGCCCGCTGGCCATCCCCGCGCTGCCCTATGAGCCGGCGCTGGTGGACGCTGCGGCAGGCACGCGGGCGGCGCCGCCTCCTCCCGTGAGTCGCGCCGCGACGGCGACCGGGATGATCGTGGCCAGGATCACGAACGACACGACGACGTTCACCTCTGGGAGCAGGAGGCCGTGGCGGATCTGACCGAAGATCCAGATGGGCAAAGTGCTCTGGGCGCCGGCAGTGAAGGTGGTCACGATGACCTCGTCGAACGAGAGCGCGAAAGCCAGCATGGCGCCAGCCACGACTGCGGTCGAGATCAGGGGCAGCGTGACGTCGCGAAACACTTGGAAGCCATTGGCGCCGAGGTCCATGGCGGCTTCGATCAGCGATCCCTGCGTGCGGCGAAGGCGGGCGAGCACATTGTTGTAGACGACCACGATGCAGAAGGTGGTGTGGCCTACGACTATGGTCGCGAGCGACAGCGCGATGTTGTTGAAGCTGAAGAACGTGTTCAGCGCGACGCCGGTGATGATGCCCGGCAGGGCCAGGGGCAGGATGAAGAGCAGGCTCACTACCTCGCGGCCGAAGAACCGGGTGCGGTGGATCGCGAACGCGGCGCACGAGCCGAGGACGAGGGCGATCGCCGTCGCCATGAGCCCGGCTTCGAGCGAGATGAGCAAGGCTGACCGCACGTTTTCGTCGTTCCAGGTGGCGCTGAACCACTTGAGCGTCAGTCCGGGAATGGGCCAGCTCTCGATGTTCGAGGTGTTGAACGCGTACAAGAAGATCAAGATGATCGGAATGAACAGGAACAGCATGATGAGGACGGCCCAGAGGCGCAGGAAGATGCGGGCGCCGGTGTCTTCCATCGGTTTACCTTCCTTCCTTTAGAGTGCCTCGAAGGCGCCCAACTTGTAGGCGATTGTCAAGTAAACGACCATAATCACCACTGGCACCGTGGTCAGCGCGGCCGCGAACGGCACGTTGTTGGCGATGCCAATGTTGGCGTAGACGACGTTGCCGATGAAGTCGGAGCTCGCCCCGCCGACCAGGACCGGCGTGATGTAGTCGCCGAGCGTCAGCGAGAACGTAAAGATCGATCCGGCGACCACACCCGGCAGGGCCAGCGGGAGGACCACGTCGCGCACGATGCGCCAGCGGCGGGCGCCGAGGTCTGCCGCCGCGTCGAGCAGCGACTCGGGCACCCGTTCGAGCGCGGCGTAGGTCGGAATGATCATGAAGGGCAGCCAGATATAGGAAAAGACGAGCCACATCGCGGTGTTCGTGTAGCCGATGTTCGCGGGGGGCAGTCCGATCGATTGAAGGCTCCAGTTCAGAAGGCCGTTGTGGTTGAGGATCAGGATCCAGGCGTAGACGCGGGCGAGGTAGCTCGCCCACAGCGGAAGCAGCACGGCGGCGAACAGGAGAGTCTGCACGCGCCGCGAGGCCACGCGAGCCATATAGTAGGCGAGAGGAAAGGCCAGCGCCGCATCAGTGATAGTGACCAGCGATGCGATGAGGACGGTCCGGCCGATGATCGTCCAGTACGTCGAGTCAGTCAGGATGATCCGGAAGTTGTCGAGGTTCCACTGCTGGACGACCTGGGTTGTGAACGGGTTGATCGTCCAGAAGGCGGTGATCAGCAGCAGCGCGAGAGACGCGAAGTAGATCACCACGAACCACGCCAGCGGCGGGGTCAGGAGTAACAAGGGGCGCAGCCACGGCAGGCGCCACAGGAAGCCAGACAGCGGGACGGCCCCGGCGCGCTTGGGACGAGGCCGTCGGATCGCTTCTATCGACATGCGCTAACCTTTAATCGTCGTCCAGGCGGCGACCCACTGCGAGTAGGGCACGCAGTTGTTGGTTCCGTCGTCGCAGGTCGCAAGCGGCGTCTTCCAGAACGCGATGGTGCTGAAGTACGCGCTGCTGGTCTGGTCGGCGTGGTATTGCGCGCACGAGCCAGCCTGAAGGGTATCCATGATAGCGCAGGCCTTGCTGTTCACTGGTGTCTCGCCGAAGGACAGCGCCTGCTCCGCCTGCACCTGCGGGGTGCTGACCCACTTGGCCCAAAGGTAGGCGCAGTTGGGGTGCGGCGCGTTGGTCGCCAGCATCCACGTGTCGGCCCACCCTGTGGCGCCCTCCTGTGGGATGGTATCGGCGACCGGCGCGCCGGCTGCCTTGAGCGTGATCGTCTGGTACGGCCAGGTCGCGCCGACCACGGCGTCTCCGTTCTGGAACAGGGAGATTTCGTCGGTGGCGAGCGACCAATACTGCTTGATCAGCGGCTGCTGCTGCTTGAGCAGGTTGACCGTCGCGTCGAACTGCCGCTGCGTCAGCTCGTAGGGGTCCTTGATGCCCAGGCTCGGCTGCGACTTGCTGAGGTAGAGCGCGGCGTCGGCGATCTGGATGGGGTTGTCGGGCACTGTGATCCGGCCTTTGTAGGTCGGGTCATAGAGGACCGCCCAGCTGGTCGGCTTGTTGGGGAATACCTTGGTGTTGTAGAGCAGCGTGTTGGGGCCCCACTGGAGCGAGACGCCATAGTGCACGCCGTTGATCGTATTGAATGGCGGGCTCTTGAAATATGCCTGGAAGTTGGTCTGCCAGTCGGGGATCAGATTGACGTTTATGGGCTTGACGTCGCCCCCGTAGATCAGGCGCAGGTCCGCGTCACCGGAAGCCGAGACCATGTCCCATTGCCCGCCACCGCCGTTCTTCATCAAGCTGACCATCTCGTCCGACGACCCGGCGGGGTGTTGGTTGACCTTGCAGCCAGTCGCCTTGGTGAACGGGTCGACCCACGATTTGTCGGCGTAGCCGTCCCACAGAACCAGGTTCAATTGACCCTCGCCGGCGCCGATGGTGGTTTGCGGCTTCATATTCGCCGTCGGCGGCTGCTGTGTCGTGGGCCCGGTAGCGCCGTTACTGGAACCGCATGCGGCGAGCAGCAGCATCGACGCTGCCGCCAGCCCCCCGAGCTTCATGGACTTCATACCCCGCTTCACCGACTACCTACCTTCCCTTGTCGAGCACATACGTGTGGTCCGCCGTCCAGGCGAGGCGGACCGGCTGGTCTTCAAACTTCTGGGTGTCGCCCGGAGCGTCCATGTTCTGACGCACCGCCACCAACTGCTCCCCGCGGTCGAGGCGCACGATGTAGCGCGTTGTCATGCCCGCGTAGACGACCTGCTCGACGCGCCCCGGCTCGACGGTCATGCCGGCGTCGGTCGGCTCGCCCGCCGCCAGCATACGGATTTTCTCAGGCCGCACGACGAAGCGGACGCCGTCGCGGAGAAGGATATTGGAGATGCCGATGAAGCCGGCGACGAACTCGGTTGCGGGCTGCTCATAGACCTCCACAGGAGTGCCAATCTGCTGGATCCGGCCACTCGACATCACCGCTACGCGGTCGCTCATGGTGAGCGCCTCCTCCTGGTCGTGGGTGACGTAGACGAAGGTGATGCCGACCTCTTTCTGGATCTGCTTCAACTCGATCTGCATCTCCTGGCGCAGCTTGAGGTCCAGCGCTCCGAGCGGCTCGTCGAGCAGTAGCACCACGGGCTCGTTGACCACGGCGCGCGCCAGCGCGACGCGCTGCCGCTGCCCGCCCGACAGCTGATTAGGGCGGCGGCCGCCGAGCCCGCTGAGCCGGACCATGTCGAGCGCACGCTCGACCCGCCTGTCACGGGTTTGCCTCGCCACGCCCTTGATGCGCAACCCGTAGCCGATGTTGTCCGCCACCGACATGTGCGGGAAGAGCGCGTAGTCCTGGAACACGGTGTTGGTCTCGCGCTGGTGGGGAGGGATGGAGGTGACGTCTCGGCCAGCCAGCTCGATGCGGCC
>DASVZK010000073.1:0-17121 GCA_036391685.1 Ktedonobacterales bacterium
TTCAGCAGGAATGCCAGTTGCGCCCCATTATCCCCGGCGCGCACGGCCTCGACCGCGGCCTTCGCGTCGCGGGTGTAGGTGATGTACTCCCCGGCGCGCACGGCCTCTTCGTTGACGCCCAGCCCGCGCGCCAGCACAAGCTCATGGAGCGCGGCCACATCCAGCCGCCGCCACGCGGCCGAGGTCTTGGCGTGCTCGCCGGAGCGCGACGGGTCCAGGGTATCCATCGCCGCCCCGCCGCCATCCGTCTGGCGCAGCAGGAATGCGCCGTCGGAGGTGAGCATGACGAACGCTACGCGCCGCCCACCCTCGCCCGCCGCCTCCAGCGCGGCCAGCGTTTGGGCGACGTCGAGGGTCGCCAGGCCACCGGGATCTCCAAGTGGCGTCATCTCAAAATACCCGGAGAGCTCACCAGGGAGCAGCGTCAACCGCTCCGGCGCCGCGCCGCGCACGATGCGGTGTGTGGGCAATACGACCAGCCCGGTGTCCTCGATCGCCGAGAGGGCCATCAGGGTGAAGTTGGCGGGGTCGTCGGGATGCAGGGCGCGGCGGGTCTCGCGCAACTCCTCGCGATAGGCCAGCGCCGTCTCGTAGCGATGGTGGCCGTCGGCGATGTAGAGCTGCCGGTCGCGAAAGAACTTCGCTACGCGGGCGATGGTCGCGGCGTCGCGCAACGGCCAAAGACGGTGCTGCTCGGCGGCCTCATCGAAGAACGCGACCTCAGGAGCGCGGCGCGCGGCTTTGGTGAAGACCGCTCCAAGCTCGCCCTTGGGGTCGTCGTAAAGCGACATGATCGGGCTGAGCGTGGCGGCTGTGGCGCGGGTCAGCTTGAGGCGGTCGTCCTTGGGCTTGCTCAGCGTGCGCTCGTGCGGCAGGACAACGCCCGCCTCCCACGGCTCGATGCGCACGCGGGCGAAGAGGCCACGCCGCACGCGCTCACCCCCCGCGCTGGGCGTGATGAAGCGCTGCTCATAGAGGTAGAGCGCGGGCGCGTCCTGCCGCAGCACACCCGCGAGGCGCCACTCGGCGAAGGTCAGCGCGGCGCGGGTATAGCGGTTGTCCAGCTCGTCATCCCCGCGCTCCTCGCGCCCCAGCTCCAGCCGGATAATGTTGTGCGGGTCGCGGGCGTAGTAGCGCGCCTGGGCCTCGGGCGAGATCACATCATAGGGTGGCGTGACCATCGCGGCCAGGTCGCTTTCCGGCGCGTACCGGATGCCGGGCAGGGGCCGAACATCGGCCATGTGCGCACGCTCCTCTGAAAAAATCAGCCATCCAGTTGAGCGTAGTATAGCAGCATCGCGGTCGCGCGCCTATGCGAGCGGGCTATGTCGCGGCATGTTTCCGCTTCCGCATTGACGGGCGGTATAACGATGATCGTAGTCTGCGAGAGGTCAGGTGGGGATCATGCGCCTGGCGCCTTGCGGTTGATTCTGCCCGGCGAGCGCCCGTAGTAGCGCCAGAGAGGTTCTAATGACTGAGGAGAGCGCCGCCTTGCTCCCTTTCGACGATGGGAGCCGCCTCATCCGCCGTGGGTGGCATGAGGGCCAGTGGTATTTCAGTGTCGTGGATTATGATTGCGATCCTGACTTATAGCGAGGCGCCTGGCACATACTGGCGCGTGTTGAAGCATCGCCTTCAGCAAGAGGGCGCAGGTGAAGGCGTTACAAACTGTAACGCTTTGAAAATGCTTGCTCCTGACGGAATAAAGCGCGCTACCGACGCCGCCACTGTCGAGACGATGCTGCGCATCATCCAGAGCGCGCCCAGCCCGAAAGCCGAGCCGGTACGCCAGTGGCTGGCGCAGGTTGGCGCGCAGCGGCTGGAAGAGGTTGCGTCGACGCTCAAGGAAGATCAGCGACGACAGCTCCTGCGAGCGGAGGTCAGCGATCGCCGCTGGCGCTGGCGCCATCACCTCGCGTGACTTCGCTGTCTACCAGGATCACGGTTATCGCGGACTATACGGCGGTGAGACGGCGCGCGACATCGCCGCGCGAAAAGGTTTGACGGGCCGCCAGCCGATTCTCGACCACATGGTATCCACGGAGTTGGCGGCCAACCTCTTCCGCATCACTCAGACCGACGAGAAACTGCGCCAGGACGAGACAGCCAGCCGCGATGAGGCCAACGCCACACACTATATGGTGGGGCGTGAGGTGCGAGACGCTATCACTCGCATCGGCGGCGCGATGCCCGAGGACCTGCTCACGCCTGTTCGCTCCATCCAGGACATCGAGCGTGAGGAGGCGCTGCGGCTCGAGCACGATACACGGAGTAAGCGCCAGCCCTCGCTCTTCGCGGCGCAGGACGATCAGGCGGTACACGACGACTGAGGCGCTGCGGGGCTCCTGATCACCGGGGTACTCAAGCGCTTGCGCTTACGCCTGTCACGGCGTCAGAATCAGCTTGCGGCGGGCGAAGGCGGCTTGCAGCTCCCAGGCCTCGCCCGCGCGCTCCAGCGGCATCGTCTCATGGTCCACCGTGAGGCGCCCAGTGGCGGCGTGCGCGAGGATTTCATCGAGCGCCCGCGCCTTCTCCTGCTGCGAGAGGGCGTTGTTGGTGTAACCAAGGATGTTGTGTAGCCGGCTGCGCACGGTAGCCGACTCGAAGCGCGCGGTAGGCCCCGCGCTGGCGCCGATGTTGACCAGCCGGCCATTGGCGCCGAGCGCGCGCGCCGCGGCTTCCGCCGGCAGCCCCCACAGCGGGTCAATGACCAGATGCAGCGGCCCCTCACAGGCGGCCAGTATGCGATGAGAGAGATCGTCTACATCGTCGCCGGTCAGATCAACCGTGGCATCCGCGCCGCGCGTCAGCGCGCGCTCCAGCGCCGACCGGTCGCGGGAGGCGGCGATGACCCGTCCCGCGCCCAGAATCTTCGCCGCCTGTACCGCCACCTGGCCCACCGCGCCGCTCGCCCCCAGCGCCAGCACCTGCTCGCCGGGCTGGATACGCCCGCGCCAGGTCAGCGCCATCCAGGCGGCGATAGCCGAAAGGCCAAGCGCGGCGACCAGATCATCGCTGACCGTATCGGGTAACACGAGCGCCGCTGTCTCGTCAATCACGCAATAGCTGGCCATACTGCCATCGCCCGGTTTCATGCCCGCGTCGCAGCTGAACCACACGCGCTGGCCCGGCCTGAGCGTCTGGGCCTCCACGATCTGCCCAACACCCTGCACACCGGGAATATACGGAAGCGCTGGCGGCCCAAAATAGGAGCGGCCCGTGGCGCACAGCAGGTCGAGTGGACTGATGGGCGCCGCGGTGACGCGCACCAGCGCCTGCCCTGCCCCGCGGCTCGGAACGGGCCGCCGCTGAAACACCGGAGGAACAGCGTGCTGGACGAGCACGGCTGCTGGCATATCAGTGTCTGTCATAGCATCCTTCCGCCGGAGACGTCCTGCGCGGGTCTCGGTCTGCAAGAGCGCGGAATGGAGGACGGCGCGGCGCCCGGTCCTCCATTCCGCCCCGCGATCCCCGGCTATTGCTGCTTGTTGGTATAGGTGTAGGGGTTGTCCAGCAGTTCCACCTTCGACTGCTCGGGGTTCATGACCTCATTCCAGGCGCTCTCGCCCATGGTCGACCGCGCATACTCGACGGTCGCCGCGACCGCCTGTTTGGCCCGCGTCAGGCTGATATCGCGCAGACGGTGATCGTACTTGAGGACCCGGCCATCCACCATCACCGTATGCACGTCGCCGCGCCCGGCCTGAAAGACGACATGTCCGTAAGGGTGGACCACCGGGAACATCGCCGGCGAGGCGTCGTTCTTGATGAGGGTGAGATCGGCGCGCTTGCCCGGTGTGATGCTGCCGACGAGGCTGTCCATTCCCAGCGCCTTCGCGCCACCCATCGTCGCCCAGGTGACGACCTGCTCGGCGCGCAGGTAGTTGTTGACGATGGTATCGCCAGTCTTGTGGGCCTCCATATGGTCGCGCGCGCGGTCTGCGTTCACTGTCGCCCGCATCGCCGAGAAGAGATCGGCGCTCCACCACACACTGGTGTCCATCGAGAGCGAGACCGGGATGCCGAACTTGCGCAGATGCCACGTCGGCGAATAGCCCTGGCCCGCGCTCGCCTCACTCTCGCTTGAGACCGAGACCGAGGCTCCCGACGCGGCGATGCGCTGGTACGAATCGTCCGAGAGCGTGGCGGCGTGGACGCACACTGTGGAGGGGGTCATGAATCCCGCGTCGGTGATCTGCTTGATGCCGGTATCGTTGGTCGCGCCCCAGACTCCGGCGTGCGTGGTGACGGACAGGCCGAAGTCGCGCGCGGCTTCAAACGCGCCGCGTTCCGGGAAAGCCGGATCGCCTGTGACATCAAAGGCCATCTGCATGCGCAGCATGTCGCCGCGCCCATCAATGCGCCGCTTGATGAAGTCGGCGAACTCCGGCGAGCGGGACCACACCCACGGGGCTCCGAGCAGGTTTCCATACGCCAGCACCCACCGGCCGGGGATCTCTTCCAGCGCGTCAACCGCCGCCTCGGCGTGCTGCGTCGTCTGCAGGCCGTGTGACCAGTCAACGCCGGTGGTGACACCCGCGTCGACGGCTTCGATCGCCGAGAGCAGGTTGCCGGCGTAGATGTCCTCCGGGCGGAACATCTTGCCCCAGTTGATGTAGTAGTACATGAAGTAATTGGTCAGCGTCCAGTCGGCCCCATACCCGCGCAGCGCCGTCTGCCACATGTGGCGGTGCGTGTCAATCATGCCCGGCATCAGAATGCCGCCGCTGGCGTCAATCTCGACCGCGCCATCTGGCGCCGTCAGCTGGTGGCCGGCTGCCGCGATGCGCTTGTCGACGACCAGGACATCGCCGCCATTCAGCACTCCGAGGGAGGGGTCAATCGTCAGGACGGTGGTGTTGCGAAACACCACGGGACGGCCAGGAGTGAAGTCGTCGGCGACTGGCGCGCGGTTCATGCCCATGCTACTCACCTCGTTGTGTCCTGGTCTCCAGGATGTGGAGCGGCCGCGACGCCGGGGAACAGCGCTGGCTGCGCCGGTTCGCGTGGCCCCATCGCCCACGCCCTGAAGGCTGTCTAAACCATCTACACCAATGCGAGGATGCTGCGCTGTCCGCTCTGCGGACAATCGTCCGCTGAGAATGCTACACAACGTCTCTGCGGCTGTCAAGAGGTTATGTCGCCTCTCAACCGCGCCCGCGCTCTAGCGGCGTAGTAAAGGCGTAGGAGAGGCGCGGTAGACATGCCCGCCTCGTTCCGGGTATGCTTCCGGTGATCGTGCGCGCGCCGCGCAGAACCCGGCGTGGCGCGTGGCGCTGGGGCTTGGCCAGGAGGTGGAATGCGCGACCAGACAGGACCAGACTTCATTGAAGCGCTGGCGCGCGGCCTGGACGTTATTCGCGCATTCGCGCCCAACCGCCGGGCGATGAGCCTGAGCGAGGTGGCCGCCGCTACCGGGCTTGCCCGGCCCACCGCGCGGCGCATCCTGCTGACACTCGAGGCGCTTGGCTACGTTCGCGCCGCTCACGGAGCCTTCACCCTGACGCCGCGCATCCTCGACCTCGGCATGGCCTACATCGGCTCAACCAACATCTGGGAGATTGCGCGCCCGCATATGGAAGCGCTGGTCGCGCGCACCGGCGAGTCCTCGTCGCTGGCGCAGCTCGATGGCGCGGATATTGTCTACGTCGCCCGCGTGGCGGTCCCCAAGATCATCACCCTGGCGGTGACGGTGGGCACCCGCTTTCCAGCGCTGCAGACCTCGCTGGGCAAGGCGCTGCTGGCCAGCCTCTCCCACGATGAGCTGGAGCGGACGCTCGCGCAGCCCAGCCGCTCCGGCATCACGCCGCGCTGGAACCCCGGCGCTGAGGAGCGCGACCGCGCGCTGAGCGACGTGCGCGAGCGCGGCTGGGCGCTCACCGATGAGCAACTGGCCCCGGGCATTCGCTCGATCGCGGCGCCCGTGCGTGACAGCGCCACTCACGTCGTCGCCGCGCTCAATGTCAGTGTGCATGCCGCTGAGACCAGCGTCGAGACGCTCATCGAGGACTACCTGCCACTGCTCTTGCAGACCGCCGAAGCGATCTCCGCTGACTGGATGCGCTGGCGGAACCGCCCGCAGATCACCGTGGCCGCACACTCCTGACCATCACTCCGCCCGGTGTCCGTCCGCGCCGTCGCCCCGTGAGCTTGACAGCGCCGCGGAGCGTCGTCTACCATATGCGACGGACACATGTCCGCTCTGCGGACACCGGCGGAGAATTGCGCGATACCGCAGAGGGCGCCGCATGCGGCGGCGCGCGTCACGCGCGTACTGGAGGCTGAAGCCCATGTCAGAAATGACAGAGATGGCGGACGCAGCCCATACTGGGACTGACCGCCGGCCTGGTCCGCTTGACGGCGTGCTGATCGCCGACTTCTCGCGGGTGCTGGCCGGCCCCTACTGCACGATGCTGCTGGGCGATCTTGGCGCGACGGTCATCAAGGTCGAAAGCCCCACCGGTGACGATACCCGCACCTGGGTTCCGCCCGTCCGGAATGGCGTCTCGACGTACTACCTGGGGATCAACCGTAACAAGCGCTCCGTGACGCTGGATTTCAAGAACCCTGATGACCTGCGGTTAGCGCGGGAGCTTGCCAGCCGCGCCGATGTCGTCATCGAAAACTTCAAGCCTGGTGGCCTCGCGCGCTTCGGACTGGACTATGAGGCGGTGAAGCGGCGCAACTCCGGCGTCATCTATACCTCGATCAGCGGTTTCGGCACGGCGGAGGGCGCGTCGCTGCCGGGGTATGATCTGGTCGTGCAGGCGATCTCCGGGCTGATGAGCCTCACCGGTGATCCAGATGGCCCGGCGTATCGTGCGGGTATCTCCGTCTTTGACGTGATGGCCGGACTGCACGCGGCGATTGGCATTCTGGCGGCTCTCAACTATCGCAACCAGACCGGTGAGGGCCAGCATGTAGAGCTGAGTCTGCTCGCCTCGGCGCTCTCTGGCCTGGTCAACCACACCTCAGCCTATGTGGCCGGTGGCGTCGTTCCCTTCCGCATGGGCAACGCGCACCCCAGCCTGTTTCCCTATGAGCCCCTGCCCACCGCCGACCGGGAGCTGATCGTCATCGCCGGCAACAACGGCCAGTTCCGCAAGCTCTGCGACGTGCTGGGTCTGCCGGACCTGCCGGACGACCCGCGCTTCGCCCACAATGAAGACCGCACGCGCAACCGCGACCTGCTCCAGCCGCTGCTGGTTGAGCGGCTGCGCGCGAAGACCGCCGATGAGTGGTTCCACCTCATGAGCGAGGCGGGGATATCATGTGGCCCAATCAATACCATCGATGGCGGCATAGACTTCGCGCGCCGGGTCGGGCTCGATCCGGTTGTCACCGTGGGCGAGGGCGAGCGCGCGATACCTATGGTCCGCAACCCGATCACATTCTCGGCGACGCCACCACGCTACGACGCGCCGCCGCCCGCGCTCGGCGAGGACAATGAGCGGGTCCGCGCCTGGCTCAACAGGCCAGTGAGCGGCTCCTCAGCGAGCGAAAAGCTCAAAGGGATCGCGCTGGGTTAGCGCCGCGCCGCGCGCGGGAAGATTTGGGAAGGAGCGAGCGTATGGCGGAGCAGCGCACACCTGAATACCCGACCGGTCTGGGCGTGTCGGACGCCGACCATATCCTGCTGCTTGGTCACGACCTGTCGGATGAGCTGATCGGCAAGGTCAGTTTTGGCGAGCTGGCGCTCTGGCTGGCGACGCAGCAGCGGCCAACACCACAGCAGACACGCCTCTTCGAGGCGGTGCTCGTCGCGCTGGCCGACCACGGCTTCACACCCACCGCCATCGCCGCGCGCCTGACGCTCTACAGCGCACCTGACGCCCTCCAGGGCGCCATCGCGGCGGGACTGCTCGGCGGCGGCTCACGCTTCCTTGGCGTCACCGAGGACACCGGCCGCTTCCTCGCGCGCACACTCAAAAGCGTCGAGGGCGACCCGCCCACAACGGACGGGGGATGGGACGACCTGGCGCGCCGCGCCGTCGCCGAGCAGCGCGCCGCCGGCCGCTTCGTCCCCGGCCTGGGCCACCCGGTGCATAAGACGGGCGATCCACGCACGCCGGTGATCATCGCCATCGCCGAGCAGGAAGGTCTCCGCGGGCCGCACCTGCGCCTCTTCGAGGCCATTGGCCGCACCCATGCCAGCGTGCTTGGCCGCCAGTTGCCGCTCAATGGCGCGGGCGTCTGTGGCGCCGCGCTGGCCGATCTCGGCCTGCCGCCGGAGCTTCTGCGCGGCGTGGCGCTGCTGGCGCGCACGGCCGGGCTGCTTGGGCAGATCGCCGAAGAGCTGCGCGCGCCCATCGCCCCCGCCATCTACGCGGCCGTTGACCGCAACGCCGTCTACCGGCCAGCCACGTCCGCCACGCCCGCCGCCGGCGACGCCCGGACTGGCGCGCAGCCCGATACGCCCAACGAGACCCGCGGCGATACTCCTGCCGCGGCCGAAGACGAACGCTGACCGAGTCCACATGCCGCCTGTGACGCGCGCAGGCCAAGCCCAAGGGAGGGAACGATGGCTAACCTGGTTGCCATCCTCGCGACCACACACCACCCGTTCTTCTATCGCGCCAGTACCGCGCCGCCGGACGAGCGACCCGACTTCGCAGACGAGTGGGTGCGCAAGGTCACCGCCTACCGCGAGACGCTCACGCGCGCCAACCCTGACGTGCTGGTGATGGTCGGCTCCGACCACTTCCACCAGCTCTGGTACGACAACATGCCGCAATTCCTCATTGGCAAAGCGCCGTTCTATGACGGCAACTACTACAATGAGGAGCGCGAGTTCGGCCTGCCGCGCATGCGGCTCAAGGGCCACGAGGAACTCTCAGCGTACCTGCTGCGCAAAGGACTGGACGCCGGGTTCGACCTCGCGTTCAGCAACGAGCTGCACGTGGACCACAGCGTCACCTGTCCCATCATCACGACGCGGCCGCAGGCAGACCTGCCCATTGTGCCGGTCTACACCAACATCTTCGCTCCGCCGCTGCCCCAGCCCCGGCGCTATGTCGCCCTGGGGAACCTGCTGCGCGACCTTGTGGACGCGTGGCCCAGCAATCAGCGCGTCGCCATCATCGGCACCGGCCATCTCTCGCTGGAGTTGGGCGGCCCGCGCCAGTTCGGCCCCCACGGCCCCGATCCGGAATTCGACAGAAAGGCGGTCAACTGGATCGCCAGCGGCGATATCGATGGCGCGCTGGCGGGCGTCTCGCTCGATAGCCTCTGGGAGCCGGGCAACGCTACGCATGGCTTCCTCGACTTCATGCTGATGATGGGCGTCGCCAGGGGCGCCAAAGCGGACTATGCCGACACACTCGACCTCTTCCACACGATGGAGGCCTATTTCACCTGGTATCCGAACGGGGTGAACGCATGAGCACATACCTTCTCGACAAGTTCATCTTCACCGTTGACCGTGACCCCGAGCTGGTGGAGCGCTACCGCAACGACCCGCGCGGCACGGTGGCCTGGTGGGAGGCCGAGCGCGCCAACGTCATCCTCAACCTGCCAGCGGGAGAGGGTAGCACATGGCAGAAGCTTGACGATGTTGAGCGCGAGGCGCTGGCGACGCACGACTACGTCAAGCTCTTCGAGCTCGGCGCGCATCCATTCCTGACGCTCACGCTCTTCATCGCCCTCTTCGAGCGCGACTACGCCGAGCCGCTGGCGTTCCAGCGCGAGTACGCGCGCAAGCTGGCGCACTGGTCGCTGCCCTACCCGGACATCACGACCTGAGGCGTCACGACGCTCAGCATGCATCGCGCCGCGGCCCCATCCGCCCCCCAGAGGATGGGACTGCGGCTTTTCGCTGTGTACGGGGCCAGCGGCGGCGATGAGAAACGGTGGAACAGCGCCCCGCCTCAGCGTAGCTCCTCGCGGACCAGAGCCGCGCCCTGCGTCATTGCCTGGAGCTTGGCGAAGGCGACATCGCGGGGCAGGTACTTCATCCCGCAGTCCGGCGCGGCGATCAGGCGCTCAGGCTCGATATAGCGCAGCGCCGCGCGGATGCGGTCCGCGACTTCCTGCGGCGTTTCCACCCGCTCATCGCCCAGATTCAGCACGCCGAGGATGATCGTCTTGCCGGCCAGCGTTGTCAGCGCCGAGAGGTCCAGCTTTGGCTGCGCGGCCTCGATGGAGATCTGCTGGACCACGCACGCGCTCAACTCGGGCAGGAAGGCGTACTGCCCCGGCCGGTCGTGGACGATGGCCGCATAGCCAAAGCACATGTGCAGCGCCGTCGTCCCCTGGACGCCATCCAGCGCCCGGTTGATGGCCTCGACCCCGTAGGCCCGCGCCTTCTCTGGGCGGGCTTGCAGATACGGCTCGTCAATCTGCACGACATCGGCGCCCGCCGCGAAGAGATCCCTGATTTCCTCATTGATCGCCGCGGCCAGGTCGAGCGCCAGCGCGCGGTCATCGGGATAGTAGTCGTTCTGCGCCTGCTGTGCGACGGTGAACGGGCCAGGGACGGTGATCTTGATGCGGTGGTCGGTGTTGCGGCGCAGGAACTCCAGGTCGCGCGCCTCGACCGGCCGCGTGCGGCGGATCGGGCCGACGACGCGCGGGACCGGATTGGGATGTCCCGTGCGGTCAATCGCCGTCCCTGGATGGTCGAGGTCCATGCCCTCCAGCGCCGTGGCGAAGCGGTTGGAATAGCTCTCGCGGCGGATCTCGCCGTCCGAGATGATATCCACCCCCGCCCGCTCCATATCGCGGATAGCCACCACCGTCGCGTCGTCCTGCGCCTGCTCCAGGAACGGCTCAGGCACGCGCCAGAGCTCGCGCACACGGACGCGGGGCGGCAGCCGGCTGCGCAGGTTCTCGCGGTCCACGAGCCAGTCCGGCTGAGGATAACTGCCGACGACCGTGGTGGGGATGAGCTCGGCCATACATCTGCTCTCTCTCTGGCTGGTTTTCTGGAGGAAGCGGCGCGGGCGAGACAACTGCGGCGCCTCACAGGCATAGGACGACCTTCCCGTCCGCCGCCCTATGGTAGCATACGCTGCCGTTTTAGCCCGTTGGCCGGGGCGCACGGCGCGCAGACCAACAGAATGAGCGCAGCCCTGGTCGCCGTAGTGGGCGCCAGAGCTGTCAATGTGTCGCGATCTGTCGCGAGGCCTACGGTTGTTATGCCATAGCGGCGCGCTCGCGGTAACGCGTCTCGGCTGCGCCCTTGAGGCGCCGCATCGCATCTGTGACGCCATCCTCGAACAGCTTGCCGCCGAAGGTGTTCAGCATCCAGCCCAGCCAGCCTGGCGGGAGTGTAAAGTCTCAGCCAAACGCCAGATGAGAAGAGATCTCGTCTATCGGCGTGGCGGTGATCGTCGCGTGGTTGACGACGCCCAGCGGCAGCGCGGCGTCTATCCGCACACGATGCTTGACCGGGTCCACCTCATTGACCTTGAACGACACGTCCCACGTTCTGCCAAGCCCGCGTGTCGTCGCGTACGCCAATTGCCCGGGCGCGGCTGCCCCTTCAGGGGCAATGCGCCGCATACGCGCATCCCACCAGAGGTCGTAAAGCCTCAGGTCAGAGAGCAACTCCCACACGTATTCCACAGGAGCGGCGACCCTGGTCGCCGGACAGGCGGTGATGGGCATGCGCCATCCTCCTTCGTGGCAGTCTGCTTTCGCCACTCAGATGATACAGCGCATGTCCAGCCGCTACTTCTCCCGCTTCTCCTCCACCCGCACGGCCAGGCTCAACTCGCGCAACTGCTCTTCGGTGACGGGTGAGGGGGCGCGCATCAGCGCGTCCTGGCCGTTCTGCATCTTGGGAAAAGCCGTGACGTCGCGGATCGTCTCGCCGCCCGCCAGCAGCATCACCAGGCGGTCGATGCCCAGCGCGATACCGCCGTGGGGGGGCGCGCCGTACTCGAAGGCTTCGAGGATGTGGCCGAACTGCTCGCTGATCTGTTCCTCGTTCAGTCCGAGTAACTCGAAGACCTTGTGCTGCAGGTCGGGGACATTGATGCGGATCGAGCCGCCGCCAACCTCGTAGCCATTGAGGATGATGTCGTACTGCCGCGCCGTCACCTTCAGCGGCTCGGTGTCCAGCATCGGCTCCTCGCCGGGGCGCATGCCAGAGAACGGGTTGTGCGTCGCATGGTAGCGCTGCTTGCCGTTCTCCTCGATCACCTCCAGCAGCGGGAAGTCCACCACCCAGCAAAGCGACATCACCTCGGGGTCGATCAGTCCCAGTTGCTCGCCCATCTGGATGCGCAGCCGCCAGAGCACATCGTTGCAGACCTTCTCGCTGTCCGCCACGAACAGCACGAGGTCGCCCTCAACCGCTTCCATGTGCGCGACGACCGCGGCCAGCTCAGCCTCCGACATGAAGCGCGCCAGCGGCGACTTCGGCCCTTCGGCGGGCAGCGCCAGCGTCACCAGCCCCTTCGCGCCCAGCGTCTTCGCGAACTCGGTCAGCGCATCAAGCTCCTTGCGCGTCGCCTGCGCTTTCCCTGGCACGCGCAACCCCTTGACCATGCCGCCCTTCTCCAGCGCGTCATGGAAGACCTTGAACTCGCCCTGGCGCGCCAGCTTCGCCGGCAGGACGCGCAGCGGCAACCCAAAGCGCAGATCGGGGCGGTCAATGCCATACGTCTCCATCGCGTCGGCGAAGGAAATATGCGGGAAGGGGACCTGCTGGATGCGCTTGTCCGTCGTCGCCTGGATCAGCTCGATCAGCATCCTCTCGATCAGCCCCATCACGTCCGCTTCGGCGACGAAGGACATCTCGACGTCGAGTTGGGTGAACTCCGGCTGGCGGTCGGAGCGCAGGTCCTCATCGCGAAAGCAGCGCGCGATCTGGAAGTAGCGGTCAATCCCCGCGACCATCAGCAGTTGCTTGAACTGCTGCGGCGCCTGCGGCAGCGCGTAGAACTCGCCGGGATACATGCGGCTTGGCACCAGGTAATCGCGCGCGCCCTCCGGCGTGGACTTCGTCAGGATGGGCGTCTCGACCTCCAGGAAGTCGCGCGCGTCCATGTAGTCGCGGATGAACTTCACCGCGCGGTGGCGTAGCTCGATGTTCTTGCGCATCGCGTCGCGCCGGATGTCCAGATAGCGGTAGCGCAGCCGTAGCTCTTCCGATGCGGTGACGTGGTCGGCGATGGGGAAAGGGACGGTCTTGGCCGGGTTCAGGATCTCGACTGTCGCGGCCTCGATCTCGATCTCGCCCGTCGTCAGCGCCGGGTTCTCCTTGCCGGGCAGACGCTTGCGCACTACGCCAGTGACGCGCAGCGCGTATTCCAGCCGCGCCTCGCTCGCGGTAGCGTGGGCCGCTGGGTTGGCCTGCGAGTCGAAGACGACCTGGGTCAGCCCATAGCGGTCGCGCAGGTCAATGAAGATCAGCTCGCCGTGGTCACGGCGATGACCAACCCATCCGGCGAGTGTCGCCCTGGCGCCCGTATGGGCGGCGGTCAACTCGCCGCACGTGGTCGTGCGCAGAGCGGTGGCGAGGGACGATGACGGCGCCGGGGCGGCGCTTGCGGCGCCGTTTGCGGTCTTGGCGGACTTGCGTGATGCCACGAGTCCAGTCTCCTTAGAGGCTATCTGTGTGGGAAGAAAAGGTCGTTGGCGCGTGCGTGATGACGGATGATGACGCGCCTTTCAGCATACCCGACCGCGCGCCGCCAGCGCAAACCAGGCGGCGCGCTTGGATACGGTCGGGGCGGGTTCAGGCGGCGGACTCGTCGATGGGGATCGCGATCAGCCCCGAGCCATTCCAGGCGTAGACCTGCAGCGTGGAGCCTGAGCCGCCGAGCGCGATCATCTTGAAGACGGTCGTCGAGTCATCGTAGACATACTGGCCGCTGAGGCCCGCGCCCGGCCCGCTGGTGTTGGCCGCCAGGCGCACGATGCGGTGCGCGCCGACATCGGCCAGCAGCAGTTGCCCCGGATTCAGCGGGTCAGTGACGAGCATCGAGCCCGCGCCGAAGGCCGCGCCCCCAGTCGCGCCCGGTGTCCCGCTGGTCGGTGGCGTCGGGACGGCCGCGTCAGCGGTATAGGTGGAGGGGTCCGCGTCCGATACCGGCAGCGGCGCCAGCACGCTCACCGGCTGGAGGGCGGCCGTCGCGTCCAGCTGGCCCAGGCTGCCATCCGCCAGCGAGAGGAAGACCGAGCCGCCCGCGAGCTGCATCGAAGTGACCGCCTGAGGAACCGGGATGACCTTTGGCGCGGGCGGAGCGCCCTTGGCGGGGATCGTGTAGCGCGCGACGCCGCTCGACGCGCCAGTCAACGACAGGTAGACGGTCGAGCCAGCGCCCAGGATCTGGTCGGGCGTGCCCACCGCGGCCGACGGCGTGAAGAGTTGCTGGAGCTTGACACCGGGTAGCGCGCCCGCCGGGCCCGCGGCCGGAGTGATCCGGACGACGCCGTAGCCCTTGGCGGTCGTCACCAGCGCGTCCGCGGTCGGCCCGCTGGCAGAGAGCGAGGTGACGCTGATGATGCCCGCCAGAGGAACCTGCTGGCAGGCTGGAACGCCGGACTGCGGGGCGCCGGTGGCGTCCAGCGGTATGGCGATCTCATAGAGCGCGCCCTGGCTGAGCGCGTAGAGGAGCTGCGCGCCAGGCAGGATGGGCGCCTTGCCCGCTGGCGCGGAGAGCGCGACGATCCCGGTGAGCGACGACACGGTGATGGGGGTGGCCACGCCGGGTGATGTGCAGGTGAGCGAGTAGGTAGTGGCGTCTGTCAGTGGCAGGCGGGTAATGGTGGCCGAGGCGTCGTAGCGCTGCAAGGCGGTCTGCACCGCCGAGGCGAACTGCGCATCGAGGAAGGTCTGCGCCTGCGCCCGAACCGAGGCCTCCAGGGCGGCGTCGCCAAACGTGGCGATCAGCGCCTGGCGCGCGCTGGAGAGCGTGCGCAAGGCGTCGGCCGGGCTCTGGCTCGGGGCGGTGTGCGTGGCGGCAATCGCCTGGGTGAGCGCGCGCTGGGTGCGCTGGTCAGCCTGGCGTTGCGCCGCCAGCGGGCCCAGCCCCACATACCAGCCGGCGAACGCGATCAGGAGCAGCGCGGCCACTTCGAGCGTGCGCAGCACGGCCACACCCGCCCCCGAACGGCGCCGTGCCTTGGCCTTCGCCACGCTAGGGGCTTTGGTTGTCGTGGCGATGGCGGACGCGGCGGGGGCTGCGCTGGCGACGCTCGCCGGCACAGGCAACGGCTGCGTCTCCCCTTCTTCGATGGCGGCCGTCGCGTTCGGCGGCAGCGGAATCGGCTCGGTCACATCCGGGGCTTCGAGCACGTGCACCACGACGGCGGTGATGTTATCAGGCCCGCCATTGGCGTTGGCCATCGCAATCAGGTCGCTGACGGCCTTGTCGGGCTCGTCCTGGTTCTTCAGTTCCTGGAAGATGGATTCTCGCTCGACGTAGCCATGCAGGCCATCGCTACAGAGCAGAATGCGGTCGCCATCATGCAGCGTCTCGACGAAGAGATCGGCGGTGATGTTGGGTTGAGTGCCCAGGCTGCGGGTGATGACGTTGCGGTGCGCGTGGACCCGCGCCTGCTCTTCGGAGAGGACACCGCCGCGCACCTGTTCCGCCACCCACGAATGGTCCTGCGTGACCTGACGCATCTCGCCGTCGCGCAGGATATAGGCGCGGCTATCGCCGATGTTGACGATGTAGCCGCGGCCGCCCGCGATCACCAGCGCGACGCAGGTCGTGCCCATCCCACCATATTCGACGGTCGCGCGTGCGGCGGCGTAGATTTCATCGTTGGCCGATTTGACCGCCTGGGCGATGGATGTGATGACGTCCAGTCCGCTCGACGAGAAATACATCTTGTCAATGACATGGACGCCAAGATCCGACGCGACTTCACCCGCCGCATGCCCGCCCATGCCATCACAGACGACGAACAGGGCGCCCTTTTCATCCAGAACCGCCTGGTCGGTGGGGACGTGACTGGTGACATTGTCCTGATTCCGTTCACGCCTGCGTCCAATATCGGTTACTGCGGCGGACGCCAGGCGGAGCTGCTTCGTCAACGGTCTCCCCCTCGCCAGCGCGAGCGCGCCATTCGTGCCTCTCCATCATAGAGAGTGAAGGAGCCTGGCGCGCGCCCCAGCGTCGTTATATCGTATGAATCATGGCTTTTGGTGTCGGACCGGGAATTGAGCAATCGCGCACTACTATACACCCGCCGCGCCGCTGGCGGCAACGGGCGCCCGGTGGCGCGGATGGCTTGAGATACCCCGCCAGGCGCGCTTTCATGCGTCTGTAGTGTGCGACGCGCGGCGTGCCGCGCGCGGGCGGAAGCGCTCCACTGGTACTAGCCTCCGGTACTACTCGCGCCGAGCCGATGGAGCAATTCACGAGCAGGGAGAGACGAGACGTGGCTGAGGCGCATGAGCGCCGGACGCTTCGCCTGCGCGTCACGCCGGAAGGCGAGCCCGCGCGGCGCATCGCGCGGGCGGCCGGGTTATTGCGGGCGGGCGAGCTTGTCGCGTTTCCGACGGAGACGGTCTACGGGCTGGGCGCTGACGCCACCAACGCGGAAGCTGTTGCGCGCATTTTCGTGGCCAAAGAGCGCCCGCGCAGCGATCCGCTGATCGTCCACATCCCTGGCGTAGAGGACCTCGCCAGCGTCGCGCGTGAGATCCCGCCAGTCGCCTGGGACCTGGCGCGCCGCTTCTGGCCCGGGCCGCTGACCCTCGTGCTGCCCCGCGCGCCGCGTATCCCGGCGATCGTCACCGCCGGGGGAGTTACCGTTGGGGTGCGCGCCCCCGCGCACCCCGTAGCGCAGGCGCTGCTCCGCGCCGCGGGCGTTCCCGTCGCCGCGCCCAGCGCCAACCGCTTCATGCGCACCAGCCCGACGACCGCCGCGCATGTACTGGAGGACCTGGATGGGCGCATCGCCTGCGTGCTGGATGGCGGCCCGTGCGGCGTCGGCGTCGAGTCCTCGGTGCTCGATCTGACCACAAGCCCACCGCGACTGCTGCGGCCCGGCGCGGTCACGCTGGAGCAGGCGCGCGAGCTCCTGCCGGAGACGCTGGGACCGGGCGAGGGCGCCGCCAGTGAGGCGGGAGCCATTTCACGCGCGCCAGGACAGATGGAGCGCCACTACGCCCCGCGCGCGCGTCTCGTCGTGTACGACGCGACCGGCGCGGCGGGC
>DASVZK010000074.1:0-69026 GCA_036391685.1 Ktedonobacterales bacterium
ACATCCTTGGGCAACCTGTACAGCTCGGATCTGTTGTCCGGCGCAACCGCATTCTCTCAGATACCTGGCGCTTCGCTCGTGTTCCTCGGTCTGCTGACGTTTCAGGTCGGCGGCTTCGTCTCCCTGGTCGCCGCGTTCCTCGCATTGCAGGGCGGCAGGAAGGCGTAGCCCCCACCCCCGCGCGGCGGGAGAGGGGGAGCCAGATGGCGATGGCGCTTCACTTCCCGCTGGCTGGCTCGGCGATGAGCGAGGGCTTGCCGAGGCGGGCGAGGTCGAGCGGTAGCGCGGCGGCTTTGCTGGCGGCGTAGCTGGCGTCGAGCGCGGGGCCGAGCGCCAGCAGCGCGGCGATGCGCTGGACCATCTCGCGCACGTAGAGGATTTCTTCCAGCCGCAGCGACCGCCCCAGCTTGTCGATGTGGCGATAGTCGAGCCACTTCTTGATGACGGGATAGCCGCCGATGGTGAAAGCCCAGACCTCCGGCGGCGTGTTCCCCCAATAGCAGCCGGCGTTCCACCAGAGTCGCCCGCCCGTCGCGCTCGCGCCCTACTCGCCCGCCACCTGCGCCGCTGCCGCATCCGCCGCCGCTTCATCCGCCTCCACTGAGGTCATGCGGCCCAGCGTGCGCAGCTCAGGCCAGGCCCAGGCGATGGCGCCGACCGCCAGCGCCGAGCCGATGCCGCCGAGAGCCACCGCCGCCACCGGGCCGAACGCCGCCGCCGCCACCCCTGATTCGAAGCCGCCAAGCTGGTTCGAGGCGCCGATGAAGACGTTGTTCACCGCCGAGAGCCGCCCACGTAGCTCATCCGGCGTGCGCAGCAGCAGCAGGGTCTTGCGCACCACGACGCTGATGTTGTCCATCGCCCCGACGACCACCAGCGCCGCCAGCGAGAGCGGGAACCACTTCGAGACGCCAAAGACCAGCGTCGCCAGCCCGAAACCCGCCACCGCCAGCAGCACCGTTCGCCCGGCGTGTTTGAAGGGCGGCAGATAGGCCTGGAGCGTCGCCATGCAGATCGCGCCGACGCTGGGCGCCGCCGCCATCAGCCCCAGCCCTCGCGGCCCCACGCGCAGGATGTCGCTGGCGTAGATCGGCAGCAGCGTCGTCGCGCCGCCCAGCAGCACCGCCACCATATCCAGCGTGATGACCGCCAGAATCACCCTCGTCGCCAGGATGAAGCGGACGCCGCCCATCAGTCCGGCCAGCGTCATCGGCTCACTGCCGCGCGTCGCCTGGCGTCCGCGAATGCGACTGACGCAGGCGATATAGGCCAGCCCGCCAGCGGAGTCGAAGAGGTAGACGGGAGTGGCGTCCCCGTGCGTGGCGATGACAAAGCCCGCCAGCGCCGGGCCGAGGATGGCCGCGAGCTGCCACGAGCTGCTACTCCACGAGGCGGCGTTCTCGAACGCCTCGACCGGGACAGTTTGCGGAGGCAGCGCGCCCGCCGCCGCCACGCCAAACGCCTCACCCACGCCACGCAGCGCCAGCAGGATGAAGATCAGCGCGACGGGGCCACGGGTCAGGGCGATTAGCGCCAGGCCCAGCGAGGTCAGCGCAATCAACCCCTGGGTCAACATCGCCACCATCCGGCGGTCGTAGCGGTCGGCGGCGTGTCCGGCCACCAGCGAGAGCGCCAGCACCGGAGCGAACTGCGCCAGCCCGACGAAGCCCAGCATCAGCGCGGAATGCGTGCGGGCGTAGAGGTCCCAGCCAATCGCTACCGTCAGCATCTGCTCGCCGAGGGTCGCCAGCGAGTTCCCAGCGATCAGATAGCGGAAATCGCGAAAGCGCAGCGCGGCATACGGATCGTGCGCCCGTGGTTGTCTCCCACGCTCGTCCTGCTCGTCCGCGAAGGCCACCCGCCGCTCTCTCCCTGGCCTAGCGCTTCAGCCGCTCGGCGTACTTGGCGCGGAACTTGGCCACTTTCGGCGCGATCACCACCGCGCAATACGGCGCTTCAGGATGCGACTCGAAGTAGTTGTGGTGATAGTCTTCCGCCACGTAGAACGCCGTGAACGGCTCGATGGTTGTGACGATGGGGTTAGGGTACAGCCCCTCCGCCGTCACCTCGCGGATGACCGCCTCAGCGGTGGCGCGCTGCTCATCGCTGTGCGGCAGGATCACCGAGCGGTACTGCTCGCCCACATCGCCGCCCTGGCGGTTCAGCGTGGTCGGGTCGTGGATGGAGAAGAAGATGTGCAGCAGGTCGCTGTAGCTGATCTCGCGCGGGTCAAAGACGACCTGCGCGACCTCGGCGTGTCCCGTGTCGCCGCCGCAGACCTGCCGATAGGTAGGATTCACGACGTGGCCGCCCGCGTAGCCCGGCTCGACCGAAATCACCCCGCGCAAGCTCTGGAAGATCGGCTCCACGCACCAGAAGCAGCCGCCACCTAGCGTCGCCACCTCGCGCGCCGCCTCAGGCTGCCCCTCCGCCTGCGCATCCGTCTGTGTCATGCTTTGTGTCTCGTCTGCCATCGCCTGCCTACCCTGTTCTCTCGCGCGCCCGCGCCTCTATGGCGCCAATGTCTCTGGCTATATCATGCCACAACGCGCCAAGTGAGGGGGGCGCCGAGACCTCACCTCCAACCCCTCTCCCACAAGGAGAGGGGAGCCAGAGCAGGGCAGTCACCGACAGCAGGCCCGCCGCCGAAGCGCACGAGTTCCGGTTCCCCCTCGCCCTCTGGGAGAGGGGGGCAGCGAGTGAGGGCTACCGCAGATTGATCCACGCGGTCTTGACTTGCGTGTAGGCGTCGAGGACGGCGCGGCCCATCTCGCGGCCATAGCCGCTCTGGCGGTAGCCGCCAAAGGGCGCGGCGGCGTCGAACTGGTTGTAGGTGTTGACCCAGACCACGCCCGACTTCAGCAGTGAGACCATGCGGTGCGCCTTCTTTACGTCGCTGGTCCAGACGCCTGCCGCCAGGCCGTAAATCGAAGAGTTGGCGCGCCGCGCTACTTCCTCGATGTCCTCGAACGGCAGCGCGACGACCACCGGGCCGAAGATCTCCTCGCGGGCGACGGACATCTCGTCTGTCACCTGGTCGAGCACCGTCGGCGGCAGGAAGTAGCCGCCCGCCAGGTCGCCATCCAGCCGCTTGCCGCCGGTTCGCGCCACCGCGCCCTCGTTACGGCCCACATCCACGTAGCCCATCACGCGCTCAAGCTGGCCCTCGGAAATCACCGGCCCCACCTCGGTCGCCGGGTCCTCGCCGGAGCCAACCTTCATCGCCTCCGCGCCCTTGGTCAGCAGGTCCATCATCTCGTCGTAGATCGCCTTGTGGACGAAGAGGCGCGAGCCTGCCGTGCAAATCTGCCCGGAGTTGAAGTAGATCGCTGTCAGCGCGCCGCGCGCCGCCCACTTCAGGTCGGCGTCGGGGAAGACGATGTTCGGCGACTTGCCGCCCAGCTCCAGCGTCACCTTCTTCAGGTTGCCTGCGCTGGCCATCAGTATCTGCTTGCCCACCTCCGTCGAGCCGGTGAAGGCGATCTTGTCCACGTCGGGATGCTCGGCCAGCGCCGCGCCGACCGTGCTGCCCGGCCCCGTGACGATGTTGACCACGCCATCGGGGAAGCCGGCCTCCATCATCAGCTCGCCGATGCGCAGCGCGGTCAGCGAGGTCAGCTCGGCGGGCTTGAGGATCACCGTGTTGCCCGCCGCCAGCGCCGGAGCCAGCTTCCATGACGCCATCTGCATCGGGAAGTTCCAGGGGATGATCTGGGCGACCACGCCCAGCGGCTCGCGCAGAGTATAGGTGAACATGTTGGGGATTGAGACCGGGACGGTATCGCCCTCGATCTTCGTCGCCCAGCCGGCGAAGTAGCGGAAGTGGTCGGCGGTCAGCGGCACGTCGCTGGCCTTGGAGTAGCGGATCGGCTTGCCGTTGTCCAGCGTCTCCAGCATCGCCAGCTCATCGGCGTGCTCTTCGATCAGGTCGGCGACCTTCCAGAGCAGCCGCCCGCGCTGCGAGGGCGTCATCTTTGGCCACGGTCCGCTCTCAAAGGCCGCCCGCGCCGCCTTGACCGCGCGCTCGGCGTCCTCGCGGCCGCCCTCGGCCACCTGCGCCAACACCTTGCCCGTCGCCGGGTTATACGTCTCGTAGGTCTTGCCGCTGGCAGCCTCGACCCACTGGCCGCCGATCAGCATCCGCACCGGCTTCTGCCGCAGCAGCGCGATATCATGCGTCTCTTTCGCGCTCGTCGCCATGCGCTCGCTCCTTATATCCCCGTCGTTGGGGAGCAATGGGGATGGGGACCGCCGGGCGTCGCGCGCTCGTCAGTCCCCCATGTCCGCGGCCATGCCGCCGCGCGTCAAAGCGTCAGTGAAGGTTAGCGGTTCTTGAAGACCGGCGTGCGGCGCTCGACGTAGGAGGAGATGCCCTCCTTGGCGTCCTCACTCTGGAAGCAGAGTTGCTGCAGCTCGCGCTCCAGCGCCAGCGCCTCGGAGAAGGCGATCTCCGACCCCGACTGCACCGAGCGCTTCAGGCGACCGACCGCCTTCGCCGCCTTGTGCGGCGGGCAGAAGGAGTGGGCGTACTCCATCACCTTGTCCCAGTAGCCGTCGGACTCATAGACGTAGTTGATCAAGCCGAGGTCCATCGCCTCCTCGAACTCCATCAACCGCGCCTCGCCCATGATCTCGATGGCTTTGTTCTTCGGCAGGGCGCGCGCCATGCGCTGCGTGCCGCCGGTGCCAGGCAGAACGCCCAGTCCTAGCTCCGGCAGACCGATCTTGCCCGAGCCCTTGCGCGCGATGCGGATGTCGCAGGCCAGCGCGATCTCCATGCCGCCGCCGACGGTGTGGCCGTTGAGCGCGGCGATCACCAGCTTCGGCGTCTGCTCCAGGCGCGTCAGCGTCTCGTTGGCATGCAGGCAGAAGTAGTATTTGAACGACGGCGTCACCGAGTTGAGCATCGAGATATCGGCGCCGGCGGAGAAGAACTTCTCGCCCTGGCCGCGCAGCACGATGACATACACCTCATCATCGAAGCGCGCCTTGAGGATCGCCTCATCAAGCTGGCTCATCATCGCGTAACTGTAGGTATTCGCCGGCGCATTGGTCAGCTCGATGATCCCAATGCCGTCTTCAACGCGGTAGGTCACCAGCGTGCGCTCAGCGGCGGGCGCGGTCGTGGTGTCTGTCATGGTGGCTTCCTCTCTGTTCACCTCTGGAACACTTGGAACACGGGATGTGAGACGCGCGGCGCGCGGAATCGTGGCGGCCAGGCTTGCTGCGACCGGGAGCCGCTGGCTCCCTCATGGGTCAGCCCAATTTCGAGACGATTGTAAAAGTATCGAAACGTATTTGTCAAGGGAACACCGCCGCCTGACGCGTCACTCGCAGCGCGCGGCGCTCTCATCCGCCGCGCCCGCGATCTCGGAAAGCTCGGTGGCGGCCAGCATGGTCAGCAGACCGGGGAAGCGCCGCTCAACCTCCGCGCGCAGGAGCCCATAGTGGTAGAACTTGCCCGCCTTGCGCACGCGGATCAGCCCCGCGTGCCGCAGGACACGCACGTGGTACGAGATGGTGGACTTGGTGAGATCAAAGGTCGCCTCGAGCGCCGCGCAGGCGACTTCCTCATTCGCCTCCAGCAGCCGCAGCATGCGCACCCGCGTCGTATCCGCCAGCGCGGCGCCCACCGCCGCCATCTCCTCCGGCGTCACCGGCGTCGCGGCAGGCGGAGGCGTGGCCGCGCCCGGCTGCGTCGTCGCTGTGGCCATAGTCCCTACCTCGCTCCGAAAACCTGGCGCGTCCGGCTATACCCGGCGGCGCGTGCGCGACCTGCGCTGCTCCCCATAGTAGCACAGAGCAGCGCGGCGCCTTCACCCTGGCCCGCGAGCGAGCGGCGCGGCGGGAGGCGCAGGCAAGGCTGCTTGCGACTGCGCATAAACGCGCAAGGAAACGCGCGCCCATAACGAGTCGCTCTGACCAAGCGTTATACAGAGGCGTCCCACTTCTACCTGGATGCGCAACTCCGCTAGAAGTCATCCAAAGAAACACATTTCCCGAAGATGCTGGTTGGGAAGGCGTAGGCGTTGAAGTGGAGCGTCACGACATACCCGTTGCGCTCCTCTGTCCCCCCTGCGCCACGATTTTTCCACTATTCCAATCACTATTCCAATGCACGCGTTATACCTATCGTCCTGTCCCCGCCCTATGTCATCGGAGGGCGCTCATCGGCATCTCCCAGAAAGAGGACTTCTCATGACAACGGCGAGCGGTGTTACGGCTCGTACACCTGGCGCGGTGACGCGTTCCATTCTTATTGCGGGACTGCTCATTGGCGTCCTAAGCAGTCTCGATGACGTGGGCTATTTCACGGTCGTCGAGCATCGGGACCCCTCGTTTATCTTCCAGTACATTGCCAGCGCCCTGTTAGGCCAGGCGGCATTCACCGGTGGCGCCGCCACCACACTGCTCGGGGCCCTCCTGCACTTCGGAATCTCGTTTGTGGTCGCCGCGGTATTCATCCTGGCGGCCATCAAACTCGCGTTCCTGCGCCGCGGCGCCATCCTGTTCGGCCTGTTATACGCGCTGGCTGTATTCCTGGTCATGAACGCCCTGGTTGTGCCGCTCACCCTGGCTCCTAAACTCGCCGTGACCCTGCCATTGATCATCAACACGATCATTGGAACCCTCCTGGCCATCGGGTTGCCATGCGGGGTGATTGTGTGGCGGACGGCCAGAAAAAAGTAGCCAGCTTAGCGTTTCCCGCCGGTCACAAACCGCAGGGCGCCGCTGGCGCGGTGGGTCATACGCTGCGCAGGTAGGCCAGGATCGCCTGCTTGCACGTCGCGCGGTAGGTGGCGTGCGTCCCTCGCCAGTCGCGCTCCAGCAGCCACTGCAGGAACATGCCGTCAATCAGCGCGCGCATCGCCAGCGCCGCCACCTGCGGGTCGCGTGGCGGGAAGACCCCCTCGCGCATGCCCAGAGCGGCGACGCTGGCATACATCCCATTGACTGTCTCGTGGAAGGTCGACGCCACCGCGCTGTACGACTCCAGCCGCGCGGCATGGCCCAGGAGGTCGGCGTAGACGAGGTAGAAATGGCGGTTCTGGTCGGGACGCGAGAAGATCGCGTCGAGCATCGTCTCGACCTTCGCTTCCGCTGTCTGGATCGGGTCGATCGCCTGGGAGACACGCGCCGCGACGCGCTTGAGCGTCCACTCCAGCGTCGCCAGCGTCAGGCTCTCCTTGGACTTGAAATGGTAGATGAGCAGCGCTTTGCTCACTCCGGCGTCGTCCGCCACCTCTTGCAGCGAAAAGCTGGCGCCCGCCTCTCCCATGACCTTGTACGCGCTGCGCAGGATCTGCGCCTGCTTGGGCGCCAGCCGCTCTATCGGGTCGCCGTCCCGCGCGCTGAAATCACCTCGCATGCGCCACTCCCTCTCGCTCGCGCGTCATCCGTCGCGACCTGGACGCCGTCAGCCGCATTATACCCACCGGCTGACCGGGCGGTCAGGGCGGCTGACGCCCCAAAGCACGCTGCGCTGCCTTGACAAGCGCCAGCGCCGTAACGTATCCTTGCGGCACACTGACTGTCCGGACAGTCAGGGATGCGATTCGGGCTGTGACATGACCTGCCCCGCTCCGGCGCCGGGGCGCGCGTGAGTGATACGCTGTGGGGCGCAAGCTACAGTCCTCACAACAACCAGACAGTCAAAGCGCTCTCCGGGAGCGATCAACCGCCGTGTTGCCGCCAGTCCCGCCCGCGCGGGCCAGAGTGAAGGAAGGCCGCGACGTGAACGCGCCACTGACCGATTCCGCCGTTCTCCAGCGCATCCAGGAGCACAAACTGGTCGAGGGCATCGAGCACATGAGCCCGACCTACCTGGAGGGCATCAAGCGCATTCTGACCGTCTCCGCCGACACGGAGTACGTCTCCGCCCCGGCCTACATGCACGCCGCGCGCTTCGCGCCCAACATCAACTCGTTCGGCTCAGCCATTGCCATCGTCCAGGATGAACTCGGCCACGCCCACATCGCCTACCGCCTGCTCCGCGACCTTGGCGTGGACACTGAAGAGCTGATCTACCGCCGCGACCCGCTCAAGTGGAAATACCCCTACGCCTTCGACGTGCCGCTCGACAGCTTCTATGAGCTGATCGTCGCCAACGCCTTTTACGACCGCGCGGGCTACTGCCTGCTCGGCGACATCTACGCTAGCACGACCTTTGGCCCATGGAAGCGCGCGCTGACCAAAGTGGACAAAGAAGAGACCTTCCACCTGCGCCACGGCGAGCAATGGATGCGCAAGCTGGCGCCTGAGCCTGCCGAACATGAGCGCCTGCAGCAGGCGATTGACTGGATGTTCCTGCTGACTGTCGAGTGGTTCGGCCTGCCCGACGACCTGAAGAAGCACACCGAGCAGCTAGGCTTCGGCTTCAAGGGCAAGTCCAACGACCAGTTGCGCCAAACCTGGATGTCCACTGCCGTCCCGCTCTGCGAGGAGCTTGGCTTCAAGGTCCCCGCGCATTTCGATGTGACCGGCCAGAAATGGGTCGTGGACGGCGTCTTCCCGGCGGCGTTCGATGAGAAGCGGAAGCGCTGGCTGCTCGAAGATGGCGCTATCACCTGGGACGACGTTATGGCGCGCTGGAAGAAGCGCGGACCCAAGAACGCCGAATTCGTCGAGTACATGCAGCGCGGCCACCGCCAGCTGGCGCAGCTGATGGGAGTCGCCTGATGGCCACGGTCTCTCCGTCTGGCCGCGGACCGCTGACAGGCGTTGAATACCCCCACGACCTGCTCTGGGACGCGTTGCGCGACGTTCCCGACCCAGAACTCGGCGTTTCGCTGGTTGATATGGGCATGATCGTGGATGCGCGCCGCGAAGACGCCCGCGCTGTCGTGCGGCTGACGTACACGGCGATGGGCTGCCCCGGCGCGGGAATGATCGAGGAAGATGTGCGCGCGCGGCTGCTGCGCGCGCCGGGTGTCGAGGAAGTGGAGATCGACGTAGTCTGGGAACCCGTCTGGACGACCGCGCGCCTGACCAGCGACGGCCGCGACGCGCTCCTGTTACTGGGAGTGGCGCTATGAGCTATATGAGTGAATACGACGCGCTCGACGATCCCGCGACCGCGCCTGAGGCGCTCGATGCGCGCCCCGGCAAGCGCTCGCGCCTCGCCGCTGAAGGCGTCTGGCTGGTGCTGGCGCGCAAGGGCTACGAGGAGCCGCTGCGCCAGGTGGGGGCCGTAGAAGCGGACGACCCGGACCTCGCGCGGGTCTATGCCCGCAGCATCTATGACGAGTTCGCCTGGATCGAGATGGTGATCGTGCCACGCCGCGCGGCGATCACTGTCATCGCGTCCTGACGCGCAGCCGAGGAGGGACATGCGATGACCGACAAGACCTATTCCCCCGCTACAAAGCAGGCGCTCTTCTCCCTGATCGCGCGGCTGGCGGACAATAAACACTATCTCGGCCGCAACTACGCCGAGTGGTGCAGCGGCGCGCCCACGCTGGAATCCGCCGTGGCCGCCGCCGCGATGGCCCAGGACGAGCTGGGCCACGCCCGCGCGCTCTACCCGCTGCTCAAGACACTGGCGCCACAGGCTGAGGCGTCAGAGCTCGATCCCGACACCCGCACCGAGTTCCTGCGTCTCTCGCTGTTGGAGCGCCCGTTCACGAGCTGGTTCGACTTTGTCGCCGCCAACTTCCTGACCGATAACGCGCTGACGGTCATCTTCGAGTCCGGAGTTGATTCGTCCTACGAGCCGCTCGCGGGCCGCAGCCGCAAGGTGCTGCAGGAGGAATCGCTGCACAGCACGCACGGCGAGGCCTGGGTCCGCCAGCTGGCGCGCGATGGTGGCGCGGTGCGCGACGCGTTGCAGGCGGCGCTCCAGGCGAACTGGGACGAGACGCTGATGTGGTTTGGCGCCAGCGACGGCGAGGACCCGCTCGCGGCGGACGGCGTGCTCGACGCCACGCCCGACACATTGCGCGCCCGCTTTCTGGCCAAGGTTGGCCCGCGCATCGTCGCCGAAAAGCTCGACCTGCCCACCCACGCTACCGCCGGCGCGAAGAAGACGTTCGAGTTGACCGAGGAGCTTCCCTGGGAGCGCTGGGACGCCGTGGCCTACCGTCTGAAACCCGCCGCGCGCGTGGCGAAAAAGGCGGCGGCCCGATGAACGGCGGCGCTCGCGCGAACGGGCTGGATGCCGCTGAAGCGGGCGCTGGGGAGGCGACCGCCTCCTCCGGCGGCCACGCCATCCGTTGTCCCTTCTGCCAGTCGGACGATATCGAGCCGCTGGCGATCTTTGGCTCGCGGCTCTCCACCGCCCACTACTACTGTCGCGCCTGCCACACACCGTTCGAATATATTCATCGCGCCCCGCCGCCCGCGGAGCGTGGATCCTAAACGCGTTCGCGCCAACTCCGCCAACGAATTGACCCGCGCCATCGCTCGACGACGAGGAGGCCACGCCGATGAGTCAGCCCGCGCCGCTCAGCTGGATTCAACCCCAGGTCACCGTCACCGAGGCGGACGGCGTCACGCGGCTGGAGAACCTCGTCCCGCTGACAGACTATCCGGCGAACATCGGCGTGTGGCTGCGCCGCGCGGCCGCGCGCTACTCCGGCAAGATCTACCTGGCGCAACGCAACGCCAGCGGCGCCTGGCAAGGCGTGACCTACGCGGATGCGCTGGCGCGGGTCAACCGTCTCAGCAACGGGCTGCTGGCGCAGGGACTGGATGGCTCGCGTCCGATCGCCATCCTCTCGGAAAATAGCATCGAGATGGCGCTGGTCCAGCTAGCGGCGATGCAGATTGGCGTCCCCGTCACACCGATCAGCAACGCCTATTCTGTCCTCTCGCAGACGGGCGGCCACATCCGCCACATCCTCGACATCACCCGCGCGCCGCTGCTGGTCATGTCCAACGCCGATACCCACATGGCGAAGTTGGCGCAATTCGACACTTCCGCGATTCGCCTCTTCGCCGTCAACCACGCCGCCAACCACGCCGGAATCGAGCCGCTGGACGCGCTCGAGGCAGGCGGCGACACACTCAGCCTGGAGGGCGAAGCGCGGTTCGCGGCGGTGACGCCCGCGACGCTGGCCAAGATTCAGTTCACCTCCGGCTCGACCAGTCTGCCAAAGGGTGTCGAGGTCACGCATGGCATGATGACCTCCAACCAGGCGGGCATCGCACAGATGTGGCCGTCGCTGGGGCCAGACGATGTGTTCGTGGACTTTCTACCCTGGAACCATACCTTCGGCGGCAACTTCATCGCCAACATGATCCTGATGCACGGCGGCACGTTCTACATTGACGGCGGCAATCCGGCGGCAGGCTTCGAACTGATGGTACGCAACATCACCGATGTCCAGCCAACGGTCTACTTTGGTGTGCCACGCAGCTACACTATGCTCTACGCCCGCATGCAAACCGATGAGACACTCCGGGGCGCCTTCTTCCGCCGCCTGAAGTTCATGTTTACCGCCGCCGCCGCGCTCGACCAACGCACCTTCGAGGGCATGCAGGCGATGAGCGCCAGCGTACGCGGCGCGCCGGTCCCGTTCTTCGCCGCCTGGGGCATGACAGAGACCTCACCCGACGCCACGCTCGTCTACTGGCCGGCCCGCGACGCGCGCGTTATCGGCCTGCCGATCCCCGGGGTCACAATCAAGCTGGCGGCCAGTTCCTCCGGCAAGCGTGAGATACGCGTGAAAGGCGTCTGCGTGACGCGCGGCTACTATGCGAATCCCGAGGCCACGGCTCAGGCGTTTGACGAGGCGGGCTACCTGCGTACCTACGACGCCGCCGCCTTCCTCGATCCCGCTGACCCCACACAGGGGCTGGTCTTCGATGGCCGCACCGGCGAGGACTTCAAGCTGACCAGTGGGACCTGGGCGCATAACGCCCGCCTGCGCGGCAGCGTGAACACCATCGGTCAGCCCTACCTGCTGGAGGTCGTTCCCGCCGCGCCCAATCGCGACTTCCTGACCGCGCTTATCTTCCCCAACACGCCCGCGCTGCGAAATCGCTTCACCGAGGCCAGCGCCCAATCACCTGATGACGACGCGTTCCTCGCCAGCGCCGATGTGCGCGCCTTCTTCGCCGATGTCTTCACCCAGCACAACCGCCATCACGCCAGCAGCAGCGAGCGCTTCACGCGCTGCCTCGTGCTGACTGTCCCGCCGCGGCTGGACGCCAACGAGACGACCGACAAGGGCTACATCAACCAGATTGCCGTCCTGCGCAACCGCGCCGCCGATGTCGAGCGGCTCTATCAGACCTCCCCTGACACGGACATCATAACGCTGATTCCATGAGGCGCGCGGCTCCCGACGGCCAGGCAAGCGTTCCTCCTGCCTGGCCAGATTGTGTCCTGATTGTGTCGCAGCGCATTGCGGCGCCCTGCCTGAATCATGCATGATTGCCGTCAGAAGCGCGCGGGTAGGTATCGCGCGCCTTCTGGACCCGCGGACAGCGACGGATATGATCGTCGTTGAAGTGAGGTGAGTCAGGTGGATGATCTTGGTGGATTCGATGTTGTCCTGCAGTTTCGACCGACTGTCGTATGCGACGCGCTTGCCCGCCAACTCAACGATCCGCTGGCGCTCTCCGCGCAGGCGCACAAACTGGCCCAGCGTTATCTGACGCTCGAAGCGGTCCTGCCCTCGGCGCTGTCCTGGGGCGACCCAGAGATTGACTGCGCCGAAGGAAACCTGCTGCTGGCGAGCGTCGCTATCTCTGGCGGTATCCGACCTCCAGTCCTGAACCATAATGTCACCGTCACCGCATCGGCTCGCATGCCCTTCAAGCCAGTCGTCAAGCGGGCGGACTCAGGCGCCCTCTACATCGAAGCCGAAATGAGCGCCCCCGCTGGCCTCACACTGGGCGATGTCCATCTGGGAATGGCGGGCGTGAACGCGCCAGTCCCACTGGCGGGTCTCGATCCGGGCAAGGTGACCGAGCCGCTGCGGCCACTCCTGGCCCAAAACCTGTTTCAGTCACTCGCCCACCTCGCCCACACCTACACACTGGACGCGCTCCCGTCTGATGTCAGCCCCCAGCGCGCGGGCGCGCGCGCGCTCACCGACGAGAAGCGCGCGGCGCTAGCGCTGGGTTTCGCGCTCGGTAGCCAGACCGGCGACGCGTCGCGCATCACCAGCGCGTTCGTTGACGACAAGCAGGGCAACGTCGCGCTCGCGCTGAGCGGGGCCGGGCTGAACTGGCTCATCCGTCGCGCGCTGGCGCAAGGGCGGCTCCAGGGAGTAAGCGCCACGACGAGCCAGCGCGGACCCACGCCGTGGCGCTGGACGGCGCTGACATGCGTTCCGGACTCCGCCGGAGGTCTTGAGCTGAACGGGCGGCTGGAGGCAGGCGGCCAGACGCAGAGCGTTTCCATGTCCTCCGGGTGCGCGCTGGACAACCGTGGGCAGGTGGTCATCACGCCGGATAGGGCGCTGGACACACTCGTCGTTGACGCCATCCAGGGAGCGCTCGCGCTCGCGCTCAGCGCTGATGGTCACACGGACGGCGCCATCCAGCAAACACTGACCATTCCAGGGTCGTCGGTGTCCGTGAGCGCGCCTGCGCGCGCGCTGCGTGTCGCGCCAGGTAGCGTCACCTTGCTCTTCGACGCGCCGTTGAGGAAAGACCGGACACTTCCACACTTCCCGGCCCGCATACCCATCGTGCGCATCGCGCAGCAGGCGCCAACGCCGGTGGCCAGCCACCCAGGCGCCCCGATCACGACAACGGTACGCGCGCAGGTGGTGAACGGATCCTTCCCGCCCTACGATTTCGAGTGGCGGACAGATCAGGCGGGCGGCATGACCTCTGGCCCGCAGCGGGACATCATTGGGAACGCTACCGATACCACGCCCGGCCCGCATACCCTGACAACGGCGCATCTGCGGCTGATTGACCTGATTGGTCAGGTGGCGACCGCCGACCAACCTGTCCAGTACGCCGGGCAAGCGAAACGGCGCGCCGGCCGGACAGTGGCCATCGCTACGACGCTGGCGCTCGTCGCGGCGCTCGCGCTCGGTGGGGTGGCGGCCGCGAATGGACGGTTTCCCTTCCCGTGGGTTGGGGCGCCTCAGGCGACTGCCACGCCAACCGACACGCCGACGCCCACGCCTGTTATCGCGTTCGCGCCTGCGTTGAGTGGGTCAGCCTACAGTGATAGCGGCTGGGCGCAAGACTGTCACACCGCCACGTCGGGCCAGCTCGATACCACAACGCTCACGCTCGACAACACCCAGAGCAACGTTCCCATTTCCTGGAGCATCACGTTCGCCAATGATCCCACCGCGAGCCTGAGCGCTGGTCAGCAGTGGGCGACCGCGACCGACCCATCCTCAGGCGCGACCGTGACCGAAGGGACAACGGACGCAGGCGGGACTACCACACTCTCCATCACCCCAGATCCCAGCCTGTGCGACTCATGGCTCAAATCGACCATCAACTATCAAGTGACCTACAACTTCACGCTCTCGCTGACCTACACGCCAGAGAGTCCAGATAACCAGCAGCCCGTGACCTTCACGGACCAGATCAAAGGGCCGTGGACGTATCTCGGGTAATGTGTCCGCTAGCGTTCGGCCGCGGAAGTCGGCCGCGGCCAGAGGGCAGCGTCATACAGGCGCTCCATAACGCTGCTCTTCCGCGCCGGCGCGAAATGGCGGGGAGCGGCGAGAACCGCCACGGCGGGCGCATGCCGTGACGGTTCTCGCGCCTGGATTCAGAATGAGCGGCCGTGCGTCGCTACGGGCCCGGCGGAACCTCAATATCGCCTGCCTTGGCGCAGCCAGTGAACACCAGGGTTCCAGATGGGTCCGCCCGCTGCTGGAGGCCTGCGCACTGATCCTGTCCAGTGGTGGTATGGCCGCCAACGATGGTCGTGCTCCACCGGACCATCAGACCACACACGCCCCCGCTTCCCTGGCCCGGCGCGACGTACATCGTGTCCTGGGTCCAGCCGTCACCGAAGCTCCGCGCGAATGTGAGTGAAGCGGGAGCGCAGTGCGAATACGCCTGTTCGAAGCAGGTGGTGGCCACGCGCGCGCCGGCTGCGCTGGTGGCCACGGCTGGCTGACCACTCTGGATCGCGCCACACCGCTGAGCCACAGCGGATGTTGAGCCGCAGGCGGCGAACGCCAGAGTCATGCGCACTGCCGCAGCCAGCGCGCTGGTGAGCAGCGCATGCCGCAAGATCATACGCGCGCCCCACCGCTCATGCTGGCTGCCAGCGGCCGCGGCGTGTGGCGACGGAAGCACCCTAGCCTCCTCTGAGATTATGAGCGCCGTTTCGCCAGTGACCCTCACAGGCGCGCGCTCCAGTCTTCTCAGGGAGAGACGGCGGAAGCCGCCGGAGAGTTCCCCTCGCCCGGCGACTTCCATAGCGCTGCCGCGCTTAGTCCTCGCTGATATCGATATAGACGTTCTTGACTTCGGTGTAGAGCTGGAGCGCATGCATCCCAAGCTCGCGGCCGATACCAGACTGCTTGAAGCCGCCGAACGGCGCCTGGACGTGGACGCTGCTGTTCGTGTTCACGCTCAGCACGCCAGTACGCACACGCGACGCGACGCGCAGCGCCCGGCCAACATCGGCTGTCCAGAGGGATCCGGAGAGGCCGTACGGCGAATCGTTGGCCTGGCGGATGGCGTCGGCCTCGTCCTCGAACGGGATGATCGCCGCCACTGGCCCAAAGATCTCCTCACGCGCCACACGCATATTGTTGGAGACGCCGCCCAGCACAGCGGGCAGCATGAAGCTCCCCTGGGTCAGCCCGGAGTCCGCCGCTGGCTCGCCGCCGGTCAGCAGTTGCGCGCCCTCCTCCTGGCCAGTCTGCACGTAGTCCAGACTGCGCTTCTTCTGCCCCGGCGAGACCAGCGAGCCAATCTCGGTCTCCAGAGCCATCGGGTCACCCACGCGTAGACCGCGGGTCGCGCCGACAAAGCGCTCAGTGAACTCATCGAGCGTGGAGCGCTGGACGAAGATGCGCGTCCGCGCGCAGCAGTCCTGCCCAGCGTTGGCGAAGACGCTATAGGGTATGCGGCTGGCGGCGCGCGCGATGTTGGCGTCGGCGAAGACGATGGCTGGCGACTTTCCGCCCAGTTCCAACGAGACACGGGTAATGTTGTCCGCCGCCGCGCGCATAATCGCGCTGCCCACCTCAGTTGAACCAGTGAACGCCACCTTGTCCACGCCGGGATGCCGCACCAACGCCATGCCGACCGTGCCGCCATCGCCAGTCAGCACGTTCATCACACCCGGCGGCACACCGGCTTCCAGGCAGATCTCGCCCAGCGCCAGCGCCGTCAGCGGGGTCAGGCTGGCCGGTTTGAGGATCACGCAGCAGCCAGCCGCCAGCGCGGGCGCGGTCTTCCAGGCGGCGATGACGATCGGAAAGTTCCACGGCACAATCTGCGCCGTGACGCCGACGGGCGAGCGCAGCGTAAAATCCAGCGCGTTCGCGCCCATCGGGATCGTCTCGCCGAAGACCTTGTCCGCGGCGCCGGCGTAATATTCAAATGTGCTGGCGGCGGAGCCCACCTCATCGCGCGAATCGGCCAGCGCCTTGCCCGAGTTGCGCGTCTCCAGCTCCGCCAGCGTATCGAGCCGCTCGCGGATGAGCGCCGCCACCCGCGCCAGAATGCGCCCGCGCTCGACGGGCTTCATCCGCGGCCAGAGGCCGTCGTCGAACGCGCGGCGGGCGGCGGCTACGGCGCGCTCGACATCGGCCTTCCCCGCCAGCGCCACCTCGGCGAGTGGCTCGCCGGTGGCGGGATTATAGGTGGTGAAGCTCTTGCCTTCGGTGGATTCCACCCGCACGCCGTCTATCAGCAGCGCCTCGCGCCGGGTATGAGCCGTCGAGGTCATCTGTGCCAGGTCCTTTCAGGGCGCGAGGCGCCGGACTAGAAGTAGTTGACGGTGACGCCGCCATCAACCATGAACGTATTGCCCGTAATCCAACTGGACTCATCCGAAGCCAGGAACACGCCAGCGTTGACGATATCCTCCGGCGCGCCGAAGCGCGCCAGCGGGATGCGGCGCAGGCGTTTGTTGCGCTCCTCCTCACTCGACCAGAGCTGCCGCAGCATCGGCGTCTCCACCGGGCCGGGGCAGATGGCGTTGGCGCGCACGCCGCGCGGGCCATATTGGACGGCGAGCGAGCGGGTGAGCGAGAGAACGCCGCCCTTGGAGGCAGTGTAGGCGTCCTGCGGCACGCTGCAACCGAGGATTGCGACAAATGAGGCGATATTAATCACCGAGCCGCCCCCGGCCTTGAGCAGCTCGGGGATACCGTATTTGCAGCAGTAGAAGACGCCCTTGAGATTAACATCGAGGACGCGCGCCAGCGTCTCTTCGCTCGTCTCCTCGACAGACGTATCCTCGTTGGGCATGATGCCCGCATTGTTATAGAGCACGTTCAGCTTGCCGAACGCGCGCACGCCCTCATCCACCGCGCGCTTCACATCCGCGGCGACCGAGACATCGCCCGGCACGCCGATGATCTCACCCTTCGCCTCGCGCACGCGCGTCACGGTCGCCTCTAGCGGACCTGCCGCGTAGTCGGTGGCGATGATCTTCGCGCCCTCGCGGGCGAACGTCTCGGCGGCCACGGCGCCCATGCCACTGGCCGCCCCCGTGACGAGGATGACTTTGTCCGTCAGTCTCACGTCGCGCCCCCTGTACTGAATCTGGACGCGCCCTCCGGCGCGCTGTTTACTCGTTCGAAATCAGCGCCCTCTGCGCTCCCCAACCCATGGTGAGCGCCCGGCGCCCCGATGGCGCGCCGGCAGGAGGACGGGTGGTATGCCGGCGCTAGATGCGCTCGAAGTAGCGATCGAGCTCCCAGCAGGTCACGGCGTGGTCATAGGCAGCCTGCTCCTCGCGCGCGGAGTTGAGGTAGTGGTTGACCACCTTCTCGCCAAACGCCTCGCGCGCCAGCTGGCTATGCTCCAGCGTGTGGATCGCCTCATAAAGCGCGCCTGGCACCTTCGGCACATTTCCGCCGGAGGACTCATAGGCGTCACCAGAGAAGCGCGGCGGCAGCGGCAACCGGCGCTCGATTCCCGCGATGCCCGCGGCGATCGTCGCGGCGAAGGCGAGGTACGGATTGGCGTCGGCGCCTGGCACGCGGTTCTCCACGCGGATGCTGTTGTGCTCGCCGATGACGCGCAGCCCGCAGGTACGGTTGTCATGGCCCCAGACGAGCCGGATGGGCGCGAATGTGCCCTCGCGATAGCGCTTGTAGGAGTTAATGAACGGAGCGTAGAAGAACATCAGCTCATGGGTATACGCCAGCTGCCCCGCCAGATAATGCTGGAAGAGCTGCGACATGCCCAGTGGCTGCGACTCGTCCCAGAAGACGGCCTTTCCGGCGGCGTCCCACAGGCTTGAGTGCAGGTGGAAGCTGCTGCCCGCCTGCCCCGCGTCCCACTTCGCCATGAAGGTGAGCGAGACACCGTTGAGCGCGGCGATCTCCTTCGCGCCGTGCTTGTAGAGCACGTGGCGGTCAGCCATCTCGACGGGGTCGGAGTACGCCAGGTTCAACTCTTCCTGGCCATAGCCCCATTCGCCCTTGGAGCCCTCAACGGGAATGCCCGCCGTGTTCATATGGTTGCGGATCTGGCGGACGATGCCCTCTTCTTTGGTCGTCGCCAGGATGTGATAGTCCTGGATGTAGGTGCCGTAGGGCGTCATGTCGTGGTAGCGCTGCGCGCGGGCCGTCTCATAGGTATTGCGGAAAAGATAGAATTCCAGCTCAGACGCCACCTTGGCGGTAAAGCCCAGCGCCTTTAGCCGCTCCACCTGCCGCTGCAGGATGCGGCGCGGCGACTCCTCGACCGGCTCGCCCTCATCGGTGTAGACATCGCCGATGACGATCGCCGTCTTCTCCAGCCACGGCGCCAGGCGCAGGGTGTGGTGGTCGGGCTGCACCTTGAAATCGTGGTAGCCCGTGCGCCAGTTGGTCATGGTAAAGCCCGGCAGCGTGTTCATCTCCATGTCAGTGCCGAGCAGATAGGAGCAGTGGTGCGAGCCCTCACGCGCAACGTGCTCCAGATAGAAGTGCGCGTCCAGTCGCTTGCCCACCAGCCGCCCCTGCATGTCGGGCATCGTGGAGAGCACGGTGTCGATCTGGCCATCACGCACCATGCGCTCGAGCGACTCCAGGTCTTTGGGATCGCTCCGTCTGGTGTCCATCATCCGAATCTCCGTCTGTGTCTCGGGTTGTGTCTCGGGTTGTGTCTCCGGATATTTCTCGACGTCCGGCGCCGGCGCCCGCGGCGCGCGCTCCGAAGTGGAGCGCGCCCACGGAGCCGTGAGCCATCGTCGCAGACCGTTTTTGCCGCGGCTCACATGCCGGGCTCGTGATAGACGCTCTCGCGCTCAACGGTGGCCTCGATCTTCTCCAGCGTAGCCTCGTCACCCTGGACAATCGGGCCCTTGAAGCTATTGCGCTGGCTGGCGAACCACCAGATGACAAGCAATACCAGGCAGACGCCCAGCGCGACCGGCGCGTAGTTCAGGTTGAGCGCGGTAATCGGGAAGGTCTCAGGCGTCAGGAAGAGCACCGAGATGAAGAGCACCCAGATGACCGCGATCCAGCCAATGGGCTTGGACCACCGGCCCAGATTCCACGGGCCTGGATGGAAGTCGTTGCTCAGCAGCCGGGTGAAGGTCGGCATCACGTACGCGATGTAGATCGAAACTGTGCCAACCGAGACCAGCGCGTAGAACGCGACCGTGTTGCCGAAGAGCGCCGGCAGGCTCAGCACGAACGCGCCCGCGCCAGCCAGCCACACCGCGTTGGCGGGGATGCGGCGGCGGTTGAGCGTGTGCCAGAGTTCGTGGCCAGGGACCGCGCCGTCACGCGAGAAGGCGTAGATCATGCGCGAGTTGGCCGTCACCGACGACATGCCGCAGAAGAACTGCGCGACGAGGATCATGCCGAAGATGACGAAGCCCGCGTCGCCGCCCCACGGCGTATTAAGACCGCTCAGGATGGTCTGCACCGCATTCGTGCCCTGCAGCGCGATGTAATTCAGGCCGCTGCCTCCGACCGAGGCCGGGGCCTTGTCGGGGATGGCGATCGCCATGCCGAGCATCAGGACATAGCCGACCACCGCCGAGACGACGATGGACATGACGATGCCCCACGGCGCGCGCCGGGCCGCGCCTACCGTCTCCTCAGCGACGTGCGCCGAGGCGTCATATCCGGTCAACGTGTACTGCGCGAGGAAAAGCCCGAGCAGCAGGCCGTACCAGGCAAACTGCGGCGTGATGCCGACCGCGCCAAGCGAGTCGCTCGGCGAGAAGAGGAACGCGAACGTATTGGAGTGGTGCGGGGCGAAGAAGATCAGCGCGCCAACAACGATCACAACGCCGACGATATGCCACCAGACGCTGATGTCGTTGAGCAGCGCCACCAGGCGGATGCCGTAGACATTCATCAAGCAGTGGATGATCAGGATGACGGCGTAGGTGGCGACATTCCAGCGGAGGATGTAGATCGGATTCGTGTTGCTGACCGCTGTCGCCAGCGCAGGTACTTTGACAGCGAGCCAGGAGTCAAAGAGCACTGCCAGGCCGAAGTCAATGCTGGCGGTGATGCCCACCTGGCCGATAAGGTTAAACCAGCCGGTGAACCAGCCCCAGCCTGGGCCGCCCAGCTTGGATGCCCAGTAATAGAGGCCCCCCGCCGTCGGGTAGGCCGAGGCCAGCTCGGCCATCGCCAGGCCTACCAGCGTGACGAAGACGGAGACGACCGGCCAGGCGACGCTCGCCGCCAGCGTGCCACCGTAGAGGAGGCCGAAGCCGAAGGTCGAGACACCGCCGGTGAGGATCGAGATGATCGTGAAGGAGATGGCGAAGTTGGAGAAGCCGCCCATCTCGCGGAAGAGCTCTTGCGCGTAGCCAAGGCCGTGTAGCCGCTGAATATCCTCGTGGATCAGCGACTCTTTGGTCTGCTGTTGGGTCGACATGGATGATACCCCCGACAAGTACAACACGCGCGCGGTGAACACCGCGCTTCTCTGGCAGTCAGGTGATTGGCTGTCGCGTAGCGTTGTGCGTGCGGTTGGCTCCCCCTTTCGTCATCGCGTCCAGCGGTTGGTTACGCGCGCCGGTCACTCGCGCGCTGGCGTCCCCTCTGCGCCATCGGCAAGTACCGGCGCGCCACATGTCGCGATCAGGCCGGCCAGCAAGGCGGCGCGTGGCGCGATGGAAGAAATCTCGATATATTCGTCTGGCCCGTGGTCCAGCCCGCCGACAGGCCCCAACCCATCTAGCGTGGGAACGCCACGGGTGGCGGTGAAATTGCCATCTGATGTGCCGCCGGTCGCGGCGGCATTGAAACCGAAGCCGAGCGCGGCGGCGATGTCGCGGGCGCGGGCGGCCAGGCGCTCGGTTCCGGCGTTGCGCTCCCACGGCGGCCGCAACTGGACCGGCTCCCAGACGTAGGTCGTCCCCTCCAGGGCAGCCTCCGCCAGCGCCAAATCGGCCGATGCGAGCAGTTTCTCCATCCCGGCCGCGGTGTCGAAGCGCAGGTCCACTTCGACCTCAGCGTGATCGGGTACGATGTTGGGCCGCGTTCCCGCGTGGATAACGCCAATGTTGACCGTACGCCCCGCCGCCATATCGGTCAGCGCGCTCAGGGCGAGAGCCTGGCGGCAGGCGCCGATGGCGGCGTTACGCCCCTTCTGCGGTTCCACTCCGGCGTGCGCCGCGCGCCCGGTCACCGTGAGCCGATACGTTCCCCCGCCGCGACGCTGGCCGACGATGTCGCCGTTCTCGCGCCCAGCCTCCAGCACGAGGACCATGTCCGCGCCCTCCGCCATCCGCTCGACGAACGCCTTGCTGCTCGGGGCGCCCACCTCCTCGTCGCTCGTGCAGACCAGGCGAATGGAGCGATACTCGGTAAACCCGGCCTCCAGCAACGACTCGATCGCGTATACGCCCGCAAGCAGCCCGGCCTTCATATCGCAGGTCCCCGGACCGAGACCGCGGTCGCCTACCACGGCGAACGGCCGGGCGGCGGCGGTTCCACTGGGGAAAACGGTGTCCATGTGGGCGATCAGGACGGCGGAGCCCATGCCTGCTCCATTGAGCGTCGCGGCGAAGCTGTCGCCATACTCACCGCCGGGATTCTCCGTGATGGCCGCGCCCCACTGGCGGCAGCGCGCCCGCACCCACGCGCCGACCCGCTCGACGCCCACGCGGTCGTAGGTACCGGAGTCGAGATTGACGAGGTCGCCCAGGTCGCCCAGATAGTTAGCAAGATAGGACTCGACGCGCGCGCTGGCCAGGCGGGCGAAGTTCTCGCCCGCCTGGAGAACGTGGGACAGTGGCCGCTCGCCAGTCGCCATCAGCGCCTCCCGTGCAGAGGACAGTACTGTGGGATTGTGGGCCAAGTATACGTGGGGCATTTGCACCTAACACCTAACCGAATGGTGAGGATTTGATAAGATGGGCTCAACGCGAATGGTGAGGAGTCCGGGCAGCCTGGCTAGTGGAGGATGCCCCACTCCCGGGCCCGGTTCAGCGCCTCCACGCGCGATGTGGACTGGAGTTTTTGATAGAGGTTGAGTACATGGAACTTGACTGTCGCCTCGGAAACGCTCAGGCGTTGGGCGATGGACCGGTAGCGCGCGCCGCCGGCGAGCATGTCCAGCACTTCCCGCTCACGTGGGGTGAGGTGGCCAGCGCGTGTGTTGACGAGTAGGCCTTCGCGCCCGCTTAGGCGCGCGGCGATCGCCGGCGAGTAGACATGGCGTCCAGCGGCTGCGGCGCGGATCGCCGCCAGCAGGTCATCCATCGGGACATCTTTCGTCAGATAGCCGGCGGCGCCCGCCTGCAGCGCAGCGAGAATCTGGGCGTCGTCGGGAATCGCGCTAAAGGCGACAGATTGCGTCGAGATCGCCTCCTCACGGAGGTGGCGCACGACTTCCAACCCATCGCCATCGGGCAGCCGCATATCCAGCAGCAGGACATCGGGCGCCAACTCGCGCGCCAGCGAAAGCGCCTCCGCCGCCGAGGCCGCTACTCCGACCACCTGGATATCAGGCGCCGCGCCCAGCGACTGCCGCACGCCTTCACGCAGCGCCGGGTGGTCGTCAGCCAGCAGCACGCGAATGACACGCTCAGGGCCGTCGGCGGTGTGGGACGAGGCGCGCCCAGCGAGCGGGTGCGCATGAGCATGCGCTCCGTTCGCGCTCACCGGCGTCGCTGGACGCAGCCCTGCGTCCGGGCGCTCGCCCTCAACCTCATCGGACTCTACCGGGGTGGCCGGGGTAGCGTAGGCGCCGCGCAGGGGGTCCATGGCGGAGCGCGGCAAGATGAGCGCCAGTCGCGTCCCCCAGCCCGGCGCACTTTCGACGCTCAGCGTCGCGCCGAGCAGTTGCGCCCGCTGGCGCATACCGCGCAGACCAAGCCCGCCAGGCGCCTCGCGCGGGCCGCGCGCCCGCGTCTCATTCCCTATCAGCGCCTCTGGATCGAAGCCCGCGCCGTCATCGCTGATCAGGAGCCGCAGGCCCGCGGCGCCGAACTGCAGGGTGACCGTGACAGAGGAAGCGGTGGCGTGGCGCGCGATGTTCGTGAGCGCCTCGCGTGTGATCAGCAACAGCTCACTTTCCACGCGCGGCGCGAGCGGCGCGGCGCGCCCTTTGTGCTCGAACCGCGCGCGCACGCCCGCGCCAGCTCCCCAGGCGGTCACCAGCGCCTCCAGCGCCTCGCGCAACGATGCGCTTTCCAGCGCCGCGGGCTGCAGGTTCCAGACCGAGCGCCGGGCTTCATCCAGGCTCTGCCGCGCCAGCGCGCGCGCCTGCGCCAGCCGCTCGCGCAGCGCCTCCGGCAGCGCGGCGGGCTCAGCGTCCAGCGCCTCCAGCGTGCGGAGAATGGTCAGCATGGATTGGGCGAGCGTGTCGTGGAGGTCGCGTGCGAGGCGGGCGCGCTCCTCTGCTGCGCCGCGCAGCCGGCTCTGTTCGTAGAGCGCGGCGTTCTCGATGGCCAGTGCGATCTGGCCGGCGAATGTGGTGAGCACGCGCATGTCCTGCGCGGTCAGATCCTCAGTGGTATGGGTCCGCGCGACGGTAATCACGCCGATGGTCGCCTCATGCGCGCGCAAAGGCGCGCTGGCGAAGCGCGCGATGTGGTAATGGCGGCAAAATCCCCAATCGAAGCTGGCGCGCGGCACGCTAGACACGTCATTGGTGATAAGCGGCTCGCCTCTGGTAAAGACCCGCGATTGCGGGCTGGCGTCCGAGACAGCCTGCGCCTCGGAGAAGCCCGCCAGCGATCCGCCATGCAGCGCGCGGGCGCGGAGGCGGCCATCCTCATCGGGCAGCAGGATCCACGCCATCTGGCAGCCCGCTAACTCCGCCACTTTCGCTACAGCTGTCTCCAGCAGTGTATCCAGCCGCAGCGAGGCGCCCAGCGTCGCGCTGAGCTCCGCCAGCGCCATGAGCTCTACGTTGCGGCGCGCCGCCTCGGTGTAGATTTCCGCGAAGCGCGAGCGCCACTCTTCATGCCAGGAATAGAGAAAGTTCAGCGACTGCGCTAGCGGAGCCAGCGCGCTGGCGTCATGCAGCAACTCTGGCCGCCACGCCTGGAGAAAGGCCAGCGGGTCGGCGATCGCGGGCGCGAGGTAGCGGGCGAACCCTTCAATAAACGAGGTATGCGCGGGCGAAAAGGCATTGACCGTATAGGCGCCGGAGTCAATGATCGCCAGCACTTCATCGTCCAGCGTCACGGGAACACACAGTTCAGCGCGCACAGCGGGGTCGTTGGAGATATAGTCGCGCGAGGCGTTGACGTCGTTGACGAGGACCGTCGCCCGCTCCAGATGGCACTGGCCCAGCAGTCCAGTTCCAAACGGCTGGGTATAGACGCCCGCTTCAAAATGCGGGAACCGCATGCCCTCGCGCACCGCTAGACGGTAGACTTCGCGCTCATGGTCCAGCAGAATGAAGTTCATTTCCGCGAAGCCGAAGAAGGTGGAGAGCGCGCGCGCCGCGTCCGCCAGCAGCGCGCTCACCACTTCGCGATGGAGCGTGGGCGGCAGCGTGGGAGCGTAGAGCGTGGGCGGATAGCGCCGAAGCTCCATGAGCAACTCCGGCCCCTGATCGTGATAATACTGGGTCGCCACCCGATTGTAGGCGTGCGCCAGGAGCTCGTAGACCGTCATGTGCAGCGCGCCCGCGGACAGCGCCTGCAGCTCGCTGCGCAGCTCATGCGCGTCTCCAGCCGCGACCGTTCCACGCCGCGCGCGGCTCGCCGCGGCCCGGCTGGAGACTGACCTGAGCGGCGGGCGCGACATAGGATGGCTCTCTTTCGCGGCGGGACAGTGAGGCGACAGACGGGACATACTGATTGGGGCGCGGCAACGCCAGCCCTATTCTACGCCACTTCGCGCGCGGCTGAAATACGCCACGAGCCTATGGCGCGGCCAAAATTACTTCAGAAAGGCGGCGGGTATGGCGGATTCCATCGTCGCGCGTGTGGGTCAGCACGCGCGCCAGTGGCCCGAGCGTCCGGCGATTCTCTTCGGGGATGCGACGCTCACCTATGGGCGGCTGTATGCGGATATCGAGCGCTTCGCCCGCGCATTGTCCCGGGTGGGGTTACACGAGGGTGAGCGTGTCGGCCTCTTCCTGGAAAACCGCCCCGAATTCGCAACCGCGTACCTGGGCGCGCATCTCGCGGGCGGCGTCGTCACGCTCATCAACACGCAGTACCGCCAGATGGAGCTCTCGCACATCCTCACCGACGCCGCGGTCAGCGTTTGCGTGACATCACCCGCCGGGGCGCGTGAGCTACAGCCGTTGACCGCGCCGGCCTTGCGCCTCCTGGTCATCGTAGGCGAGCCAGACGGCGTCGCGTCCGTCCCAGTCGTCACCTACGAGGATTTCATGCGCTCTGGTGAGGCGGAGAACGCGGCGATCATTCTCCAGCCGCCGCAGCCCGACGCGCCAGCCATCATCGGCTATACTTCCGGCACGACGGGACGCGCGAAGGGCGCGCTGCTGCTGCATCGCAACCTCATGGCGAACATCACCGCCATCACGACCGCGTGGCGCTGGACGTCCGCCGACCGGCTGCTGCTCGTTCTCCCGCTCTTCCACGCCCACGGCCTGTTGGTCGGTCTCAATGGGACCCTCTTCACCGGCGCCAGTGTGGTGTTGCGGCGCAGGTTCGACGCCCTGGAGGCGCTGGCGGCGATCATGGATGACGGCGCGATCAGCATGTTCTTCGGCGTGCCGACGATGTATGGCCGTCTCGTGGCCGAAGCGGAGCGGACCGGAGCGCCTGCGCGCCCCCTGCGCCTGTTCGTCTCCGGCTCAGCGCCGCTCAGCCCGGACCTCTTCGCGCAGTTCGAGCGGCGCTTCGGCCAGCGCATACTGGAACGCTATGGCATGACCGAGACCGGCATGAACCTCACCAATCCCTATGACGGCGAGCGGCGCGCCGGGACCGTCGGCGGCCCTTTCCCCGGCCAGGAAGCGCGCGTCGTCCACTCAAGTGACCGCCACATCCTGCCCGCTGGGGAGATTGGTGAGATCGAGGTGCGCGGCCCCCACGTCTTCGCGGGCTACATCAACCGCCCCGACGCGACAGCCGACGCCTTCACGGAAGGCGGCTGGTTTAAAACTGGCGATCTGGGCTGGGTCAGCTCGGATGAATACTACACCATCACCGGCCGGGCGCGTGAGCTGATCATCAGTGGCGGATACAATGTCTACCCGCGCGAGGTCGAAGATACGCTGGCCGCGCATCCAGCCGTCGCCGAAGTCGCCGTGCTGGGAGCCGCGGACGCCGATCTGGGCGAGCAAGTTGTCGCGGTGGTTGTGGCCGCCCTCGGCGCAACGCCACGCGCCGAGGAGCTCATCGCCTTCTGCCGCGAGCGCCTGGCCAGCTACAAGAAGCCGCGACAGGTGTACTTTGTCGATTCGCTGCCGCGCAACGCGCTGGGCAAAGTCCAGAAACACCTGCTGAGCGCCCAGATCGCGAAGGGCGCCATCTCCGCTGACGGCGCATCGTGAGCCTGGCAAGACATTGACAAACTTCGATGTATCATCTATACTCTGGGCATGAGAAACGCGACGAAGACGGTGCGCGCACGCCATGCGCCTTCTACTGAGGCCATCTCATGCTGTGTGGACACGCGAGCGGTTCCTGCGTCCACGGGCATTGATTCTGCTGTCCTCGCGGAGCGGCTCAAGGCGCTGGCTGACCCGACGCGGCTGCGCATGCTCGATTTACTGGCGGCGCAGCCGCAGCCGTTGTGCGTCTGCGACATCACCAGTCAGTTCGAACAGCGGCAGCCGACCATCAGCCACCACCTGCGCATTCTGCGCGAGGCGCGGCTGGTGGACTGTGAGAAGCGCGGAGTGTGGGCGCATTACTGGGCGACGGACCTGGGCCAGCGCAGCCTTGCCGCCGCGCGAACGCTGGCCTAGCTTTTTTTGCGACCGATATATCGACATATATCAATGAAACCAACGGAGAGAGCGATGACATCCGAGACAACCCAGCCAGCCGGAATGGACGCCGAGACGATCACTGAGCGCGTGCGCGAGCGTTACGCCGGGGCCGCGCTCCGCGTGCATAACCAGCAGAGCGCCTCGTGCTGCGGGCCAGAGAACGCGGCTTCAAGCTGCTGCTCATCCGACCCTTTCGGCGCGGACCTGAGCGCGGGAAACTACGCCGCCGACGATCTCGCGCTTCTGCCAGAGGAAGCGGCGCTGGCCTCACTGGGCTGCGGCAATCCGACGGCGCTGATCGCGCTGCGCGAGGGTGAGACCGTGCTCGATCTCGGCTCTGGCGGCGGCATCGATGTGCTGCTCTCCGCGCGCCGGGTCGGCCCGACAGGCTTCGTTTATGGACTGGACATGACCGACGAGATGCTGGCGCTGGCTCAGGCCAATAAGGCGAAAGCGGGCGTCTCCAACGTCGTCTTCCTGAAGGGTCGCATCGAAGAAATCCCGCTGCCAGCGAATACCGTGGACGTGGTCATCAGCAACTGCGTCATCAACCTGAGCGCAGACAAGGGGCAGGTCCTGCGCGAGGCGTTCCGCGTGCTCAAGCCCGGCGGGCGCTTCGCCGTCTCGGATGTCGTGGCGGACGGCCCGACGCCTGAATGGCTGCGGCGGAATATGGAGGCCTGGGTTGGCTGCCTGGCGGGCGCGCTGGAGGTCGCCGACTACCAGCGCCTGCTGGCTGAAGCTGGCTTTGCTGACATCAGCATCGAGATCACCCGGCGCTACACCGCCGCGGAGGCGGGCCTGGATACCAGCGCGCTTCCCGAGGGCTGGCAGGCGGCGGATGGCAAGCTCGCCAGCGCGTTCGTGCGCGCCACCAAGCCCCTCGCCAGCGTATAGCCGAACAAGCCTCCGCCAGACCGCGCTGTACGCCAAAGCGTGGGCCGCGCATCTCTCGCAGTTGAGGGGCGCGGCCCACGCTTTGAGTCTGATAGTGGTTTTTTTCCGGTCGCGCCTCATGATGAGCGACTCCCAGCCACGAGCGCCGTGCTATACTCACTCCGCGCCGCTTGCCTGGGGCGGCTCCGTTGCTCGCCGGACGAAGGGACCTGCTTTATGATCGCCCTGTATCAGTGGGCTCCGCTCATCGCTGGCCTCGCTGCGCCGCCGCTCCTGGCCTGGCTCATCACGCTCGGCCGGGATTGCCCACGCCGCGCCACGCGGCTCATCGCGCTCGCCCTGGCGCTCGCGCTCGCCGTCGAGTGGGTCTCTCTCTTTGCCCAGGAATGGGCTCCCGGGCGAGTGGGGCAGATCATCAACCTCCTGGAGGTCGTGGCCTTCACCTTCCTCTCCGGCTCGGCGGTGTCCGGGGTGTTGAGCTACGCGCTCTGGACGCTCCTGCTCGCCGACGCAGCACGCGCCCGCGCGCGGCTCCGCCTCGTCGTCCTTACGTTGGTCCTTGCGGTGACACTGGCGCTGCAGGTCACGCTATCTTATTCCTTCGCGCTGCGGGAACCGCTGCGCGAAGCGCTGGTGCGGCTGGGCGTGGTGGGGCAGTTCGTGGCCGTCTTGTTGCAAGCGGCCGTCGCGCTCGCCGCCCTCATTGTGGCCCAGGTCTTCCCCGCGAGCCTCTCGTGGGCGACCGGTTCGACTGGCGCATCAAACCCGGCGACCTCCGAGACGCGGTAGGCCACTCAAAGGATGCCGGCTCTGCGGTAGCCCCAGCGCGGAATCATCCATGCGGCCCAATGGCCGGCACATGACAACAACCAAGATAGACCGACATGACCCCAAACCGCCGCACGTTGTTGTCGCCGACCCTTGCGCTGGAATGTCGCCGCGGGCATTCCCCTCAGAGGGGGACCCACGTCAGAACAGCTTGAAGGTGGCCGAAGTCCGGATGAGGTCCCCGCGCCAACAACGTGTGATGCTTGCTATTACCCCTGCTTCACCGTCATGGCGGGCTGGCCAGCCGGCGCGGGCGGAACCGTGACGGCGCCCTCCGAGGCTGAGGAGACGAACGCCGCGTATTTGGCGAACACGCCGTTGGTGAAGCGCGGCGCGGGCGGCGACCACGAGGCGAGCCGCGCCGCGATTTCCGCTTCGGAAAGCTCGACATCTAGACGGCGGCCCTCGACATCGAAGACGATCATATCGCCCTCGTGGATCGCGGCGATGGGACCGCCACGCGCCGCTTCCGGCGCGACGTGACCGACCATCAGCCCATGCGTGGCGCCGCTGAAACGGCCATCGGTCAGCAGCGAGACACTCTCGCCGAGGCCCGCGCCGACCAGCGCGCCGGTCACGCCGAGCATCTCGCGCATACCTGGCCCGCCGCGCGGCCCCTCGTAGCGGATCACTACCACATCACCTTCGGCGATGGCGCCCGCGGTCACCGCCGCCATCGCATCCTCCTCGCAGTCATAGACCCGCGCCGGACCGCGATGATGGCGCCGCTCGTAGCCCGCCACCTTCACAACGCAGCCGTCCGGCGCCAGGTTGCCCTTGAGGATCACCAGTCCACCAGTTGGCGAGATAGGGTTATCCAGCGGGCGGATGACGTCCTGCCCGGGCGCCTCCGTGGCCTTCGCCGCTTCCTCCGCCAGCGTCTGCCCACTGGGCGTCATCTGCGCGCCGTCAGCGTAACCGCCCTCCACCAGGCGCTTCGCCAGCAGCGGCACGCCACCCGCGCGGTCCAGGTCAACGGCGACATAGCGGCCGCCGGGCTTGAGATCCGCCAGCAGCGGCGTCCGCGCGCTCACAGTATCGAAGTCGTCAATCGTCAGTGGCACACTGGCCTCACGCGCCATCGCCAGCAGGTGCAGCACGGCGTTGGTCGAGCCGCCGGAAGCCGCGACCGATGCGATCGCGTTCTCAAACGCCGCGCGCGTGCAGATGTCGCGTGGGGTCAGACCGCGCCGCAGCATGTCCACGACCAGGGCGCCCGCCTGGCGGCCAACCTCATCCTTGCGCGGGTCCATGGCGGGAACGCTGGCGCTGCCCATCGGCGAAAGGCCAATCACCTCCATCGCCATCGCCATCGTGTTCGCGGTGAACTGGCCGCCGCACGCGCCCGGGCCGGGACAGGCGGCGTTCTCCAGCGCCCGCAGGTCGGCGTCGCTCATCTTGCCCGCCGCGTTGGCGCCGACCGCCTCGAAGACATCCAGGATCGTCACGTCGCGGTCCTGAAAGCGGCCCGGGCCAATTGAGCCGCCATAGAGCAGCACGCTTGGAATGTTCAGCCGCAGCAACGACATCGCCGCGCCCGGAATCGTCTTGTCGCAGCCCACCAGCGTCACCATGCCGTCAAAGAGGTAGCCCCGGCCGCAAAGCTCAATGGAATCGGCGATCACCTCGCGGCTGACCAGCGAGGCGCGCATGCCTTCCGAGCCCATGACCACGCCGTCACTGATGGCGATGGTGTTGAACTCCATCGGAGTCGCGCCCGCCGCGCGGATGCCCTCTTTCACCTTCGCCGCCAGTTTGCGCAGGTTGAAGTTGCAGGGCATCGTCTCGATCCAGGTGTTCGCCACTCCGATGATCGGGCGCGATAGGTCCTCATCCGTGAAGCCGATGCCTTTGAGCATCGCCCGCGCTGGAGCGCGGTCGCGGCCGTCCAGAATGCGGCTGCTCCGCTGTCTAAGATCGCGTGTCATGTGTCAGGCCTCCCGCTCGCCACACACGGAGAACGCGGAGCGGCGACGGGCCGCCCCACGCGAACTAGTATGCCTCAGTGTCATTGCGCGCGCCGCGACTAGGCGCCGTAGACCGGTGTACACCACTCGCTGTACGCCGGGTCCTCGCCGCGGACCGCGCGCAGGTACCGGCGCTGCAGGTCCATCGTCAGGGGGCCGGGCGCGCCGCCGCCAACCGCGCGGCCATCGATGCGCGTGACGGGCGAGATCTGTACGCCAGTGCCGCTGAAGAAGACCTCGTCGGCGTCATAGAGCTCCGTCCGGTCAATCGCCCGCTCGGTGACACGCAGGCCAAGCTCGCGTTCAGCCATGTCCATCACGCAGTCACGCGTGATGCCCTCCAGGATATCGTCAGAGGCGCGCGGCGTGAAGATCTGTCCGCGCTTGACGATGAACAGGTTGCACGAACTCCCCTCCGAGACTGCGCCTGAATCCGTCAGGAAGATCGCTTCATCGAATCCCGCCGCGGCCGCGTCATCTACCGCCAGCGCGCTATTCACGTAGCCGCCCGTCGTCTTGGCGCGCACCGGAATCGCGTTGCCGCTGACCCGCCGCCACGCGGAGACGCAGACGTTCAGTCCGCCGCTGATATCCACATAGTCGCCCATCGGGAAGGCGTAGATGTTGACCGTGTCATCGAGCGCGCTGAGCGCCAGCTTAATCGTACGCGACGATTTGTACGCCACCGGGCGGATATAGACGTCCTGCTGGAAGCGCTGGCGTCGCAGCAGCTCTACCGTCACGTCGCATAGCTCCTCGACGGACTCCTGCTGGCGCATTTTGAGCATGTGGCGCGAGCGCGCGAAGCGCTCAAAATGCTCACGCAGCTTGAGGGTGTAGAGTTGCTGGTGATCGGCATTCCAATAGGCGCGGATGCCCTCGAAGCAGCCGGTGCCGTAGTGCAAACCGTGGGTGGCGACGCTGATGTTCGCCTCGCTCATCGGCGTGATCCGCCCCTGGAAGTACGCCAGGCCTTCCGCCGCCGCGATGGTCGGGATAACTGGCGCGGCGGATTTGGCGGCCGAGGGGGCCTCCGGCGGCGTCTTCTGCTGAACCATGTAATCGCTCTCTTTCAGGCTGTAGTGGACGGATTGGCGGCTGCGGCCTCTGGCGGCAGTTTGCCTTCGGCGCGCAGGCGCTCGCGTGTCGCGTTGATGAGTCCTCCGGCGGCGATGATGCGCAGGATGGAGTCGGGATAGGATTGCGCCTGGAACGTCTGTCCGGTAGTCAGGTCCTCGATGGTCCCGCTGGCGAGGTCCGTCCGCACGCGGTCGCCCGCGCTGATTGCGGCTACCGCCTCGGGACATTCCAGAATCGGCAGGCCGATGTTGATGGCGTTACGGTAAAAGATGCGGGCGAAGGAATTGGCGATGACGACCGCGACACCTGCGCCCTTGAGCGCCAGCGGCGCATGCTCGCGGGATGAGCCGCAGCCGAAGTTGGAGCCCGCCACCACAACATCGCCAGGCGCGACCAATCCAGCGAAAGCGGGGTCAATGTCCTCCATGGCGCGCTTCGCCAGCTCCAGAGGATCGGACGTCAGCAGATAGCGCGCGGGAATGATGACATCGGTATCCACGTTGTCGCCGTAGACCCACGCGCGCCCGCCAGTCTGTGTCTCGTCAGCTGTCATGCCAGCGCCTCCACTCCCATGACCTCGGCTGGGCTGGCCACACGGCCCAGCAGCGCCGAGGCCGCCGCCACCGCTGGGCTGGCCAGATAGACCTGCGCGTCACGGTGGCCCATGCGGCCGCGGAAATTGCGATTGCTGGTGGAGACTGCCCGCTCGCCGGCGCCGAGCACGCCCATGTAGCCGCCCAGACACGGACCACAACCCGGTGTCGAGACGACCGCCTCCGCGTTCTGGAAAACCTCGATCAGCCCCTCGCTGAGGGCCTGCTTCGCCACTTCGACGGAACCGGGGATGATGATGCAGCGGATATCGGGATGAATGGCGCGGCCGCGCAGGATCTCGCCCACGACGCGCAAGTCTTCGATGCGATTGTTCGTGCAGGAGCCAATGAAGACCTGATCAATCGGCTCCCTGTCCACCTGGCTGACCGGCTTGATATTGGATGGCTCATAGGGGCAGGCGACCATCGGCTCCATCGCCGAAATGTCGAACTCATATACCGCGGCGTAGGTCGCGTCGGGGTCGCTCTCCACGACCTCATACGGCCACCTGGCGCGCGGCTCGACGAAGGCGCGCGTCTTTTCGTCCACGGGGAAGATGCCCGCTTTCGCGCCTGCCTCGATCGCCATGTTGGCCATCGTCAGCCGGCCCTCGACGGAGAGGTCATGGATCGCTTCCCCGGTGAACTCCATCGCGCTGTAGCGCGCGCCGTCCACCCCGATGCGCCCGATGGTCTGGAGAATAATGTCCTTCGCGCTGACCCAGGGCTGGCGCTTGCCGTGATAGACGAACTTCAGGGTTGGCGGGACCTTCATCCAGACATCACCCGTCGCCAGCGCCGCCGCGATATCGGTCGAGCCCATGCCCGTGGCGAACGCGCCGACCGCTCCGTACGTGCAGGTATGGCTGTCCGCGCCGACAACGACCTGGCCCGGGACGACGAGCCCCTGCTCTGGCAGCACGACGTGCTCGATGCCACCGCGCCCGATCTCGTAGTAGCGGGTGCCTTGCTCGCGCGCGAAACGGCGCATGATGGTCGCCTGCTGCGCCGACTGGATATCTTTCGCGGGGGTGAAGTGACTGGAGACAAAGACGACGCGCTGCGGGTCGAAGACGCGCTCGACGCCGATCTTGCGGAACTCATTGACGGCCAGCGGAGCGGTGATGTCGTTCGCCATCACCAGGTCCACCTTCACGTCAATCAGCTCGCCCGGCTCGACGCGCGCCCGACCCGAGTGCCGCGCGAGAATCTTCTCTACCATGGTAGAGCCCATGGATGCAGTATTCCTTTCCTGTGCGCCCGGCGCCCGGCCGCGCTACATGTTCGCGGCGCGGGCGATCGAAAAGCCCAGCGATTCCGCCACGATGCGGCGCAACTCGTCGTCCGTCGCGGTCTTATGCTCGTCAACGTAGTCGATGAAGGCGCTGTAGGCGTTCTGCAGCTCGCCGCCGCGCAGCCGGTAACCGAGCCTGCGCAGGTAGGCGTCGAATCCATGGCGGCCGGAATGCTTGCCCAGCGCCAGCTTCGACTCCGCCCAGCCGACCGCGCGCGGGTCCATGATCTCGTAGGTGCCGGGATGTTTCAGCATGCCATCCTGATGGATGCCCGCCTCGTGGGCGAAGGCGTTCTCGCCGACGATGGCCTTGTTGGGCTGAACGGGGATGCCGGTGATGCGGCTGACCAGCTGACTGGCGGGAACCAGTTGCCGCGCGTCCACACGGGTGACGCGGCCGTCGAAGGCGTCGGCCCGTGTATTCAGCGCCATCACGACCTCTTCCACCGCCGTGTTGCCGGCGCGCTCACCCAGCCCGTTGATCGTCACCTCCACCTGGCCGGCGCCCGCTGCGATGGCCGCCAGCGTATTCGCCGTCGCCATGCCCAGGTCGTTATGGCAGTGGGCGCTGATCGTGACTCCCTCGATGCCGGGCGTTGTCTTCTTCAGATGGTTGATGAGCGCGGTGTACTCGCTGGACATCGTGTAGCCCACGGTGTCAGGGATATTGATCACCGAGGCGCCCGCCGCGATGGCCGCGCCATAGACCTGGCTCAGGTAACGCCAGTCGCTGCGAGTCGCGTCCTCAGCGGAGAACTCGATGGTGTCGAAGAACTGGCGGCCATAGCGCACCATCTCGGTGACCGTGGCCAGCGCCTGCTCGCGCGTCATGCCCAGCTTGTGCTCGAGGTGCAGGTCGGAGGTAGCGAGGAAGACATGCAGAACAGGCCGCTCAGCGTCGCGCAGCGCATCCGCGCAGGCGTTGATGTCCTCGCGGTTAGCGCGGGCCAGCCCGGCGATGGCCACGCCGTGCGAGCGGCGCGCGATCTCGCGGACCGCGGCCAGGTCGCCCGGCGAGGCGATGGGGAAGCCAGCCTCGATGACATCCACGCGCATGCGGACGAGCTGTTCAGCGACCTGGAGCTTCTCCGGAAGCGTCATGCTGGCGCCAGGCGACTGCTCGCCGTCGCGCAGCGTCGTATCGAAGATGCGCACCGCCTGGCTGCGCCCGCGCTCCGGCGTCTGATGTCCGGGTTGTGACGCATGCGCGGCGACCAGCGCGCCAATAGAGTCAATATCTTCACGGTCGAAGTAGGTCTCGTCGCTCATTGTCTCGTCTCTCTTCTTCCTGCGCTCAGCGGGCTCTCGCCGCCCGCCTCACAGCCGCGCGCGCCGCGCTGTCGCGCGCGGCCGGAGATGGGCTCTCCTAGGAACGGCTGGCTACTGGGGCGGGCTCAGTCGCGGGCGCATCCTCCGCCGCGGCGGAGTCCGCGGGCGCAGCGGGCTGGGCAGCCTGTGGCTGGAGCCACGACATCATTCCGCGAAGCTCCGCGCCCACCTGCTCGATCTGGTGGCGCTTGCCGGCGCGGCGCATAGCGTCGAAGCTGGGCCGGTTGGCCTGGTTCTCCAGAATCCAGCGCGTCGCGAACGAGCCGTCCTGAATATCAGAGAGCACCTCGCGCATCGCCTGACGCACGGACTCGTTGATGACGCGCGGGCCAGCGGTGTAGTCGCCATACTCAGCGGTGTCGCTGACGGAGTAGCGCATGTAGGACATGCCGCCCTGATACATCAGGTCCACGATCAGTTTCATCTCGTGCATGCACTCGAAGTAGGCCAGCTCCGGCTGGTAGCCGGCGTTCACCAGTGTCTCGAAACCCGCCTTGATGAGGCTGGTGATGCCGCCACAGAGCACCGCCTGCTCACCGAACAGATCCGTCTCGGTCTCCTCAGCGAAAGTCGTGCGCAGGACGCCCGCGCGGGTGCTGCCGATGGCGCGGGCGTAGCTCAGGGTCAACTTCTCAGCCTCGCCGGTGACATCCTGATGAACGGCGAAGAGAGCGGGCACGCCCGCGCCCTCCGTGAAGATGCGGCGCACCATATGCCCAGGGCTCTTCGGCGCCACCATCGACACGTCCACCGTGGCGGGCGGCTTGACCTGGCTATAGTGGATAGCGAAGCCGTGGGCGAACATCAGCATATTGCCCGGAGCCAGGCCCGGCTTGACGTCGCGCTCGTAGACCTCGCGGTGATACTGGTCGGGTATCAGCATCATGATGACATCGGCGTCCGCAGCCGCCTGCGCGACGCTCGCCACATGGAAGCCATCAGCCTCAGCCTTCGTCCAGCGGGCGCTGCCGTCGTAGAGGCCGATGGTCACATCACAGCCGTTGTCGCGCATGTTCTGCGCATGGGCATGGCCCTGGCTACCGTAGCCGATAACGGCGATGCGCTTGCTCTTGATTGCTCCGGCGTCCGCGTCCGCGTCGTAATACATCTTCGCCATGTCTCGCTGGCCCTTTCTGTTCTTGCTCTCGCTCGAATCGAAAATCGAAAATACCTGCGGGCTCCGTATCGTGGCGTCACGCTTGGTCGTGCGCCTCCTCCCGCCACAGCCCGTCGTCCATCCCCGCGCCGCGCGGCATCGCCACCCGGCCAGTCCGCGCGACCTCGACGATGCCGCTCGGCCGCAGCATCCGCAACAGTTGCTCGACAGTCTCGGGCGCGCCACTGATCTCCAGGGTGATCGAGTCGTCGGTCACATCCACCGCGCGCGCGCCGAAGAGCTGGGCGGCATCCACTACCTCGCGGCGGGTGGTAGACGTGCAGGCAACGCGGATGAGCGCGAACTCCCGCAGCAGCGCCGCCTCGTCGCCACCCGCGGCGGGGAATGCCGCGGCCCAGCTGACATCCACCAGCTTGCGGATGTGTTCGGCGACCTGTTCCGCGGCCTCATGCCCGCATCGCAGTGAGATGGTCACGCGCGACTCGTCGCTCTCCTCGCCGGATGTCACGTTGAGCGTCTCAACGGTAGGCGCGCGGCGGCGCAGCAGTCCGATGACTCGCTCCAGGCCGAAGCAGCCACCGCGCACCAGCGCGACGACGACCTGCTCGTCAGACCCCGCATGTGGACTCTCGCGGCTCCAGATAGCCCTGGTCATCATGCTCTCCCCTGGTCAGGCGCGCGCATGATCATGTCGTGAATCGCCTTGCCGGGGGCGACCATCGGGAAGACGTTCGACTCCTGCTCGATCACGACGTTGATCAGGACTGGGCCGGGCGTCTGCGCCGCGCGCTTGATCGCCTCGCCGACATCACCCAGCGTCCTGACATGGAATCCAGTCGCGCCGTAGGCCTCGGCCAGCTTGGCGAAGTCCGGGCTGCTGATACGCGTCTCGGAGTAGTTGCGCTGGTGGAAGAATTGCTGCCACTGGCGGACCATGCCGAGATACCCATTGTTGAGGATGACCGCCTTGATAGGCAGGCCCAGGTCCATGATCGTCGCCATTTCCTGAATGTTCATCTGAATGCCGCCGTCGCCCGCGACCACCCACACCGGCTCATCCGGGCGCCCCATCGCCGCGCCCATCGCCGCCGGCAGTGCGAATCCCATCGTGCCCAGGCCGCCGGAGGTCAGGTGCGTGTTGGGGCGGTCGTAGCCGTAGAAGCGGGCGGCCCACATCTGGTGCTGGCCCACATCAGTCACCATCAGCGCACGACCATGGGTCACATAGCGGATAGCGGCCAGCACGGCGGCCGGGGTTGGCGGGGCGTCAGGCGAGGGAATATCCTCGGCGTCATGCATCGTCTGGCCGGGGATGACTTCGTCACAGCGCGATGTCACATGCGCCGCCCAGGCGCCATGCGTCATCACCGGCACGCGGGCCGTCATCGCCTCCAGCGCGACCCTGGCGTCGGCGACAATCGGCACATCCGGGTGGATGACCTTGCCCATCTCGGAGGGGTCAATGTCGATGTGGATGATGCGGGCATGCGGCGCGAAGAAGGGGATGTCACCTGTCACGCGGTCATCGAAGCGCATGCCGACCGCGATCAATAGGTCAGACTCGGTAATCGCGCGGTTGACCTCGGCGCGGCCGTGCATGCCGGGCATGCCCGCCGCCAGCGGGTGTGATTCAGGGAAGGCGCTCAGGCCAAGCAGCGTCGTGACTACCGGGATGCCCGTGCGCTCGGCGAAGGCGCGCAGCTCCGCGTAGGCGCCGGAGAGGATGATGCCGTGCCCAGCCAGGATCAGCGGCCGCTCGGCTTTCTTCACCATCTCCACCGCGCGAGTCGTGGCGGCGCCCAGGTCGCCGCAGAGCGTCGGGCGGAAGGCGGGCGCGGGATGGTACGGCTGCGGCGCGGGTCCCTTGCCGATCAGCACGTCTTTCGGCACATCCACCAGCACCGGGCCGGGGCGGCCGCTGCGCGCGATGGCGAAGGCCTCATGGATGCAGCCCACCAGATCTTCGACGGAGGAAACGAGGAACGAGTGCTTGGTCACCGGCTGCGTGATGCCGATGATATCGGTCTCCTGGAAGGCGTCAGTCCCGATCAGCCGCCGCGCCACCTGCCCGGTGATAGCGACCATCGGAATGGAATCGGCGAACGCGGTGGCGATGCCTGTGACCAGGTTCGTCGCGCCAGGGCCGCTGGTGGCGACGCAAACACCAACGCGGCCAGTCGCCCGGGCATAGCCATCGGCGGCGTGCGCGGCGGCTTGCTCGTGCCGGGTCAGCACATGCCGGACGCTGGAGGCCGTCAGCGCGTCATAGAAGGGCATGATGGCGCCGCCTGGATAGCCAAACATGACCTCCACGCCCTCGGCTTCCAGCGCCTCGCAGAGGATCTGCGAGCCGGTCAGCGTGCGGGTGTCCGGCGCGGTGCCAGGGTGGATGGCGGTAGCCCGCGCCTCCTGGACGGCGCGGGCCGCCCGGCGCACGGCCGCGGATGAAATGGAGATAGCCATGAGATGCGCTCCTGAGCTGGACGTTGAGGATGATAACCAACGACGCTGTGGGAGCGACCCATACACCAAAACAGGGCTTCCCACATGGGAAGCCCTGTTCTCAGGTACCTTCTTTGGAGCGGTCGAGCGTCAGCGCTCTTCCTGTCCTTCCCGTGTCGCGTGAGTGTCGAGCCTCGCTTGCCCCGCCACGTCCTCGACTGGAGACACGACGGGGCGCATAAGGAGGAGGAGGCTGTTAATAATGGACACGAGGGCCACGACCACGGAAACGCGCAGCAGCGCGCCCGCGAAGACGGACGTGGCGGCGGAGGCGCTGGAGGGCGTGGAGACAGACGGGCGGCGCGACGCGACCATTGCGTGCGGGTCCGCTACTATCTCAGCGCGCGTCATGGGGCGGGATAACCTCCGCAAGACAACAAAATGAGACCACACCGCCGATGATCATCCACCAGCGCGGGTCTTGGTCAAGAGGATACCTGACCTGTTTTTCGTCTGTCAACCCCACCTGTCCGGAAATCACCTGAAATCGTCTCAAACCCTCCCGCGTGAAGCCCGATTATTTCGGTATTGGCGACCAGTTTCGGCGAGTGGGAAAATTGGTCATACCAAGTCACGCGCGCCGTAGGACTCCAACGCGGCGCGCGGCGCTATGCTATCATGGCCGCGCGAGCATGGCGGAACGACTGGCGGTCAGGCCAGGAGGTCAGCAAGCTAGTCAGAAAGGGTGGGGCGCGATGAGCGGGCATGACACCGCGGCGAGAAAGCGGATCGCCTACCAGGGTGAGCCCGGGGCTTACGGCGAGGAGGCAGTGATCCGCTACTTCGGGCCAGACGTCATTCCGACGCCCAAGCTCAGTTTCCGCGATGTCTTCGCCGCGGTCTCCTCTGGGGAGGCGGACGGCGGCCTGACGCCGATTGAGAATTCGCAGGCGGGCAGCATCAACGAGGTTTATGACCTCTTGCGCCATGCCGACCTCAGCCTGACCGGCGAGCTTTGCCTGCCCGTCAACCACTGTCTGCTCTGCCTCCCCGGGCAGGAACTCCGCGATATCAGGCGCGTCATCTCGCATCCCCAGGCGCTGGCGCAGTGCGACGCCTACCTTCGTGAGCTGGGTGTGGAGATCGAGGCGGAGTATGACACCGCGGGCAGCGCCAAGCTCATCCGCGAGCGGGAGTTGCGCGGCGTCGCGGCGGTGGCCAGCGCTCGCGCGGCGCACATCTATGACCTGACCATCCTGGCTAGCGCCATCCAGACAGTGAAGGACAACTACACGCGCTTCGTGGAGCTTTCCCGCACGCCGCGCCCCGTCCCGCCCGGCCCAGCCAAGACCGTGCTGCTGCTGGTGACGCCGCACACGCCTGGCGCGCTCTACGAGGAGCTTGGTGAGTTCGCCCGCAAGCAAATCAATCTGCTCAAACTGGAGTCGCGCCCCTCACGCGAGCAGCCCTGGGAATACGTCTTCTACCTCGACGTCGAGGGCGCGGCGGACGCCGAGCCTGTCGCTGGCGCGCTCGCCGCATTGCGGGAGCGGGCGATCGCCGTGCAGGTTTTCGGCGCGTTCCCCCGCGCTCCCGGCTGCTAGCGCCGGCCGCTCTACTCGCTCACAACACGGCGCTAGCGGGCCAGCGCCGAGGCGCTGGCCCGCTAGCGAGCGGAGCCGTGACGGTTACCCGGTTCCTCGCGGCTCAGGCGCCTTTCGCGGGCGCCGCTTCCTTTACGGAGGCGCTGAGTATGTCCAGCGCGCGTGTGAGATCCGCGTCCTCGATGACCAGCGGCACGAGGATGCGAATCACGTTGTTGTACAGACCCGCCTTGAGCAGGAGCAGGCCCTTCTCGCGGGCGGCCGCCAGCACAGCGTCGGCGATCTCGGGGGCCGGCTCTTTGGTCTGCTGGTCGCGCACGAATTCCATCGCGAGCATCGGCCCCAGCCCGCGCACGTCCCCGATGGCAGGCGTCTCGACCTGCAGCGCCTCGCAGTGCGCGCGCAGACGAACGCCGAGCGCCTCCGCCTTCGCGAGCAGGCCCTCTTCCTCAAAGACATCCAGCACGGCCAGGCCCGCGACGCAGGACAGTGGGTTACCAGCGTACGTGCCGCCGAGGCCGCCAGGGGCGGGCGCGTCCATCACCTCAGCGCGCCCAATCACACCAGAGAGTGGCAGCCCATCCGCCAGACTCTTCGCGACAACGATCAGGTCCGGAGTCACACCGCTGTGCTCGATGGCGAAGAGCTTGCCCGTGCGACCCATCCCGCTCTGCACCTCATCGGCGATGAGCAGGATGCCGTGGTGCTCGGTCAGCCGCCGCAGTTCGCGCAGGAAATCGAACGGTACAGAAAGGAAGCCACCCTCGCCAGCCACCGGCTCGATGATGATCGCGGCGACCCGATCCGGCGTCACGTCAGTCTGGAAAAGCTCCTCCAGCGCGGCCAGCGCCTTTTCCGTGTTCCAGCCGCGGTACTCGTAAGGGAACGGCGCGTGGTAGACCTCAGACGCGTAGGGGCCAAACGCCTGCTTGTATCCGGTCGCCTTGCCCGTCAGGCTCATCCCCAGCAGCGTGCGCCCATGAAAACTGTGCGTAAACGAGATGACCGCCTGGCGGCCGGTCGCCGCGCGAGCGATCTTGATGGCGTTCTCGACCGCCTCGGCGCCGGTGGAGAGGAAGATGGTCTTCTTCGGGAAGTCGCCAGGAGCGAGGTTGTTCAGGCGCTCCGCCAGGTTGATGTACGGTTCGTACATCACCACCTGAAAGCACGTATGGAGGTATCGATCGAGTTGGGCCTGCACGGCCTGCGTGACGCGCGGATGGTTGTGTCCCACATTGAGCACGCCGATGCCGCCTACAAAGTCGATATACTCCCGGCCCTCAACGTCCCACAGTTTCGCGCCTTGCGCGCGAGCGGCAAAGAGTGGGTGCGTGTTGCCTACTCCGCGCGGCACCTGCGCCGCGCGCTTGGCAAGCAGTTTTTCTGTACGGGTTGTGTTACTGATCATGCCGCTGCAGCCTCCTCATGGTTGCGAACTCGCCGCCGCTCTGCGGATTTTCCATAGAATAGAACGCTACCCGGTGAAGAGCCAGCCCACATGCGGATAATGTTTCGGACAATGTTTCATCCATAGTGGACAGCGAAAGCGTCTATTTACCTCCGACCGATGGTATAGTTTTGACGTCCCCACTGACCTACGCTGAAATACTGACCCGAGAGGCTCAGGAGGGTAGACGCTGTGAAACTCGCTGATGTCCTCAAGTCGAGCGTTCTGGCGCGCGCGCGCGTTGTCGCCGCCGCTGATAGCCTCGACCGCGACGTGCTCTGGGTCCACATCATCGATTTGCCTGAGTTCGTGGACTGGGTACGCCCGGGCCTGCTCGTCCTGACGACAGGATACGCCTGGCCGCGTGAGGAGAGCGCGCAGGTCGCGATGATCCGCACAATGGCCAACCATGACCTCGCGTGTATCGGCCTCGCGGTGCCGCACTATTTTGAATCCATGCCAGCCGTCATGCGCAGTGAGGCTGAGCGGCTCCATCTGCCACTGCTGGAGATTCCCTGGGATATTCCGTTCGTCCAGATCACCGAAGCGATTCACCGCACGATCATGGACGAGCAATACCAGGTTATTGAGCAGTCAGAAGCGATCTACCGGGCCCTCACCCATTCCGCGCTCGAGATCGAGAGCCTTCAGGAGCTTGCCGAGCGAGTCGGCGGCCTGACCAGGCGCTCGATGACCATCGAAGACTCCGGCGGCCGCATCCTCGCGGAGTATACCAGTCAGCATCACGATGAAAGCGCGCCAGATGAGAGCGCGCGGGTCGCGACTGGCGCCAACGCGCAAACCCCGGCGCGGCTGCTCGACTACCTTGAGCATGCGGGCTATCTCCGCTCGATTCGTCATTCGCCCGACCCGACGCACGTGCCCTGGCTCCCACAGTTCGGCATGCCCGCGCGCGTGGCCTTTCCGGTGCGGATCAAGGAGGAGCTCGTCGGGGTCATGTGGATTCTGGAAGGCGATGAGCCCCTTAGCGTGCTGGACGAGCGCGCGGCGCGGTTCGCCGCGGTTGTGGCGGCGCTGCAGATCACACGCCAGCGCGAGCTGGCCTCGCTGGAAGCGCGGCTGGGGTACGCCTTCCTCGATTCGCTGCTCGAAGGGCGCTTTGGTGAAAGCCCTCATGCCCTGGAGCGGGCGCAGATCCTGGGTTTCGACCCCACACAGCCATACCGGGCGGGCGTTTTGGTCATGGATGAGCCGACACCGCTATCGCGTGAGGGATTTCTGTTGCGTGACCAGCTGGCTGGCGATTTGCGCGCGCACCTGCGGCATGTGGGCGCGCCGCCCCTGCTCTCGCTCTCGCTCAACCACATCAGTTTCCTTCTACCCGGGCGTATCGAGCCGCAACGCGTGTGGTCGCGCTTTTCGAGCGAGAGCGTCTCACTGGCGCTCGGCCGGCCATTCGCCGGGATCGCGGGCGTCCAGAAGAGTTATCAGGAAGCGCTTTCCATGCAGCCCTATCTTCCGGCGCACAGCCTCTATCTCTACGAGACGCTCCTGCTGCCGCGCGTGCTTCAGGGCGATGAAGAGGCGCAGCGCGCCTTCCTGGATGGCCTGTTCGGGAAGTTGAAGGCGCGGCGCAACGGCGATGTACTGGTAGATACGCTGATCGCCTGCGCGCAGGTGGGATTCCATTACGCCACCGCCGCCGAACAACTGCACATCCACCCCAAATCGCTGCACTACCGGCTGTTGCGCGCATCCGACATCAGCGGCATAGACCTGAGCGATCCAGACACCCGGTTTCGTTTACAGCTTGCCGCGCATCTTCTATCGCTCAGCGATAACCATCCGGGGTGAATACTATCCCGTTAGCCGGTAGCGTTGGCAGGCCGGATACCATACACTTTTCGCCAATTAGCATACTGGCCCGATAGTTGTCCCGACAGTGTCCTCATTTTCTATTGTTCGCGTGGGAGAGCGGTCGATCAGGTCGCGGGCACATCCCAGACCGCATACCCTGACGGCCTACCGTCATCGCGTCGGCGCGCTTCGCGCGTGGTACGGCGCGCCGTGAGCCAGAGGAGCATGCGTCCAAGCGTATTCGACGGTGAATGCATCGGAGCTGGTAGTACCAGCCTGCGCGGCGGAAGCCCGGTAAACGTGTGGCCGCGCGGGAACGTCGCAAGCGGCGGTGAACCCCGCTCCAAGAGATGAGGATCGTGGCCGGACGACATCCGGTCGTGTCTTTGACGACAAGCACACGCTCTAAGAGAGAGGAATGCGCATGTCGCAACTTGATCCCGCTGCAGAGGCCACGGCCAAAGGCGCCGGCGCTGTAGCCGCTCCCCGCCTGCGCCAAGGCGCGTTGTCGCTATTTGACATCGCCACCGCGACCATGGCGAACATCGCGCCCGCGATGAGCTTCTACTTCAGCTCCGCGCTCATCACCGCCGCGGCGGGCGTCGCCTCGCCGCTGACCATCGTCTTCGCGACGATCGCCATCGTGCTGCTCGGCAACACGCTCGCCGAGTTCTCCAAGGTCATTCCTTCTACCGGCTCCTTCATCACCTTCATCGGCAAGACATTCGGCCCAATCCCCGCCGTGACGACGACCATCGTCGTGAGTATCGGCTATATCATCGCCATGGCGTCCGTCATCAACATCTCGGGCGGCTGGACGCAGATCATCCTGCAACACTATCTGAACATCAACATTCCGTGGCAACCGCTCACGCTCCTGTTCGCCATCATTGTGTTCCTCTTGATGGTGCGGGGCATCCATCTCTCCACCCGCTGGGCGGGTTACTTCTTCCTGCTGGAGATGGCGGTGCTGGTCATCGTGTCGGTGGCCGCGCTCGTCACCAACGCCGGACACCTGACCCTTCAGCCCTTCAACCCAGCCGCGCTGACAGGTGGCATGGCCGGTCTGGGGCTTGGCTTCCCGGTCGCGGTCTATATGTTCGTCGGCTGGGAGAACTCCGCCGCGCTCGCCGAAGAGACCAAAGACCCACGCCGCAACGTGCCGAAAGCGATTTTCGCCAGCATCGCCTTGATGGCGGTGAGCTACCTGCTCTTCACCTACGCCACCGTCGTCGGCTTTAACTACGACGTCAAGGCGATGGGCGCGGACGCTGTGCCATTCATCGCGCTGGCGACGAAGATCTCTGGCGTGCTCGCCTTCCTCGGCTACATCGCGGGCTTCACCTCGACAATGGGCGCGATGATCGCTGGCTCCAATTCCCAGTCCAGGCTGATCTTCAATGCCGCGCGTGAGGGTCTGCTGCCCTCATTCCTCGCCAGGATGCACTCGAGCCGCCAGACGCCGTGGGCGAGTTTCCTCGCCTTCTTCGGCATTAGCCTGGCTATCGTGTACATCTTCGGCTGGAATCAGGACCCTGTCACTTTCTTCGGCGAGGTAGCGACGCTGGGCACAATCCTGATCGCGCTGACCTACCTGGTCTCGAATCTGGCGTTGCCGGTCTATTACCGGCGGCATCATCCCGACCAGTTCAACGTCGTGCGGCACCTGATCCTGCCACTGCTCGGTGTAGTCGCGATTGGCTTCCCGCTCTATGGGCTGGTGGCTCCTGGGCAGCCCTCACCGTTCAACCTGTTCCCGTGGATTAGCCTGGGCGTTGTGGTGGTCGCGGTCATTTACGCCGTGATCCTGACCTTGCGCGACCCTTCGATTGGCGACCGCGTCGGCGCGATCGTCGCTGACCGCGAGTAGCGCGACCTGAGACAAGCGTTGACGAGCATGCGAGGCCAGACGCGCCACGTTCCGTGTGGCCGTGTCTGGCCCTGCGCCTGTTCTGGTCCACATGAGCGAGAGAAAGCAATTCACGATGAACACCACTGGCGCGCGTGTGAATATCATGCGGCTGGCGCTCGGCCAGTTCACACCGCCCTCGTGCGATGTGGCCGGCAGCCTGGCCAGGATCATGGACATGTGCCAGCAGGCGGCCGCAGCTGGCGCTAGCTGGCTGATCCTGCCGGAGCTTGCGCTAGGCGGTTACCAGATCGAGCGCGCCCGCGACATCGCGCTCGACGTGGATGGCCCGGAATTGACCGCCCTCACGCGCGAGGCGCGCAGACTCACCATCAGCGTCCAGGTAGGCTTTGCCGAGCGCCAGGGCGCGCTGGTGTACAACTCGGTCCTGCTCATGGGGCAAGATGGAACCCGGCGCATCTACCGCAAGACACATCTATTTGGCCGGGAGCCACAGGCCTTTACCCCGGGCTCCGCGCTCGCGATCGCCAGCCAGCCAGCGCTCAGGCTGGCGCCGCTCATCTGCTACGACATCGAATTTCCTGAGCTGGCGCGCTCGCTGGCGCAGCATGGCGCCGACGCGATCTTCGTCTCAACCGCTAATATGGAACCTTACGGGGACGACCAGCCGATGTTCGCCCGCGCCCGCGCGCTCGAAAATGGGCTCTTCGTCGCCATCGCCAACCGCACAGGGAGCGATGAGGGGTTCCAGTTCTTTGGCGGCAGTGTCGTCGCTGATCCCTTTGGCCGCATTCTCGCCCAGGCGGGGAACGAAGAGACTCTGCTGCTCGCCGACTGCGACCTGGGCCTGGTGGCGGAGGCGCGGGCGGCGAACCATTATCTCACCGACCGCCGGCCCGACCTGCCTGTCGAGATGGGATGACCGCTCGCCTCGTCGTGTCGCGTTCCTCCGCGCCTTGACGCTTCGTTGCGCCCACCGCTACAATGGCGCTTGTTGCATCATCCTCCAACACGGACAGCCACACGGGCGACAAGCGCGGAGAGGAAGCGATATGCCGGGCGACTTTTACGTTCAACCTGACGCGCCTGATCCGGTGCTGCCCGATGAGTTGGCCCTCAAGATCGCGCGCCGCCACGCTCCCGGAGCCCAGGGGGTGACCGGCGTTGACGAATCAGGTGGTGAAGCCCGGACCTATGCTATCGACAGCTCGCTCATCCTCAAGACGCAGCGCCCGCAGCAACTTCGCCCACGCACCAGTCTCAGCAAGGAGGTCTTCTTCCTCGAGCAAATCGCGGCCGTCGCGCCCGAGGTCAGCGTGCCGCGCGTGGTCGGCTATGGCGAGGAGCGGGATGCGGCAGGTGATCGCGTGGAATATACGCTGATGACCCGCGTCCCTGGGGTGGCGATGCGCCATGCCCGGCTCGACGCCAGCGCGCGGCGCGAGGTCTTGCGCCAGCTCGGCATGACGCTCCGGCGCATCCACAGCCTGCCCCAGCGGCCATTTCTGGAGAGCGAGCTTTTGCCCGGTGACCACAGCTTCGTCGATGTGCAGATCCGCTTCGGGCGCTACTTTGGGGATCTGGCCGGCGACGTGCGGCACGAACCTCTGCCATGGACATTTGAGTTGACGCCTGAGCAGGTGGGGGCAAAGGCGCTCGCAGCGCTCCCATCCTCACGCGAGCGGGTGGCGCTGCACTCCAATCCCTATCTGGAGCATGTGTTTGTCAACCCTGAGACAGGCGCGTACTCCGGACTGATCGACTTCGGCGACGCCTTCGTGAGCCATCCCGCGTTCGACCTGCGCCGCTGGACGCGCCAGGTTGACCGCGACGCGCTGCTCGCAGGGTACGCTGCTGGTGGCCCGGTGAGTGAGGTGTTCATGGCTACCTGGCGCGTGTTGGGGATCTTCACCAACGCCATGGTGATGGCCTACTATGCTGGACATGAGCCCGACCGCGCCGCCCAGGCGACCGAGGACCTCCGCGCCCTGCTCGCTGGCCTGTGACTGCCGAGCGGCGAGGCGGCCGCCGAATCCATGAGGCCCGGCATGGGTGACAACGCTGAAGCGCTGGCGCGCGTCGAGCGCGTGAGCAAGATCTATCCCGGCGTCGAAGCGTCGCTGCGGGGGACCAAGCTAGAGTGGAAAGGTCCCGCGCTGTGGGCGCGCAACCTCGTGCGCGCGGTCCGGCTCACCAGCAGCGCCGCGCCGTCAGTTCCCGCCCTGCGCGATGTCTCGCTCACCATTGCGCCAGGTGAGATATTCGGGCTGGTTGGCCCCAATGGCTCAGGGAAGACGACGCTCATCAAGATTCTCGCTGGCCTCATCCGCCCAACCAGCGGCTCGGGCGTCGTCGCCGGCGTCTCGCTTGACCACCCCGGCGAGATCCGGCGCAAGGTATCCTACGTCTCGACGACGGGCTGGATGGGGCTGGAATGGCCGCTGACCGCGGAGGAAAACGTGCGCTACTTCGCGACGCTGTGCGGAATGCCCAGCCAGCTTGCCCGCGCCCGCGCCGAGGCCGCGCTGCGCGATGTCGACCTGTGGGCCGACCGCGACAAATACCCCTCCCAGCTCTCCAACGGCATGCGGCAGCGGGTCATTCTAGCGCGGGCGCTGCTCTTCCACACACCGCTTGTCCTGCTCGACGAGCCGTCGGTCGGGCTCGATCCGCTCTCGGTCCAGGCGATGCTCACGCTCTTTCGCCGGCTCTGCGCCGAGCGCGGCCAGACAATCCTGCTCACCGACCACCAGGCGGCGGAAATGGAGCAGGTCGCTGACCGGATCGCGCTCCTCGCTGATGGAGTCGTCGCGCTGCAGGGCACGCCCGCTCACCTTCGTGACCAGTTACGCGATATCGTCGTCATCCAGGTCCATACAGAGGAAATGGACCTGCCCACAGCGGACCCGCCGCCGTCACTGCTCGCCGTTGAGCGCTTCGACCGGCCCGGCGCGCTGGGCGTGCATGTCTGGCGCGTCTACGCCCAACAGTCGCCGGACGCGCTGGAGCAGGCGCTCTCCTGGCTGGCGCAGCCTGAGGGCCGCATCACGCTGGTCGCTGAAAGCGAGCCATCACTCCAGGACGCGCTGGCCCTCCCCCTGTTGTCTGGGGCCGCGATCCAGCAGGCGGCGGCCCAGGCGGGAGGCCCACGATGACAACATCCGTGACACCTCCATCAGCGTCGAGCAGATCGTGGTGGCGGGACCTCCCGGCGCTCTGGGCGTTCGGTCTGCGCGAATACCGGATCTGGCAGTCTTACCGCGTCAATCAGGCGCTATGGATTAGCAATCTTTTCGTCACCACAATGCTCTTCTTCCTGCTCGGCGAGACGACCGCCGGGCAGGCGCAGCGCCTGCTGGGACCCGCCTACGGCTCCAACTATATGTCGTTCATTGTCGTTGGCGTGACGGTCAATGTCTTCATCAATACCAATCTGTCAGACCCCTATATCCGCATCCAGCGCAGTTATTTCAATGGGACGATGGATCTCTTCCTGCTCAGCCCAATGTCGATCTACACTCCGCTGCTGGGGCTGATGACCAAGTCGGTCCTGGATGACTACCCGCGCCTCTTCTTTACCTTCGGCTTTGGCATGCTCTTCTTTGGCGCGACGTTCAACTTCGCCTCCTGGCCGCTGGCGCTGGCGTTTACCGCCCTGTTCCTGGCGGCCGGTTTCGGCCTGGGCATGCTCAGCGCCAGCTCGTTCTACCTGCTCGACATCAAGAAAGGGACCGAGCCCGTCCAGTTCATCGTGCAGCAAATCCTCGCCACGCTGCTGGCAGGCGCCTACTACCCGGTCACCGTGCTGCCCAGGCCGCTGCAGTGGCTGGCCTGCCTGATCCCGCACACCTACGCCTTTGACGCGCTGCGCCGCCTGCTCGATCCCGGCGCGCATGTGAGCGCGCCCGTTCTGCCAATCCAGTACGCGCTGCCCGGCCTCTCGCCACTGGCCGTGGACGGGCTGGCGCTGCTGGCGCTTACCGTGATTCTGCTACCGCTTGGCGTCCTGGCCTACGGGCGAGGCATCGAGCGGGCCAGGCGCCAGGGGACGCTCACACGATGGCAGTGATGAGGGCGGCGGAAACAGCGATCGACGTGCGCGGAATCAGCAAGACCTATCCGCGCGCCCATCAGCAGCAGACGCGGGCGCTGCGCGACGTGGATCTGCGCGTTGAAGCGGGCGCGACACTTGGGTTGCTGGGACCCAACGGCGCAGGCAAGACCACGCTCATCAAGATTCTCGCCGGACTCTTGCGGCCCGACGCGGGCGGCGGGCAGGTCCTGGGCTATGACCTCCTGCGCCAGCACAACCAGATCCGCGCGCATGTCGGCCTGGTGGCTCCCACCGCCGACGTCGGTATCGACAACAACCTCACCGTGCGCCAGAACCTCACTTTTTGGGCTCCGATCTACGGGCTGCGCGGCGCGCACGCGCGGGAGCGCATCGATGGACTGCTCGCGCGGCTCGGGCTGGAAGATAAAGCGGACTTCTGGCCCATGCACATTAGCGCGGGCCAGCGGCAGCGCCTCGCGCTGGCCCGGTCGTTGCTCGCCGAGACGCCGCTGCTCTTCCTCGATGAGCCGACCAACAAGCTCGATTTCGAGGGTGTGCGCTCGGTGCGCCAGATGATTGCCGAGCTCAACCGCGAGCTTGGCGTGACCATTCTGCTCACCACGCACGTGATGGAGGAAGCCGAGGAGCTGTGCGGCGAGATCGCGCTTTTGAATGAAGGCGCGCTCGTCGCGCATCAGCCAACCGAAGACTTGCTGCGCTCGCTGCGGCTCGCCCGGCCCATCACGGTCACGCTGCGCCAGTCCGACCGCTGGCCAGAACACTGGCAGGCAGAGCTTGCGGCGCTCCCTGGCGTTACCTCAGTGGCCGCGATGGCGGAAGCTGACCAAGCCAGCGCAGACAGCGCCGGCGCCCGGCTGGAATCGATTGACGTCCGCTCATCCACGCCAGCGCTGTTCGGATGGATACGGGACCACGGGCTGGGACTGCGCAGCATGCGGGCGGAGCCAGTGACGCTCACCGATGTCTTCGCCACACTGGCGGACCACCGTAGCCCGCAAGCCAAAGCGAACAGTTGAGCGGAGAGGATCGCCATGCACGGTGTGAGGAGAGCGATTGCGGCGGAACAGCAGCGCGCCGGTTTCGCAGGATTCCTGCGCGCATGCTGGGTCGCTGGCTGGCTGGCATACCGCAATCTGCGCTATTACCCCTCGAATCTCCTGCTCGCCGGGGCGCAAGAGCTTACCACCGTCGGTGTCTGGTATTTCGTCGGACGTTTCCTGGACTCCAGCGCCAGCGGAGACGTCGGCCAGTACGGTGGGAACTATCTGGCGTATGTCGTCGTCGGCGTCCTGCTCAACCAGGTGTGTCTCAGCGCGCTCAACGGTCCATTTACCACCATCTCCGAAGCGTTTTGGGAGAAGCGGCTGGAGACCTACCGGCTCTCCATCCATGGAATCTGGGCGAACGTGCTCGGGCGTCTGGGCTGGGACGTCCTCTTCTCCGCGGCGCTGCAAGGCGTCGCCCTGGTTCTCATCCTCCTCTTCGGTGGCGTCAGCCTGCGCGCAAACATCAACATCCCACTGGTGGTCATCGCGTGCCTGCTGCTCACGCTCGCGAACGCGGGACTTGGCATCGCTGGAGCGAGCCTCTTCTTCCTGCTCGAAGTCAAGAGCGGCCAGGACCCGATTACCTGGGCATATCGCTACCTCGTCATGCTGTCGAGCGGCCTGTACGTCCCGCTGGCGCTTGTGCCCCGATGGCTGGGCTGGCTGAGCGGCGCGCTCCCACAGACGTATGGCCTGGCCGCCGTGCGCCTGCTCGTCCTCACCGGCGAGGATTGGCGCTCAGCGACGCTCTGGAGCAACCTCGCGCCGCTCATCGTCGCCGCGCTGGTCTGCGGCGCGGGCGGCTACGCCATGCTGTCGCTCGCGCTCCGGCGCGCTGAGCGCGCGGGAGGAATTGGCGTCGTCGTCTAATACCAGTGACAGCTCTGTGATAATTCGCCCGGCTCCTGTGACGCGGCTGTGAGCGCCTCTCTTTACCTTCGGATTACATCGCCCAGCCTGCTATAAAGGGAACGCCCAGGCCCTGCCAGCGCTCCCGACCGCCCGATGAGCAAATAGAGGAAAAAGGGTACGCCCGATGAGTTTCCAGCCGTCTGTCGCGTTCGAGCCCTTTCGCATCAAAAGTGTCGAGCCGCTGCGCTTTCCCTCGCGCGCAGAGCGCACAGCCGCGTTGATCGAGGGGGGCTACAATCCTTTCCGCCTGCGCGCCGAAGATGTCATGATCGACCTGCTCACCGATTCAGGCACCAGCGCGATGAGCGCAGCCCAATGGGGCGCGATGCACATCGGCGACGAAGCCTACGCGGGTAGCGCATCATTCCGCAAATTCGAGCGCGCCGCCCGCGAGATCACGGGGTTCACGCATATTCTGCCTGTGCATCAGGGGCGCGCCGCCGAACGCATCCTCTTTGGAACGGTGTGCAGGCCAGGTGATGTGATTCCCAACAACGCGCACTTCGACACCACTCGCGCCAATATCGAGGCGCGCGGCGCGGAAGCGCTCGACCTGGTCATCCCGGAAGGGCGGAGCCCAGCGGTGGACCACCCCTTCAAGGGCAATGTCGATCTCGAACGGCTCGAGGCGACGATTCTCGAACGCGGCGTCGAGCGCATACCGCTCTGCATGATCACCATCACCAACAATGCTGGCGGTGGGCAACCCGTAAGTATGGCGAATATCCGCGCGGTAAGCGCGCTCTGCCATCGCTATGGCATACCCCTCTTCCTGGACGCCTGTCGCTTCGCGGAAAACGCCTGGCTCATCAAGCTGCGCGAGGCGTCTTATGCGGAGAGCACTCCGCGTGAAATCGCCCAGGAGATGTTCAGCTACGCGGACGGTTGCACCTTCAGCGCCAAGAAAGATGGCCTGGCCAACATCGGCGGCTTTCTGGCCATGCGCGATGACGCCTGGGCGCAAGCGTGTACCGATCAATTGATCCTCAGCGAGGGCTTTACCACGTATGGCGGGCTGGCGGGCTACGATATGGAAGCCATCGCCATCGGATTGCAGGAAGTCCTCGACAAGCGCTATCTGGCAGACCGTATCGCCAGCGTCGCGGAGGTGGGGGATCGGTTGCTGGCGGCGGGGATACCCATCGTCCGGCCAACTGGCGGACATGCGGTCTACGTGGACGCCGGGGCGATCCTGTCACATATTCCGCCGGCGGAGTATCCCGCGTGGGCATTCAGTGTGAAATTGTACCAGGAGGCGGGCATCCGCAGCGTAGAGATTGGTAGCGTCGCGTTTGGGCGCCGTCTCCCCGATGGCGCTGAAGAGCCCGCTCCGGCCGAGTTAGTGCGCCTGGCGATTCCCCGGCGCGTGTACACGCGGAATCACCTCGCCTATGTAGCCGACGCGGTGATCCACGTAGCCGGGCTAGGCCAGGCGATTGGCGGTATGCGCATGACCTACCAACCCGCGGCTATGCGCCACTTCACGGCGCGCTTCGCCTGGTTGCGACCAGACGGCGATGAGGACGCAGCCGACCTGGCGGAGTCGCCAGAAGATAACCCGAAGACTGAGCGAGTTCCGCGGGAGCTTATGAGCCAGACCCGCTGACTGCGGCGCGCGACATCGGGTAATCGTACACCTACACGCACAACGGCAGTCTCGCCATTGATATGGTGAAGTCGCCGTTGTGTGTGCGGCACTTCTACTCGACCGTCACCGACTTGGCGAGGTTGCGCGGCTGGTCCACGTTGCAGCCGCGCGCCATGGCCACATAGTAGGCGAGCAGCTGTAGCGGGATGACCGCGAAGAGCGGCGTGAACGTCTCCAGCGCTGGCGGAACAAAGATCACCGTGTCGGCGTGTTGGTGGATTCCGGTGTCTCCCTCGGTGGCGATGGCGATGACATACGCGTCGCGCGCCCGCGCCTCCTGGATGTTCGAGACGACCTTCTCATAGGTCGCGCTGGCGGTGGCGATGGCAACCAGCGGCGTCGCCTGATCGAGCAGCGCGATTGGGCCGTGCTTCATCTCGCCCGAGGCGTAGCCCTCCGCATGCACATAGGAGAGCTCTTTCAGCTTGAGCGCGCCCTCCAGCGCCAGCGGATAGCCCGCGCCGCGCCCGACGAAGAGCGCGCTGTGGCAATCCTTCAGCAGCGCCACCGCCGCGCCCAGCGCGGCGGCGTTCGGCCCGTCGGCCAGCGAATCCAGCGTGCGCCGCATCAGTTCGGGCGAATCGAGCAGGGCATGCAGGACCGCCCGCTCCTCGGCCTCGGTCAGCGCGCCGCGCTCGCGGCCCAACCAGACGCCCAGCAGGTACAGCGTAAGGATCATCGTGACGAAGGACTTGGTCGCCGCCACGCTGATCTCCGGTCCCGCCTGCAAGTAGAGCGTCGCGTCCGCCATACGGGTAATGGCGCTGCCGACGATGTTGGTCACGGCGATCACGGGCGCTCCCGCCTCGCGCGCCAGCCGCGTCGCCGCCAGCGTGTCGGTCGTCTCGCCCGACTGGGTAATGGCGACGCAGAGCGTATCCGGCCCGACGATTGGCTCGGCGTAGCGATATTCCGAGGCGATCGCAATCTCGACGGGCAGCCGCGTCCAGCGCTCCAGCGCATAGCGCGCGATCAGCCCGGCGTGGATCGAGGTGCCGCACCCCAGCAGCGTGATACGGCGCACGGCGTCCAGCTTGCCCGCAGCGCGGAGGCTGTCGAGCGCTTCAAGCGCCAGCGTGGGCTCCGGCTCGCGCGTCAGGATGCGGCCGGCGAGCGCCTTGTGCGCGGCCTCGGGCTGCTCGCTAATCTCCTTGGCGAAGAAGTGTGGGTGACCACCGCGCTCCGCCGCCTCGATGTCCCAGTCCACATGCGTCGGCGTGTGGCGCGTCTCCACGCCCGCCAGCGTCGTAAACCGCACACTGTTGGCGGTCAGCTCGACCATCTCACCGTCATCCAGCGGGATGATCTCGCGGGTGTGGCGCAGGACGGCCGGAATATCGGAGGCGAGGAAGTTCTCGCCCTTGCCCAGGCCGACGATCAGTGGACCGTTCATGCGCGCGCCAATGACCACGCCAGGGTGCGCGCGACTGACGACCGCGATAGCGTAGGAGCCGGTGACCCGCGCCAGCGCCGCGCGCACGGCCGCCGCAAGGTCATCCGTCTCCCGAAGCTGGTCTTCGATCAGGTGCGCCAGCGCCTCGGTATCGGTCTGGGAGCGCATGGTGTGGCCTGCCGCTTCCAGTTCGGCGCGCAGGCTGGCGTAGTTCTCGATGATGCCGTTGTGCGCGACGGTCACCATGTCGCGACAATCGGCGTGCGGATGGGCGTTTTCGTCGCTGGGACGGCCATGCGTCGCCCAGCGGGTGTGGCCGATGCCGACCGCGCCCTCGGGCTCCGCAGCTTTTACCAGAGCGCGCAAGGCGGCGAGCTTGCCCTTGGTCTTGGCGACTTGAAGGTCGCCTTCAGTCGAGATGACGGCGATGCCCGCCGAATCGTAACCGCGGTACTCAAGCCGCTCGAGTCCATCAAGCAAAATGGGTGTGGCGCTCTGCGAGCCCACATACCCCACGATTCCACACATGGAGGGTGTGTGTCTCCTGATTGTTCAGGCCAGTGGCCGCGTCTTGTCCCGGCAGTCACCCGCCGTATTTGCCCGCGACCTTAGAAGAGGGCGATGGCCACGCCCTGAGGGCTCCCCGCTGATGGTCTCCGAACAGCCCCCACCTCGTCAACTGAGGCCCCTCCTGACGCCTCAGCCCATGCGCTAATCAATCGCGACGGTGTTCCATGCTGGCAGCGTCCACGCTCCTCCTCATCGCGGAGCGCGCTCACAGTACCGCCGCCAGCGCCGGAGAGAAGTCGCGCCGCGACGCGCTTTATGCGGCGCGTGGCGCGACCTCCCCACGTACTGTTGGGCATAGTATACACGCCCAGCGCGCCCGATGCTGCGCCGTAGCATACCTTTGGCAAGCCAAACGTATCATCCCGACACGCATGGATGGCGCCGGATCAGGCGTCTGCGGGCCGCCGGCCACTCCAGGGTAGCGCCGCCTCCAGCTGCGCCGCCAGGGTGAGCAGCAGCGCCTCGCCCAGCGGCGGCGCGACGAATTGCACGGCCAGCGGCAGGTCATCTTCGCCGTGGTAGAGCGGAAGGGAAATCGCGGGCTGGCCCGTGACGTTGAAGATTGGGGTGAATGGCGTGTACTCCGCGGCCTTGCGCCACTCCGCCACGGGGTCCGCGCCCTGCGGATTAAGGTAGCCGATTGGCAGTGGGCGCTGGCCGAGGGTCGGAGTAAGCAGGATGTCGAACTGCGTGAAGAATGCGATGAGCTGGCGTGAATACTGTTGCAGCAGCGTGACCGCCTCTAGCAGCTCCGCGCCGCTCGCGCGCATCGCCTGCTCGTAGAACCACCACGTCAGCGGCTCAACCAGCTCCGGCGTGGGCGCGCGCCGCGTCACGCTGGCCCCCGCCCGCACGCCGCTGGCGATACTCGCGCCATAGATCGCGTTGAACGCAGGCTCGAGTTCCGCCGTCTGCCAGACCGGCGGCGTCATCTCCACGACTTGGTGTCCCAGCGACTCCAGCAGTCGCGCCGCGTCTTGGGTCGCCTTGATGGCCATCGGGTCCACCACTGTCCCCAGCGGAGAAACAGTGGTATAGGCGATGCGTAGCGCCGCGGGCGGTTGTTTCAGCGCGTTGGAGAAGGGTTCTGGCGGCGGTGGCGCCCAGGTCGCGTCGCCAACCTCATAGCCCGCCATGATGTCGAGCAGCGCGGCCGCGTCAGCGACCGTGCGGGTGACCGCGCCATTCGTCGAGAGCATGTTGTCGCCAAATTCGGGGCCGGAGGAGATACGGCCGCGGCTGGCCTTGAGTCCAATCAGCCCGCAACAGGCGGCGGGGATGCGCAGCGAGCCACCGCCATCGCTGCCCTGCGCGGCGGGAAGGACGCCCCCCGCGACGGCCGCCGCCGCGCCACCTGACGAGCCACCAGAGCTTCGCGCGCGGTCCCACGGATTGCGGGTCGGGCCAAAGCGCCGCGGCTCCGTCGTCGGCGTGATGCCAAACTCCGGCGACGAGGTGCGCCCAATCAGGACGAAGCCCGCGTCGCGCAACCGCCGCACTGTGTAGGCGTCACGCTGGGCCTGAAACGGGCCGAAGATCTCCGAGCCCATCGTGAAGGGCTGCCCCTCGACCGCGGTGAGCTCCTTGATGGCCATCGGCACGCCGGCGAACGGTCGCGGGTCGCCTGGCTGTATGGCGGTCGCCGCCGCCAGGGCGCGCTCTCCGTCCACGAATGTGAAGGCATTGAGATCCTTCCGCGACTCGGCCTGGACGAGCGCCGCCTCCACGACCTCACGCGCCTGAACCTCACCTGACCGGATTCGCTCCGCCACCACCAGCGCAGGCTGCGTCAGGAGCCCTGTGACATCCGACTCCATGGTTTCCTCCTCTGCATCGAGACCCGTCGATGACAGCGCCGCGACGCCAACCTGCGGCGTCTGGTCTGGTCGGTAGTGTACACCGAGTGGGCGCCGCAACGCGCGGTGATACAGTTCAGGTGAAGCGCGCCGCTGTCTGCGTGCGCTGATGGCTGGCGATGACTGGCGATGAGGTAGGCATGTACTGGCTTCGACCCGACCTGGAACGTGTGGCGCTCGGTGGCGCGGACTGGCTTGATACCGCGCTCTTCGATATCGATGGTGTGTTGGTGGACACGTCAGGCTCGTACCGCCGTTCCGTGATCGAGGCCACGGACTATCTGGTGCGCGCACAGGCGGGACTGAGCGGCGGGCCGAATCCGCTGGTGACGCCCGAGGACGTGCTGGCGTTCAAGCTGGCGGGCGGATTCAACAGTGACTGGGATCTGGTTCCGGCGCTGGCTGGCATCTGGACGGCGCGGCTCCGGGAATGGCGCGGCGACCCGCGCGCCACGCGGCCACTCACCGTATGGGCGGCCGACGCGCTCGCCGCCAGCCAGGCAGGGCGCGGCGGCCTCGTATGGCTGCGTGCGACCGTCCCCGCGAGCGCGCTCCCTGATCCGGAGTTGGCGCGCTGGGTCCACGATGAGCTCCATTGGGGAGCCGACGGTGTGCGGAGACTGTACGGCCACGCAGCGCGGTATATGCCAGACGCGCCAGGCCATGTCTCCGCCGAGGTCTCACTGTTGACGCCGGAGACGCTGCCCGCGCTGGCGGCGCAGGGCGTCACACGCTATGGACTCATCACTGGGCGGAATAGCCCGGAGGTCGAGGAGGCGCTGGCCCTCATCGCCCCCGAGGGCGTAGCCCAGACGCGGAGCGGCCCGCATGGCGTCGCCGTACACCCCCCGTTCTCGGTCATCGTTCCCGCATCGCTGCACACCAAGCCCGATCCGCAGGCGCTGGTCTACGCGCTGGAAACCCTCGGCTCGCGCGCGGCGGTTTATATTGGCGATACCGGAGACGACCTGGAGCTAACACTGCGCTACCGCGCCGAGGTTCTGCCCCACCGCCCCGGCCTGCCCACCGCGCTGGCCGCCGCCGTCGCGGAGGGGGCAGCCGCCGATCTCTTCAAGGCCCGCGGCGCCGACATCATCGTCGACGCGGTCAGCGAACTACCCGTCGCGCTGGCGGCGCTCAGGGCGCGGCTCATGGCCGCCTAAAGGGCGGCGGGACGCTCCTGGTGGGGCCACTGGGCTGGCCCGCACGCGGCTCACGCCCTATGGCTTCTGGCCAAAGGCGACGTAGATGGGCTGGATGTAGACGCCCTGATCGAACTCTTGCCTCCCGCGCTCCATCATGGAGTCGAAGCGCTCCTCATCCACAATGCCCATCTTCGCCAGTGGCGCCCGCACGGCGGAGAGCGCGGTCATGTAGTCCACCGCCGCCATTGCGCCAATGTGCCCGGCGGGCTTGCCGACCGCCATCTTCACGGTGCGCGCGGTGACCTGGCTTGCGCCACTATTGCGCAGCAGCTCGCCGATGCGCGCCATCAGACTCATGTCGATACCGCGGCGGGTGGTCAACTCAACGCCCCAGGCCGCGAGCTGGTCAATGGCGGGCGCGCCCGTTGGCGGCTCAGTCTCCACCAGTTCCACCCAGCCACCAGACCGCGTCACTCGCAGAAGCTCAGCCACCACATCCGGCCAGCGCGCCGCGGGAATCGCCAGCGTCAGGAAGCGCTGATGGACAAACGAGAAGCTCTCATCAGGAAATGGGATGCGCTCGAGCGCATTCCCCTGGACGAAGCGGTAATTCTCAGGCCCTGGCCGTGGGGTTGCCCGCGCCTCGACCGCTGGGGGCGCCAGGTCCATGCCGACGACGCTCGCCTGCGGGAACTGCTGCGCGAGATCCATCGCCCAGCGTCCCGTGCCGCTGCCCACATCCAGAATATCGCGGGGGTCCTCCAGCGGCGCGCCATAGTTGCCCCTGAGCGCGTGTCGCAACATGTAGTGCTGGAAATCCAGGCGGTTCGTCTCTCCCAGGTCTTTGGGCAGAAGATATGGCGCATCGGCGACGTACTGACGCTCGCCCTGAGATGCTGTATGGCCACGGTCCCGCATGGGCTTGCGGCGGCGGAAGAATCCAAAGAACGGCATGCGCGCTCTCCTTATCGCTCCAAACGTCTGGGGCATGGTCCCAGGTAGACGAGCGACCTCATCAGTATGCGTTTCCCTACCAGGCCGGTCAAGTCGCCTCCAGCGCAAGCGCGGACGTCTCGCTCGCGGCTTTCCGCCCGCGCGACGCCGCGTGCGCCAGCCACAGCCCGAGTATTCCAGCCGGACGCGCGCAGATCCCGAACATGAAGGCCAGGCTCATGGGCGCGGCCGTGCGCGTATCGAATGGCAGTGGGGCTACGGCCAGCGCGCACCCAACGAAACCTATGACCCGCCACACTGAACGTGGCGGCAGGAGCCACATCACCCTTCGATCTCTCTGTTCATCTCCGGGCCACGCCACGAGCCAGGCGAGCGGAACTAGCGCCAGGAGATAATAGAAGACCCAGTCCACTGGCTCCAGCGCGAGCAAAGCGGTCACAATCCAGGAAAAGGCGAAGAGCCGCGCTTCCGGCGTCTCGCCGTCCACTTGAGCGCCCCGCCGCAGCGCGGCAGGCCAGCCCCGCGCCCCCAGCGCCACGGCGAAGAGCCCCGCGCAGACCAGCGCGGCCAGCGCGACATACAGCGCGCCGCGCGCCTCTGGTCGCCCCGGACGCAGCAGCGCTGACGCCGTCACGATCAGGGCGTGAAAGAGCGAGAGATTGACCGCGCCGCCATTTGGCTCCGCGGAGAAGGCCAGCAGCGCATGCGCGAACGCGCCATACATCGCCACGCCGGTCACGGGCAGGGTCACGAGGCACGCCAGCGCCACGCCGGCCAACGCCACCCACACCACCTGGTAACGTCCGCGCCAGAGGAAGTAGAGGAGCAGCGCGCCTGGGAAGAGCTTATCCAGAATGGCGATAGCCAGTCCGATCCCGCCCAGTGTTTGCCGGTCGAAGACCTCGCCATACGCCATGAGCGCGAAGCCCAGCAGCAGGATGGTCGCGCTTTGCCCCAGCCGCAGGCTATCCGTCACGGGCTGCATGACAGCCGCAGCGCACGCCAGCAGGGCCAGCGCGGGCCAGAATGCTGCGCGCGCATCCTCCTGGCTCGCACGCATAGCGCGGATGACGGCCACGCAGCGCGCCAGCAGCCAGACGCTTGTCGCCAGTCCTACCACGCCCAGCGCCCACCAGATGACCCGCGCCGCCGCGTAGGGTAGCAACCCCAGCGGAATGAGGAAGACCGCCATCGGTGGTGTCCAGCGGAAATCAGAGGGGCCGTCGGGCAGATGCAGCGTGGTGGCGCTGTATGCGCGTTGCGCCGCGACATCGTAGACCTGCAGTGACGCATGATGTCCCAGCGCATAGGCCGCCTCATACGGCCCCGTGAAGTCATAACCGCTGGAGCGCAGCGGCAGCCAAACGCCCCAATAGGCAAAAACCGACAGACAAACCAACCCAGCGAACGCTAGCGACCAGCGCGGAATCCTTCGCACGTACTCGACCTCAGTTCATCCCGCGACATGCGGCGGCGGGCGGCGACAGGCGCGGCGGCATGCCTCATCATGGTGGACACCGGACGCTTTCGCACGCGCCGCCGTCTCTGGATGATTAACGCGCGGACGCGCTTCTGGAACGCCAGCAACCGCATATATTTGCCCGTCGGGATGCGCTGGCGCCATTCTTGCGCCACCACGCCTTCGCTAACGTTGAGCTTGCGCCGCAGTGGGCGCGCCGCGCCCAGAAGCCCACACGCCACATATGCGATTCGCGTGGTGACGGATCTGCAAGAAATATTGAGTGAAAGGCTCCTTCTCATTCATGGAATCCATGGAATCGGTTGTCCCATCTCCGCAGGCGCCGCAGCTACCGGCGACCGGGCGGGTTGTCGCGCTCATGCACATGAGCGCCAACCAGACAGGCGCGGGCGCGTTCACGGTTGATGCGCTGCGCGAGGGGCTGCGCACGCGCGGACTGGACGGCGACGTGATCGCGCTTGGCCCCGATGACGACGCCGCGGAAACCGCCAGGCGCCTCTCGCTGGAGCATGCGCTCGCGGTGATCGCCGTCGGCGGCGATGGGATGATCCATGACGTGACGCGGGGGCTGCGGCGCGCGGGCCTCGCGGGCGGTTCCGCCGCATTCGGCGTCCTCCCCGCTGGCACGATGAATAACGTCGCCGCCACGCTTGGTATACCCGAGAACCCGGAGGCGGCGCTCGACAGCCTCGCGGGGGCGCTGAGGACGAAGCGCTTCCGTCCACTGGACCTGGGCCAGATCGGCGATATGACCTTCATCGAAGAAGCTGGATTCGGCATGCTCTCGGAGTTGATGCGCATCGGGGAATCGGTCAAGCAAAACAATGTCTCGGTCGGGGCGGCCGCGGCGGAGTTCAGCAAGACCATCAAGGCCTACCAGCCGGCGCCACTGACGCTCGTCATCGACGGCGCACGGCGCCATTTCCAGGCGCTGCACGTGGTCATCTGTAACGCCCCCGTTATCGCCATGCGCCTGAACGTCGCGCCCGGCGCACGCATGGACGACGGTCTGCTCGACGTAACGGTTTATGAGCGTTACCAACCCATCCAATTGCTGGCCGCGCTCGCCCAGCGCATCGGCGGGCGCGCGATTCAGGACGCGCGCGCGCGGCGGTTCCGCGCCCGCACGGTCCTTGTCGAGCCGAGCCAGGACCGAGAGTTCGCGGCCTGGCCCATCGAGGTGGACGGTGAGCTTGCGGGCGACTGCGGGCCGGACGGGCGCTGGCGGCGCATCGAGGTCCGCGCGCTTCCCGGCGCGCTTCGGCTGGCCGCGCTGCCCGCTCCAGCGCGGCTCGTAGAGCAGCCCTGGCGCATCACGCTGCGCGCGGTCTCCTCGACACTCAAGCGTAACTCCACGGCGACCGGCGCTGAAGCGCCGGAAGTGGCCCAAAAGACGCCTGAGGCAGCAGAAGCATCCGCCAGCCAGCCCAGCGCGCCGACGGCTGCGGCCGCCTCGGCCATCGCGGCGGTGGCCCGGGCGACGGGCGGCGCGCCCGAGGGCGTCGTCGAAAGCGCGGTCGGTCCGGTAGCCCAGCCGCCGCGCCGCGCCGCGCGGCGCTTGCGGCTCATCCGCACGCTCTATTTGGTGGGCGGCGCGCTGGGGGTTGGCATGGGTATCGCGGCCAGCCGCGCCAGCCTGCTGCCGGGCGATATGCGCATCACCCGCGCGCTGCAGCGCACGCGCACGCCCGCCCGGGACCACTGGTGGCGGGCGGTGGCATGGGCCGGATTCCCTGGCCCTACCGCCATTGTCGTCACACTGACGACCGCGCTGCTCTGGCTCATGCGCTTCCGGCTGGAAGCCGTCTTTATGATGATCGCCACTGGCGTGAACGCCGTCAACTTTGCGCTCAAGCGTATCGTGCGCCGCGAGCGCCCGGCCGAATCAGCGGTGCGTGTGCTGCGGATCATCAAGGAGCCGAGTTTTCCCAGCGGCCATGTAATGTTCTACACCAGCGCCTTTGGCTTTCTAGTGGCGGCCGCGCTGGCGAACCTGCGCCCGTCCGCGCTCCGGCGCGGCATCGTCGGTCTTGGGAGCGCGCTCATTGGACTTGTGGGCCCTTCGCGGGTCTACCTCGGCGCCCACTGGCCCAGCGATGTCGCCGCGGGCTACCTCTTTGGCGGCATGTATCTGGGCGGCGTACTGCAGGTTTACACCTGGGCCAAGTCCAAACAAGCCCACGAGGCGTCACCCATCGCGGCGCCAGCGTCCCAGACGCTCGGCGCCAGCGCGAACGAGCTTTCGGCGCAGCCTGATCTCAGCGGCGACGTCACGGGCGGCCGCTGACTAACACCTTTCGGGCGGACCACGCGCCAACGCACAACCAACACAGAAACGCACAACCAACACAGAGACGAAGAAGCGGGGGTCGCCGCCCGAAGGGGACAACTGTGCCCATGTGAGGATACGCGCCCGCGCTCTCTTGAAAGGACAACGTAATGACAGACATAGGAGAACACGCATTTACGCCGGTAGGCCGGCCTGAAGCTCCCCCGTCCACACCTCGGGCGGCCTCACAGCCTGATATCCTGTTCGACTGGCTGCCCTATAGCCGGCGGCGGGTCTTCGTCGTCGCGGGAGCCTGGGTGGTGGCGCTGGCCATCGTGATGGGTCTCGCGCTCTATCTGCATGCGCATCCGGGCGCGGAGTTTTTCGGTGAGGTGGGTTTGATCGCGGCCATTCAGAGCATCCATCAGCCGTTCCTGGTGGCCTTCATCAACTTCGCTGGTGACGCCAACTGGCCGTTCCCGGCGGGATTGATGGTCTTTCTCGTCGCGCTCGTCCTGCTGATCTTCCGCCAGTGGCGCTCGATGATCTGCGTCCTGATCGCCGGATTTGTTGGTGATAGCGTCAGCTTCGCGCTCAACGGCTGGGTTCACCGTCCGCGCCCGCATGGCGTCCATATCCACGCCATCGCCAATATCGGGCTGTCCAGTTTCCCGTCGGGCCACGTCTCGCATGTCACGACATTCTATGGCTTCCTGCTATTCCTGACCGTACAGGAAACGCGCGTCCATCCGCGGTGGAAGCTGTTGTTCCGCGCAATTCAGGTGATGAGCGTCTATTTTCTGGCCTTCATCGGCATCTCGCGCCTGTGGACGGGCGAGCACTGGCCTACTGATGCGCTGGCCAGCTATTTGCTAGGTGGCATGACGGTCGTCGTAACGATTGTTATCTTCCACGCTTTGGGGAGGTTTAGGATGCGAAATCACGAAGGAGCGATCCAGGACGCCGATCAAATGGCGCGTCACGCCGCGGACAGTAAAGCGGTGACCACGCTCGCGCATGCGGGCTACGCCGCGAAGGCGGTGGTCTATCTCATCATCGGCGGCCTGGCGCTCTTCGCCGCTCTCGGCATTGGTGGCGCGCTGACCGACCAGACCGGCGCGACACAACTGATCTATCATCAGCCCTTCGGCGCCTTCCTGCTGGTCGTCGCCGCCATTGGCTGGCTGGGCTACGCGCTCTGGTGCGTGATCGAGGCGACCCTCGATACCGAACACTACGGAACGGATGTGAAAGGCGTTCTGGTCCGGCTCGGCTACGCGGTGGTCGCGCTGACCTACGGCGCTCTGGCGTTTATCGCCTTCGGGCTGGCCACCGGCAAGAGCGGCAGCGGCAAGAGTTCCAACTCGCAGGCGCAGGACTGGACCGCGCGTCTGCTGGCCGCGCCAGGCGGTGCGTTTCTGGTCGTCGTGGTGGGACTGGTCGTGCTGGTGGTGGCGGGCGCGCTCTTCTATCGCGCATACTCCGCCGATTTCCGCAAGCAGCTGGAGCTCGGCCAGGCGCCAGCCAACATCCGCGATGCGGTGATCCTGACCGGGCGCATCGGCAACGCCGCGCTAGGCGTCGTCTTCACCATCATCGGCTTCTTCTTCATCATCGCCGCGCTGCAGCACAACCCGGGCCAGGCCAAGGGCCTCTCGGGCGCGCTGGGCGCGCTGCTTGCGCAGCCGCTCGGCCATCCGCTGCTCGGGCTGGTGGCGCTCGGCCTGCTGGCATATGGCGTCTATTCACTCGCCCAGGCGCGCTACCGCCGCATCCGCGTCCCGCAGGCCGGATGAGCGGCGGGGCGTCGCCGGATCGCGCAGGGGCGTCGTATTGGGGAGGGAACGTCTCCAGCGCATGAGGGGGAAGAAATAATGATGACAGGCGGAGTACGGGCGCGGCTGATCACGAACCCGCGGTCCGGGCGGGGCGGGGTGGATCTCTCTGACCCACTCAGCATTCTGCGTGAGCACGGCTGGGATGTCTCGGTGCGTCAGAAATTGCATGGCGGCCATGCTACAGAGCTGGCGCGCGAAGCTGCCCAGGAAGGGTGTCACGTCGTCGTGGACTGTGGCGGCGACGGCACGCTTAACGAGCTGGTCGAGGGTGTGCTAGGGACGGAGACAGCCGTCGGCGTGCTGCCCGGTGGCACAGCCAATGTCTGGGCGCATGAGATCGGTGTCGCGCCAGACCTGCGACTGGCGGCCATGCAACTGGTAGATGCCGAGCGCCGCCGCATGGATGCCGGACAGGTGACCGTCAACGGCAAGCACAAGACGCACTTTATTCTCATGGCGGGCGTTGGGATAGATGGCGCGATCGTTGAGCGCATCAATAAGGCGCTCAAGAACCGCATCGGCGTGGCCGCGGTCGGGCTGGCGGCGCTTCAGGCGCTGCCCGCCGCCCAGATCGTGCCGGTGCGCGTCCAGATGGGCGACCTGCGCTGGGCCGGCCGCGTCTCCGAAGTCATCGTTGGCAACACGCGCGGCTACGGCAGTTTTACCAAAGTCACCGCCGACGCCTTCGCCGATGATGGCATGTTCGATGTCTGCCTGATGACAGCGACTGGGGCCCTCAGCGCCGCGCGCACCATCGGCCCACTGCTGTTTCAGCGCAAGCCTGACCCGGAGGTCGCCCAATACTACCGCGCCGCTCATGTGACGCTGCAGTCCCCGGTCGTCCTGCCACTCCAGGTGGATGGCGGCACGGTCCACCTCCAGGATGAAGCGCCGACCGCGGAAGGTGTCGTCTATGAGTTCTCGCTGCTTGCGGGAGCAGTAACAATGCTCATTCCGCGCACCTACAGCGGTGAACTCTTCCGTCCCGCCCAACTCGCGGAAATCTCGGCCACTCCACCGCTCACAATGAATGGGAAAGCTGCGAGCGGCAAAGCGGGGAAGGCAAGAAAGACAAAGAAGGGCAAGCGTGGCGGACACGGCAAGCTTGGGAAGCGCTGGCGTGTGAAGGCGCTCGAGGTTGGCGTGGACTCACTCATCGCCGCGCGTGTCAAGAACGGCCGCGCAATGCACATCAAGGTGGACGCCAACACGACGATTGATGACGGAACTGGCGTGGCCCGCCCGCTGCTCAGCGCGCTGTCGCTGGTCACTCCCGGCGAGCAGCTAGAAGTGCGCGGCCATAAGACTGGCGAGAACCACACCGTGCTCGCCACCCATATCGCCATCGCGGCGCAGAATGGGCATGAGAGCAATGGGAGTGACAAGACCAGCGGGGACGGCGCCTAACCCGCCCCATCAGATAGCCACCAGCCCCATCGCCTGACTGGACGGTGGGGCTGGCATGCGTGATGAGCGTTTGAGTTAGCGGCTAGCGGTCGCGCTGGAGGCGCCAACGGCCTTGCGCAGCGTCTCTACCTTATCGAGGCGCTCCCAAGGGAACTCGATATCTGTGCGGCCGAAGTGGCCAAACGCGGCGGTCGGCTGGTAGATCGGGCGGCGCAGGTCGAGCGACTGAATGATGCCCGCCGGGCGCAGCTCGAAATGCTCGCGGATCAGCGCGGTGATCTCCTCATCGGGGATCTTGCCTGTGCCGAACGTCTCGACGAAGAGCGAGAGCGGATGGGCTACGCCAATCGCGTAGGCGATCTGGACCTCGAAGCGGCTGGCCAGGCCAGCGGCGACGATATTCTTGGCCACATAGCGCGCCGCATAGGCCGCCGAGCGGTCCACCTTGGTCGGGTCTTTGCCGCTGAAGGCGCCGCCGCCGTGCCGCGCCATGCCGCCGTAGGTATCGACGATGATCTTGCGGCCGGTAAGGCCAGCGTCGCCCATCGGGCCGCCGACCACGAAGCGCCCGGTCGGGTTGACGAAGAACTTGGTGTTGGCGTCCAGCATGTCGGCGGGAATGGCCGGCTTGATGATGTGCTCGATGACGTCGGCGCGGATCTGGTCCTGGCTGACGTCGGCCGCATGCTGGGTGGAGACGACGACCGTATCCACGCGCACCGGACGGCCATGCTCGTACTGGATGGTGACCTGGCTCTTGCCGTCGGGCCGCAGATACTCCATCGGTCCATTGCCATCCCAGGAGGCGCGGCGCGTCTCGGAGAGGCGGCGGGTCAGCTTGTGGGCGTAGCTGATGGTCGCGGGCATGTACTCTGGCGTCTCGTCGCAGGCGAAGCCGATCATCATGCCCTGGTCGCCGGCGCCGATGGCGTCAAGCTCACTATCGGAGAGCGCGCCGTCCGCCATGCGCGCGCGGTATTCCACCGAGGCGCTCACGCCCTGGTCGATATCCGGGCTCTGCTTGCCAATCGATGTCACGACGCCGCAGGTACGGTAGTCAAAGCCATAGCGCGCGTCGATGTAGCCGACCTTCTCGATGGTCGAGCGCACGATGGCGGGGATATCGGCCCAGGCGGTGGTGGTAATCTCGCCCGCCACCAGGATCAGGCCGGTCGTCGTCGCCGTCTCGCAGGCGACGCGCGCCGTCTTGTCATCGGTCAGCAACGCATCGAGCACGCCGTCGCTGATCTGGTCGCACAACTTGTCGGGATGCCCCTCGGTCACGCTCTCGCTGGTGAAGAACGTGCGGGGCGAGCTCATGAAACTGGTGTCCGCCATCGCTTGTACTTGCCTCTCTTTGCCATTCCGGCTGGTCTCGCCTGGATCGTCTGGATAGCGCCTCTGTATGCCTCGCGCTATCGCGCGGCGCTCTCGTGGCGCTTCTGGGAGCGCGTCGGGCCAGTTCCCCAGCCTGACGCGCCAAATTGGTCGCGGCGCTGTTCTGGCGCCTAGGTTCCGGACTCCCACGCCGCGAGGTAGGCCTCCTGCTCGGAGGTCAGCGTGTCAATCGCCACGCCCATCGCCGCGAGCTTGAGGCGCGCGATCTCGCGGTCAATCTCGGCTGGGATGGTGTAGACCTGCGGCGCGAGGCTGCCGGCGCTCTTGAGCATGTACTCCGCGCCTAGCGCCTGGTTGGCGAAGCTCATGTCCATCACACTCGCCGGATGGCCCTCCGCCGCCGACAGGTTCACCAGCCGCCCCTCGGCCAGCAGATAGACTTTGCGCCCATCCGCCAGGCTGTACTCCTCGACGAAGTCCTTGACCGGCTGATGGCCACCCGTCGCCAGCGCTTCCAGCGCCGGGATATTGATCTCGTCGTTGAAGTGGCCCGAGTTGGCGATCACCGCGCCGTCCTTGAGGACGGCGAAGTGGGCGTGGTCGAGCACGTTGATATCGCCGGTCACGGTAATGATGATATCGGCGATCGCCGCCGCCTCGACCATCGGCATGACGCGGAAGCCGTCCATCAGCGCCTCGATGGCCCGCACCGGGTCCACCTCGGTGACGATCACATTGGCGCCCATCCCCTTCGCCCGCGAGGCGACCCCCTTGCCGCACCAGCCGTAGCCCGCGACGACCAGCGTGCGCCCGGCCAGCAGCAGGTTGGTGGCGCGGATGACCGCGTCGATTGTGGACTGCCCGGTGCCGTAGCGATTGTCAAACAGGTGCTTGGTGTCCGAGTCGTTGACCGCCAGCACCGGGAACTTGAGCACGCCATTGGCCTGCATGCTGCGCAGCCGGATGACGCCGGTCGTCGTCTCCTCCGTCCCGGCGATGACGTGCGGCACGAGTTCGGGGCGCGCCTTATGGAGCGTCGTCACCAGGTCGCAGCCATCGTCCATCGTCATCTGCGGCTGGTGATCGAGCGCGGTGGCGATGTGCCGGTAGTAGGTCGCCTCGTCCTCGCCCTTGATGGCATACGTCGGGATGCCGTAGTCCGCCACCAGCGAGGCGGCGACGTCATCCTGGGTGGAGAGCGGGTTGGAGGCGCACAGCACCAGGTCCGCGCCGCCCGCCTTGAGCGTGATCGCCAGGTTGGCGGTCTCGGTCGTGACATGCAGACAGGCCGAGATGCGCAGGCCCTTTAAGGGCTTGTCCTGCTCGAACCGCGCGCGGATCTGGCGCAGCACGGGCATGTCTTTCTCGGCC
>DASVZK010000075.1:0-28673 GCA_036391685.1 Ktedonobacterales bacterium
CCGGCCCCCCCACCACTCGCTATATCAGTCCTCGCAGGCTCGTGCGCTGGCGTACCAGACGACGGGCGCGTGGTTATCGTGCGACCAGCGTGACGTCGGATGCGCGGAGATTCGTGGGCGCGTGTTCATGATCAATGCGCGGAAGCGCCGCCACTCCGGTGAGGAGTGGCGGCGCTTCCGAATGTCAGCGCGTGGGATGGATTAGCAGCCCGTCGCTGGCTGGCGGAAACCGGGGAATGGGTTCAGATCACCCATGAGGGTATACCGGCCGACGTTTGTCGAAGAACTCTGCGTCGGCTCGGAAATGGTGTTTGGCGCGGTTCGCATATACCAGGGGAGGAAGCCCTCATCCTCTGGATGGTAGTAGCCGTCCGCGCTCTGGGTGCCGTTCGGGTTCGGCCCCTGCTCAAAGGTGTTCGTGCCCATCGCGAAGCCGATGGCCACCACCGGGTCGCCGGTCTCGAGGACACCGGTGCAGCCGTACTGGGGAGCGGTCGGCGTGAGCCACGGCTCGACCGTGTTGTTCACGAACGGGTCGTCCGCCCATTCGGCGATCTCATGGCTGAGCGCGTGGATATCCTGGAGCGCCCAATCGCGACCGCCATCCGGCCGGGCATAGAGGCCTGGCTGGACCCACGACGCCCAGGCGAATGTCTGCACCACCGCGTTGCCATTGGAATTCGAGCTGCCGCCGCCGTTGCCGGTTGCGCGCGTGCCGTGGTATCCAAGCACGCAGCAGTTGAAGAGGCTCTTGCCGAAGTGCAGCATGACGTTGTTCGTCAGGTAGATCGGCAGATGGGTGGCGTTCGCTTTGGACTCCAGGTTCTCAATCTGCGACGACCACCAGCCGATGTCAACAGACGCGAAGACCACGCCGCGCCCGCTCACGAGCAGGCCACCTTGGTTCGCTGGCACATTGATGGTAACCGCCGGAAGCACGTTTGGCTGCAGAATCAGGTGATAGCTGCTCGAGCCCGTCTGATTGAACTGCGCCCGCATGGTCGCGTCCTGCAGCTGCAGCTGATTCCCGGCGTCGTTCTGCGAGAGCGCGCCACCTGGGCCGCGCGGAAGGATCGATGAGCCAGCGGTCGCCGCGGGCGTCGAGCCGTAGTCGTTCGTCGCGAACTGGGGTGACGCAAGAGTCGGCGCGACGACATCGCTACCCTTGAAGGTCATTCCGCCGACGTTGACGGTGATCGGCGTGATGTCAGCCTGGATCTTGACGGTACAGGCCGAGCCCGAGCAGGTGTTGGGGTTGGCGCCGACCATGTTGTAGCCATACGTGACGCCATTGTGTGGGTCATTCGTGGAGCCCCACCAGTGCACGATGGTGCGGGTCGTCGGCAGCACCGACGCGCCGCTCATGGAGGTTGTGAGCGCCTGCAGCTGTGAGTCATCGATCAACTGCGGGCCGGCGGAAGCGTGGGCCTTGTTGGAATACGCCACGAACGCGGCGGAGAAGATGGAGACCAGAGTAAGGAATGCTACGCCAATGATCGCGATCCGCTTGGGAATGCGCATGGAACGGTACGCCCTTTCGTCTGGTGACTACACCATCGTAGTCGAGAAGACACTGCGGGACTGCTGGAAGGACAATTCGCAAGGGGGATCTTCAATGCTGTATTCCGTGTTTCAGACTCTGGGCGCCTACCTCACTAGACTTGATGTCTCCAGTGGCGTCACTACGGTCGCACGTCACCCAACGCTCCGAGTCGGAGCGCCTCTGGAGTGAATTGACCCGCTGCGGGTCTTGAACCGCCTCTAGCGCACGCGAAATGAGGAAGGCGCGCGGCGGGGACTGCGTTCCACTGAGATCCCCATTGCGACGTTCCGCCGCCTCAGAGGAACACTGCGCGATTGCGCTACTATACCATTCCAACGCGTAAATGTGAACTATCGCAACACAAGAATGTGGGATTCTGGCTAGCTTACGCATATTGGATGGCAAACAGCAGACGCTTACCGCACGGACGCGGGCAGTCGCGGGCAGTCGCGGGGGCTCACCGCCAGCGTGTGGTGACCATGAAACTGGCGGAGCGCAGGGGCGCACCGGGTTGTGAGATGGTCACTACCAGTCGCCAGGCGCCAGCCATGGCGAATATGGGATGCGCGATGTAGTGGCCAGCGACGGTGGTTGTGGCGCTTACATCCGGCGCGTCCATCGCCATCGTGAGCATCGTGAGGCGAAGCGTGACTTCGGCGCCTGTGACAGGGTTGCCAGCGCGGTCGGTGATGGTCAGGCGCAGTGTGTTTGGCCCGCTGGTGGTCAGCTGGCCGGAGTCCAGCGCAAGCGCCACGCGCAGCGGCCCGGCTGTCGCAACCTGCTGTGGAACCGTGCGCGCGGGCGGGATCAGCAGCGCGCCGAGGCCCAGGTGGACCCAGGCCAGTAGCGCGAAGCACAGCGCGCCCGCGCCAAAGATTCCCCCACGCGCTATGACGTCACGCCTGCCCCCACGTTTCCAGCCCGCCATGGCTGGCGGTCCCGGCGACACGGGGCGGCCTGCTATCACCTTCATACCATCATCTCTCTCTTACCGGATGAGCCAGAAGTATGACGGGGAGCGACGTGTCATACGCCACTCTCCGTCCCGCCACCCACTTGCCGCCCAGCGAGGCGCGGCTCTGCGCGGTTCAGGCCGCGCGAGTGGACGCCTGACCAGTCGAGTTGGCGGTCAGGAAGAATACCGCTAGCGAGGCTACCGCGATGAGCGTGTGCAGTAGGTTGTCCGCCAGGTTCACGTGGATCAGGCCCAGGACGGTTGTACCCTGGATGAAACCGATCACGGTCACTAGCCCGTAGACCGCGCCGAAGACCAGCGCATAGAGGCGGGCGTAGGCGCCGCGGGCAGTGAACGCGACGGCCAGACCGACGACGCCGGAGAGGATGTGGATGACGTTGTGAATAGGGTCGATGGCGAAGACGCCGAGCAGATTTCCGCCTGGCGCGAGGCCAGGAACGAAGCCCAGCAGGCCGACGAGCGTCAGCACGGCTCCGAGCGCGGTCGCGTACAGTCTGGCGAGATTGCCCATGAGGGATGACCATTCCTTTCCACCAGCGGGCATGGCGGCGCTTCACCGCTATCCGCCCGCGGACTGGCGTTGGGTGGCTCGCGCCATTGTTGGCAGTGGCGCGAGCCGCATATGTGTTCGGGAAACGGTCTGTGATCAAGATGCGCGCGTCTTCTTCAGCAGACTTCACCCATACCTACACGCTCCTCGTTGATCTGGATCACTCAGCCTGAAGCGACTAATAATCTCCCCACTCGTCGGCCATGCGGACGACCCGCGGAGTGAACAGACCGATGACCTCGACCAGGTCGCCCTGAGCGGCGATCACCGACTGAATGTCTTTATATGCCTGGGGCGCCTCGTCCATTCCGCCGCCCAGGAGCGTGACGCCGCGCTCGCGAAGGTAGGCGTCCCGCTCGGCTTTGGCGATGCGATTGATCGCCGCGTGGCGGCTCATGCGGCGGCCCGCGCCGTGGGCTGCGGAGTTCAGGCTGTCCGGCAGCCCGCGTCCGCGCACGACGTAGCCCGCGTCGCCCATCGAGCCGGGAATGACACCGAGCGTCCCCGCGCCCGCGGGCGTCGCGCCCTTGCGGTGCGTGATGACCTCCGAGCCGTCGGCCAGGCGCTCGCGCCAGGCGAAATTATGGTGGTTCTCGATGACTGTTGACTCGCGCAGGCCCAGCGCCTCTGAGACACGGCGGTGGATGACCTCGTGATTGGCGGCGGCATAGCGCCCCGCCAGCTCCATCGAGAGCCAGTACTCCTGCCCCGCCTCGCTCGCGGTGGAGAGCCAGGACAGATGGCGCAGCGATTGGTCGAGCCGCGCGCGCTCGCGCGCCGCCACATCCGAGAAGGTGGTGGCGATCTTGTAGCCGACGCTGCGCGAGCCGCTGTGCGAGAGCAGCGCCAGATATTCGCCCGCCGCCAGCCCCAACTCGACGTCATCAGCGTAGAGGCGAAAGACGCCCCACTCGACGAAGTGGTTGCCACTGCCAGAGGTGCCAAGCTGGTAGCGCGCCTTGATCTTGAGCGACTTGAGCAGTCGCGTCGCGTTCCAGGCGGGGTCGTCCAGCACGGGATGCTCTGGCAGGTCGCCACGCTCCCACTCCTCACGCTGGCCGAGACGTGTCCGTGTCAGCAGTGAGCGCTTGAATTCGTTGCGCCGCTGGCCAAGTGTGTGCGGCGAGATGGGATACACCGAGAGCCGCATGCGGCAGGCGATATCCACTCCAACAGCGTAAGGGATGACCGCCTCATGCGCCGCCAGCACACCGCCAATCGGCAGGCCATAACCAGGATGCGCGTCAGGCATGAGCGCGCCAGCGACGGCGACGGGCAGCCGAAGCGCCTGCTCCATCTGGCCGACTGCGGCGGACTCGATGCCCTCCGCGCCCCAAACGCGATAGGCCGCCGGCTCGGCGCGCGGTTCCACGCGCTCTGGCGCTGGCGCAGTCCGGCGGATGACCTCCCACGCCAGCGCCGCCAGCGCGGGGTCAGCGACATAGTCGCCCGGCCTGGCCAGCACGGCGTCGAGTAGGGTGAGAATGGCGTCGCGCTCTCGCCCGCCGCGCTCAAGCGCTTCGGCGGCGGCTTTCGCCAGTCCGATGACTTTGCCTTCGGGCCATCCTCTGGCTTTCAGGATCTTTCCGGTAATCATATGAATGTGTGAACCTCCGTGACGATCGTGTGTCGTCACGTGTATGTGGGTGGATGAGTCTATGTGAGGGAGGGCGCGAACTCCATCCGGCCAGGCCCCACTAACATGGGGTCCCCTCGGCCACCTTCAAGCCCCACTGTCGTGAGCTCCCCCTGCGAGGGGAAAGACGGTGGCGCGGCTATGTCCGCGTGGCGCGAACTCTTGCCATCAGAGACGCGGTCGCCGCGCGGCCTCTCTCCTCGCAGGAGAGGGGGTAGGGGGTGAGGTCGCGCGCCTTAAACGCAGAGCGCGGGCCGTCCCCTGTGGGCGCCCGCGCTCATCTGGCGTTCAGCCGTTCAGCGCGTCATGCGGTGGCGCGGTGGCTGGGCTGGAGAGCGAAGAGGGCCGAGGGGGCGCGCTGGGCGCGTCGCTGGTTCAGGGCAGACATACCGGCTACTCCTCTTCTGTCACTCGTTGGTTCACTCAAACGTGGGTTGCGCTGGCCCATCCTGGCCGCGGCGCCCGCGCGCCACACCCTACCACATCGCCCGCCTGGCATGCAAGGGGATCTCTGCCGCTGACCGTGAGGCCCACATCCTGCGTACGATATCGCGAGCGGCGCGGATTTGACACCTGATGTCCGACACACTATCTTGGAGCAACTAGCCAGTACAGAACTCAGGTCAACCTGGCGCGGGGAGGCATGCGCATGGAGAATGAGCCGCCGGTTTCACCAGACGCGCCCGGCTCGCCGCCACATCGACCGCAGCCTGTCGCGCGATCGCTTGTCACGCGTTTCATCGGCTGGTTTCGGGCGCAGCGCGGCGCGAACCAGATCGCATATGTAATGCTTGCCTTTGTTGCGGTCTTCTTCGCCTGCGCATTCGTCTATGCTGCCACTTTCGACACAATCAAGCAGGCGCGCGGCGCACAGGTCATTGCCACCGCCACTCCCACCGCAACATACCCGCCGATTCCCACGGATACTATTGGCCCCACCGTCATGCCGTTTCCTACTGTGACCTCCGCGCCTCAGGGCCCGCCTCCACCATCTGGGGCTGTCCTTGGTGGTCCTGTTGACGCGTTCGTCAATCGTTATGGCGTAGGGGTGAATATCGAGACGTGGGACATAGATATTGACGGCAGGCCCATACAACTCATGGTCCAGTCGGCGATGTATTCTCGCGGCGATATCGTTAGCGCCGATACCCAGGACCGGGTATGGACGTTTGGCCTCACCTACACCAACTCCAGTCCCGGAGTGAGTGTGGTGGCTCGCGACTGCGCCCGCTTCCTACCCCAGGACGCCATCCATGTCAAAGACATCCAACAGCCATACGGTCCGACACATCTCATCTATCAAAGCGGTTCGGTAGCGTCAGCGTTCACCGCCAGCTCATTTGTTGACGGGGCGTCGCAATGGCTCCCTCCCGGAACGTTTACTGTCGTAACCACTGGCGCCTCTTGCGATGTCCTCATCGGGGAGTAGGTTCTTTTCTCCACGGCGCGCCGCTCACTCCCAGCGCACAACCAGCTCATCGATCAGGCGGTGCAGGCGGCGCTTGGGGTCGCGGGCGGCGTAGCCAACAGGAATGAGCGCGTGGGGTGTGAGGCGCGAATCGAGCTCGAGCGCGGCGCGGGCGGCATCGGGGCTGAAGAGCGGCGCGCACATCCAGCCGGTATCCAGCCCGATGGCGTAGGCGGCGAGCAGCATGTTCTGGATGGCGGCGCCCAGGCTCTGGATTGCCATGACTTCCTCGGCGCGCTGGCGGCTGGGGTCGGGATAGCGGTCGAGGTCGTCAAGGTACAGACAGGCGAGGATCAGCGCGGGCGCCTCGCGGATGCGCTGGCGTGACTTCGCTAGCCGCAGGTCAATCGTTGCTTCCGGCTCGCCGTCCTGCGCCAGGATCGCCCGCCAGTCGTCGCCCATCGCCGCCGCCAGCCGCTCCTTGGGCTCGGGATGTGTCAGCACCGCGAAGCGCCACGGCTGGCGGCCATGCGGCGAAGGCGCCCAGCGCGCCGCTTCCAGCATTTCCTCCAGCGCCGCGCGCGGAACCGGGCGGTCTTTGAATGCCCGCACCGAGCGCCGCCCGCGCGCCAGCGGCGGAAAGTCCGCGCCGCGCCCGGCGCGGAGCCATTCACTGTCCAGCGTTTGCTCCAGCGCTCCCAGCGCTCCAGTGACGGCTGGGCCCCAGGCCGTAATGCGGAAGGCGACGAGGGTGATCAGGGGCTCGTCTTCCAGCGCCATCGCGCGGTACTGCGGATAGCGCGCGCGCAGCAGCGGAAGGGCCGCGGCGTGCTCGTCGCTGCCGGGCTCCATGAGTCGCGCCCGCGCGTTGATTAGCACGAACCCTAGCCGTGACCAGTCGTCATCGTACTGGTCAATCAGCAGCGCCGCCTCGCCGATATCGAGAATATCGCGCACACGGCCGAGCTTGCGCGGCTCGACAGACTTGGGCTTGGCATCCAGGATGAGGAAGAAGCGTGTCGCGCCGCCAGGTCCGCCAGTGTCGAAGGCGTAACACACAGGAACGGCGCGCGGCCTGCCCACGAAATCGGCTGTCGCCAGCCGTCCCACGCGACATGCCGTCACAAACGCCCGCTCAGTTTCGGAGAGGGTTGCCCTTTCGGCCATACGTGGTCGTGTCCTTCTCGCTTGGCGCCCTTGTGGCTGCGCACGCGCTCCTCTTTAGTCGAGCGGGTAGAGGCTCGATGGGCGCGCAGGGAACAGCGCTTCAAGCAGTGGCGCCGCTTCGCCCTCGGCCCAGACATCAGGATAGATGGCGCGCAGGTCGTTCAGGCTACGGTGGCCAAAGAGCAACTGCAGGAAGACCAGCGGCGGGAAGCCCGCTTTCGCCTCGACCCAGAGCGGCGGACGCCAGTCCTCCACCGCCTTGAGCTTGCCGTCCTCGAACGCCAGCCGCAGCCCGCCGCGGTAGAAGTCGAGCGTCAGCTCGCCGGTATACCCGGACTGCGCCGACTCCGCCAGTCTCGCTTCCAGCGCTGGCGCTACATGCTGGATGAAGCGTGGCAGGTCGGGAACGCGGATGTACCACAAGTAGGGGAAGGGCGAGAACGGATGGGTGGCGGTAACCGGCGCGACTTCACCAAGCGCGTTGAGCAGCGGATGCGCGCCCAGCACATGGATGCGCACGGCGCCTGCTGGTGGGGTCTCAGCGCGCACGGGCACGGTCGTCTCAGCGAGCGCGCGCAGCCCTCGCAGCGCCGAAGGCAGAACAGCCGTCAATGGCGTTCCCGCCTCGACCATCAGGCCGACCACATAGACCTCTGCGCCCCAGCGTCCCGGAGACAGGTGGAAATAGCCCACCGGCCGGCTCTGGGAGTCAGTGATGATGTAGGGACGCCAGCGCGCCAGCGACTCGGCGCTCATGCCCTCCATCGCCCAACGCAGGTAGTCCGCGTCCAGCGGCGTTGTGACTGCCGAGTCCGCCTGCTCACGCTCCCAGAGGTGGAGCAGGAGAGGAATATCCGCAGACGTCGCCGGGCGCAGAAGGTAGGGCTCAGTTGCGTCTTTCTTCAGCTCCGGAACCGCCGGAAAGTAGACGGTGAGGGCTGTTCCCATGGGCAGCGCGTATTCGTAGCCGAAGATGCGGTAGTAATACGGGATGCCAGTGATGCCCTGCGCCAGATCGCCGCGGGCCGCGCTACGGGCGTGGATCAAATCGAAGATGGCGCGTATCAGGCCGCGGTTGCGGTACTCCGGCAGGGTCGCCACAACCTCCGGCCGGCCGAACGGGATGGGAATGCCCTCATATGCGATCGGGTAGCGCAGCAGGCAGGTCGAGGCGACGATTGTCCCCCTTGCCATGTCCTCGACGACCGCGAAGTCGCGCGGGCCGATGTGTGGGTGGCGCCCGCTGAACATGTCGCGCGTCCAGCCGGCCATGCGCTGGTTGAGCGGCGCGTCCGCGCTGGGACGGAAGACAAAGGAATAGAGCGACACGACCCGCTCGACATCTGCGGGCGTGGACCAGCGCAGCGTCAGCCCCGCGCCCAGGTCGCGCGTGTAGTTGTCGTCGCTCATCGCGAGCTCATGGATCATGCCGTCCGCCATGTCACACACTCCACATTCTCTTCTCAAGCCGCCTCACAGAGTATGACGCCTGCCGCGCCTTCCCTGCCAGCGCCCGGCGCGTCACTGATCGAGAAGGCGCGGCCCCTCCACAAAATCGCTGACGGGAAGCCCCCTCCTCTCGCGAGAAGAGGGGGCTGGGGGTGAGGTCCGACTTGCTCAAATATCGCGAGAGTCGCCGTGCCGGCCATGCCCCGCGGCGAAGCGCCGCGCGCCCTCCACCGATTCGCCCGAACCGAGGACCTCCTGCCCGCGGCGCGTCTCGTTGCGGAAAGCGTCATCCCACGAGAGCGACCACTGCTCGTAGGTCGAGAGGCGATCGGAGCGCAGGCACCGCTGTGGGACGCGCGCCAGGTCGTCGGCGAGCGCCAGCGCAGTGGCGAGCGCCTGGCCCGGTGGCGTGAGGCGGTTGGCGAGGCCCATCGCCAGCGCTTCCTGGCCGGAGACGCCGCGTCCGGTGAGGATCAGGTCCAGCGCGTGCGACTGGCCGATGATGCGCGGCAGGCGGATCGTCCCTCCATCCACCAGTGGCACGCCCCAGCGGCGGTTATAGACGCCGAAGATCGCGTTCTCCGCCGCCACGCGCAGATCGCACCACAGCGCGACCTCCAGTCCGCCCGCGACCGCGTAGCCTTCCACCGCGGCGATTACCGGCTTGGAGAGCAACAGGTGCGTGACGCCGAGCGGGCCATCGCCATCTTCCACCACCTGCGGCGCTTCGGCGCCCCCGGCGACGGATTTCAGGTCGAATCCCGAGCAGAAGACGCCATCCGCGCCCGTCAGGACCGCGACCGCCAGCGCGTTATCGGCGTCGAAGGCGCGGAAGGCTCGCGCCAGGGCAGTGGCGGCGGGCGCGTCGAGCGCGTTGCGGCGGTGTGGACGGTTGATCGTCACGATGTGGACCGCGCCGCGCGTCTCGCTCAAGATGGCGTTTGATTCGGGCATGGTGGGCCTCCCCGCGCGCTATTGCATGCTGATGCCACCATCAATAGCGATCGTCTGCCCGGTGATGTAGCCGGCCTCGGGCGAGCACAGGAAGCCGATCATCGCCGCAACTTCTTCAGCCGTGCCGAACCGCTTGAGCGGCGTCAGGTCGAGGTAATACTTGCGGAAGTCCTCAGAGACGGTCGAGGTAAGCTCGGTCGGGATGAAGCCAGGCGCGACGGCGTTGGCGGTGATGTTGCGGGAGCCCACCTCGCGTGCGGTGGACTTGGTCAGCGCGATCATGCCCGCCTTCGAGGCGGCGTAATTCGCCTGGCCGACCTGGCCCATCAGGCCCGAGATCGAAGCGACGTTCACGATCCTTCCCCAGCGGGCGCGCAGCATCGTCCGCAGCGCCGCGCGTGTGCACAGGAATGCCGAGCGCAGGTTAGCCGTCAGGATACTTTCAAACTCCTCCAGCTTCATCTGCAGGATGAGCCGGTCGTGCGTCGTGCCTGCGTTATTAACCAGGATGACCGTTGGGCCGAGTTGCGCCTCTACTTCTTGGAAGAGCCGCGTCACATCCTCCTCGCGCGATACATCGGCCTGGATGGCGGCGGCGCGACCGCCCATCGCCATGATCTCCGCGCGCACAGCCTGGGCTCCAGCCTCGTCGCTGCGATAATTGACCGCCACGTCGGCGCCCATGCGCGCCAGGGTCAGCGCCGTCGCGCGCCCGATGCCGCGACTGCTGCCTGTCACTATGGCGACGCGCCCCGCGAGCGGTCCGCGCGCTGTCTGCTCAGCCTCCACCGTCTACTTCTCCTAAAACCTATCCTGGTCGCGGCCGTGGTGCGGCGCGTCCAGAGTCATCAGTGTGTATCGCGGCGAAACATGAGTTCCGCCGCTTTTCAGTCGAGCTTGAGCGTCTTGAGATAGGCGAGAATGCCGGGCGCCAGGTCGGGCCGCTTGAGCGCGAACGCCAGTGAAGTCGTCAACAGCCCAACGGGGTCTCCGGTATCATAGCGAACGCCCTCGAACTCGTATGCCAGGACCGGCTCGGTGCGCAGCAAGTCACGCAACGCGTCGGTCAACTGAATCTCGCCGCCGGCTCCGGGCTGGGTGCGCTCCAGAGCGGAGAAGATACCTGGTGTTAGCACATAGCGCCCAATGATGATCAGGTTGGATGGCGCCGACTCGCGCGGAGGCTTTTCCACCAGATCGGTCACGCGGTGGGTGCGCTCGTCCAGCCGCTCGCCCAGCGCCACCGCGCCATAGCGCGAGACCTCGTTCCATGGAACGCGCATGACTGCCAGGACGCAGCCGCCATAGCGGTTGTGCGCGCGAATAAGTTGCGCCAGACAGGGGTCATTTTCGTTGTCTACCAGATCGTCGCCCAGCAGCACACCGAAGGGTTCCGCGCCGATCGCGGGTCGCGCCGCCAGCACAGCATGCCCCAGCCCCAGCGGCCGCCGCTGCCGTACGAATGTCAGCTCCGCCATTTCCTCCGCTCGCTCCAGCGCGGCGATCGTCGCGTTCGCGCCTTTGTTGCGCAGCCGCTCCACCAGTTCCGGCGCCTCGTCAAAATGGTCTTCGATGGCGCGCTTCGTGCGGCTGGTGACGATGGTCACCTGGCGCGCGCCCGAGGCGACAGCCTCCTCGACGATATACTGGATGGTCGGCTTGTCGGCCAGCGGCATCATTTCCTTTGGCACGACCTTGGTAGCGGGCAGGACGCGCGTGCCGAGTCCTGCGGCCGGAATCACCGCCTTGCGAACGGTCATGTAGCTTGCATCTCCAAATATGGCGTCTGAGCCACTGCGTTCAGGAGCAACTATGTAGCCAACCAGCGCGCGCCGCGCGACGCGCGCGAGCGTCCATCCGTCTGGTTATGTGCGGCGCGTGAACTCCCGTAGACTCTCACGCGACAGTGTATCATGCCCGCGCGCGGCAGGCGCGCGGCGACGGGCGCGCGCGGCGACGGGCGCGCGCGGCGCGAGGCGGCCGCGTGGTACGGTGCAGACGCAGGAATGGATCAGAACCGGAAGGGATGGCGCGATATGGCGATGAATGACACTCCAGAGCGCGCCGCATCGAGCGGCAGAGCGCGCTGGCTTCAGGTTGGACTGGTTGCGGCGACGGCGGCCGCGCCACTCATCGCGCGCTGGCGTAGCCTTCGAGAGACTGACCGGGCGCAGGCGCTGCGCGAGCGGGCTGACGCCCTCCGGGAGCAGGCCTCAGAACGCCTCACCGACGCCACCGAGGCGGCGCAGGCCCTGCAGCAGGCGCTCCAGCGGGCGCTCCGGCAGACTCCAGCGCAGACGCCCGAGACGGCGCCAGCCGACGTCGCGGCTACCCTCGCGGCAATCATCCCCGCGCCAGATGCGGACAGCGACGCGCGCCTGCGGCGCTTGCGCGCCACATTGTGGCTGGCGGGCGCGGGTGTCGGGCTGGTGGCGGCTGGCGTCGTGACCTATATCATTATCCACAACCGCGCGCTGGCGCGCGCGGAAGACGATGCGCTGGTCGAGCTTTCTCTTGACCATCTCGATCAGGGACCGCACATGGGGCCCAGCCCCGACGAGCAGCCCGTCACTGAGGCGCTCAAGACCGAGGAACCCGGGTTCGCTCCGCCGCCTGTCCTTTCGGATGATGACGCGAATGGCGCGCTGTGGGTGGGGGATGTTACGACTCGGGCCTACATGCCACTCGATACCCGGCGTGGCGCCCCGATGCCCGAGCCCGACCGGCGCATCTATTTCGCCACCGAATCGCACGCCATCGCCGCGGGATACCATCGTGCGGGCGTCGCGCCCTCCGAGCGCGAGTAGGCGCGCGATGGCTGGCAAGCGCCGCCGCAAGGGCGAGCCGCGCCCGCTGCCCGTGCGAGTGTCCGACCGCGGCGACCAGGGACGCGCGCTGGAGGTCGGCGGCGTCACTCAGTCTGTCACCGTTCCCAAGGATGGGCCATCAGCCCCTGACGCGCCGGCTGTGGAAGAAGAGCCGCTGGCCGGGCCGTATGGAGGCTACTGGGGGTTGATGCTGCCGCCTGGCTGCCCGCGCCACGCGCTGCTGCTTGGCTTCGGCGGTGGCACCGTGGCGACGCTCCTGGCGCGGCGCTGTCTGAGCGTGGCGATCACCGGCGTCGAGCGCGACCCGGCGGTCATCGCCGCCGCCCGACAGGATTTCAGCCTCGACGCGCTGCCGCGTCTCACGCTCGCCCAGGCCGACGCCTTTGCGTGGATGGACGAGACAGAGGTGGCGGGGCCGCGCTTTGATCTGGTTGTCGTGGACCTCTATGAAGGTGGGCGGTTGACGATGGGAACGCTGACCACCCGATTTCTGCGCCAGGTAGCCGCACGGCTGACGCCGGAAGGCGTGGCGACGATCAACCTGATGGTCACGGGCCGCACCAGCGAGCAGATCCACCGCATCGAGCGCGTCTTCACGATCCTGCGCCGCTTGCGGACGCGAGGAAACCTCATTCTGCATCTTTCTCCGCGCGGCGCTGGCGCCACTTCCTAGATACTGGCTGAATGGCGTAAGCCTGCAAGCATGTGGCGATCACAGTCGGCTCACGGGTGATATTTTACGGTGTCATGCCCTTGACCCGCTGTTGTCGCGGCGCTGTATAATGCGTTCGTACCCCTACCCAGGGGGTATGGGTGTGAGAGGAGACAGGCGATGCGCGCGGACAAACAAGACGTGCTCAAGCGAATCAAATACATCGAGGGCCATCTTGGCGGCATTCGCAAGATGGTCGAAGAAGACCAGTATTGCGTTGATGTGCTGCGGCAGACCTACGCCGTGCGCAAGGCGATCGAAAAGCTCGAGGCGGTCATCCTCGAAGACCACTTGCACGGCTGCGTGCCTGAAGGCATCCGCGAGGGCCGCGAAGAGCAGGTCGTTGACGAGCTGGTGCAACTCTACAATCTCGCGGGCAACCGCTAAACCCATTGCCGCGCTCATGCGGCGATGACACAGAGAAGCGACAACCATGGCGGATACTGCTGAAACCATCGAGAAGACAGACCAGACGCCCGATATCGCTCCGGAAACAGCGCCGCTGACGCTGGCGATCGAGGGCATGACCTGCGCCTCGTGCGTCCGTCGCGTCGAACGCGCGTTGAGCCGCACGCCGGGCGTGAGTGAAGCGAACGTCAATCTCGCCACCGAACAGGCCACCGTGACCTACACGCCAGGCGTGACGCGCATCGAGGACCTTCTCGCGGCGGTTGAAAAGGCGGGTTACAGCGCGGAGGAAATCCACGACAGCGCGCCGCGGCCTGGCCAGACCAGCGCCGCCGCTGTCCTGGAGGCGTCCGCCCGTGCGGCGGCGCCGCCGCAGCAGGCGCCGCCCGAGCCGCCCGTCGCGCCGCAATTGACGGCGACCGAGCGGCTGGCGGAACGGCGGGCGATCGACCTGAGTCGCCGTCGCGATAAGTTGGTGGTTGGTATCGCGCTGACGATCCCCATCACAATCCTCTCGATGTTCTTCATGAACGCCTTCCCCGGCGAGAACCTGCTGCTGCTGGCGCTGACTACTCCGGTCTGGGCGTGGGTTGGCTGGGAGTTCCATAGCACGTCTGCGCGCGTGGCCCGTCACTTCGGCGCGAATATGGATGTGCTGGTCAGCCTCGGATCGACCGCCGCATTTCTGATGAGCGTGGTCGCGACGTTCTGGCCCGCGGTTGTCGGGCGGACGACGTTCTATGACACGACCGCGCTGATCGTGACGCTAATCTACCTGGGCAAATATCTGGAGGCGCGGGCCAAGGGCCAGACGAGCGAAGCCATCCAGCGGCTGATCGGCCTCCGCGCCACAGTAGCCCATGTCATGCGTGACGGGCGCGAAGTGGATGTCCCGATCGAGCAGGTCCGCCCCGGCGATGAGATTGCTGTCCGTCCCGGCGAGAAGATCCCGACCGATGGCGTCATGCTCTCCGGGTCGTCAGCAGTGGATGAGTCCATGATGACCGGCGAGAGTGTGCCGGTCGAGAAGTCCGCGGGAGATGAGTTGATCGGCGCGACCATCAACCAGACCGGCGCGCTGCGGATGCGCGCGACGCGCGTCGGTTCCGAGACAACGCTGGCCGGCATCATCCGGCTGGTGGAGCAGGCGCAGGGCTCGAAGGCCCCCATCCAGCGACTCGCGGATACCGTCGCGGGCGTGTTCGTTCCCGCTGTGCTGGTGATCTCGCTGCTCACCTTTGTGGGCTGGACGGTGGCGGGCTATGTCTTCGGCTTTGCGCCACAGGCGGGTATGGGCGCGGCAGCCACCACACCGTGGATCGTGGCGCTGGTCGCGGCGATCGCTGTGCTGGTCGTGGCCTGCCCGTGCGCGCTTGGACTGGCGACTCCGACGGCGATCATGGTCGGCACGGGGCAGGGCGCTGAGAATGGCGTGCTCATCCGCAACGGTGAGAGCCTGGAGCGCATGGAGAAGGTCACTGATCTGGCGCTGGATAAAACTGGCACGATCACCCGTGGGAAGCCCGAGTTGACGGCGACACTATTGGCGGTTGGCGCGGCGGCGCTCGACCTTGATGAGTCTGGACTTCTGCGATTGGCGGCCAGCGCCGAATCGCCTTCAGAGCATCCACTGGCCCGCGCGCTCGTCGATGCGGCGTCGCGGCGCGGTCTGACGCTGGATCCCGATGTGTCAGGGTTCGAGGCCATTCCCGGTGGGGGTATCTCAGCGGTGGTCGCGGGCCGCACGGTGGTCATCGGCTCCCGCGCGCTGCTCGCAGAGCGCGGCGTAGCGCCAGAGGCGCTGGCGGCGTTCGAGTCGTTCGAGTCGCAGGTCACAGAACTGGAGTCCGCCGGGCAGACCGTTATGCTGCTGGCTGTGGATGCGACGCTCACCGGCGGGCTCGCGGTCGCTGATACGGTCAAGACTGGCTCGCGTGAGGCGATTGCGCGGCTGAGCGAGGTTGGCGTCAACGTCTGGATGATCACAGGCGACAATCCACGCACCGCGAACGCCATCGCTATGCAGGTGGGCATCCCGCCGGAGCGCACGCTGGCTGGCGTGCTGCCCGCGGCGAAGGCCGAGCGTGTAGCGGCGTTGCGAGGACCTGGGCGAGTGGTCGCCTTCGCCGGAGACGGCGTTAATGACGCCCCGGCGCTGGCGCAGGCGGAGATCGGTATCGCTATGGGCGCGGGCGCGGATGTGGCGATGGAGGCGGCCAGCGTGACGCTTGTGAAGGGGAACCTGCGCAGCATCGTGGTGGCGCGTGACCTCTCGCTGGCGACGATGCGTATCATCCGCCAGAACCTGTTCTGGGCGTTCGCCTATAACGTGATCCTGATTCCGATCGCCATCGCCTCGCCGGCCATTCCCTGGCTGCGCGAAGCGGCGCCAATCTTCGCCGCCGCGGCGATGGCGCTCTCGTCCGTGACAGTCGTGAGCAACTCGCTGCGGCTGCGCGGCTACACCAGCGCGCGCGAGCGGGCGGAGTCGCTGGAGTAGCGCGCGCCATGTGGGGCTGTGAGCGCGGCGCTCACGCCCTGGTCAACTCTCACTACTCAGTCGTTTGCCGTCCTAACCCGGCGGCGTCCCATCGCGGAGGAGATATCCATCATGGCGATGATCGAAACCACCCTTTCTGTGCCTGACATCAGCTGCGAGCACTGCGTCAAGACCATCAATGGCGCGCTCGCCGAGGTGACAGGTGTCGGCGACGTCAGCGTCAGCATCCCAGCCAAGACCGTCCATCTGGCATACGATCCTGCCAAAGTGACGCTCGAGCATATCGAGGAAGTCCTCGACGAAGAAGGCTACGCGGTCGCCAAGTAAGCCTGCGAAGCCCTTGCTCGCAGAAGGAGACCAGGTAGTAACGCCCCGGCCTTTGGGGGCTGGGGCGTCTTCGCGCGCCCGAATGCTCGCGAACCTCATCCGCTCGCGGATGTTTCACGCGGCGCGCCGCCAGCCTGGCTCGCGACAGGTCGCTTTGGAGCTAGATCTCTCGCGGGGCGGCCTGCCCATGACGCCAGCGTGGAAGCAGCGGTGGCAGCGCGATGAGCACGAGGCCTGCCACTCCGGCCGGAAGCAACGCCAGCGCAGGGAGATGGAAAACGTCCCACAGCGCGCCGCCGATGAACGGCCCGACGAAGGCGCTGGTGTAGCTCACTAACAGACTGGCGCCGGTGAGCCGGGCGACCGCGCCGTCGCGGCCGTAGAGCGCGGGCATGGCGATTGAGAGGGTGAAGACGCCAGCCGAGGACGCCCCCATCAACGCGCCCCACAGCGGCTCCAGACTGGAGGGTGTCCAGAGCCAGCCAGCGACGGCGACCACGGAGACCACGCCCGCGACGATCAGCGGCCAGCGCCGCCCGACCAGACGGTTGGCCAGTGGTGTGATGCCAATCGTGACGGGCAGTTGGGCGATGTTGATGGCGAGAAGCGCCAGGGGGGTCAGCGCCTCCGCGCCGATGGCCTTGTTATAGGGCGCAATCCAGTTGTTCATGCCGAAATAGATCAGGCTGCCCGCGCCCATGACGCCACCAATGAGCCAGGGGCCAACGGTGGGGCGCGCCGCGCGGCTCTCGCTCGCTGCGGCGGGAGCCGTTGCCGCCTCGCTGTGCGGTGTTGGGTTGGGCGGAGCCAGCCAGAGCCAGATGATGACCGTCAACGCGACAGGGATCGCCCAGATCAGCAGCGCGGCCGGCCAGGCGTCAGCGCCGAACCAGGCTACCATGAGCGGCGCGGTGGCCCAGGCTGCGATTGTCTCGCCTATCGTCAGCCCGTCAGTGAAGAGCGCGGAAACGAAGCCGATCCGGTTCGGGAACCACTGGCGCGCCAGCATAGGGATCGAGGTTTGCCCCAATGCGACGCCGGCGGACATGGCGCCGGTGAAGAGATACAGCGTGAGCGCGCCAGGGAACAGGCCACGCGCCACCGCCGCCACCGCGACAATCGCCAGGCCCCAGCCGACTGCTGCGCGGCCACCGATGCGGTGGCCAATGCGCCCGGCTGGCCATGCGCCTAGCCCCATAACGAGCGTTGGCAGCGAGGAAAGGATGCCCGTCTGGGTGTAGTTGAGGGCCAGATCACGTTGTATCGGGACCAGGAGAGGTGGGACGGAGAGTAGCGTCGTGCGGAGATTGACGCCTACCGCCAATATCAGGGCGAAGGCGACCAGCGCGCCGCTCGCGCGCGTCGCCTGCCCGGTGGCTGTCTTCCCGCTCGCCACAGACGCCGCCCTTCCCGCTCGCTCGGATCTCCAGCCACGCGCGTCCCAATACGGCGTGTAACCTTCATCATACCGCAGCTTGTACCGCCCGCTCGCTGTGATGCGCCAAGTGTCACAATCGGCCGCGATACCTGGGTATCGCCCTTTGGCGTCGTGACCACCGGCCCGAGCGCGCCCTCGCGCTATCCGGCCCAGGCCAGCCAGTACGGGCGCGCAATCCGCTGCCAGACTGAGCAGACGAATAGCGGCTCGACGCCCTTTGTCGCGGGCGGGTGGGGCCGGCGGGCGTCGGGTCGGGCCAGGCTCCCTCGGAGGGGCGACGTGTGAGTCTACCGGCAAGGTCAAGCTGAGCCGCGATTTTGTGCCTTGAATAACAACGAGGAGTGTGCTACCTTCTCCTATTGGGCGAAGAGACGCCCAGGCTCAAAGACCCACCGCGTAGCCGCGCGCGCGTGGTGTGAGGAGATAGCGGCTTCCTATGCCAACAGCAACCTATTCGCGTATTCTGTGCGCGGTCGGGCAGGCGCTTGACCTTGCTGGCGCACGGAGCTTTTCCGTGCGTGAGAGCCAAAACGGACTACTGCTGGAACTGGTGGACGCGCAAGGCGAGCATATCACTCAGGACCTCTCACTGGCCGATTTGGCGGAGTTGATAAACTGGTCTGAGCGCGCGAATTTCACAACCGAACGCGCGATCGAGCGCCGCGACGAGGGCCTTCTGGGGCGCCTTCTGGAGCGCCGCGAGCTGGTTGGGGCGCGCTAGCCGCGTCCATCCCGCCAGCTGGCCCCAGCAATCCGCGATACGCCACCCAACGCAGACACGCGTGTGGGTGGCGTTTTTTCGCGCCGCGTCTCATGGCGCGCTCAAGAGACCATTTCGAACATGGACTCGAGGTGGCCGAAGCGCACGTTGTCGTGGTTGCGCAGGTCGCGCTGGCCGCTGACGCGCTTGCCATTGATCCAGACTCCGTTGGCGCTGGCGAGGTCTTCGATATACCAGACGCCGCGCGCGAAACTGAGCCGCGCATGGAGCCGTGAGACCGAGTGATCGCCGAGCGAGAGATCGATCCCAGGCCCGCGCCCGATGGTGGTCACGCCCTGGTGGAGCATGAGAGCGCGCCCGGCGTACGGACCATTTTGGAAAATCAGCCGGCAGCGCAGTGGGCGGCCGTTTGGACCGCGATAGGTGTCCGCCGTGGCGCGGGCCGAAGCGCGGTCGTAGCCGCAGGTCTGGCAGAAGCGGGCGGAATGCGGATTGAGCGCGCCGCAACGGAAGCAACGCCCATTGTCAACGCTGGGGTCAAAGGTGGGGCGTGAGATCACCGGCGCGATAGTGGGCGCGCCCGGGCGCGCCTGCGCCACCTGGCCGCTCTCGGGCGGCGTGGGCACGGAGGCGGTTGGGCCTCCGCGCTGCGTGACCGTCGGCTGGTCGCTGATCGCATAAGCCTGCGCTAGCTCCGCGTAGGTCTGGCGTAGCTCGATCGCCATGTCCGCCGCGCGCTGATAACGCGCGTTGGGGTCTTTGGCGAGCGCACGCAGGATAATGCGCTCGACCGCGGGTGGCAGCGAGGGTTCCAAGGAGCGGGGGAGTGGTGGCGGCAGGTCGCGATGCTGCAGCATGATGGCGTTGTTATCGCCGAGGAAAGGAAGGCGCCCGGTCACGCACTCGAAGAGTGTGACCCCCAGCGCGTAGATATCCGCGCGGCCATCCACCGGGCTGTTGGGATACGTCTGCTCAGGTGCCATGTACTGCGGTGTGCCCATCACACCAGCTGGCGCCGCGCCATTCCCGGCGACGCCGCGATCAGCCATGATGCGCGCGACGCCGAAATCCGAGAGCACGACCATGTTCAGCTCGCGCAGCAGCATGTTACCGGGCTTCACATCGAGGTGGGCCACGCCGCGCGAGTGGGCGAACTCGAGCGCCATCCCCACCTGATCGAGGATCGCCAGGATCCACAGCAGGTTGACGCGTCGGGACGCCCCGCGCGCCCGGGTCATCTCATCGCGCACCGACCCATGCGTAATGAGCTCCATCACGATATAGGCCCAGTCCTGGTCCACACCGAAGTCATGGATCGGCACAATATACGGGTGGGCCAGCTTGGCGATCAGCCGCGCTTCCGACTCGAAGAGGCGCAGAAACTCGATCTTGCCCTGCTTTCCCTGGGCGCCGCGCGCGACTGGTACACCAGGCGCCCCCGACCCCTCAGGTGAGGCCTGGGTGGGGATGACCTTGATCGCCACTTCGCGCGCCAGGTTGGGCTGATAGCCACGAAAGACGCGCGCCATGCCGCCCGCGCCAATCAGGTCTCCCACCTGATATTGGCCCAGCGTCCATCCCGTGCTGGTCATCTGCGCCTCCCACTCGATTGGCCCGCCTGCGCCGGCATTGGCTCTCTGCGCCTGCGCGTCCCCGGCGGCGCGTCCCTGCTCGCGCCGTGGTCCTCCGAGATCCTGTGCGGCAATTATACCGCCTCCGCCTGCGCGCCGGGGGCCACGCCCTCTCGCGGCCTTACAGCTTCCTGGCCGCCGAATATCCTGACGCAGGACTCCGCGCGCCCTTCCACGCAACCGTTCATTCCTTCCAGACGCGGCGCGTCGCCCGCGGTTCCCTCCGCGCCCACGGGGTACCCAGGCGCCAACTCAGACGCGGACGCCAGACGCGGACGCCAGGCCTAGTAGCGCGCGCCCGGGCCCGCGCACGCCGCGCCGCTGGACCAGGACATGGAAGCCGCCCAGCCCCTGCGGATCGAGCAGGCTCGCCACCGCGGCGCGCAGGCTGGCGCGGCGCAGATACTCCGCCTGGCCACGATCGGTGGACCGCGCGCTGTCTGCGTGGGGGAAGTACCGCGCGGACAGCGCCTCCACCTCTGCGCGCACCCCCAGCGCCTCTAGCAGCGCCGCCTGGGTTGTCAGCCCCGCCACGCGCAGCCCCTGCGCCCGCCCGGCGCGCGCCAGCGCCGAAAAGTTGACATGCGCCGTCAGGTCCTGCGCCCCCGGCGCCGTCAGTGGCTGCGCGCTCACCCGGTGGCGCGCATATCCCAGCAGCGTGCCGCGCCGCCGGGCGCGGGTATAGAGCCGTCGCGCCGTCGCGCCATAGTCAATCGTCAGCACGAAGCCCCGCCCAAGCGCCGCCGCCACCGCCTCAATCCAGTCCTCGGCGGCCAGCCCGACCTCCGCGCGCCAGCCCTCGGGGTAGCCGCGCCACGGGACGCCGTAGCGGTCCAGGTACGCCGCCACCCGCGCCGAGGACGGCGGCCCCAGCGCTTCCACTAGCGCTGCCCCCGGCCCGGCGCCTGCCCTACCCGCCCTACCCGAGTTCGCTGTGTCGTCCGCGAGCGTCACATACACCTCGTAGAGCTGGCCGCCGCGGACCTCCACGACATGGACTGGGAGCGCGTCCACCAGCTCATTCGAGACGATGCAGCCGGTGATCGCCCGCGCGCCGCCCTCTGTCGCCGCGGCCAGATGGTCGAGCCAGCGCACGCCACCCTCAGGGACCGGGATGGCCGCCAGCTCCGCCGCCAGCCGCCGCTCGCGGGCCGCCCGCAGCGCCGAGCCCGCCGGCGCGCGGTCGAGCAACGTATAGCGCAGCGCCGCCGCCCACGCTGGGTCCAGCGCCAGCGCGTAGCGCCAGACGCTGGCGGCCAGCAGCCCGCGCCCCGCGCCCGGCTCGACGACCTCGAAGGACGTCGGGCGGCCCAGCAGCTCCCACATCTGCTGCAGCTGGCGGGCGATGGCCCAGCCCCATAGCGGAGAGAGGTCGCCGCTGGTGACGAAGTCGCCCGCCCAGCCCACCGGCTCGCGCCCGGCGCCTCCGCCCGCGTAGTAGCCCAGGTGCGGATGATAAAGCGCCAGCTCCATGAAGCGCGCGAAGGACAGCGGCCCCGCCTGGCGGATCTCGGCGCGGAGGAGCGCCTCCAGCGCCGCCGGTTCAGGCGATGTAGAAAACGCGTACGGTTCTACTGGCGCCGGTGGCTCGGATGGCCCTGGCACAGACTCTCCTTTCGCTGCGACGGTGTGGCAGACAGCCGGTTTGCCATTGTCGCTTCCGTACTACAGTGTATGCCGCCGACTTCTGCTGTACTTTGCGCCGGACATATCGCCTAACCGGCCATGAACCGCAAATGGACAAAAGAGAAAGCCAATTGAGCCAAGGCCCACAACATCAATACGACCAGCCACGCCTGCGTGTAGCGCCAGTACACGCGCGAGAGGAAGCGTGTTCCCACGCTCCGCGTCAGGTCCTCCGGCGTAGGCAGATAGGGCAGAAGACTCCGCGCCGCGCGCACCTCTTCGGCGGAATGCGACTGGGACGCCTGCGCTGTAGTGATTCCCTCGCGCGCCCGCATGCCCCGAGGTCCAGGCATCCGACTTCCTGGATGGAGGCGCGCCCAGATGCTCTGCGCCAGGGCGCCGTCGCCACGCTGGCGTGCAAGATACGCCCCGCGACCGGCTAGATTCCAGGAAAGTGTCGACGACGACGAGGTGACGCCGCCACGCGCAAGACTGATTATCTCGGAGACATCAACCAAAGGAATGTTCGCGTCTGTTCGCACGCGCTCCACTAGCTGGTAGGCGGCGGCGCGCTGGGCGGCCTCGCGCGCCGCTCCCTGGAAGGATATGTACCGGGTTTGCGGCGGGGCTTCCCAGAGCAGGGCGCGGTCATTCGTCAGAAGCAAGTACACGTCGTGGTCGCGCACCCAGTCATCACGGTAGCGCAGGTGAGCGAATCCGCGCACCTCGTTCCATGCCAGCGCGACCGCTGGCTCTTCCGCATACTGAATTCTTAATCCCTGGGCGTCCACTCGCGCGGTGAACCCTTCGCGCTCCAGGCGCCCAAAGCGCCAGGCGATCCGGACCCATGCGCTGAGGAAGCCGCCCGCCAGGATAACCACGGCCCCGTAGCCCCAGAATGGAACTACGTATTGATAGGGCGTCAGCCAGCCGGGGAGTGGCGACGATGGGAGAGCGCCGAAGTTGGGACCTGGGTGAAAGTAGGTCACCAGCGTCGGGAGCGTCGCCATCACCAGGCCGAGTCCTGCCAGCGCGAATCCGCCTACGATGCCCGCGATGTATGCTCCATCCGATGAGCCCATCATTCCCGCCGGATGCGCTACCGGCCCTATAGGCTGGCTGGCGTCAAAGCCTTGTCCGTGCGGCGCGACGGAGGCGTCGCGTTCAGCCTGGCGCGCATCCGCGGCAGGCGCTACGGCCGGATCGCGTGCGATGATCGCCGCCATCAGCGCCTGAGCGAAGGTGAGCGCGGGAAGCGGCCGCCGATACAGACCCACGGTGTACGATATGCCCATGGTGTTGATGTTCTGCAGCAAGAGCAGCGTGACCATGCCACCCAGTGTGAGCGACGTAAGCGCGGACAATGGCTGCTGGCTAGGGGTCGGATCACTGAAGAGCAATGGCCAGAAAAGCCACAAGAAGATTGCTGTCAGCGCGGAATAGGACAGGAAGATGAAGGGCGCGATCACGCCCATGACGGTGAGCAACCGCAGACGGGCCCGGCGACGGCCGAGCGCTATCAAGTCGGGAACCGCCCTGAAGAGGGTTGTGTACCCAAAATCCATTCTTCACTCCAGTCTGCGCTCTCGTCCTCTCACGCCTGGATAATTGGGGACAGCATAGGGCATACCGCTCGCTTCGTCAATTGTGCGCCGAACCGATACAAAACGCCTACAATACGTTCCAGTGTTGTCTTATTCTCTTTCGCTGATGATCCTTTCTCCAGGGCGTTGGGCCAAGGAGCGTGCGCGAAGGATGCCGATCATTCACCTCGAAACGTTGATCGCCGCTTCCCCGGAGCGATGTTTCGATCTGTCGCTCAGCGTTGATCTCCATCGCCAGTCGGTGGCGCATACCTCCGAACGCCCAATTGCAGGAGTGACCTCGGGCGCCATGCGCCTGGGGGACACCGTGACGTGGGAAGCGGTCCATTTTGGCGTCAAGCAGCATCTCACCACCAAAATCACGGCATATGAGCGTCCGCGGTACTTTGTTGATGAGATGATCCGGGGAATTTTCAAGGAACTAAAGCATCACCATGCCTTTATTCCCCAACTATCGGGAACGCTCATGATTGACATGTTCGCGTTCCGGGCTCCATTGGGGATCCTGGGGAGAATGGCGGAAGCGTTGCTCCTCACGCGCTATATGCGAGGACTCCTGCTCAGCAGGAATCAGTATCTCAAGCAGGTCGCGGAAGCCGATACCGCTCAAACGGCTCTCTAACCCCATCGGCTAGACCGGCGGCTGCGAGGTCAGCGGACCTTCTACAAGCCAGCATGAAGAGCATGAGGGGTTTGCTCTGGCGCCAGGAAGCCATGGTCGCCAGCGTCTGGGAAAGGAACGGGCTCCTGTCCCAGCCACGCTGTCGCTATGGCGCCGCAATCCCCGTTGCTGCTACAATGCTAGCGCCGCGCCATAGCGCGCGCGTCGCCGCCTGTCCAGTGTTGCCCGGCGGCCATGCTTCGAGAAGCGTGGTGACGTTGGTGCGCGATCATAGAGGTACTGCGTCATGGCCATCACCCCTGAATCTACGCGCCGCCCCGAGTGGCTGCGGGTCCGTCTCCCAGCGGGAGAGAACTACGAGGACCTGAAGACACTGATGCGCAGCAAAGCGCTGCACACTGTCTGCGAGGAGGCGCGCTGCCCGAACATGGGTGAGTGCTGGGCGCACCGCACGGCGACCTTCATGATCCTTGGCAGCGTCTGCACGCGTAGTTGCGGCTTCTGCGCTGTCGCCACTGGCCGCCCGATGGCGCTCGACTGGGAAGAGCCGCGCCGCGTGGCAGAGGCGGTCACCAAAATGAACCTGCGGCACGTCGTGGTGACCTCGGTCAATCGCGATGAACTGCACGATGGCGGCGCGACGCTCTTCGCCGCGACCATCCGCTGGATCCGGCGACTGAATCCCGACTGTGCCGTTGAGGTGCTGACGCCGGATTTCAAAGGATCGCGCGAGGCGCTGAAAGTCGTCATGGACGCCCGGCCCAATGTCTTCAACCACAACATCGAGACCGTGCCGCGGCTCTACAAGCGTGTGCGTCCGCAAGCGGTCTACGAGCGCTCGCTCGATACGCTAACGATGGCGAAGGAGCTCCAGCCGGAGATACCCGTCAAGACGGGCTTCATGCTTGGACTGGGCGAGACCCATGAAGAGATCGTTGACGTGCTACGTGACCTGAAGGCGCGCGAGATCGATATCATCACCATTGGGCAGTATCTGCGCCCCACGCCGGACCACCTGCCTATCGAACGCTACTACACTCCCGCCGAATTCCGCGAGTACGCCCGCATTGGCAAGGAACTGGGCCTGCGACATGTGGAGAGCGGACCTCTGGTTCGTAGCTCCTATCACGCCTGGGACCAGTTGAAAGCTGCTGAAACGGGAACGCGCTAGCGGCGTCGCGAATCGGGCGCGGCGCCCAGTCAGAGGGGCGGCGCATGAGCAACTGGGACTACGACCAGTCGAAGAGCCTGCTCTCACCTGAGAACCTGGGGCGCGTTCGCGCCGCGCTAAAGACCGGACCGGTGTTTGGATACTGGTATCGCGCGCATAGCGGTGGCGGACCCAACTACTGGATCGCCCTGGAGTATGAGGACTTCGAGCGCACCATCAGCCGGGGCCGGCCCGCCGACTACTATGTGGTCTGGTCGTTGCCTGCGCTCGTCGCCCAGGGCATGGCGCTGGCAGAGGCGCGCTTTGATGATCTGCCACTCGACCCGCGCGCCCTGTTTTCCCGCGAGGACCTGCGCGCCATCGAGGCGCATCTCAGTGACCCCTCGCGCGAAGTCTTCGCGCTCTTCCTGGGGACGGCGCGTGGGGCCGAGGCCTGGACAACCGATCAGGAAGGGCTGGACAGCATCGCCGAGCACGCCGAGTGGTATTGCAGGCCGGGCGGTGAGGGCTATGTCTTCCCGTTCACATCGAGCCAGGATCGCGACGCCTCTGGCTTGCTGATGGACACCGTCGAGCGCCCGGAATACTGGCTGTTTGAGGCCTGGTATCCTGACGAATGGGGTCACGCGCCTGTCGAGATCGCGTAAGATTCGCCGTGGCGCGACTTACGAGGCGCGGCCGACGACCAGCACGATTCCCCGCGCCACAAGCTGGCTTGCCAGCCGCAGGATGGGTATCTCCTGCTCACCCATGCGCTGGCTGATGCCCAGCAGCGAGGTGCGTCCGTCCACATAGGTCAGCAGACGCCAGTGCTCGCGCGTAATGCGGATCGGGTCGCCGTTGGGGTCCACGTCGGCGAAGTCCACGACCATCTCCGGTGAGAGCGGCGGCGGGGTGTTGGTGGACGGCGCGCTCTGGCGCAACCGCAGTTGCGCCTGGTCAATGAGCGCGCTGACATTGAGGAGCGTGATGACACGGCCCCCAGGCAGGGGCGCGTTGTCTTCGAAGAGAAAGTTCGCGTCGGGCCAGGTGAAGGCCGTGGCGAGCATGGTCACCGCGTCATCGCCCATCCAGGAGAGCAACTGATCCTGTCGCAAGGCTCCGTCGCGTAGCAGCATCTGCGCGGTCTGCTTATCGGAAATGGCGCGGGTCTGGCTGATGTCCAATCCCGTTGCGCGCTCGAAATCTACGGAACTAATGAGCCGGGCGCGCAGGAACTGCTCGGCGAGGGGAATGTCACCGCCGGGGCGCAGGAGCAGCGCCCACTGCCCATTGGTGAAGTAGATGGCCCCTTCCTGGCCCTCATATGACAAACGCAGCCTGCCAGTGCGCTGCTCGGTCTCGATGGCGCGCAGGACTGCGGGCAGCGCGTATTGGCGTAGGGCCCCCTCGATTACCATGGCGTTCGCACCCCCAGAGAACTGACGCTTGGGTTGGCTGGCGTACCGCGATTTGAGTCAGGCGCCCTTGCCTGCGCTTCGTATCGCCAGCCAGCCAGCCTCATTCTGCTCGTTTCAATGGTCGAGTATACCCCATCCGGACTCTGATGGGGCGCTGGGTTCTGGCATATGATGAGGGATGGTTTCCGGGTGGGTGGGCGCTATTCGCTGGGCATCGTCACATGACCTAAGTAACGACCTACCTTCCGCATAGAGTGTGCAGAGGATTCCTCAGAACGCAGGGAGCGCCCGCCGGCGGGCGCGAAATGGGGCGTCATATGCTGGGTAGCCAGACCCGCGAGCAATCCGCGGATACCGACGCGATCCGCCGCTGCCAGCAGGGCGATATCTCGGGATTGGGGTTGCTGGTCGCATCGTACCAGGTCCCCGCGGTCCGGCTGGCCTACTTGCTGACTGGCGATAATGAACTGGCCAGCGACATCGTCCAGGACAGCTTTCTTCTCGCCTATCGCGGCATTAAGCGGTTCCATCTGGGAGAGCCATTCGCGCCGTGGTTCTACCGCATCGTGACCAATACCGCGCGCCAGCGCCGGCGTTCCGCTCGCGCCCGGCGCGAGGTCAGCCTCGATGCGCTGGCGCCGCAGGCTGACTTCCAGCCGGAAGGTGGCCTCGTGTTCGCTACGTCTCGGAGTGATCCGGTAGAGCGAGCGGAGGCTGGCGAGACGCGAGACGCGCTGCTTAGCGCGCTCGCGACCCTGCCGCATAAACAGCGCGAAGCCATTGCGCTGCGTTACTACTTCGGCTACGCCGATCTAGAGATCGCCAGCGTGCTCGGCTGCCGCCTCGGCGCGGTGCAGCAGCGGCTGCACGCGGGGCGCGCCAGCCTTCAGAAGGCCATCCGTCAACGGTACCCCTGGCTGCTCAGCGCGGGCTCCCTCCCCTCTTCACCCGACGTCTAGGAGGCCAACGCCATGTCATATCGGAATCCCGACGACCTCGACGGTGAGCTCGAAGGGCTATTCGCCCGCGCCACCGCACATGTCTCGCCGCGCCCCGGCATCGCGGAGGGCGTTGAGCGGCGGGTCGCTGAAGGCGGCTCCGGCCATTCGGGCGGCTCGCGGCGCGGCCCCGCCCTGATCGCCACACTCAGCGCCGTCGTCGTTGTCGCGCTGTTGGTCGGAATCCTCACGACACTTGCCCGGAAGGGCGGCCCGAACGCCGGGACCGGTGGTTCTCAAAATCCCACGGCGACGACCGCCATCACCACCTTTAGCGTCTCGGATGTCACCCTTTCGGTCAGCCCTGCCAGCATCGCGGGCCAGACCTGCGGCGCGACTGATACCTTCACCTACACCGCGGTCTTTCATATCCCAGCCGGCTCCGCAGGCGGGACGATCAAGTTCAACTACACACTGAATAACGGGCGCTCACAGACGCTCGCGACCGTGACGGCGCCCGCGTGGGCGACAAGCGTGACCTATACATTCATAAGCTCAGGCGCGCTACCCGCCGATCATACCTATCCCGCCCCGGCGCAAGTCATGGTAACCAGCCCGAATAGTGTGCTGTCAAACTCCGCGCTGCCGAGCGGTTCATGCGCCGCGCCCAGCGCATTCCAGGTGACATCTGTCAGCATGGCGGTCAGCCCGCCGAGCATCGCCGGCCTGCGCTGTGGTACGCAGGTCACTGTCACTTACACCGCCACCTTCCACCTGGCGCCCAGCGGCCCCGGCGGCACGCTCCAGTTCTTGTACACCGTCAACAACGGCCGCGGCGACAACCCCGCCCGTCTTAGCGTCGCGCCCGGCCAGACCACCGCGACCTACCAGTTCCAGTGGGCGGGACCCTTGCCGCCGGACCACACCTATCCCGAGGCCGGTGGCGTGATGGTCACCAGCCCCAACAGCATCACTTCGCCGCTCGCCGGCCCCAGCGGGACCTGCAGCTAGCCTCCGGGCCAGCGGCGGGATACGAACGGGGAGCGGCGGAGCGTCCAACCGGA
>DASVZK010000076.1:0-11389 GCA_036391685.1 Ktedonobacterales bacterium
GCCCCGCCGCTCATGGCCGGAGTTTAGGGTTGAGGGGCTGCCTGGCCATCCACGTGAGCGGTGTCCTTTTCCATGATGGCGCGGGCTTCCTCCAGCGTGACATCTTCCGAGGGCAGAATGATGTCAGAGGAGATGATCTCGTCCACCGGCACTTTTGCGCCATGGGTTCGGACATAACCGAGCAACTCATTGAGCGCGGCCGCGAAAGCGGTGTGGTCGTCCGCGTTAATCGCTTCGAGGAGGCGGTCATCGAGCCGGTCCACCTCGGCGACCGCGTCGTCGCCTAACCGATACTGGTCATCCATATGGATGCGCACGATCATCCTGTTCGCTCCCTTCATGGATATCCTGCACGGACTGTCGCGTGGGGCGTCATAGCGCCCGGCGACAGTTTATTGTTGCGGAGGCTCCTCGGTTATCGACGCGGGCGCGGGTAGCTGAGCCTGCTGCTCGCCTGAGGGCAGATTCATCTGCGCCTTCAATGCCGCTAGCTGCACATCCACCGCCGACTTGGTCTGCATGGCCTGAATCTGGCGCTCGATAGGATCGGCGGGCGCGCCAATCTCTGGGAGCGTGCCCTGCGCCATAAGTTCGTCCATGGCGTTGGCCCGCGCCTGCATCTGCAAGACCTTGTCCTGCGCACGCTCAACAGCCAGGTTGACATCCGACATCTCCTCCGAGATGCCTGTGACCGACTCCTGGATGCGTACCTGGGCCTGGGCCGCGCTGTATTGGGTCTTGACCATTTCCTTCTGGGTGCGGAAAGCCTCGACCTTGGCCGAGAGGCGCTGCTCCATGTCGACGAACTTTTGCTGCTGCGCCTTCATCTGGTCGATCTGGTTGTCGAACCCCGCCATCTGGTTCTGCATGTCCTGCTTGCGCTGCAATGCGGCGCGCGCGAGGTTCTCGTCACCACCCTGCAACGCCTGGCGCGCGGCGGTGTCATACTTGTCCATGCTGGTGGTGAGCTGCGCCTTTTGCAGCTCCAGCCGTTTCTGGCTGGTGACGACGTCAGCGATGCTCCGGCGCAAGTTCTGGAGTTGCTCCAGCTGCTTCTGGTAGGAGTAATCGAGCGTCATGCCGGGGTCTTCAGCGCGGTCGAGAATCGAGCTGAAGACCGATTTGACATACGTGGTGAATCGTGAGAGCACACCCACGGCCATGCCTCCTCAATGTGCCTGCGCTTGTCCATATTCGCACCTCACTAGGCTACCCAGGTTCTTCCCGGGTCTGCCCAGCGGACGCGTGCGCCTGCCGGCGCGGGCGGCGTTACTGGCGGATCACCGCCAGCAGTTCATCGCGACGGCGCTCCATCTCGTCCAGTGAGTCCGCCTCCACATTGAGCCGCAGTAGCGGCTCGGTGTTGGATGGTCGCACGTTAGCCCACCAGGTGGGGAACGAGATCGTCACGCCATCCAGGTGATCGATCGTCGCGCCCTGGCCTCCGTAGATCTGCTCTATGGCGGCGAGGCGCCCCTGTTGATCGTGTGTCTCTGAATTGACTTCTCCGCTTCGGAACCGTGTATCGACCTCCGCAACCAGCTCAGACACCGTTTTGCCACTGAGACTGACCATTTCCAGCACGATCAGGAACGCGATCAGGCCGGAGTCTGCGTACCAGTTGTCGCGGAAGTAAAAGTGGCCGGAGTGCTCGCCGCCGAAGATTGCGTTCTCCTCGCGCATCTGGGCCTTGATGAAGGAATGGCCGACGCGCGTGCGCACAGCGCGACCGCCATCCCGCTCAATTATCTCTGGTACGGACCGCGAGCAAATCAGGTTGTAGAGAATGGTTGCCCCAGGATTACTCCGGAGCAGGCTGCGCGCGACCAGCGCCGTCACCATGTCGCCGCCGAGCAGCCGCCCCTTCTCATCGATCAGGAACATGCGGTCGGCATCGCCATCGAACGCTACGCCCATCTGGCAGCCACGCTCTGGCACGATACGGCGCAGTTCGGCGGTGTTCTCCGGCTCGATGGGACTGGCCGGATGGTTCGGGAACGTGCCATCCAACTCGAAATAGAGTGGAATGAGCGTGCAGGGCAATTGCTCGAAGACACGCGGCAGGAGCATCCCCGCCATGCCGTTGCCGGCGTCAACAGCTATCGCATATGGCTTGACGTTGGCAAGGTTGATGAAGGAGAGGCAGTGTTCGACGTAGGCGTCGCTGACGTCGCGCTGGGTCACGGTTCCCTTGGTCGTGGGCTCGGTGAAGGTTCCCTCGACTGCCAGGTCGCGGATAGCGAATCCGCCCGTTTCCGAGCTAATCGCGACCGCATTCGCGCGGCACATCTTGATGCCGTTGTATTGCTTGGGATTGTGGGAGGCGGTTATCATGGCGCCCGCCGGATAACCGTACTTGCCGACTGCGAAGTAGAGCTCATCGGTGGTGGTCAGTCCGAGGTCGATGGCGTCAGCGCCCTGATCGGTGATGCCGCGCAGGAATGCTTGAGCAAGCGCGGGTGAGCTGATACGCATGTCGCGGCCGACGGCGATTGGACTCACGCCGAGATATTGGGCGAAGGCCCGGCCGACGCGGTAGGCCGCATCCTCGTTCAGGTCGGTGGGGTAAACACCGCGCACGTCGTACGCGCCGAAGATGCGTGGATTGACCCCCGACGGACTCGCCATAGCTCCCTATCCTTTCCAGGCGGCTCCGCGCCCAGCCTACTCGGCAAGCGCCACGCGGCGGTCGCGCCTGGCGCGGCGCGCTGCGCGGAGGCGATTTCGCCTCCGCCCTCATGATATGCGATATTTGGCGGCGATATTCAACCCGCGCGCTTAGAGGAAGATGGGAAAAAGGAGCAGGCCCCGGGCCAGGATTTCGCCGAGGAAGATGAAGGAGACGCAGAGATATAACATGCCCGTCGCGGACTGGAAAGAGCGCCCGCGCGTAAGGTAGAGCGCCACGGCGGCGAGAATGAGTGGGGCGACGAAGCCCAGGATATACTCGAGGGCCAGTAGCGCGGTGTTCGTAATCGGTGTCTCGCGCGCCGCCGCAGGCTGGCCGTTTTGATTGCTCCGTCCGCTCTGACCCAAGCCGACGGTAGGCGTGCTCACGGTGACGTGTCCACCACCCGTCTGTATGGTGGTGCCGGGCGCGACGACGACCTTCTGGACGGTGGCGTGAATCGTCGCGGCGCCGATGAATGGAGTGACGAGAAGTTCCAGGGCCAGCGCGGCGATGGTCAGCGTCGTGACGAACTCCAGTGGCTTGCCGGACGCCGTGGGTGTGTTGAGATACCAGTGACCCAGAAGCATCGCCGTCATCACGCCGCCCAGCGCCAGCGCTCCGCACACAAACGCCACGACCACGAGCGCGCCGTCGAGACGGCTTTCAGCCAGCGCGCGATATGCCATGCCGACGGCGAAGACATCGGCCAACGCGACCGCTGAGACCAGACCACCGACCACGAAGCGCGCGATTCGTAACCCAGCGCTCGACTTAGCCTGACCCGCTGTGGTTTGCTTGCCTTTCGTACCTTTGCGGGATGAGCGGTCGAACCAGAGCAGAACGTTCCAGGGCAACATGCCGAGCAGCAGCGCAAGCGTCAACGGGCCTTGCGCGCCAAGCCACCAGGTATCCAGCCCGTAACCCTGCACGATCTGAGCCGTCGCGAATGTGTTCATGGCGCCCAGGGTGAGGAGGGCGAAAAGGAGGTACAGCGCGCCCTGAAAGATGATGAATCCCCGGCTGCTATCACCACGCAGGTCCAGCAGCCACAGGCTGATGAATGAGCCCGCCGTGAGTTCGAGCATGACCAGGAATAACGCGAGTGGAAGGACCTGCATAGCGCTGCCGCCGCCTTTATCATGGTTGGTTCGGAACTGTCTCTCACTGGCGCCGCGAGGCGCGCACTCGCCGATTATACCGCACCTGTTCGCTCGCGCCACGCCCAATGTGCTGGCGATAGCGCCTGCGCTATGCGTTGGGCGGATTGGCGCCCTGTAGTACGATGATAAAGCGACCTGGCGCGGTCAGAATTCGCGACAAGATTCCCGGCGTATCAAAGGAGATCAACAGTGAAGGATGATGGCGCCCAGACCGGAGCCGCGGGAGATTCGAGTGACCAGCAACGGCGAATGGACGCGCTCCAGCGCCTCGCGCAGGAAAGGATGGCTCTCGCGCCTGAGTCCGCTCGCTCCCAGCCGCCCAGGCCGGCGAACGACCTGCAAGGCGCCAGCGCGCCGCGCTCGCGCAGGCCGTGGGCGCTTGTGGCCGTGGCGGGCGTGGTGGCGCTGGCGTTGGTCGTCGGAACCCTCGCCTGGCTGGGCGCCACGTCGCACGGGGCGGCTACGGGTGGCGCCGGACAGGCGATAACCAGGATGATAGTCAGGCTTCCCACTGGCGCCTACTGCCCGTCCCAGCCCGCGTGGTCACCCGACGCGCGTTACATGGCGGTACTGGTGCAGTCCGCAGAACCTGGCGGAGATGGATGGTGCTATCCGTATCAGAACCTGGTAAGCAGCGCGGCCGCACAAGGCTTGCAGACCAATGGGTACGGTGGTCCATTTAACTGGAACTTTAGCGTGTTGATTATTGACACCACATCCGGCGCGGTCGTCCGGCGACTCGTACCGCCTGACCCAATTGCAGCGGTTTGCAAGGGCGTATCAGAGTGTTTTCAAAACACGGTGTGGCCAGTATCCCAAGCATGGAGTCCCGACGGTTCGATGATCCTTCTATTCACCACATATCAAGCCACAATTACGGGATCGCGTGGGCAGTCCTACGGACAGAATCATGGCGCGCTGGTCAGCATGCGCGCGGACGGGGCCGGCGTTCCGCGAACGCTTGTGCAGTATGGGCGGGCAACGATCATAAGCAATCAGATTCTGTCGGTGAATCTCTACAGCCAGCCGCGCTATGCATGGGACCTGACCACGGGACAGGGGCATATACCGACATGCATGAAGAGGCCGGCCTCGAAACCGTTCCCTACGCGCCCGCTTTCCGGGTCGGTCCAGACGCCGCGTTGACGCCGTTGACGGCGTTCTCGGCGGGGGCGTCAACGCCTGGAGTCAGGGGGTGTTGATGGTCAACGCCTTCACCAACACCGCTCCTCCTTCTATCCAGTTTCAGTCGAGCGCGTGGGCGTGGTCCTCTGATGGCCGCTACGTCGCGCCGAATGTGGATGTCGTCGCGTTCATGGATGCGCCAAACGCGACAAGAAATGAGGGACCGTCAATGCAGGGCGAATATACTCCACCATATGTCGCGGCGCCCGACGCCGCGGCTGACGCGGTCGTGCGAGAGGTCGCGAGCCGGAAAGTAGTCGCATATGTCGCGCTCGATCCGCGCGGCGGCCGTCTTGCGTCCCTGCTGTGTGAGGCGGACGGTGATACGGGTAAGTTGACGATCCGCGCCGCCGCGAGCGGCAGGACACTTGCCAGCGAGCAGTATCAATTTCCCGCGAGTGGTCTCTCGTTTGGGTGTCTAGGTGACGCGGAGGCGATTAACTGGTCTCCTGATGGCTCTCGGGTTGCGATGACGGACAACCAGGACGGCCAGATCGTTGTGTGGCGGATCTCCGCGAGCCGATGATAGACGGTAGGATGCAGGGATGCGCGATCACGGCGCGACGGATGAGGAGAGTTCGAGATGCGGCTGGCGCAGGTAGCGAATACGACGACGGGCGAGACGCTCGCGGTACGCGCGGAGATCGCGGAGTCGTTTTATGACCGCTTCATGGGCCTTCAGGGAAGAACCACATTGCCGCCCGGCGCGGGGCTCATCCTTTCACCCACCAGCAGCATTCACATGTTCTTCATGCGTTTTTCGATCGACGCGGTCTTCGTGGACGCCAACTGGCGCGTGACGAAAGTTGGCCGCCGGCTGCGGCCTTGGAGCATCGGGCCGTTCGCGCCCGGCGCGCTCATCTGTGTTGAGCTCCCGGCTGGGGCGGCTGACCGCACCGAGCCGGGGCACGCGCTCGCGCTGCGGCCGCTGGCTTGATGGCGCTTTGCGCAGGAATTGCTGATGAGCCAGTCTCGTTCGGGAGACTGGCTCATCATTCGTGGGGTGAACGGCTAGAAGTCGCGGCGCTCGTGGCGCTTCGTCTTGCCCGGCTTGGGCTTGCGGCGACCGCCGCCCCATTCCTCGTCTTCTTCCTCTTCCTCGAACGCCTCGTCCTCATCGCTGAAGGTGTTCGCGCCGCCCTCTACCACGTCGAGCGTGATATCAGGGCTGGCTGAGGCGTCGAGGCCGGCGGCGATGTCGGGCGCCTCGTCGTCATCCATCGCCGCAGAGCTCTTCATGAGCATGTCGATGTTGGCGAGATCGGCTAGGGACGTGATCGTTGGACGAGCCTCGGGCTTCTTCTCCGCGGGCTTGGCGGCTTTGGCCTTGGGCTCAGCCTTGGGGGCGAGCGCCAGGATATCCTCGTCGAGGTCGCCGTCTGCCTCTTCGACTGATTCTGTTTCCGCCGGGGACGGGGTCGTTTTACCCGTCGCGACGTCAATCCAGAACTGGGAGTAGAAATGCGGGCGGTCTGAATCCTGCCTGTCGTTGCGGATCTTGGAAACCATCGCTCAACCTTCTTGCCTGCGCCCTGCCTCGGACGCGGCGCTCTCCGTCCGCGCGGCCCAAAAGGCGGGCGGGCGCAGTCTTTCGCTGCGAAATGACATGACCATGTGGGCATCCGCCGCGCGCCACCGCGCAAGGCGCCTCATGCGATTGTATGTGCGCGCGGCCTGCGCTGTCAAGCGATTCATGCCGCCTTGGTGAGCGAACTGGCTAACTTTCTACTGGCCGCCGGCTGGTCAATAGTCCCCACGCGCCGCGGACATATTCGACTGCCGAGATGATCGTCCACACGACCGCGAGTGTCAGAACAGCGTCCGAGAGCGCCAGCAGGTAGTCACCGAACGATGTAGGCGCGCCGCCGGTGCTGAGCCCGAGCGGGAATGCTGTATGGCCGTCGAGACCGCGCGCTAGCAGGATTCCACCAATCGCGAGCAACGTGAGAAACGTTTTTTGTTTGCCCCAGCGACCAGCGGGAATGACCTGGCCTGCCGATGCCGCTAGCGACCGCAGACCCGAGACCATGAACTCACGCGCGATGATGACGATCGTAATCCACGATGGCGCCAGGCTGACCTGGGTAAACGCGACCAGCGCCGCGGCGACGTACACTTTGTCCGCCGTCAAATCGAGAAAGACGCCGAGTGTGGAGACGAGCTGGTAACGGCGAGCGATGCGGCCGTCAAGGGTGTCGGTGATCGCGCCAGCGGCGAAGAGCGCTGTCGCCCAGAGGTACGCGGTGGGGGTATTGACCAGAATGAGGATGACGAGCGGTATGGTGAGCAGCAGGCGGAAGAAACTCAGCAGGTTGGGCACATTACGCACAGAAGGATCCTCCCGCGCGTTCGTTTCGGGCCACACTGGCCGGCAACGATGCGCTCCTTGCCTCGCAGTGTAGGCCATGCGCTCGCCACGCCGCAAGTAGCGAGGCTGGCCGATACACGGTTGTGAGAGAATGGAAACTGAGACGCGCCGGCCGCGGTGGCCACCCTTTATCGCGTGCGGTCAGCGGCGCGCGATGGGATACATCTGCATGACCGAACATCTTGCTCGGCCGCAAGAGGCTGAGCCCCCTTACGAAATTCTCTATGAAGACGATGCGTTGCTCGCGCTCAATAAGCCACCGGGCGTGGTCGTGCATCCCACCTACAAGCACCCCGACGGTACGATGACGGATGCGGTGTTTGCCTGGCGCGAGGCGCTGGGGCAGCCGCGCCCGTGGCTTCTGCACCGGCTTGACAAGGAGACATCTGGGGTTACCCTCTTTGCGCGCACCGAAGATGCGCGACGCGCGCTAGCGCGCCAGTTCGCCGAGCGCCTGACGCACAAGCGGTATCTAGCCCTGGCGGTCTGGCCCGAGGGCGCGCCCGTCGCCGGCGAGGTGGACGCGCCGCTCTGGCGTGACCCTCTAGATCGCCGGCGCGTCGTTATCACGCCAGAGCCGCAGGGCCAGGCCTCACGAACCCGTTATCGTGTCCTGTCTCGCGCGCCACGTGTTGATGGTCGCGAGGGAGATGCGAACGCCGTTGGGTACGCCTGCGTGCTCGCGGAGCCAGTGACCGGGCGGACCCATCAGATTCGCGCCCATCTGACGTCGCTAGGCGCTCCGCTGGTAGGTGATGCGCTGTATCTCCCCGCGAACAGCCCGGCGGTGGCTGTGGCGCCGCGTGTCATGCTACATGCCTGGGCGCTGACGGTCCGCTGGCCGTCTGGTAGCGCGGCGCTAACCCTGGTGGCGCCGCCGCCTGAGGACTTCCTGGAGACCGCGCGGGCGCTTGGCCTGCCGCTCGATGTGACGGCGCTTGATGACCAGGTGAGTCTGGACTGAGCATTGGCGCGCTCTGTTAATACACCATGCGCGCTGGCTGGTTCCGTGCGACAATAGGTGAGATATTGGCGCCGTTGGCGCGGGTTTCGCCGCGGCGGAGCCTTTGACTGGAAGCGCCACAAACCGGCGCGCCGTTGCACTCCGCTCAGGAGGATTCATGCGACTCGAATCGGTCGATCAAATCACACAGAACTACCGCCATATTTACTTCCAGCCGCACTTCGACGATGCGGCGTTGTCTTGCGGCGGCGCGATCAAGCAGGAGTCGGCGACCGGACAGCGCGCGCTTGTCATTACCGTCTTTGGTGGGCTGCCACCCCAGGATTTCGTAACCAGTGAGTTCGCCGCATCAACACACACCAGCATGGCGTTGCCCGCAAACGCCGTGAGGGCTGTGGAGGCGCGGCGGGCCGAGGATGAGGCCGCCCTGGGCCTCCTGGGGGCTGATACCCTCTGGCTCGAATATCTCGACGCCATCTATCGTGGCTCGCCGGCGTACTATCAGTCCAACGACGCGCTCTTCGGCGCCGTCGCGTCGGGCGATACCCAACTGGACGAGGAGCTAGGCGTACTGGTCGCTACTGTGGCCCAGCGCGCCCCGCTGGCGGCGCTCTACGCTCCACTGGGCGCTGGCCATCATGTTGATCACCAGCTTGTATGCTCTGCGGCCGACCGCCTGGCGCAGCGCAAGCTCAATGTGAAGTTCTACGAAGACTTTCCCTACGTAGTCCGTCCGGGCGCGCTCGAGGAACGCCAGCGTGAGCTCGCCATCCCGATGGAGTACGAGCTGGCGGAGATTTCCGGACAGATCCGCGACAAGGAGGAGGCGATCGCGCTCTACCGCAGCCAGGTCCCCGACCTCTTCGGCACGGAGGAGGCAATGCGGCAGAAACTTCGCGAGTACAGCGCGTCTTTGCGCCGCGCCTACCCCGGCATACTCATCGAGCGGTACTGGCGCTGGTAAACCCGTCGCTCAGGTCGCGCGGCTCGTCGGCCTCTGGCCCGGCAGTAATGAGCCGCGCGGCTCGCTGGTAGGTAAGATACTTCCATAACCACTGGGCGAGGACGAGCGCCCGATTGCGGAACCCGATGAGGTATGTGATGTGCACGGCGGACCATCCAAACCAGGCAGGGAAGCCCCGCAGGCGCAGTGGCCCGATGGACCCAACCGCGTAGGTACGCCCGATGGTTGCCAGGTAGCCGCGGTCGACGTAGCGGAAAGGCGTTACAGGGGCGTCTGGATGCCTAATGCGTGCGCGCAGCGCACGCGCCACGTAGCGCCCCTGTTGCATGGCGACGGGCGCGACACCAGGAAGCGGACGCCCGTCGGCGCCTGTAACAGAAGCGGTATCGCCCAGCGCGTAAATCTCAGGATGTCCGGGTACGGTCAGGTCGGAATTGACCAGAGCGCGACCCGCCCGGTCGGCCAGGGCCCCAGCCCATGCCGCGGCCGGCGAGGCCTGGACTCCAGCGGCCCAGATGACGGTCGTCGCGTCCAGCCATTCGCCATCGATACGCGCGCCGCGCTCAGTGATATCAGTAACCGCCTGGGAGAGTCGCACCTCAACCCCCATACGCTCAAGCGCCAGTTGCGCGCTGGCTGAGAGCGTTTCGGGGAATTGTGGCAATAGCCGGGGGCCAGCCTCCACGAGCGTGACTCGCGTCTGCGCGGTGTCAATCGCACGAAAATCCTTGCGGATAGCATGCCGTGCGAGATCAGCGATCGCGCCCGCCAGCTCGACACCCGTAGGCCCGCCGCCAACGACCACGAACCGCAGCAGCGCCGCTGTGCGCTCAGAGTGCGGCTCGAGCTCCGCTTGCTCAAAAGCCAATAGCACCTGGCGCCGGATGCGAGTGGCGTCATCGTTGGACTTCAGGCCCGGCGCCCACGCCGCCCAGTTGTCATGGCCGAAATAGGATTGTCCCGCTCCGGTCGCCAGCACGAGGTAATCATATGGGATGGAGAGCTCGCTCTCGCCGTTGACGGACTGGGCAATTACAAGGCGTCGACTGGTATCCACACTGGCCACGTTCGCCAGTAGCGTTCGAATGTTGCGATGGCGGCGCAGGACTGTGCGGATCGGCGCACTGATATCGGCGGGTGAAAGTTCGGCGGTCGCGACCTGGTACAGCAGCGGTTGAAATACGAAGTGATTGCTGCGGTCAATGAGAGTGACGTCGGCAGAGGCGCCGCCAAGCGCTTGCGCTGCTGCTAGTCCACCAAAGCCCGCGCCCACAATGACGATGCGCGCGCTTCGCTGGGGATCACGCCTCTCCGGGGTGTTGAGGCGCCGCTCGAATGGGGTAATTGTCGCCATGGATTGTTCCTCCCCCGCGCGAAGCCGCCGCGCGGGCTGATTCCATGATTAAGCATACGGCGGGTCAGCGCACCCGACAACAGGAGTATGTGATGTGCGCGCCTACCGCACGGGCTCGTTCGTTTGTATGACAAGGCGTGCAAGGCCCACCACAAAACGGGTTCGCAAGGCATGCGACTTGCTACGCTGTGAAACGTAGAGATTGGAAGAGGCGCTGGAGGCAGCGCCGTCAACATGGATTGAGAGGAGCGGCACGGATATGATGCGGTTCTTAATAGGCGTTGGCGTTGGCGCGGCGCTAGTCTACTATCTCGACCAGGAGCGCGGCGCGGCTCGCCGCGCAAAGGCGAACACCTGGATGCGCCAGTATGTCAACCAGGACACCATGGAGCAGGCGCGCCAGACAACAGTCAGCCAGGCGCGCGCGATTCGGGAGCAGATCAGCCAGCAGGCAGGCGCGGTGAATGACCGCGTCGCACAGTACCGCGCCGAGCGGCGGGCCGCCACTGCGCGGGCTAATGCGGATGCCGCAGTGGCTAGCCGCGAGCTTGATAGCGCGACCGCCGGAGCCAACATCTAGGTAGATTGCGCTGACCTTACGATATACAGAGCCGCCATCCCGCATGCGGGATGGCGGCGCGGTATATCGTAAGGTCGCTGGCGCGAGGATTTGCGTTTTCCGCCGCGCGGAGGCCGGGGAGCGCCGTCATTTTCCAGCTCTTC
>DASVZK010000077.1:0-97906 GCA_036391685.1 Ktedonobacterales bacterium
CATCTGCTGCTCACCCACGACCCAGTCCTCCCATTGGTTGCTCGACTATGAGTATGTACGTGCGGGACGCAGCCTGGTTCGCGGGGGTGCGTCAAGTCCATCGTCGCCAAAGGAAGTCGTCCATCGTTGAGGAACGACGCACTAATACTACAGCCGCAGTTATGGTATAGGATGGAGGGAGGGTAGCAGCGTGCAGCCAGTTGAAATCAGGAAGTTCCCTTATGGCCCAGCATACGCAACAGACGTCGAAGCCGCTCGCGCCCTTCCCATCGGAGGCGGATTTGCATACATGGGCGGCGGAGTTGGATGCGGTCGCGGAGAAGGTAGCGGCGCGCTTCGAGCGCGCCGAGCCACGCCAGCGGGCGCTGCGCTATCTGACGGGACTGCTTAGCACGGCCGAGCGCAAGAATGGCTGGCAGCTCGCGGAACTGGCGGGCGAGGCGACGCCAGACGGCATGCAGCGGCTCTTGAGCACCGCGCACTGGGATGCGGACGCCGTGCGTGACGACTTGGTGGCCTATGTGCACGACCATCTGACCGATCCCGCCGCTGTGCTGGTCCTCGATGAGACCGGCTTTGTGAAGAAGGGGACCAAGTCGGTGGGCGTGGCGCCGCAATACTGCGGCGCGGTGGGCAAGATCGCCAATTGCCAGATCGGGGTGTTTCTGGCGTCTGCCACCCGCCATGGGCCGGTGCTGCTGGATCGGGCGCTGTACCTGCCCAAGGAATGGGCTGAGGACCTGGCACCACGAGCCGAGGCGGGGGTGCCCGCAGAAGCCACCTGCATTTCTAAGCCAACGCTGGGCAAGGACCTGCTCGATCGGGCGTTTGCCGCTGGGGTGGAGGCGGCCTGGGTTACGGCCGACAGCGTCTATGGAGGCGCGTACCACCTGCGCCACTATTTGGAAGAGCGCGAGCAGTCGTTCGTGCTGGCCGTACCGAGTACGCAACGAGTGGGACTCTCGGCCAAAGCCGAGCAGGTCGTCGCCTCCTGGCCGGACGGGGCCTGGCAGCAGCTCTCGGCTGGGGAGGGCAGTCAAGGTCCGCGGTGGTATGACTGGGCGTGGATGCTGATGTCATGGCGTGACGCGCCTGCGGGTATGGCCCACTGGCTTCTGGCCCGCCGCAGCGTGAGCCACCCCGACGAACTCGCCTACTACTTCGTCTTTGGGCCGGCCACTGCGACGCTGGCGCAGGTAGCGCAGGTCGCCGGCATGCGCTGGCAGGTCGAGCAGGCCTTCGAGTTGGCCAAGGGCGAAGTCGGGCCTGATGAGTACGAGGTGCGCACCTGGGTCGGCTGGTATCGCCACATCACGCTCGCGATGTTTGCGCTCGCCTATCTGACGGTGGTGCGCCAGCACGCGCGCCAACCCCGGCAACCCCGGCAACCCCGGCAACCAGCAAAAAAAGGGCGGAGCCACAGGAAGGAGGTGTTCCACTGACGCAGGCCGTCGACCTGTTACCACTCACGGTTCCCGAGGTGGGACGCCTGCTCTGGGCGCTGGTCTGGCAGGCGCCCCCAGCGCCAGAAACCGTCTTGCAGTGGTCGGTCTGGCGTCGCCGTCACCAAGCACGCGCCAAACACAGCCACATCAAGCGCCGTCAGTTACGCATCTAACTGCGGCTGTAGTACTAAGCTAGACTTTATCCAACCTACGTCGCATAGCAAAGCAGGTCAATCAGGTGTTCAAAGAGCGCTTGAGATATATTCCCGAGATCCGATGCACAGGGGTGATGTCGGAAAAGCCCTGTGCATCCACAACTGGCGGCGCACCAGAGCTAAGGCATCGATGAAGGTGGGGACGCCTTTGGCAACTGTGCGCAAATTATGATGGGTCTCAAATATACAACAAGAAGACTCACTCACCAGTAAGAATTGGCATCAGTATTGGCATCAAATCGCTTACGCGGTCTCTCTCGCGCGCCTGCAACCTCGCATGAAATACGGCCTGGCATGATTACCAGGCCGTATTGGGTAGCGCATACGGGATTCGAACCCGTGGTCTCCGCCTTGAGAGGGCGGCGTCCTAGGCCGCTAGACGAATGCGCCATAGGGTGTGCGTTTGAAGACGCGCGCGCCCAAGTATTTTACGTGACGCGCTCCGGATTCGTCAAGCTGCCAGCCAATCGGGGCGTCGGGAAGCGGCCGATGATATTCAGCGATTCTTCAGCGTCGCGCAGGCGACGTTTCAGCTTTGGCGCGTATGGTAATCTCGATGACGCGCAGCGCGCGCGTTCTACGGAAAGACGCTCTCTTCAGAGGAGCGCCTCGCTAAAAGGCACAGGTGATGGACGAGACCCCATTTCCAGAGGGCGCGGAGCCCCAGCAACCGACCTATCAGCAGCCCAACTTCCAGCCGCCAACTCCATATACGCCTGGCGCTTCTTCTCGCCCGGCCGGACGGCCACGGCGCTGGATGTACCTCATCGGCGCGGCGCTCGCCGTGGCTGTGCTGCTCGCGCTCGGCGTCGCCGCGGGTATGGCGATCACCGGCGCGCGCGCCGCGGGCGGCTCATCGCCCTCCACATTCTTCCACCAGTTCGGGCGCGGCCACGACGGCGACGGCGCTGGATTCGGCCGCGGCGACCACGGCGCGATGGGGCTAACCGTCACCAAAGTCAGCGGGCAGACCATCACCGCCACGAACCGGGACAATTCAGCGGTCACCATCCATATCACCGCAAGTACGACCTACACGCGCGCCGGCAAGGCCGTGAGCCTGAGCGCTGTCACGGCGGGCGAGCATATCGCCGTCATGGGAACGCGGAATAGCGACGGCAGCATCGCGGCGACCCGTGTGACGATCATCCTGCCCGGCTACCGGGGAGTCGTGAGCGCGGTAAATGGCTCGGCCATTACGATCACCGACCGGCAAGGCGCACATACGATCAAGGTTTCCAGCGCGACGGCCTATACGACCGATGCCGGCGTGGCGTCGAGCCTGAGCGCCATCGCCAAAGGAGCTGAGATTGAGGCCGAGGGCTCCCTGAACGCCGACGGCAGCTTGAACGCCGAAGTCGTGCGGATCGAGACGCCACGCGCGGCGGGCAAGGTAACCGCCGTGACCGCCACGAGCATCACTGTCAGTGGCCCGCGCGGCTCGCAGGTCATTCACCTGAGCGCTAGCACGGCGTATGATACAGTGACCATGGGCCAGAGCGGCCCGACCAGGACCGCTACGACCCTCAGCGCCGTCAAGGTAGGTGTGTTCGTCATGGCGGAAGGCGCGCTGAACAGCGACGGCAGCCTGAACGCGCAAACCGTTCTGATCGCGACAGCGACGCCGGGTGGCCCGTGGGATGGCCCACATGGCGCTGGACAGGTCCAGGACTAGGCGCGCGGGCGCGGCCGTCGGGTGGTGATATGCGATCCACCAGAAGGCGAGGAGCCAGACCATGGGAACGCCGCCACCCGAGGCGGCGGGCGCAGGGGAGCGACGGCTGCGCGCGCTGCTGGTGGATGATGAGCCGCACATCATCGAGTTCCTCCGTATGGGATTCGAGTATGAAGGCTTCGAGATCCTGACCGCGACCGACGGCCCAGGCGCGCTGCGCGCCGCCCTCAATGAAAAGCCTGATATCGTCATCCTGGATATCATGCTACCCGGCATGTCGGGACTGGACGTGGCCCGGCGGCTGCGCGGGGTGAGTGACGCGGCGATCATCATGCTGACCGCGCGCGATGAGATCGATGACCGCGTCGAGGGTCTCGACACTGGAGCCGACGACTACGTCACCAAGCCCTTCGCCTTCAGGGAGTTGATCGCGCGCGTGCGGGCTGTCTTGCGCCGCCGCGGCAAGAGCCTCGACCGCACGCTGGCGTTCGCCGGGATCAAGTTGGACCGCGAAACCCGGGCGGTCACCCGCGACGGGCGGGCCATCGATCTGACGCCGCGGGAGTACGAGTTGCTGGAGATGTTCCTCACGCATCCGCGCCAGGTGCTGACACGCGACGCCATCCTGTCACGCGTCTGGGGCTACGATTACGCAGGCGACGACAACGTCATCGAAGTGTATGTGCGCCACCTGCGCGAGAAGCTGGAGGATAATCCGCCCAGGTTGATCCAGACGGTGCGGGGAGTCGGCTATGCGCTGCGAGGATAGGTCGAACCGATGAGAGCGGCAGTCAAGCGCGCGCGCGCTCAGGTGCGGGACATGCTGGCGCGGTGGCCGTTGCGCTGGCGGCTGCTCGCCGCGTCACTGGGACTGCTTGCCGTTCTGCTGCTTGGCCTGGGCGCCCTTGTGAGCCTCATCGAGGAGAGCATGCTCCTGGGCAACGCTTCGGGCACGCTCTACGCTGAAGCGCGCATGGCGTCGCTCCAAGCCCAGCCAGGAGGCCCTGGCTTCGACCCAAATCAGACGGCTGTGCTGACTCGTGGTTCGACTCCACCGCCCATCGGAACGCCAAGCGCCGATTTCGTTCTGGACGCCGCAGCGCTGGTGCAGCGCCTCACCGGACCTAGCACCTTCGCCAGTGTCCTCTCGACTTCCGGTTCGCCACTTGTCACCACAGAGCAGGCGTATTTTCTCGGGCCAGTCACCATCGGCAAGCAGGCGATAGCCAACGCCCTCACGCAGACGCCGAGCGCGCGCGACTACACGATCGCGTACGACGGCGCGGGCAGGCGTCAACTGGTCGTCCTGCTGCCCCTAGTCCAGAACGGGCATACTGTCGGCTTGCTGCAGCTCGACTCGTCCACGCGCCAGATAGACGACGCGGTGATGACCACGCGCTTGATCCTGTTCTCAGGCATTGCCGCATGCCTGCTCCTCGCGGGCCTGCTCTCCTGGCCGCTGCTGGACCGCGCGCTGCGACCGCTGGCGGAGATGGAGGCGGGGGCGCGGCGTATCGCCGCGGGCGACTTGACTGTCCGGCTAACAGAACCGGGAAGTGACGATGAGATCGGCCGCCTCGCCCGCGCGTTCAATGTGATGGTCTCGCGGGTGGCGGGCGCGTTCGATCGCCAGCGGCGCTTCGTCAGTGATGTCTCGCATGAACTCCGCACGCCGCTGACCGCGCTAGGGGGTGGACTGGAAATGCTGCTCCTGGGCGCGGACCAGGGCGACCCGACCGCCGCGCGGCGGCTGACGCGCGGCATGTACGCCGAGACTGAGCGCATGCGCCGGCTGGTCGAAGAACTCCTGACGCTGGCGCGTCTGGATGAGGGGCGGGCGCAGCTCCACCTTGAAGCGGTGGACGTTGAGGCGGCGCTCACCGGCGTGGCGGCGCTGGCCGAGCCCCTGACGCGTGGACAGACGCTGACCGTAGATGTCCCTGACGATCTGCCACCTGCGCGCGGCGACGTCGAGCGGTTGAAGCAAACGCTGCTGATCCTGCTCGACAACGCCGTGAAATTCACACCATCAGGGGGAAGCGTGACGCTCAGCGCCCATCACATAATGGAGACGGGAAGCGGGGACGGCGTCGCGATCGAGGTACGCGACACTGGTGTGGGCATCCCCGCCGATGCGCTGCCGCACGTCTTTGACCGCTTCTACCGCGTGGACCCGGCGCGCGCGCGAAGCGGTGACCGGCCTGAGGAGCGTGTCGGCGGGAGCGGGCTGGGTCTGGCCATCGCCAAAGGCCTGATAGAGGCCATTGCCGGGCGGATCTCTATCGCCAGCGTCTCTGGCAAGGGAACGACGGTCACAATAGAGATCCCCATCTGGAGCGAATTCCACCCGGATATCCCGCAGAGCGGGCCGGCGCGTATCACGGCTCCGCAGCCTCAGGCCGACGACTCCGTGGAAACCAGCGAAGCTTCCATCTGATCCGCGATGAGGCGCGGCATTTCGCGGCCTGGCAAGACGGCGCTCGCGCTCTCCCCCGCCCCGCACATTCGCATGCCGGGAGAGATTACACCCGCTCCGAGATCGTTACCGTGCGCTCGTTCACGACATCCCCTGTGTTTGGCGTGTTCCTCGGCTCCAGAAGGATCATGTGAGTCTCCTCCAGAGCGACGGGGCAATGCTCGACGCCACGAGGGATGATGACGAACTCACCCGGGCCGACCGCCAGCTCGCGGTCGCGCAACTTGATGAGCAAGCGGCCTTCCACCACGATAAACAACTCATCTTCAGCGTCGTGTTTGTGCCAGACAAACTCGCCCTGTACTTTCACCAGCTTGAGTTCTGAGCCATTGAGCTCACCCGCGATTTTTGGGCTCCAGAGATCCTGGAAGAGCGCGAATTTCTCCGCGAGATTCACCACCTCGATCGCCATGCGCCCTCCTGGGATGTGACGCAAAGGGCGGGCGGAGCCTGGACTCCGTCCAGTCGTTTTGGGTCCGCCGCGTTCCTGCAGACTGTGAGCCTACGCTTTCCCGTGGCTGGCGGCGACGATCTGCGCCAGAGTGGCGACCGCGATTTCTTCCGGCGTACGCGCGCCGATGTCAAGTCCAATCGGGCCGTGGATACGCGCCAGGTCAGCGTCGGTGAAGCCTTGCTCGCGCAGCGCGGTGTCGCGCGTGGCGCGCGTGCCCTTGCTACCCACCATGCCAATGTACCCGGCCTTCTTACGCAGCGCGACAACCAGCGACGGCACATCGAACTTCTCGTCATGCGTCAGGATACAAACCGCCGTCGACGCGTTGATGGGCAGGCTATCCATGACCTCATCAGGCCACTCGACAATCAGGTCGTCCACCTCGGGTAATCGCTCGCGCGTGGCGAAGGACTCACGCGGGTCTACGACCGTGATGTGGAAGCCCAGAACCTTCGCCAGCCGCGTCAGCGGGAGAGAGATGTGGCCCGCGCCCACGATCAGTAGCGTGCGCGGCGGCGTCAGCGTCTGGTAGAAGACCTCGACCTCGGCGCCATCCGCCAGGGTGACCTGTTCGGTGGTGGGAGTGGCCGCGCCCAGCAATGCCCGCGCTCGTCCCTCGACCGCCCCCCGCGCGCCACTGTCCGCCAGATCACCGGTCGCCTCCTCAACGCCTGCCACCACGGTCAGCGATTGGCCAACGAGATCAGCGCGCTCCGTGGGCGCGGCGATAACCAGTGCGCGGACGGCAGGCAGCCCGTCGCTAGACGCCGATTCGAGCGCCGCTAGCGACGCGCCCTGGTTCAGACGCTCGATGAACACGCGAATCTCGCCACCGCAGGAGAGGCCGATATGCTCGTAATTCTGCTCCTCTGTGACGCCATATTTCATCAGTCGCGGCTTGCCACTATGGATAATGCGCTGCGCGCGCTCGACGATGTCGGGTTCAACGCAGCCATTGCTCACCGAGCCAGCGATTTCGCCCGACTCGCTGACGACCAGTGTAGCGCCCACGCCCCGGGGGGCGGAACCAATCAGCGAGACGACCGTCGCCTGGGCCACGCCCTTGCCCGCCGCTTGCCAGCGGGCGACATCCTCTAATGTGTCACGCACCGTCTCGCTCCCGTTTCACTTACCGCTGGACCCGGCTCATTTCCGGCTCCAGCGCCGCATGTCCAGAACTCCGATCACCTGGCGTCATCGCTCGCCTTCATGCTCGCTGCCTCGCTCTGCCCGCCCGCGCCACGCGCATACGCCGCGCGTAGCTCGGCCAGGAGCTCATCGCGCTGAGCGTAAAGCTCCCGGCGTGGGCGCGGCTCGGCGCGTGTCGTCGCATAGGCGGCCAGCAACGGGAATGCAAGCGTGGTATCCGCGTAGACCACCACGGAGTCGCCCAACAACTCGGGCTTGATCTTGCCCCATGAGACAGCCTCTGAGGGCGTCGCGCCGGAGAGGCCACCCCAATGCGGCGCGTCCTGGGTGATCTGAATGAAGTAATCATGGCCGCCCTTATTGATACCCAGCACTTCCCACAGTTGCGGCTGCGTCTGCAGGTAGAAGTTCTTGGGTGATCCGCCGCCGAGAATGATGACGCCGTTGCGCGTCGCCGCCTGCACGATCGCCGTCGTCTCGTGCACGTCGTAGAGCGGATCAATGGTCAGCGCCGAGCCGTCTAGCTGATTGCGCGCCAGGTTCATACCGATCGAAGAGTCGCCCGGCGACGAGGTGTAAATGGGCACGTTCCAGCGCGCCGCCATCGCCAGCACCGACTGTTCCGGCGCAACGCCCACATCCAGCAGCCGCTGCCCAATGTGGAAATGCAGCTCAGCCGTAGACATCGCCCGCTGCGGGAAAGTCACGAAGATCTCGCGCAGGAACTTGTCGGTATCCAGCAGCACCTCGTCCCGGAAGAGCACATCGTAGATTCGGATGACGCCCGCTTCGTGCAAATCCGGATCGTCGAGCTTGAAGCTGCCGCGATGCAGCGCGAAGTTAAGCGCATGGTGGATGTCGTGATAGAGATTGGCGCCCGTGCTGACCATGAAGTCAATCGCGCCGCGCTCCATGAGCGTGATGATTGCGCCGCCCACGCCTGCGGGCGTCATTGCGCCCGCGATCGTCAGGCAGACCGTCACATCCTGTTCCGGGTCAAGCATGCGCCCGGCGTAGAGTCGAGCGGCCTCGCTCAACCGCCCTGCGTTATACGCCTGGAAGCTGGAGTCAATCAAATCGGCGGCGCTGATTCCTGGCGTAATGCGATCGGCGTGGATGCGCTCACCACCCAGATAGTCGTCCGCGCTCAGCGCGCGCTCATGGTCATCGTGTTGGTGGTCTGCCTGATGTGGCCGTTGCGGGCCTTCGTGTGGACGGTGCGGCGCCACGCGTTCCTCCCGCGCGGCGTCGGCGCCGCGCCTCTCTATCTCATCGTATTCGTATTCGTTTTCGGCGGCGGGACGGCCCATCGAGGGCACCCGCGCCCTTACCGATAGTATACGCGCCACCCGGGGCATGCGCTCGTTCATCCCCGTCCGCGGCGTTCTTCGCCTGGCCCCGATTCCGCCATACACGCTTGACAGGCTAGGTATAATATGTTATTCATCATATATATGATGAATAACATATTACCAATGCTTGAATAACATATTACCAATGCTTAAGGAAGGTGTCCATGCTCGCTCAGTTTCCGGCCGGGCTCCTGTCCTGGCTTCGACTCGATTCGACGTTGACCAGCGCGCGCCTGGATGATGGCGCGACGGTGCGGCTGCGTGCGGCCCGCGACGACGCAGGCGGCCTGAGGAAATTGTTCTACACGCTCAGTGACCAAACACGCTATCTGTACTTTTGCGCGGGCGTGCCGCAGAATGAGGTTTGGGCGGAGCGCGTGGCGCAGTTGGGGATCGCGGACGGTCGGCGGTCGTTCGCCCTGGTGGCCGAAGCCTCCGGCGTGCTAGTGGGCGTCGCACGCTTCGACCGCGCGGATGCGGGAGATAGCGCGGAGATCGGCATTCTCTTGACAGACGCCTGGCAATCACGCGGGCTGGGCCGCGTGACCTTGGCGCGGCTGCGCTCCGAAGCGGCGCGCCGCGGCGTCACCCGATTCACCGCGACAACGATGGGCGACAACCGCCGGGCGACACGTCTGTTGATGCGCGCGTTCCCATGGGGCCGCACTAGCTGGGCATCCGGTCAGTGCGAATTCGATCTGCCGTTCACGCCCCCCATCCGCGGCCATCCGTCAGGAGTTACGGCCCTATGCCACGCAACGCAAGCCATAAAGCCCGTACGCGCCAGCGCATCATCGAGGCCGCCGCCCGCGCGTTCCGCGAGCGCGGCGTGGAGGCGGTCGGAATCGCGGATATCATGCGCGCCGCGGGGCTCACGCATGGCGGATTCTACGCCCACTTCCCGAGCAAGGACGCGCTGGTCGCAGAGGCCGCGCGTCGCGGCCTTTCCGACTCGCGGCGCGCCTTCGTCGCCTCCGCCGCTGAAGCCAATCCTGAGGCGCCTGCGCGCGAAGTCATCCGACGCTACGTCAGCCGCGCGCACCGCGACCTACCCGCGGATGGCTGCGCGATGCCCTCACTGGCGGCGGATATCTCACGCGAGCCGGAGGAGGTGCGCCACGCGTTTACACTCGCGCTCGATGAGTTCGTGACGGCGCTTATGGAGTACGTCCCGGGCGAGACGACCGAAGATCGACGCGACGTCGCTCTCGCGCTCTCCGCGGCGATGTCGGGCGCGGTCGCCCTCTCGCGCGCGCTTGATGATCCTGAAATGAGCGACCGTATCCTGCTCGCCGCTCGCCGCTTCCTCTGGCGGTCGCTGGCCGGCATCGCGCCAGATGCTGGCCCACCAGCAGAAAGCGCCAGCCCAGCGTAAGCGATGCGCCCTCGCCTATGCTCGCGCGGCGTCATATCGGCGGGCGGCGAACCGCGCCAGCCCGGCGCCCAGGGAGCCAACCACAGCGGCAATGATTGGCGCCTCCGTCAAGTGGGTGAAGCCCGCGTCGAGCGTATTGGCGATGGCGAAGGCCTGGGGATCGGCCCATCCGCTCCGCACAAATTCGGGGTCACTGGCCATGCCGCGCGCCAGTGTTGGCAGCGCCAGTGACATGAGCAGGAAGCCAAATGTGACCGTGATCGTAATCGCCACCATCGCTGACCAGACCGCGGCTACGGCACCGCGCCACACTACGCGCTCCCGCCAGGCGTCTATGAATCCGGCGAGCGCGAACAGCAGGAAGAGTGTCAGCATGGCGGCGAGCGTCACTGCGCTGGTGGCGGTCCGCGGAAGCGCAAGCAGGCTCTCAGCCGCGATGCCAACGATCTCCAGGCATCCGCCGACAAGACCGATCACACACCCAACCCGCAACGCGTTCCAGGCGACGCGCACGCGCGAGGCCAGCGCCAGCAGCGCAACGATGATAAGCGCATACCCGGCAAGCGCCGCGACCGCCTCGGCCAGATAACCATACGCGCCGGGCCAGCTCAGGAATGATGGATAGCTGGCGACCCGGAGCGCGACCTGCGCCAGGTCAAGCACGATCAGCGCGAGCAAGCTCGTCGCGATCAACCAGAGCCAGCGAGGGCGCCACGAGAGGCTATGGCTAGGCGCCATGGGACCCTTCCTGGATAGGCCCGCGCTCTGCGATCGAGATGTGGTGATGGATGCGCGCGGACTTGCCTAGCATGGCGCTGGCGCCGCAGTAGCGCTCCTCCGCCAGGGTAACGGCGCGCTCGATCACGCGCGGATCCAGCCCTTCTCCGATGAAAGTATGCTCCACAGTGATCGTCTCAAAGACGCGCGGAGGGCGGGTAGTGAGGACACCGCTGGCGCGGACTTCGTAGCCTGTGACTGGCTGGCGCGATTTGCGCAAGATCGGCGCGACCGCCATACCCAGACAACCCACCAGCGCGACCAGTAGCGCCTCCATCGGGCTTATGGCGCCAGTCGCCTGGCCATCCTCATCGGCGGGAGCCAGGTCAGCCACCCCGCCAGAGCCGGTCAGGGCAGCGAAGCGATCACCTTCGATCAGCGCGACCCGCGCTGACAGCGCATGCGCCATAAACGTTGACTCCATGCCGGAACGGCGCAGGCGCGCCGGCGCCGCGCGCTCCGTCCGTGCAGAGTATACCAGCGCGATCAGCGCGCCAGAATGGGCGCCGCGATGAAGCCAGACGCGCCAACACCGTGGTCATAGACCAGCGCGCCGCCCAGATACCCAGTGATGGCCAGCAGCGCCACCGCAACGAGACTGAGCGCGAGATAGAGGCCGATCGCGACCCTAGGTAACCGGGGCGCGTAGAGTTCAGGTAGCGCGCGGCGCAGCCATGCGTCCCCCACGCCGAACGCGCCACGCGCCGCCGGGAGAGCGCCAGCGAACATCGGGAAGAGCCGCGGCGCCAGCCATACCAGCCGGAGAACGAGCAGCAGACCGAACAACCCGGAGGCGCCCACAGCCGCGACCTTGTGATAGTGGAGAATGTCCCCTGCCGCGCCGATGGTGACGTAGCGCTCGCTGAGCACGCCGGAAAGCAGCGCCGCGGCCGCGCTCGGCACGCCGAACACCAGGAGCCACGTTGCGGCGTCAGCCAGCCCTGAGCGCCGGAAGCTCACCGCGAGGAAATCGAGCAGGACAGACGTCAGCAGGAGCGCGATTGGAAAGTGAATGATGATTGGGTGGAGTTCAGCCGCCCGGATGACAGGCATAACAGGTATCGACTTTCATTATTGAATCGTACTCATTGAAGCGTAATCGCGCCACTCGACTGATTCACAGTGATGGAAACGGGGGTGAGGGGCGTGGGGGCTGGCCCCTGCACGACCGACGCATCCTGCGCGGGATCGAAGGCGGCTCCGTGGCATGGACAAAGCAGCAATTTGCTCGACGAGTCATAGTCCACGGGACAGCCCGCATGTGTGCAAGTCGCATCGAAAGCGACGAATCTTCCGCTTTCCAGATGGACCAGCACGCCGGGGTCGCCGCTGGAAGGAATCGTGAATGATGCCGCGGAGTTCACTGGCACGTTCTGGACCGAAGCGATCTCGCTGGTGGCGGATGACGTGGCGCCGGGGGTAGACCCCACTGAGCCCGTGCCACCCGCGCCGCCCGCGCCGCCGCTGGTCGCCGCCGGATGCGTGACACTCCATAGCCAGCTGGCGACGAGCATGACGCCGCCGCCAACCAGCGCGCCCTTGATGAAGTCGCGGCGGCTGGCGGATTGCGCATATCGTGAGCGCTGCGCCGCGCGAGTACCGGCCCTGGAGCGGACGGCGGGGGCTACCGCGCGCTCCGGCTCCTGGGGAGCCGACGAAGACGTGGGAACGTTCTGCATTTCTGGCGCAACGCCGAGCGCCACGCTCACCCAGCGCGCCACCTGATCGCGCCTGGCGGCCGGTGCGCGGCGGATGACCTCGGGCGCGAGCCAGCTATCAAGCGCGGGCAGCGCCCCCGCCAGAGGGCCAGCGAGTAGCAGCGTCACCCAGGCGAAAAGAAAGACGATGTCAGCGCCATAGAAGTATGGGCGCACGCGCCAGGAGGCCGAGAGGAAGAAGATCAGGCTCAGCAGCGCGCCAAAGAACGACGCCGGGCGCAGCAGCAACCCGATGAGGGCTCCCAGACCGATAGCCATCTCACCCCAGGCGATGACCGCGCCCCAGACCGTCGCGTGCGGCGCGACGGTGGTCAGGAGCAACCCGCGCAGCGGTGAGCCAACCGCGAACGCATGGATCTGTTTGCCAATGTATCCAGCGGCGTGCGGATTGAAAAACTGGGGGTCGGTGAGCTTCTGGATTCCGGCGTAGACGAAGGTGATCCCCAGAAAGAGGCGCAACGGCGCGAAAACCCAGCCCGGTATCACCGCGCCGACCGCGCGCCGCCAATCGAGCGCCACCGACACGACTGAATGCGACTCCGGGGCGCCCGGATGGGTGGTTTCCGCCGCTGGCCCGGCCACCTCGGGCCGGCGCGTCGACTCTACTTTGCGCGTCCGTGACGCCGGCTGCTTGATCGTTGGCACAACCTTCAGTCCTATCGCATAGGAGAGCGGCGGGAGACCGCGCCCAACTTCCCTCACTCCCAATGGCAATTCACCACCAAGACTACACATTCTTGCTGAGAGCAATATGGGGATTGTATGAGAAAGCTCTCATGCATCCGATGGCTCCAGCCCTGAATCCATGCGGGTTGACGCCATGTCACGAATAGTATATTACTCTGTGATAGGGCTCCGCTCGCTGAGCATTATGTTCGACTCCCGCTCTGAGAATGAAAGAATACGGCCCATGCGCGTACTGCTGGTGGAAGACGAGCTACGGCTCGCGCGCAGCTATCAACGCAATCTCCAAGACGAAGGCTACATCGTCGAGACTGCGTTCGATGGCGTCGCGGGCTATGAGCGGGTGATGGAAGCGCCAACAGAGTTCGATGTTGTCATCCTTGACGTCATGTTGCCCAAGCGCGACGGCATCACTGTCTGTCGCGATTTGCGCCGGGCTGGGGTCAAGCTGCCGATCCTGCTCCTGACCGCGCTGGATCAGACGGAAGAGAAAGTAGCGGGCCTCGACGCGGGAGCCGATGACTATCTCACCAAGCCATTTCCGTTCGAGGAACTGCTGGCGCGACTTCGCGCGCTAACCCGGCGCGGGCGCCAGTTCGACGCCACCGCCAGCGCGACATCACTGGAGGTCGCTGACCTCAGCATCGATCTGTTGCGCCGCGAGGTCTATCGTGGCAACCGCCTGATCACGCTCACGGCGCGCGAGTTCGCGCTGCTAGAATTCATGGCGCGCAACCCTGACCGCGTGCTGACACGCCGCCAGCTTTCCGAGCGGGTCTGGCCGGACGGCACCGAAGCGGGCTCCAACGTCCTTGACACATACATCCACTATCTGCGCGAGAAGATCGACCGCGACGAGCCGGAGAAGCTGATCCACACGGCGCGTGGCGTGGGGTATTCGCTCCGCGCGCCGCGGAAAGGCGGCTCCTGATGCGTGAAAGGATGCGGGCCGCGTGGGCGTGGGTCGTCGCATGGGCGGCCAGGCTTGGGCTGCGCCGGCCGTCCGACGCGCCATATGAGGCGACGCGCCGCCGCTTGCTGCTGCTGAACCTGGGCGTTGTCTCAGCTATCCTCATCGTCATGGCCGTCGCCGTGTACGCCGCGGAGTCCCAGGCGCTGCAACAGCAGGTCGATCAGGGGCTGCTGAACCGCTCGCGCCTCGACAACGACATTGACGCGAAGGCGATTGTGGCCAGCATGATTGGGCCAGGCTTCAATATTCCGGGATCCGGCGCTGACCAGTCGCCCGATCAGCAAAACGAGAATTACGAGCCGTACAGCCCCAATATCTTCACCCTCGTCATTGCGCGCAACGGCAAGCTGGTGCTTGACCCTGCCGGTGTAAGCAGCGTCGGTCTGCCTGATCTGGGGTCGGCGCGCGCCGCCATCCTCACCGGAAATCCCGGCCAGCCGCAAGCGGCGGTGACGGTCACCTATGAGAACCAGGCCTATCGCCTGCTCAATGTGCCGCTGGCCTACGATGGCCAGGTCGTGGGTGTGTTGCAGGTTGGGGAGTCGCTTGCTTTCATGCAGCGTCAGCTCAGCGATCTCGCCCTGCGCCTGCTGCTGGTGGGAGTTGGCATGCTGGCGCTGACGGCGGCCGCCAGCCTGTATTTGGCTGACCGCGCGCTCCAGCCGATGCGCGAGGCCTATGACCGTCAGCGCCAGTTCGCCGCGGCCGCCTCGCACGAGCTGCGCACGCCGCTCGCCTTCGTCCGCTCACAACTGGAGCTGGTCACGCGACGACTGCAGCGCGCCGGTGGCGGTGAGACCGGGGGCCAGGCCACCACCGAGATCCTGGCGACCTCCGAAGAGGACCTACGCGATACCCTCAACGAAGTGGACTACATGACCCGACTCGTGCGCGACTTGCTGCTGATGGCGCGCGATCAGGCTGACCACCGCAGCATCGCCTGGGAGCCGGTGGATGTCACCGAGTTGGCGCGTGAAGTAGCCGGGACGATCCAGCCCGCGGCGACCGCGCATGACCTCACACTCGAGATCAAGGGCGCTGACACGCCCCTCTGGGTGGACGGCGACCGCGACCGCCTGCGACAGCTGCTGCTGATTCTGCTCGAAAACGCCACACATTACACTCCTGCGGGTGGCGTGATCTGGATCGAGACCCGGCAAACGCGCGATAAACTGCTAGCGCGACGTCGTCCCCTGGCGCAACTCATCGTCGGGGATACTGGCGTGGGCATCGCGCCGGAGCATCAGGAGCGCGTTTTCGAGGCCTTCTACCGCGCGGAAGGGCATAACGACGGCGGCAATCATAGTGGCTCTGGCCTGGGTCTGGCCCTGGCGCGCTGGATCGTCAACGCGCATGACGGCGACCTCTCGCTGCGCAGCGAGCCAGGTGAGGGAAGCGTCTTCACCATCGCGCTCCCTGAGCGCACGGAGCGCGTGACTGACACTGACGGCGACGCCCTGGAAGGCGACGGCATAGATAGCGCGGCGGAGGACGACGGGGCAACGGCGCACGAAGCGCGCTCGAGCGCGCCGGCCTGATCCGGCCGTTGCGGCGTATGAGAGAATCTTAAGCATCCCTTCACGTGACCTTTAGTGTCGCGCGGTATGCTTGGCTCAAACGCGCCTGACGAGTCGCGAGCCGATGGAAAGCGATCACTGATGGACAACAGCCCCGAGCCGCTACCCGAGCCGCTATCTGAGCCCACACACGAGGAGGCCGTACGCTCGCCGGCGGACGCGTACCCTGCCCCATACCGTCCGCATGCGGATCCGGATGCGCAGACCGTCGCCGACAGAGCCTTCGCGCCTGCGCAGGCCGCCCAACCTAATGCGGCGCGCGTTCGGCGCGATGAGGCGCTCGATCTACTCGGACGTCTGAAGGCGACACTCGTAGCCGGATCGGTCGTGGCGTTCGGCGTCTTTGCCGCGCTTGCCGCCAGCCACATCACCGGAGTAACCGCGCGCGCCTCATCGCAGCCCGCGAGCGCAGGCAGTCAGGGCGCGTCTTCCACGCCGACGGCCACAACGCCACCATCTGATGACGGCGGGTTCTTCAACAGCGCGGGAGCGGGCAATGGGTTCGGCGTGGGCGCGCCGGGCGCCCAGAGCCCAGCCTCGGGCACGACTTTCTCTTGATGGAACAGCGAAAGGCGCCATCGCGAGGGCGACCGGCATGACGACGAGCGACTACCAGACGCCACGCGGAATGGCGCGGGCGAGGTTTCACGCGATGGGGACGGCGGTAACTATCCTGGCGCCAACCGCGCGACTGGTGATGGCTGAGCGGCTGACGCGCGAACTTTTCGAGGAATGGGAACAGACGCTCAGCCGCTTCCGTCCAGACAGCGAATTGTCGCGCTTCAACGCCAGCGCTGGCCGCTATGTGAAGTTGAGCGCGCTGCTTTTCGAGACGCTCACTGTCGCGCTGGACGCGGCGCGGGCGACCCGCGGCGTCTTTGACCCCACGCTCCAGCAGCGCATGATCCAGATCGGGTATGACCGGAGTTTCGACACGCTCGCCGCGCACCTACCGTCGCCACCCACCGAGCAGCCCGCCGCCACTGGCGCATGGCGTGACATCCAAACCGATGCCGCGCGGCGCATGGCGCGGCTGCCGCGCGGGGTTGGGCTGGACTTCGGCGGCATCGGCAAAGGGCTGGCTGTAGATGCGGCGCTCGACGCGCTGGAAGACGCAGGCTGCGCCACAGCGCTGGTCAACGCGGGCGGCGATCTTGGTGTCCGTGGCCTGCCGGATGGTGAGATGGCCTGGACGCTGACCGCGCCCGGCAAAGAGCGCGACTGGCTGATTGGGCTGGAGCGCGGCGCGCTGGCGACGTCCGGTGTGGAGCGCCGTCACTGGCGGCAAGGAGCGCTCGAGCGCCATCACCTCATTGACCCACGCACCGGCGAGCCCGCGCAGTCGGGCATCTGGTGCGTGACCGCGGCGGCGGCCGCCTGCGCGCAGGCGGAGGTCGCCGCCAAGACAGCGTTGATACTTGGCGAGGGGCGAGGCGTGGAGTTCATCGAGGAGACCCGGCTAGCGGCGCTGCTGACGCGAGAAGATGGCGGCTGGCGCGCCGCGGGCGCATGGCCACAGGCGAGCATGCGCGCCTTGCCAGCAAGCCCGGCGCAAGGGGATAGGGCATGAGTCTCTGGGGACAAGTCACCTGGGATGTGGCGCGTTCTGGCGGATTCGTCGCCTATGGTCTGCTGACGCTTTCCGTCGCGCTGGGACTGGCGCTCTCGATGCGCTGGCAGTCCGCGCGCTGGCCGCGCCTGATCAATAGCGATCTGCATAACTTCGTGACGCTGCTCGCGTTGGCCTTCACGATCATTCATGTACTCGCGGTCTGGCTCGATCCGTTCACCGCGTTCGGCTGGGCCGAGGTCTTCATCCCTTTCGTCAGCCACTACCGGCCGCTCTGGATGGCGTTCGGCATCGTGGCGCTCTATCTGGGACTGGCGCTAGCCGCCAGCGTCTGGCTCCGGCCGCGGTTCGGCTATGAGTGGTGGCGGCGCCTGCATGTCCTGACGCTCGCCGTCTTCGCGCTCGTCACGATCCATGGCGTCACCACTGGCAGCGATACCTCAACGCCCTGGGCCGTGCTGGTCTACGCCGTGAACGGCCTGCTTGTCGCCGCGCTCCTCTGGATTCGTCTGCTCGTCCCCGCTGGTCCGCAGCAGCGGCGGCATCCGGGCTGGGTCGCCGTGACGGGGCTTGGCCTGTTCGCGGGCGTCACGCTGCTGGTCATTGGGCCGCTGCGCCCTGGCTGGAACGCCTTTGCCAATAATGGGAATGGCTCGGGCGCACATGGCGCTTCCTCATCCTCCACCAGCCAGAAATCCGCGACCACGACGCCTACGAGTACGCCTACACCGGCGCAACGCGCCGCCACATTGAACCTGCCGTTCCAGGCCCAGGCGACGGGTACGCTGCGGACGCAGGGACCCGACGCCCAGGGGCGCACCACCGTCACCGTGACGACAACGCTCTCCAATGGCGCGCAGGGCGTCATGGAAGTGCAGCTCACTGGTACTCAGGAGCCCGACGGCACGCTGCTTGTCTCAAACACCCAGGCGCTCGTTGGGCCGGACTGGAATACGCCAAGCTACAAAGGCCGTCTCGCCAGTCTCAGCAGTTCAGGCGATACCTGGCAGCTCGCGGGAATTCTGGCTCCTACCAGCGGCTCCGGCTCCTCGTTGGATCTGCGGATCAATCTGACGATCAACAGCGACAACACCGTCTCTGGCACAGTACAGGGCGCGGTCGCGTCCGGGAACAGCGCGGCCGGCGAGAACTAAAGACCGCGTTTCGACCACACGCAGCGGAGCCCCCGGCGCCCGCTCGATGTCTGGAGCGTGCTCGCCAGGGGCTCTGTGTCTTTGGGCTGACGGGGTTAGAGGTGCTTGCCAATTTCCTTCTCGATGCCCTGGACGAGACCACCTGCGTCTTTGAACGCCGTGCCCGCCTCTTTCTTCGCATCGGCGGCAACGGTCAGCGCGGCCTTTACCGCTTCACTCATCAAGACTGTGACGGCGCCGGCGTACAGCGCAAGCACACCGACGACCCCGCCAATGATGTAGTCCAGCGTGGTGATGGTGTGCGAGCTGTGGCCAAAATAGGCCGCGCCGATGATGACCGCAAAGCCGAGAACGCCGCAGATGAGGCCAACGAGGAAGATACGCCCGATCGCGCGGCCCAGAACGCCGAAGATATGGCCAACTTCGCCCATGATTGTCGCCTCCCTATGGTGAGCCGATAGCGCTCGCGGCGCTCCGGAACACCCAGGCGCCAGCGCCATAGCGAGTATAGCCTATCACACAGGACAGCGCCACACAGCCGCGCGTGGCGGCATATCCGTAATTTCTCCCGCGCCTCCCGGAGGCGCGGCTCACGCAGATCCCGCTCGCTCAGCCAATGCTGAGGCGGGAAAGAGCTGTGGATGGATAAAGCGCGCCAACAATTCCAGACTATCCACGAGCCGCGGGCCAGGACGGCTGAAGTAGGCGGCGCCATCCACAAAATGCACGCGGCCGGCGCGGGCGCAGGGCAGATCAGCGAACCCCGGCAGGGCGCGCAGCAGCGGCTCGTCTTCGCGCGCGCGCTCCTCGGTGAAGCCACACGCGGCGATCACCATCACCTCCGGCTGGTCGGCGACGATGCGCTCCCAGGCCACCTGCTCCGAGCGCCCGCCAAGCTTGCCGATGTTGTCCTGCCCACCGGCGATCGTGATCAACTCCGGGTTCCAGTGTCCGCCACAAAAGATCGGGTCCAGCCACTCAATGAAAGCGACGCGCGGGCGTGTGGTCGCTGTCGCGGCGATATCGCGCACATGCTCGACCCGCGCCCGCAGGCTTGCCGTCAGCGCAGCTGCTTCGGACTCGCGCCCTGTCGCCGCGCCGACGGTCTCGATGTCGCGCAGCACATCGTCCAGCCGCTCCGGCTCCAGGTTGATGATCTGCGAGCGGCGCGGAAGCGAGCGCACGGCCTCCAGCACTTCATCATAGGCGACGGCGCAGACCTCGCAGAGCCGCTGAGTGACGATAAGCGTGGGGTCAATCTCGGCCAGCAGCGCGCGGTCAATCGTGTAGAGACTGTGGGCGTCGGCCACCAGCTGTTCACGCACGGCGGCGTCAATCTCTCCGCTGGAGAGGTTCGGCGCGAGCAGGCTGCGCGTGATATGCGGCCTGGCTAGCGCCGCGGCCGGATAGTCACACTCGTGCGTCACCGCGCGCAAGGCGTCATCCAGCCCTAACGCGAACAGGATCTCGGTCGCGCTCGGCAGCAGTGAGATGATGCGCTGGTCGTCGTTCATCGCGCAACCTCCTTGCTGGTGCGGGAGTGGCCGGCGAACGAATTCGCCCCCCGCGGGCGTACCGCCACAAGACTCACCTTCGTGGGTATAGATTACCCCAGCAGCGTCGGCCGCGCCCACTTCATAACGCGCCGTGACGCCTTGAGCGCGGCGTCGGCCGAGTCACCGCCGACTTCGTCGTCGGCATTCTCCGCGTCGACATGCTCCAGGAAGATGCTGGGATGATAGGGCGTCAGGACGTCGAGGTCGGCCAACACCTCCTCGGGCGCGCCGACCAGCGTTCCAAGCGTGCGCAGATTGTGGTCGTAGGGCGCGCGCGAGTCGTGTTCCAGGGCGTAAAGCGCCTGGAGCGTCATCTCCGCCGCGTGGTTCGCGAGGTCCACGGCGTTGTAGTGAATGCCCGCGGCGTTCGACATGCCAGCGCTGGCGAGGTCCTGCGCCGCTTCGGCGTACATGCTCAACGCTTCATCCAGGCTCATATGGGTATGTCTCCGATCGCGGGCGCGGCCGGTAGATCCAAGCGGATGAATCCGCGGCTAGGGGTCTGCCGGCCGTGAAGCCCACCTTCGTGGGTTCGGGTACCCTATCCGGGGCCAGGTAGGCGGCCTTAGTGGGGGATGCCCTTAATCGCGGATGTATCCGCTGGTGGCCTCCCGCCCTCCGCCAGCCCGCATGTCGCTACTTCGCCAGGTCCGCCGCCAGAATATCGTGCAGCTCGGCGATTGGCACACGGCGCTGGATCATCGAGTCGCGCTCGCGAATGGTGACCGCGTGGTCTTCGAGGCTGTCGAAGTCTACCGTCACGCAGTAGGGCGTGCCGATCTCGTCCTGGCGGCGGTAGCGCTTGCCGATATTGCCACCGGTGTCGTCATACTGCGTCAGGCCGAGCGGGCGTACGGATTCGTGGACTCTGTGCGCCAGCGCGACTAGGTCCTCTTTCTTCGAGAGCGGCATGACGGCGACCTTGACCGGCGCTAGCTTGTGGCTCAAGCGCAGAACCACGCGCGTCTCGCCATTGACCTCCTCCTCGTCATAGGCGTCGCAGAGGAAGGCCAGCGTCGAGCGGTCGGCGCCGACCGAGGTCTCGATGATGAACGGGATATAGCGGCGCTTCTCCAGGTCGTCGAAGTACGACATGTCGCGGCCGCTGTACTCGGTGTGGCGGCGCAGGTCGTAGTCGGTGCGGTCGTGGACGCCCTCCATCTCCTTCGAGCCAAACGGGAACTCGTAATAGATGTCCGCCGCCGCGCGGGCGTAGTGCGCCAGTTCCTCTTTGCCATGGTCATGCCAGGCGAGATGCGCGGGATTCATACCCAGGCCGAGATACCACTGGAGGCGCTGGGCCTTCCAGTAGTCGTACCACTGCTCCTCCTGCTCGGGCGGGATGAAGTACTGCATCTCCATCTGCTCGAACTCGCGCATGCGGAAGGTGAAGTTGCCGGGGCTGATCTCGTTGCGGAAAGCCTTGCCGATTTGCGCGATGCCAAACGGCAGCCGCTTGCGCATCGCGGTCTGGGTGTTGAGGAAGTTGACGTAGATGCCCTGCGCCGTCTCGGGGCGCAGGTAGATCAGCTCAGCGTCCTCTTCCACCGGCCCCATGTAGGTCTTGAACATCAGGTTGAACGGCCGCGGCTGCGTCAGTGTGCCACGCTCGCCGCAGTTGGGGCAGACATCCAGGCTGCCCAACTCTTCGATAACATGGTCGGCGCGGAAGCGGCCCTTGCAGTTGCGGCAGTCCACCAGCGGGTCGGTGAAGACCTCTTCATGGCCGGAGGCCTGCCAGATGCGGCGCGCCATCAGAATGCTGGAGTCCAGCCCGACGACGTCGTCGCGCAGGCGTGTCATCGCGTCCCACCAGGCGCGCTTGACGTTGTTCTTGAGCTCGACGCCGAGGGGGCCGTAATCGAAAACGGCGTTCAGTCCACCATAGATCTCGCTACTGGGAAAGATGAATCCGCGGCGCTTGGCCATCGAGACGATGTCCTGCATGCGGTCCTTTTCTGGTGGCTTCTTGTCCATAGCTCCGCTTCTCCCAGTCGCGACGCGATGACCACTGCGTCCGTCTATTCCCATATGCGCCGCTGGCGACCACATAGAAACGAGGCGGGGGCGTGTCGTCCCCTGCCTCGTGGGTCGCCGCGCGGCGTGGCGCGTCATCGCTCCATCCAGCCCATCAGCCGGGCTTCACGCCATTTTATGCGCGCGGGCGCGGGAGTGTCAAACGGCGACGGTTGGGGCGCTGCCATTCGAGTATAGGTGGCGCACACCGCAACGGGGAGCAGGGAAGCGTCATGCGATTACAATCACGCCTCACGGCGCACCGCCATGAATCCCACATGCGCCGGGCAGGATCGCAGGGAGGGGCGTCGCCTGTGCAGACGTTGTGGCCGCACGGCCCGCACGCGCGAATCTTGTCGCTGGGCGCCACGTTATGATGAACCAACCTCAGATGACAGCGCTAGGCGGAAACCGAGGTTTACATCACGGCCGCCCCATTTGTCACTACTGCGATACGCTGTACGCGCACGCGAGGCGTCATCGCTCCACGAGCCTCCACGCAGGGAAACACTATCATTTGGATTCGGGCCTTCGCGACTATCACTGACAGTGTAAGGGTACGGCTTGTACAGGCTGGATGTCCACTCCCAGACGTTACCAGCCATGTCCTCGACGCCGTAGGGGCTGGCGCCAGAGCGCCGCGCGACACTCGCCGGATAGGAACCGACCGGGTTGGTTGCCCAAAATCCGCTTTCGCTAGTATCACAGCGGTTGCTGTGGAAGGTATTACCCCAAGGGTAAATGCGGCTGACTCCACGGGCCGCGTCCCAGCGTGCCGCCTTCTCCCATTCAGCTTCACTCGGCAGCCGCCAGCCGCGCTGGCTTGTGGCGCGCACGAGCCAAGCAATGTAAGCGGTGGCGTCCTGCCAAGAGATGCACACGACAGGGTGATCTGGGCACAGTTGCTGCTTCGCCCACGTCACGCCAAGGAATTCCGGCGGTTCGATCACTGCGCCGAGACGCACTGCCAATTCATACTCAGCCACCGTCACCGGAAATTTCGCGATTTGGAAATCCCCCAGGTCAACGCGATGCTGTGGCGTTTCGTCCTCGTAAGCTTGACCATCCTTGGCCTTCACACTACCCATCAGAAACGGCCCGGCAGGGACGGTGATCAGCGGCGGCACGATGGCAGGCGTGCCATTCTGGTTGACGCCGCGAAAGCCGAGGCTGGAGAGGTGTTGCGGCAAATCTGGCAACGGGTGAACCAGCGCACGGTGACGCGCGGCGGGCGTGAGATTGGGCTCGTCGCCGTGCGCTGACGGCGATGGCGCAACTACAGTGATACCAAGCGACGCCAGCAGCATGGAGAATCCAGCATCAAAGCTGGCACCCCGGCCATCAACGTATTGTGTGAGACCCCAGCCGAGTGGAATACAATCGTGCCACTCAGTCCCACGCGCCCAGAAGGGTATGACCGGCTTGCCCTTGCCTCGCGCCAGGCTGATTTCATCATAAACGTACGACGACTCAGCAGCGGTCTCAGAGGCGACGTAGATGACATGGCTCGCCTGGGCGATGCCGTCGCGGATGGCGCGCTGCCAGTTCGGCGCGCCAGGTGTCAGTTGCTCGTGGTCCAGCCAGACATCCACGCCCGCGCGCGCCAGACTGTCCTTCAGCCGCTGCACGAGGTCGGCGTCTGTGGTGGAATAACTGATGAAGACGCGCACTCGGGCGCCATGTCCCGCCCCGGACATCCCAACGCCTCCTCGTCATCACCCATGCATTACCACGCTTGTCCGCTGTGGGAAAAGTATATCATGGAGGCAGGCGAGGAACTGTGATACGTTATGCGCCGTGCGGAGGTGGCATGCCGAGAAAAGTTTGAGAACTTGAAGCTGATCTCAGCGAAAAAGGGTTCTCTCGGCAGCCTAGCAAGGGAGCCACCGGCGCTGGGTCCATCCGTTGTATCCTGGCCATGTGGTCATGTCGGGAGCCGCCAGCGACGATGCGATGCCGTACCAGGAGCGCGAAGTACGTCAGGCGTTAGGACTGGTACGTGCGGCGAAGAAGAGGCAGCCATGAATGTTCCGACAAACCCATTGCCGCGCTATTCGATGATCATCCAGTGGTCAGATGAAGACCAGGCATATATTGTGTCAATCCCGGAGTTTCCCGGGAATCTGACACATGGGGACACCTGTGAGGACGCAGTGAAACAGGGTGAAGACCTGATCGAATCGCTGATTCTCTGGGCGTAGCAGGACGGTAAGCCACTCCCAGCGCCACACGTCTTTGCGACTCCGTAGACCGGTGCGCTCATGCGGGCTATTCCTCCACCTTCCTCGCCGCGTCCACCGCCGCCTTGCCCGCATTTTGCAGGACGACGTCCTCGACGGGGGCGTTGACCAGGCCGGCGCGGGCATCGCGGAAGTAGCGCTCCAGCGGGCCGCGCTGCAGGCCGTGGCCGCCAGCGATACGCATCGCCAGTTCGGTGATGCGCGCGGCGTTGGTCGTGGCGATGGTCTTGACCAGCGGCGCTTCCTGGCGCAGGCGCGGGCGGTCTTCGGGCGCGGCGGTCACCCAGTCGGCGGCGAGACCGGTCATGACACGGCGCGAGGCCAGCAGCAGCTCCTCAATCTCGCCCAGCCGCAGCCGCACTGTGGGCAACTCGCCGATCGGCTTGCCCAGCGCCGTCGGCGCGCGCGTGGCGGCGAAGTGGGCGACCGCGTCGCGGGCCGCCAGCGCCACGCCGTTGTAGACCGCCGCCAGGGTGAGCGAGCCCCAAGGAAGGCCGAGCGCGGCACGCGGGTCGGGCTGTCCCGGCGCGCGCAGACTCAACAAGGCGTCAGCAGAGAGAGTCGCGTTCTCGAGTACCAGATCATGACTGCCACTCGCCCGCAGCGCCAGCGCGTCCCACGTCTCCTCGATGCGCAGACCTGGTGTATCGCAGGGAACCAGGAAGTCGCCAATCCACGGCTGCTGGTCCTCTTCCTCGACGGTGGCCATGACGAGAAAGTAGCGCAGGCCGGGCGCGCCGGTGGTGTAAATCTTGCGCCCAGTGATGCGCCAGCCGCCGGAAAGGTCGCGACGAGCGGTGGTCGCGGGCAAGCCGCCGTAACTGGGACTCCCCAACTCCGGTTCGGCCTGCGCGGCATTGATCGTCGCGCCCTTCTCCACGACCTCGCGAAAGAGTGACGGCGCGCGCTCGGACCACAGCCCGCCCGCGGCGATCTGAGCCAGGTTGGAGAGGCTCATACCCAGCGCCAGCGCCGTCGAGGCGTCGCCCCAGGCCAGCCGCTCCAGCGTCAGCGTATATTCCAGCTCATTCGCGCCGAGCCCACCGTACGCTTCCGGGATGGTCAGAGCCAGCAGCCCGGCGGCGCGCAGGTCGGCGAAATTCTCATATGGAAAGGAAGCGTCAGCGTCGTGGGCAGCGGCGCGCTCGGCAATGAGATGCGCCAGCGGCTCGGCCAGCGCCAGGAAGCGCCGCTGGCGCTCAGTCGAGAGATGGTTCAAGTGCGTGTGCTCCATGAACATGGGTGGGATGCCGAACAGGTGGCCGAAGGCCGGATGAGGCCACCTTCTCCCGCGGGGAGAAGGCCCAATGCAAGCATGCCGCGTCAGATCGTCTGCCCGAGCATGCCGCGTCAGATCGCCTGCCCGAGCATGCCGCGTCAGATCGCCTGCCCTTAGCGCGATATGCCCCGCGGGTTCCCCCTCGCCCCGCAGGGCGAGGGGGCCAGGGGGTGAGGCCCCTACGCTCCCTCTCGCCTCACAGTTCCCTTGGCCCGCCGCCACCCTGCGGCTCACGGCGCGCTGCGGCCAGCAGCGCGGCGCGGTACTCGCGGGCATAGGTGATGTAGTGCTCTATGCCGTCAGCGACGCGAGCGCGCTCCGCGTCACTGACCGGGCGGGCGACCTTTGCGGGCGAGCCCATGGCAAGCTGCCCGGCAGGGACCGACTTGCCCTCGGGCAGCAGCGCGCCAGCGGCGACGATACAGCCCTCGCCAACTTCAGAGTGATTGAGCAATGTCGCCCCCATCCCAACCAGCGCGCTATCGCCCACCGTCGCGCCATGAATGGTGGCGTTATGCCCCACCGAGCAACCCGCGCCGATAGTCGCCGGCGCGCCGTCATCCGTGTGGATGACGCAATTGTCCTGCACATTCGAGCGCGCGCCGATACGGATTGGCGCGGTGTCACCGCGCAGCACCGCGCCAAACCAGACGCTGGCGAACTCGCCAATTTCCACATCGCCGACGATCACCGCCGTTGGCGCGATGAACGCGGTCACCGCGACCTTGGGCCAGACGCCGTTGTAAGGCACGACAAGCATACCTGTCACATCCCATCCTGGGGCGCGGCCCTCAGCCACCGCGCATTCTCCACTCACCCTACCACCGCGCCCGGCCCGCGTGCTGGAGACACGCAATTAGCCCAGGCGCCAGCCATTCCAGAGCGTGCGCACGATGCGCCCGATGGCGGCGCGCGCGGTGGGGATTTCATCCTGATCGCTGGTGAGAACACAATAGACGCCGGCGCCATTCGGGCCGGAGAGAATGCCGGTATCGTGGATGACGCCCTCCAGCGTCCCATCCTTGTGCGCCAGGGTCGCACCGGCAGGCAGCCAGCCCTCGATAAACTCGCTGAACGACTGCTGCGCCGCCAGTGTTTCACGCAGCCGTCGCCCGCCTGGCAGAGCATTCCCACGAATCAGTTCCATCAAAGCCAGCATGTCCGCCGCGGTGGTCAGATTCTCGCGGCGCGCGCGGCGGGCCTCGGCATCCATGAAGTGGCGCGCGAGGCGTGTATGAGGCAAGTTCAGCCGGTTCAACGTCTCGTTGACCTCGCCCATGCCAACCAGGTCGAGCAGAACATTCGAAGCGGTGTTGTCGCTGACGATCAGCATGAGCGTGCACAGCTCAGCGAGCGACAGGCGCGTCGCCGGGTCGAGATAATCCAGCACGCCGCCGCCACCTGCCCGCGGGACCGCCGCTGTATCCATGCGCTCGTCCAGTTCGAACTGGCCCATGTCCACTCGCCGCATCAGTTCGATGGCGATGGGAATCTTGGCCAGACTGGCAGCCGGGAAGACCTCATCCGCCCGCAACGCGACATCCATTGGAGGAGCGCCAGTGGTTCGCGAGTTGTGGTTGTCGCGCTCCTCCGTTCCCGCCACGGGCAGCGGTCGCGCCGCTGGACGCCCCGCGCGCCGCGCCGCCACCGCCGTCCGCCCGCCGAGCGGCGCGAGTATCGCGGCGACCTCGTCTTCCAACTCGCTCATTTTTGGGCCCTGGCGTCTGAGGCGCCCACGAATGGGCGCCGCGCGCCGGCGTACATCCCGGCCAGCAGCGCGCTGTAGTCGCTGTTCGAGGGGTCGAGCGAAGAGATGACCACTGAATGCGTGAAGTCATTCGCATGCAGCAGCCAGACGTTATCGAGCGCGATGCCGACGTGCGTGATTCTGCCCCGGCTGGCGAAATAGACCAGGTCCCCGGCGCGCACACTGTCGCGGTCCACGACATACGGTAGCGCATGATATTGCTGGTCAGCGTCACGTGGGATAGGCGCGCCACCCTCGCGGCAGGCAAGTTGCGCGAACCCGCTGCAATCGATGCCCTGCGCCGTCACGCCGCCCCAAAGATAGGGCGCTCCCAGCAGTTCGCGCGCCAGTTCCAGCGCCGCCGGGACGCCGCGCGCGGGGAACGGGTCACTTGCTGGCCGGGCGACAAACGCGCTTCGCTCCAGCCAGCCGTAGCGCCCACCGGGCAACGCCACACGCGCCCGTTTACCGCCCGTTTGCTCAGCATCATCCCCGAGCGGCAGTACCGTCGTAGCGAAGACCTCACCCCGCGTCGCCACCCCATTCGCGCGAGCGAAGAGCGGCGCGCGCGGTGCGGCGACCACCGCGACACACTCCTTCTTTTGAGGTGGCGCGCCAAGATGCGACTGCTCAACCCAGCCCTCGTAGTCCGCCAGCCGCACGCGAGCCCAGCTTTTTGACGCCGTCTCCACTACCTGCGCTGGCGCGCCCATCAGCGCCTGTGTCACCTGCTCCGATGCGTCGTCCGGCTCCCGGCGAACAGGCGCGACACTAACCGAGATGACGCGCGCAGTCAGACGGCGGCGCTGGGCGTGCGGCGTGGAAACGACGGACAGTGTCACGTTATGCCTCCCTGAAACGCGAGATGAGGCGGCGCTCGGACGCGGAATGCCGTCATGCCGCTAGGGGCAGGGTATCACATCACCTCCGGCGCATCGCGCGTGAGTGACGGGGCCGCCGCATCCTGCGGTACACTTTCAACCAGAGAGAACAATCGAATGCCACGCGGGTTCGCGCATGAACCTGGGGCAGACTGTCATGACGAGGTCTGGAGCCAAGTGATGAGCTACGAGCCAAAGCCGGAAAACAAGTTCACCTTCGGTCTGTGGACCGTTGGCAATATCGGGCGGGACCCCTTTGGCGAGCCGGTTCGCGCGCCACTCACGCCGGTCGAGATTGTTCACCTGCTGGCGGAAGTGGGCGCTTGGGGCGTCAATTTCCACGATAACGATCTCGTGCCGATCGACGCGACGACACCCGAGCGCGACCGCATTGTGCATGACTTCAAGGCGGCGCTCGACGAGACCGGCCTGGTTGTGCCAATGGCGACGACCAATCTCTTCACCGACCCGGCCTTCAAAGACGGCGCATTCACCTCGAACGACGCCCGTGTCCGCGCCTATGCTCTACAAAAGACCGTGCGCTCGATTGACCTGGGCGTCGAGCTAGGCGCGAAGACCTACGTGTTCTGGGGCGGGCGCGAAGGCGTTGAGACAGACGCCGCCAAGTCACCCTCCGAGAGCGTCAAGCGCTTCCGCGAGGCGATCAACTTCCTCTGCGACTATGTGCGCGACCAGGGCTACGACCTGAAGTTCGCGCTGGAGCCCAAGCCCAACGAGCCACGCGGCGATATCTACTTCGCCACGGTCGGCGCGATGCTGGGATTCATCAGCACACTCGACCACCCTGGGATGGTCGGCGTGAACCCAGAGATGGCGCACGAGCACATGGCGGGGCTCAATTTTCTGCATGCCATCGCCCAGGCCTGGGAGTCGGGCAAGCTCTTCCATATTGACCTCAATGACCAGGTCATCGGCCGCTATGATCAGGACCTGCGGTTCGGCTCGCACAATATCAAGAACGCCTTCTTCCTGGTCAAGTTCCTGGAAGATGTAGGTTATGACGGCAGTCGCCATTTCGACGCTCACGCGTATCGCACTGAGGACATGCAGGGCGTCAGGGATTTCGCGCGCGGCTGCATCCGCAATTACCTCATCCTGAAAGAAAAGGCCGCGCGCTACAACGCCGACGCCGAGATACAGGCGTTGCTGGCCGAGATCCACGCCGCGGACCAGACAGCGGAAGCGCTGCTGGGGGCGTATTCGCCTGAACGGCTGGCCGCGTTGCAGGCAGAGAACTTCGACCGCCGGGCGCTGGGCGCGCGTGGCTACGGCTACGAGCGGCTCGACCAGCTGACCGTGGAGTTGCTGTTAGGCGTGCGCTAGCGGTTCCCGCTTTCAGGTGGGCAGGAGGCGGTTGGCGGCGCGGATGCGCCCCATGCGCCGGCAGAGTGGGACCGCCAGTGTGGCTTCATCCCCAACACGCCCCTGCCCGCGCCGGTGGGCGTTGCGGCCGGCTGGCCGCTAAGCGCGCTTCCTTTTCGCCGGGCCGCATAAGCGGCTGGCTCACAGTTGCGGAGGGAGCCTTATGTCACAATCTACGCTCCTACTGGGGCTGGATGTCTCGACAACCGGAGTAAAGGCGCTCCTGGTGAATGAGCGCGGCGGCGTGGTGGCCAGCGCCAGCGTGCCGCATGTCTCATTCGCGCCACGCCCTCTCTGGTCGGAGCAGCGGCCGGAAGATTGGTGGGATGGCGCGGTCACAGCGATCCGCGCCGCGCTGGCAGAGGCGGGCGCGCAGGGCTCCGCCGTGCGTGCGGTTGGATTGACCGGGCAGATGCACGGCATGGTGGCGCTAGATGAAGCAGGCGCCGTCTTGCGACCCGCGATCCTCTGGAACGATCAGCGCACGGCGGCGGAATGCGATGAGATTCGCGCGCGTGTCGGGCGCGAGCGGCTGATCGCCCTCACCGGCAATGACGCGCTGACCGGCTTCACCGCGCCCAAGATCCTTTGGACGCGCCGCCATGAACCACAGGTCTACGCCAATACTCGCCATATTCTCTTGCCTAAGGACTATCTGCGCCTGCGCCTGACCGGCGAGTATGCGATGGACAAAGCTGATGGCTCCGGCACGCTCCTGTTCGACCTGGCGCGGCGCGATTGGTCCGGCGAAGTACTGGGCGCGCTGGAGCTACCCGCCGGCTGGTTCCCGCCGACCTTCGAGGGGCCGGAAATAACGGGCGCGGTGACCGCAGAAGCCGCGACGCTAACCGGGCTGGAGGCGGGAGTCCCGGTTGTCGCCGGCGGTGGCGATCAAGCGGCGCAGGCGGTAGGTGTCGGCGCCGTGACTCCTGGCGTGCTCGCCATAACGCTCGGCACTTCCGGTGCCATCTTCGCCACGACCGATCGCCCAGTGATCGAGCCAGCAGGGCGGCTCCACGCCTTCTGTCATGCCGTTCCCGGCCGCTGGCATCTGATGGGCGTGATGCTGAGCGCCGCCGGCAGCCTGCAGTGGCTGCGCGACACACTGGCGCCCGGCGAATCGTTCGCTGGACTCGTCAGCGAGGCGGCGACGGCTCCGGCAGGCAGCGACGGCCTGCTCTTCCTGCCTTATCTGAATGGTGAGCGAACACCGTATCCTGATCCGCTGGCGCGCGCCGCGTGGGTTGGCCTCACGGCGCGCCACACCCGCGCCCACCTGACACGAGCCGTGCTTGAAGGTGTCTCTTTCGGTCTGCGCGACATGCTGGGACTGATGCGCGAGGCCGGACTGCCGGTTCCCGATCGGGCGCGGGTCTCTGGCGGAGGCGCGCGCGGCCCCCTGTGGCGCGCGATTATCGCCAGCACGTTGCGCCTCTCGCTCGACCTTCCCGCTTCAACGGAAGGCGCGGCGTATGGGGCGGCGCTGCTCGCGGGCGTGGGCGCGGGGGTCTGGCACGACACAGATGCCGCTGCCGCAACGATCGCAATCACGCCCGGCGCCGAGTCTGATCCCACTGACGCGGCGCGCTACGATGAACTCTACGAGCGTTATCGCGCGCTCTACGCCACGCTCGCGCCCACATTCCATGACCTCGCGCGCTTCGAGGGCGGGGATGCGGTCGAGCGCACATGAGAGAACACTGTGACAGCGGAGGGAAATCCTGAATTCAAGGGCATCCGTAGCGAGTCGAGCGCGGCAACTTCAAGGCGGATTCCGCCAGATTAGACGCTCGCATGTTGACATAGCAGTACGGAGATGCTAGGCTAGAAGTACCTCCCGAGAGGGGGCGCGGGGCAAGGGCCCTGGCGATTCACGGTGGAACGTTGGAAAGAGAGATACCCATGTTCCCAATGAAGAAGCCGATACGCCTGCTCGGAATGGTTTTCCAAGTTGACAGGTCTCGCCCGCTCGAGCGGGCAGCAGGGTAGCAGCGCCGGCCGTCTGACCAACGGGAATGCTCACCTGATGAGGTAGAGCCGTTTACGACGACAACCTGTGTTGATGAACCAGCCGGTTTCGGAAGCGCGACTACCCGCTCTGCTTCGCTTCACGCGATCGTGTTTCCCGTTGCGCGCGCCTCGACAGGCGCCCACTGGAAACCAGAGGAAGCGGCAGAGTGTCATGATCGTACGATCATAATTTAGTGGGGGCCACCGTACAGGTGGCCCTCTACTTTTGTCCGGCGCTTCGCGGGCGAACGCCACACCAACAGGCGCCCAGCCCGTTCTGCGGGGACGCTACTCTCCCAGGCTCAGTACGGCCATGAACGCTTCCTGCGGGATCTCTACACTGCCGACGCGCTTCATGCGCTTCTTGCCCTCTTTCTGCTTCTCCAGTAGCTTGCGCTTGCGCGTGATGTCGCCACCATAACACTTGGCCAGGACATTCTTGCGCATCGCTTTTACCGTCTCGCGCGCGATGATCCGGGAGCCAATGGCGGCCTGTATCGGGACCTCGAAGAGCTGTCGCGGGATGAGTTCTTTCAGCTTCTCCACGAGCAGGCGGCCCTGGTAGGGCGCCTTGTCCTTGTGCGTGATGAGGGACAGGGCATCCACTGGCGCGCCATTGACCAGCACATCCAGCTTGACCAAATCGGATTCGGCGTACTTCGCGAACGAGTAGTCCAGCGAGGCGTAGCCCTGTGTGCGGGACTTTAGCTGGTCATAAAAGTCAACGATCAACTCACCCAGCGGCATGCGGTAGGTCAGGTGCACGCGGTCTTCCTCGATGTAGTTCATCGCCTGGAAGTCGCCGCGGCGGGTCGAGACGAGATCCATGATCGCGCCAATGTAGCGCGAGGGTGTAAAGATCGAGATGTCCATCAGCGGCTCCTCGATCTTCTCATACTCGTTGGGTGGGGGCAGCTCGGCGGGGTTGTGAACGCTGATGACTTCGCCATTGGCGCGAGTCACCATATACTCTACGCTCGGGGCGGTGACGAGAATATCCAGGTTGTACTCGCGCTCCAGCCGCTCCTGGATGATCTCCATATGCAACAGGCCGAGGAAGCCGCAGCGAAAGCCAAAGCCTAGCGCTACCGATGATTCAGGATCGAAGACCAGTGAGGCGTCGTTCAGCTTGAGCCGCTCCAGCGCGTCACGCAACAGCGGATAGTCATCACCCTCGACCGGGAACACACCGGCGAACACCATCGGCTTGGCGGGACGGTAGCCAGCCAGCGCCTCATGGGACGGCCTAGCGGAGAGCGTCACTGTGTCGCCCACCTGGCAATCTTTGACGTTTTTGAACCCGGTCGCGATGTATCCTACCTCGCCAGCCGCCAGATCCTTGATCGAGATGAGCTGTGGGGTGAAATAACCAACTTCCAGCGTTTCCGTCTCGCTGCCAACCTGCATCATGTGGACACGGTCGCCGGCGCGCAGCTTGCCGTCTACCACGCGCACATAGGCGATAACGCCCTTGTACGCGTCGTACTTGGAATCGAAGATCAGCGCGCGCAGTGGATGGGCAAGCTCGCCCCTGGGCGCCGGGACGCGCGCGACGACCGCTTCCAGTATGTCCTGGGTGCCGATGCCCTCTTTGGCCGAGGCCAGCACGACCTCCTCGCGCGGAATGCCGATGACATCCTCGATCTCGGCCATCACCTTCTGCGGGTCGGCGCTGGGCAGATCGATCTTGTTGATCACTGGAATGATGGCCAGGTCCGCCTCCATCGCCAGATAGAGGTTGGCCAGCGTCTGCGCCTCGATGCCCTGCGTGGCGTCGATCACCAGCACAGCTCCTTCGCACGCCGCGAGGCTGCGCGAGACTTCATAGGTGAAGTCAACATGCCCGGGAGTGTCGATCAGGTTGATCTCGTACTCCTGGCCATCTTTCGCGGTGTAACGCATCCGCACGGCCTGGGCCTTGATCGTAATGCCCTTCTCGCGCTCCAGGTCCATCTGGTCGAGCACCTGCTCGGTCATGTCACGCTTGGAAACGGCTCCTGTATATTCAAGCAGCCGGTCGGCCAGCGTAGATTTGCCGTGGTCAATGTGCGCAATGATGCAGAAGTTGCGAATGTGTGGCTGATCCATGAGGCCCGGTCGCGGCGAGCGCCCCAGGCGCCAGTCTGGCGCGCGTGGCGGTCTGCCTTATCCTTTCACAGTGATAAGCGGGATGATGAGCGGCTGGTCTCGTTGCGAGCGAGCGTGCTCACCCCAGCCCTCTCTCCTCGCGGGAGTGGGGAGGGACGGAGCGCCCACACAGTTGGGCTTGGCGACGGCCATGTACCAGGCGAGGATGTATCCGCCGGCCTATTATAGCGCGTGGAGCGGAGTTTGCGCTGAAATCAGGCCCGCGCGACGCTGGCGCGCTCATCGTGAGCGACTCCTGGCTCGGACTCCTCCTCAATGAGCCCGCTGCCGAGCGCGGTGTCGCCGTCGGTCCCGCCATAGAAGACCGCGCCCTGTCCAGGCGTCACCGCGCGCAGTGGCTGCTCGCAGCGCACATGAACACGTCCGTCGCCCAGCGGAGTAATCACTGCGGGCGCAGGCGTCGCCTTGTAGCGCGCCTTGATCAGCGCGGAGAAGGACATGGATGGCGCGACGCCCGATGTCCATGAGAGATCACGGACGGTAAACGCGGCGGTATCGAGACGCGCAGCCGGGCCAATGACCAGCGCATTGCGCGCGGGGTCCATGCGCAGGACGTGCAGCGGCTCACGCGCGGATATCCCCAACCCTTTGCGCTGGCCAACGGTGTAGTACGCCAGCCCATCGTGCCCGCCGAGCCGCGCGCCCGACTCATCGAGAATCGGCCCGGGCTGTGGCGCCGCGTGTCCGGTGGACTCCGCGTAGCGCCGCATGAAGCCACGGTAGTCGTTGGCGGCGACGAAGCAGATCTCCTGGCTCTCAGCCTTGGAAGCGACGGGCAGCCCACGCTCGGCGGCCATCGCCCGCACCTCCGGCTTGGTATACTCGCCCAGCGGGAAAAGCGCGTGGCGCAACTGCTCCTGCGAGAGTACGCTCAGCACATACGACTGGTCCTTGGCGCGGTCGGTCGCCATGCGCAGGCGGCGCAGTCCGGTCGCCGGGTCATCATCTACGCGCGCGTAGTGGCCGGTGGCCAGGTAGTCAGCGCCGAGCGCGAGTGCGCGATCCAGCAGCAGCGTGAAGCGGATATAGCGGTTGCAGCGCAGGCAGGGGTTGGGCGTGCGTCCGGCGAGATATTCCTCGTAGAAAAAGTCCACGATCTCGCGCTGGAACGGCTGCTCGACGTTGATCACGTAGAATGGGATACCCAACTTCGCCGCTACTCGCCGCGCGTCGCCGACCGCCTCCAGCGAGCAGCATTTGTTCTCTGAGACCAACTCAGCGCCGTCATCCCCGGCCACTGGACCCTCGGCCCACAGGCGCAGCATTATGCCCACAACGTCGTAGCCCTGCTCTTTGAGCAGCGCCGCCGCGACCGAGCTATCCACCCCGCCGCTCATGCCCACCACAACGCGCGTCATCTCACCTTACCTTGCCTGATGTGTCCGGTTCAGATGGGGCCAGCGACAACGGCGCATGTAGCCCACATCAGAGAAGTATACGACACACGCTCAGACGCGCGACGCGCCATCTTCCCCAGCGCGCGCGATAGCCTCGATGCCGAGTATGAAGTCAGTTTTGCCTGCGGTATATGCGGCCCGGTTGTCGTGAAAGCGGGCGGCGAGGCCGCGCTTGAGCATGGCGTAATCGCGGGCGGTTTCAGGATGAGTTCGCAGATAGTCACGGAAGAGGAGCGGGCGGATGTGCTCCTCGCCGCCGCGCTCCACGATGTGTAGGTGATGTGTGTGGGGATGGCCTTTGCCAAACATCAGCCGTTCGGGGTTGCTGACCAGCGGATAGAACGTGTACCCCTGTTCCTCGAGCGGAACGAGATAGGGGTCAGCGGAACCGAGCCTGTCCACTACCAGAAGAATGTCAATGATTGGCTTACCGGGCAGCCCGGCTACTGACGTACTTCCGATATGCAGGACATCGCAGGCGAGAACATCCAGCGCATTGACAAGGCGCGCCTGCTCCTCCTGAAAGAGGCGTGGCCAGGACAGGTCATAGTCCACAATCACTACACGAACGTCTGGTTCCTTCATCCCCGCGCTAGTCCCTCTCTATGCGCCCATCTCTGAGCGCGGCCAGAGTGGCGGTGACGTCGGCGCGAGCGCGGGCGTCTTCCTTGATACGCCTGGCGACAGTGTCACAGCCGTGCATAATGGTGGTGTGATCGCGGCCGCCAAGCTGCGCGCCAATCTGGGCCAGCGAGAGACCAGTCTCTTCGCGCATCAGGTACATCGCCACCTGCCGCGCCCAGGCGACCTGCCGCTCGCGTGACTTGGATAGCAGCGCATCCTCGGACGCGGCGAAACGGCTGGAGACCGCCGCCAGAACGGCGTGCGCGTCCACCGGACGGTTCGGTGTCTGCCGATCCTGTCGCACCGGACCCAGCGCGCGTGCGACACTCTGCGCGTCCAGTGGCGCGCCCATCGTCCGCGCCCAGATCGCGACGCGCTTCAACTCGCCCTCAAGCTCGCGCACACTGGCGCACTCAAGTCGCGCCACCTGCTCAAGCGCATCCTCTGGCGCGGGAATATCCAACTCCGCCGCCTTGGCGCGCAGGATCGACAGGCGTTCCTCGAACGCTGGCGGCTGGATATCCACCATCAATCCCCACTCGAATCGCGAGCGGAGGCGGTCGTGCAGTTGCTGCATGGCGCGAGGAGGGCGGTCGCTCGTCAGCACGATCTGTTTGTTGGCCTCGTGCAGCCAGTTGAACGTGTGAAAGAATTCCTCTTCGGTCGAGTCGCGGCCAGCAATGAATTGCACATCGTCAACCAGCAGGGCGTCCACGGTGCGATACCGCTCCCGGAACGCAGGCGTTGCACGGCGGCGAATCGCTTCGATGATCTCGTTGGTAAACTGCTCCGCCGTGACGTAGGCGACCTTCAGCCCGCGCTCGACCAGCTGGCGGCCAATGGCGTACAGCAAATGTGTCTTGCCCAGGCCCACGCCGCCCCAAATCAGCAGCGGATTGTACCGCTCGCCCGGCGCGTGTGAGATTTCCTGTGCGGCGGCAAAGGCGAAGCGATTGGCTGGCCCGACGACAAACGACTCAAAGCTGAAGCGAGGGTGGGTATCGGAGTCTCCCTCACCGATTGGGCGCGAGCCCGACCGCAGCGGGCCCGAAGCAGAAGCGCGCGTGGCCAGGCTGGCTGGCGCCGGCGTCTTCAGGGGTCCACTCGACTGGGCGCGCGCGAGCGCCAGCAATGGAGGCTGGGCAAACTGCGCGGCAGCCCGCTGGGCGCCGCTCTGAGGGAGCGGCGCGACACGTGGCATGGCGGGCGTTGCGACGCTCTGCGCGCGCTCAGGGCGCGCCGCGCGGGAACGCCGGGGCTTCTCACTGGCGCTCGGCGCCAGCGCGGCCGGAGCGACCTCGAAGCGCACCTCGGCTGGAGCGCCAAGCGCCTGGCTGACAGCGGCGCGGGCGATGTCAGTAAAGCGGCTGGCGAGATGCTCGGCGGCGAAGCTATTCGACACGGCGACGGTTAGCGTACGGCCGCTCAACGCCATGCCCGCGGCGCCCCGGAACCAGGTTGTGTACGCGCCATCCGTGACGCGCTCCCGAATGCGCTCGAGCGCGGCCTGCCAAACCTGACGGGCATCCATCTCGCCGCCTCCGGGGAAAACAACGCGCAGGGCGCGCGGAACCGCGCCTCTCCGCTGTGGTTCGTGAGGAAACCGATAGCGCAGTGTAGCACTATCCTTGCGGGGCTTCAATGAACGAGAAGTACCACGCGGCCTGCCAAAAGTGGGGTTGGGCAACCCTGCTTCTGGACTACGCAAGCGACGCGATAACGCCAGTTTGATAGATACCACGAGTCACTCCGACTCGGGTATATACCTCTGGTACCTGAGACAAACGACTGGACACGTGTGCGCGTCACGGGTCGCGACAAAGAGCGCGCCCCGAGTGAGTCACCCGCCGCAGCTGAACGGGAGCGAGACGGCCCCGGGGCGGTAGCCTCGCGGCGGCTGGGTATTGAAGGTAGCCGCCGACTGGCTGGCGGGCTCGAAGATCAGCCACTGGTAGGTGACTGTGTAGGGCTGGCAGACCGCCGAGGTGACATACGGTTGAGGGCTGCCATCGCCGCCGGGAGAAACCGTGACGCTCGTATCCACGAAGATAGCCAGCACGTTTCCCGTCGTCACGTCGGCATAAATATGCTCTGGGCGCATGGTGTCCACGCGGTACAGGTCGTACACGCGGCGCTCTCCCATGCCAGGAATTTGCCGCGAGATGGGACCCAGATTCCAAAGCTGCCCCGTCGCCAGGAAGCTATTGGCGTCGAACGCGATCTCGGTAGCGCCAGAGGGTGGCGGTGTTGTCGCGGTGGGACCTGGTACAATTTGGTACCGAAGGAGCACATTATCGCGAATGATTCCCGCGCCAGCGTAGGTGATCTCCGTCACGCTTACGCCGCTCGCCGACGAGATCGTGGAGCGGCGATAGTTTGAGAGCGGATCGGCGCTGAGCGTGAGATCCCAGGCCCATGTCTGGCCGCCGCCGCCATCTACCGTCGCGATGGCGCGTTGGAGCGATCCCGCGACAGGCGCGCTGATGGCCATGCCGGGCGGAGCGTACTGCGCGTCGAGCGAGAGGCTGGTGAGCCGCAGCGCGGCCACGACATCGTTCATTGAGGCGCCAGGCGCTGGCTGCGCGTCGAGCAGGAGCGTCACCGTAGGGCGCGTCTGGCCCACACCGCGCCAGCCAATCCCCTCGACATCCGTCAACTGGCGCCAGACCGGCGCCTGCGCCACCTGCCAGGCAATACCCAGCGCGACGGCCGACTGCGTGTTGAAGCCACTGGCCACCGCCCCAGGCGGCTGCTCCCGCAGGTGTAGCGCCTGTAACGGGCCAGCGCTCATGCTCCAGGAAATATCCAGCGCGGTTTGCCCCGCGCCAGAGGTGAGCAATCGCACCCCACCCAGGCGCGCGCCATTCGGCAGGTACGATGGCGTGGCAGGCTCGAACGCCAGCCACTTCTTGACCGCCCTGACTTTGTCCTGCGTCGCATTGAGCGTGTCGCTGAGTGGGATGGTCGGAGTCGGGTTGACGCTGACCACTGGGTTATATGAGGAGAGCGACGCGCGCACGAGCAGCCCGGCGGCGAACGCTACCAGAAGCAGCGCTGCGATCAGGGGGAGCGCGCCCGTCAAGGGCGCGCGCCAGCCAGCGCGGCGTATACGAGGAGGCGCAGGGGTGAGGGTATTGATGTCCGGCGCACGCACTTCACGCAACCGCGCCTGGCCAAACGCCCAGCGGCGTCGCAGTCCTTCACGCGCCACGACCGTCGAGTCGTCATCTATTTGCCGCGCGCCCGCCAGGACACGCTCAAAGACGTCCGCCGAAGGCGACGTGCGCGCCAGCGTGGATAGCGTGACAGTGACGGCGCGCAGGTCATCTAGCCTTACCCTGCAGGTAGCGCAAGACGCAAGGTGCGCTTCAATCCGCTCCCGATCCTCAGCCCGCGTCTCACCATCGGCGTACGAGGAGAGAAGGAGGGGAGCGATATGCGCGTCGTTATCGCGAACTGGCCGTTGTGGGCCGTTCATGCGCTCCCCTCCTTTCTCAACTCATCGTAATAGCGGGCGAACAGGTCGCGCGCGCGGCTCAGGCGAACGGCGGCCGCTCCCGGTGTGATGCCGAGCGCTGAGGCAATCTCCTGATACGACAACCCCTGCAAGCCGCTCATCAGCAGGCACGAGGCGTATTTCGGCGGCATGCGGCGTAGCGCGGCGGCGATATGGTCGCGCTCAGCGACCCCTTCCAGCGCGGCCAGCGCCGCTGGCTGGGCGACGTCGCGCGCGGGGCCATCGGCGCGCTCATCATCCGGACCCAATGAGACAGCCAAACCCAGCACACGCCGGATGCGCGAGCGTCGCCGCATTTGGTCCATACAGAGATTCGTGGCGATGCGGTAGAGCCAGGAGCGCAGGCTGCCCTGATCGCGCAGTTGGTCCAGCCGCGCATACGCCCGGATGAACACTTCCTGCGTCACGTCGTCGGCATCCTCCTGGTTGCCGAGAAGATGGTAGGCGTATGTATGGATAGGCCCGCTATACTCGTGGTAAATCCCCACGAGCAGGGCCTCATTCGCAGCCTCGCCCGATGACACAGCCGCTCCAGACTGACTTCTCGCTTCGCCCGCAGCCCGTCCGGAACTCCACGCGGGAGCGGATGCGAACGCCCAGTGCAATGCCAGCGGACCCGGCCACCATGGCCGTCCGCCCAGCGCGCCCACCAGACCTCGCATGCGCCCCTCGCCAATCCTCGTGTGGCGGGCTGAGCGCGTCAGCGAGCCCAGCCCTACACCGTTCCTGACGTGGTCATTGCGCCAATTTTACACTAGGCGCCCAGCAGCGCCGGCAGGCGCAGGGCGAGGCGCCAATCCCCGCTGACCGACATCCGTCGCGTGGCCAGCGCCCAACGGGGATCCAGCCGCTGGGTGGCGACGCTCGCCCAGTCAACCGCGGTTGCGCGCAAGGTCAGCGCCGGAGCCGCCACGCGTCCCCGCCGGACGCGGGCCATGCCAGATTCGACCGCCAGATACCACGGCTCGGCTCCGGCTAGCTCCCACTGGATCGAGCCGGGAAAGCTGGACACCGGGCGTGCGCGCGCCACCCGCTCGACGGCCGCGAATAGCAGCGCCATGCTGGCCTCGCTGGTGTCCAGTGGGACGGCGTCGCTGACCATTCCGGCTTTCATCATCGCCAGAGCGCGCTCGGCCTGAACGGATGGCGGGTCGCTAGCGCCCAGCTTGACCAGCGCCATGACCTCGCCGGGCGCGATACCCGCGCGTGTCAGCTTGGCCTCCAGCGACTTCAGACTGAACGCGTAGAGGTCTTCGACTGCGACGCCAAATGCGCGCAGGTAATCGAAGTCCAGCCCTGGCGGAGTCAGCACGCCAACCGCCCAGGGCAGCACACGGTCGAGCGCGCGAATGACAGCGCGCTTGATGATCGGTGACGACGCCACCAGCTCGCCCAGCGCCTGAATGCCAAAAGCCATGTGGCGCGATTCGTCGCGGGCAATTCTGGCGATTCCTGAGCGGAAGCCAGGCATGACATCGTCGCGGGTCATGTACTCCAGCATGAACCGCTGGCCAGGATGCGCTAGTGTCCCCTCGACGACAACATGGTAGAGGGCGATGCACTGCGCGTAAAGCGCGCGGTTGGCTGGCTGGCGGCGCAACTGGTCAGTGAGTCGGTCAAGCTCGTTGAAGACTCGGCGGAAACCCGGTGTCAGCTCGGGACGCACAGCGTCTAGCACCGCATCGTAGCTATCGCCCTCACCCATGACTTCGCGCATGAAGCGATCGAAAAAGACATGGTGGCGGGCCTCGTCTACGATCTGGGTCGTGAGGAATATCCGCTGTTCCTGCGTCAACGCGGCGGTAACGAATGGCGCCAGGGTGCGGGCGACGGCTTCCTCGCCGTGCACGAACATCGCGTAGTTCCAGCGCGACGCCTGACGCTGCTTGGGAGTAAGCCGCTCGCGCCAGTCTATGGCGTCCTGGCGCAGATCGATGGCGAAGGCGCTCCAGTTCCCGCCCTCCCAGAGCTTGTAGAGCCGGGTCAGATCAATACCTGGGCCACCTGCCCGATCAAGCGCTTCATCCAGATCGAGCTCTTCGTTGGGTTCCACCATCTCGGGCTCCATGCCCGCCTCCCTTCGCTGAGGCTCACACGTCGTTGGGAATCTCGATGAAGAAGGTCTCGACGCCAAAGCGGTCGCGCAGCAGGTCGCCTAGCGCCTGCACACCAAGCCGCTCGGTATTGTAGTGCCCGGCGGCGATGAAATTCGCCTCGCCCTCGCGGGCGAACGCCTGCGTCCCTTCACTTGTCTCACCGGTGAGATAGGCGTCGCAGCCGCGCGCGACAGCCTCGGCCAGGCTACCTGGCGCGGCGCCCGTCGAGACCGCCAGTCGCCCTACCCGCTCCGGACCGAAGGCGTAGACGCGCGGCGCGCCGCCAGCAATAGCCGACACGCGCCCGACCAGTTCCTCCAGCGGGATAGGCTCACCCTCCACCGCGCCAATCGCGCCAATCGCCTGCCCGTTCCAGACAGCGAAATCCAGGGAATCAACGGCGAAGCCCAGCCGCCGCAGCCAGAGCACGTTGTTTCCCACTTCGTGGTGCGCGTCGAGCGGCAGGTGGTAGCCCAAGAGCGTCATATCACCCGCGAAGAGCGCCTGCAGACGGCGCTTCTCACGGGCGAGGATGGGGCGTGGGTCGCGGTCTGTGAAGAGGCCATGATGGCAGATTAGCAGGTCCGCTCCTCGCGCGGCCGCCTCCTCAATCAGCGCCAGGTTCGCGCTGACGCCGAGCGCGACTCGCCGAATCTCCGGCTTCCCGATGACCTGCATGCCGTTCGGAGCGACATCGCGAAATCGGGTGATGTCCAGATAGTCGTTGAGGTAGCGGGTCATCTCATCACGGTCGGCGGCGCGCGGCGCGCGCGGAGCCTGGCGCACACTGTGCCGGCGCGTCGCGGCCCGATTCATGGACGAAGATGCGCGTTTGGGGCGCTCGCTTGCGCGTGACTCCGTTGATGAATCCACGGCTTCCCGCGACTTGCGCCGCGAAGCCAGGCGCACGTCGCGCCCGCCGGGCCCCTCTGGCGGCCGCTCCGCTGGCTGCTCGCGCTTCCCACCACGCTCAGTAGGCGGCAGAGGCGCGCGGCGCGGCGCGCGGGCTTGAGGCGGCGTCTCGTCCAGCCCAGCCAGCGTCTCACGCGCGATCTCTGTCGCGCGCTCGCGGTCATCTGGCGCCAGGTCGCCATCGATGACCAGACTCAACAGGCGGTCTTTGACCACACGCAACCAGGGGCCTGGCTCACGACCGAAGAGCGCCATCAGATCGTTGCCATCCAGTGGGCTCCTGATCGGCACGCGCTCGGCTTCCTCACGCAGCCAGACGCAGCGCGCTTCAAGTTCGTTGACGCGGGCGACCGCGCGGGCCACCTTTTCAGGCCGGTAGCTGGTGATATCCGCGCGCGACAGGTCGAGGAGATCGGGCAGCGCTTCACCAGCGTCGAGCATCAGCCGCCGTACCGCGCCATCTGTCCAGTCCGGCAGGTAGGCGTTAACACGCATGTGCATGCGAACCAGCTTGGAGACGAACTCGATGAACGGGCGGTCGTGCCGCAGCCGCCGGAGGATATCGCGCGCCATGACCGCGCCTACATCTTCATGGCCGAAGAAATGGACTTTGCCATCGTCAACCGTGCGCGTGCGCGGCTTGGCAATGTCATGCAGCAACGCGCCCCAGCGCAGAGCGGGCCGCGCGGGCGTCCCCGCGACCACGCGCATCACGTGTTCGAACACATCCTTCGAGTGCGCTGGCTGTTGGCTCACGCCGCGCAATTCGAGGAGTTCAGGCAGCGCCCACTGCGCAAGTCCCAGGTCTACGAGCATTCGCAGCGCCGCATCGGGCCGCGGGCTGACGAGCGCTTTGACCATCTCATCACGAATGCGCTCGTTGCTGATTTTCACCAGCGTCGCTGCCTGCGCGCGGATGGCCGCCGCGGTGGCTGGCTCAATCTGGAATCCAAGCTGCGCCGAGAAGCGAACGGCGCGCAGCATGCGCAGTGGGTCCTCGTCGAAGCGACTATGCGGATCGTCGCCCACCGCACGGATGAGGCCCCGCTCCAGGTCGGCGCGACCGCCCCAAGGGTCCACGATGTCGCCTGTCAGCGGGTCGCGCGCCATGGCGTTGATGGTAAAGTCACGGCGCAGCAGGTCACCTTCCAGCGTATCGCCAAAGGTGACCTCCGGCTTGCGCGAGTCGCCGCGATAGATATCGCTGCGATAGGTCGTGATCTCCACCACGTCCACGCCGCCGGGATAATTGCCCGTGAGCGAGGTGAATGACGGCTCGAGCGCGGGAACTCCATTTTCCGCGGGCGCGGATTCCGCCCGCGGATATTGCGCGGCGATAGTGCCAAACGCTTCGCCGACGGTCACGACGGACAGCGGACCGGTCTGTGCGACCAGTCGCTTGATGTCGTCGGGGCGAGCATCCGTAGTCAGGTCAATATCAGGGGGTGACTCGCGGCGCAATAGCAGGTCGCGAACGCAGCCGCCCACCATGTAGAGTTCGTAGCGCTGGGCGCGAAAGACCCGCGCGAGAGCGATAATCGTCTCAAGCATGCCGGGATGTGTCTTCTCTGTATAGTGGTCGGCGCGCCAGCGGCGCGGCCGGTGGAATGGGCGCCCCCCGTAAGCGCGGTCAGGCGCTGTGAGCCTTGATCCATTGGGCGACATCAGCGTCGAGTCTGGCGCGCTCCGGCTCGAACTCGAAGTCATGCGCGAAACCGGCGTAGGTCATCCAGGTTTTGTCCGCTGATCCCAGGGCGTCGTACATCTGACGGCTGGCGGCTGGCTTGACCGCCTTATCCGCCTCACACTGTATCACGAGGGCTGGAGCGCGCACCTGTTTCGCCCGACCGATCGCCGCAAGCCGCATGCGGGTGACCTGATAGAGGAAGGCCGCCGACTCCGCGCGCACCCAGAACGTGTCACCCTCCAGCATTGCCAGCGCTTCGGGATTGGTCGTCATCGTCGCGGTGTCGCCCGTCGTGAATGGCTTCGACGAACCTGCGAGGCCGGAAGCCAGCAGGCGCGAGACTGTGAGGGGAGAAACCCGCTTCTGGTCATCGATCCAGGGATTGACGATGATCAAGCCCGTGACGAGTGGCTGCGCGCGCGCGGCGCCCTCGGCAGCGACGTTGAGGGCGAAGAGCGCGCCCATGCTATGGCCCAGGATGTAGAGCGGGCTGGCGGGCCGCTCTCCGCGCAGAAACGTGAGGAAGGCCGTAATGTCGCGCGGATAGAGGGAGCCATCACGCACATGACCTCGCGGCCCGCCGGATCGCCCAAACCCGCGATGGTCAATGGCGCAGACGGTCAGGCCGTGGGTGTGGAGCTCCTCACCCATATCGATAAACCAACCGGAATGAGCGCCGAGACCATGAAGCAGGACGAGCGTTGGGGCGGCGGCGTCGCTCAGCCAGCGGCGGTAAAAGAGATTGTCGCCATTCGACGCGGTGAAGGTCGCCTCGCTATAGCCCTCCGCGGCCGGAATGCCCCAGTCACCGACCCGCTCGGCCGCGTATTTGCCCTGCGCGCCCATTGCGCCCTCCCACCATGCCTTGTCGCGTCTACGCCGCGCTTCCGGGCCACACAGCGCCCGGCTCGCCCGCCATTATAGCATGGGCTCCAGACAGCGCGCGGCCTGGCGCGCTTGGCGCCCTATACAGGCTGTCGTATTATCACAAGAGCGCATATTTATCATGTCGCGATATAATGAGCGCCAGCGCCAGTCTGGACGGCGGTCGTGGTCACCGCGACCCAGTTCAGAATGGTCTGAACTCGCGCGAGATGCCGAGAGATGCTTTCAGAAGGGCCACTATGCCAGAGCAACCCATCACCGCGGGCGGCGCGCCGACCGCGCATGCGCCTGTAAATCGCTCCAGTGCGGCGCGCATCCCGGACTACTTCAACAGTGACATTGGCCACACCATCCAGCTGACGCTGGCCGCGATTCCGATGGGCGGCATCGGCGCGCTCGCCGCCTGGGCGCTCTATCACCTGATCATGATCTTCACCGGGTTGGCGTTCTATGGCGAATTGACCCTCAAGGCCCCCATCTATCCTCCGGCGAGCGGACTGGGGATCAAGGCCCTGATCGTCCCGGTAGCGGGCGCGCTGCTCGTCGGGCTCATGGCGCGCTACGGCGCCGAGCGCATCCGCGGGCACGGCATCCCGGAAGCGATGGAGGCTGTGCTCACACAGGGCAGCCGTATCAGCGCGCGCGTAGCGCTCTTCAAACCTATCTCCGCCGCCATCGCCGTTGGCACTGGTGGCCCATTCGGCGCGGAAGGGCCAATCATCCAGACAGGGGGCGCGATTGGCTCGCTCATCGGCCAGGCATTCCACCTGACCGCCAGCGAGCGGCGCACACTGCTGGCCTGCGGCGCTGCGGCGGGCATGGTCGGCATCTTCAACACACCCATGGCGGCAGTCGCGCTGGCGCTGGAGCTTCTGCTCTTCGAGTTCCGCGTGCGTTCGCTCGCGCCGGTGATCGTCGCGGCGGCCGTCGCGGCGGCGTGCCGCCCACTGCTGCTTGGCGGCGCTGTGATGTTCCACGTCACAGCCCCCATCGCGTACAGCTCGCCACTCAGCCTGATCTGGCTTGCCCCGCTCGGTGTGCTGGTCGGAATCGCCGCCGCGCTCATTAGCCGCGCCTTCTTCCTCATCGAGGGCTTCTTCGACCGGCTTCCAGTCAGCATGATATTCAAGCCGGCGATTGGCGCCTTCGTCCTCGGATTGGTGGCGCTGGTTGAGCCGCGTGTATTGGGCATGGGCTACCTGACCATCACTCACACGCTGAACGGTGACTTCAGTTCACCCGCCTTGCTCCTGCTGGGGCTTGGCAAGACCGTGGGGCTACTCTTCTCGCTCGGGTCGGGAACCTCAGGCGGCCTACTGGCGCCGATGCTGTTGATCGGCGCGGCGCTCGGCGTCGGCTACGGTCGTGGCGTCGCGCTGCTGGCGCCAGGAATGGCGCTCAGCCCAGCGCTGTGCGGGGTCGTCGCCATGAGCGGGCTCTTCAGCTCCGCCGCCCGCGCGCCACTGACGTCCTTCCTCTTCGCCTTCGAGCTCACGGGGAACTACCACGCCGTCGCTCCACTGATGATTGGCTGCATGTTCGCGGAAGTGACCGCCCGCGCGCTCAACCGGGAGTCTATTATGACCGGACGGCTCGTGCAGCGTGGGGTGCGCGCGCCCGAGCATCTCGAGCCGCACCCGCTGTCCGCGCTGCGTGTCAGCGACGTCATGAGTCGCGCCACTATCACCGTTCCTGCTGATCTGCCGCTCGCCGCCGTGCTGCGCACGCTCTCTGAGCCGCAGTCGCATTCGCTGCGCTGGGCCCTGCCAGTGGTCACCGTGGAGGGCGCGCTCGTCGGCATGACCACTCGCGGGGCGCTGCTGCAAGCGGCGCGCGACGAAACGAACGCGCAACAGGCGGCGCGCGAATTCGCCACCATACCCGCTGTCTCCGCCCAACCCGACGATGCGCTCACCGACGCCGTCGAGCGCATGCTCGACGGCGACTACGGCCTGCTGCCTGTCGTCTCGACCGATGGTGAAGGCCGGTTGGTGGGCATCCTGACGCGTGGAGACATCCTGCGCGCCGACCTGCGCCGCCGCGAACACGACCGGCGACGCGAGCGCTTCCTTGGCGCGTCGCGCCCCGCCCCCTCCGACACGCCTGTGGCACAATCCACTCCAGAGGACGCCGTCCGGTAGGACATACGCTGGCGTTGATCGCCGATTGTGGAGGGGAGCGCGCCTCATGCCCTGGGCGCTGTATATCCTGTTGCTCGCCGCGCCGGCGGCGATCATCGCGCAGGTCACTGGAGCGCCGCCACTGGTGACTTTCATTCTGGCGGGCCTGAGCGTCATCCCGCTCGCCAGGCTCATTGGCGACGCGACCGAAAACCTGGCCGAGCGCGTCGGCCCTGTGGCTGGTGGTCTGCTCAACGCCACCTTCGGCAACGCGGCCGAGTTCATCATCGGCCTTTCGGCGCTGGCTGAGGGATTGCCAGATATCGTGCGCGCGGCCATCGCCGGCGCCATCATCAGCAACTCGCTCTTCGCGCTCGGCGCGGCCATGCTGGTTGGCGGCTGGCGCTACGGAATCCAGCGCTTCGAGGCGCGTAACGCCGGCCAGTATTCTGTGATGCTGGCGCTGGCGGTCATTGGACTGGCGATTCCGTCCCTTCTGGCCACGACCCGCAGCGGCGGCCTGGGCGAGAACATCCACGGTGTCGCCCTGCATGAGATCAGTTACGTGGTCGCCGCGCTGCTGCTGCTCAGCTACGCGGGCTACATCGCCTTCTCGGTTTTCGGCGTCCGCGCGCAGCGTCGCGAACCGGGAGCCATGCGCGCGCCGCGGCAGGACACTGGGACGTCGGCGCCGATCCGGGTAGAGGCGCGCCCGGCGGAGACGTCGGCGGACGGTCTGGCCGGGCGCGTCGCGCGCTGGCGGCGGCAAGGGCCGTGGTTCGATATCGGCCTGCTGGTGGCCGCGACCGCGGCGGTCGCCGTGGTCAGCGAGACGCTGACTGGCGCCATTGAGCCGATCACGCGACAACTTGGGCTGAGCGGCTTCTTCGTCGGACTCATTGTCCTGCCACTCATTGGCGGCGCGGCGGAGTTCTCGTCCGCAATGCGCGCGGCCATGGCGGACAACATGGAAACGACACTGGCCATCGCCGCCGGTTCCTCCATCCAGATTCCGCTGCTGGTCGCGCCGCTCCTGATCCTGCTCGGCCCCGCAGTTGGCCACCCGCTCGATCTGGATTTTACCCTACTCGAAGTCGTGATCTTCGGCCTGGTGACCGGGTTGTTCGCGCTCATCAGTCTGGACGGCGAGTCCACGTGGTTAGAGGGCCTGCAATTACTGGCGTTCTTTCTGATTGTCGCGGTGGGGGCGTTTTTCGTCCCTTGATTGGCTTACTCGCAGCCGTGGCCACATGGTCATACTTCCAGAGCGAACGGCGTGCGAGGGGAGTATAATCTGCCAAAGGCGTCCTCAAAAGCACAGAACCAGACGCCGGGCCAGGGATGGGTAGCAAGGGAAGAGAAAGGCATCGCAGCATGGCGGAGTGGCGCCTGGGCTCCTATCAGCTCCAGCGCAAGCTCGGCGAGGGCGGCATGGCGCAGGTCTACCTTGCACGCGATGTTCGCTTGGGCCGGGATGTCGCGGTGAAAGTGCTCGACAAGAAACTGGCGGAGCGTCCCGGCTTCCGCGAGCGGTTCATGCGCGAGGCGCGTCTGGCCGCCGCGCTGGACCACCCCAACATTGTGCCGCTGTACGACTTCGGTGACGAGAACGCGCTGTTCCTGGTCATGCCGTACCTGAGCGGGGGCAGCCTCCAGGACCTGCTTCCGCGCACGCCGCTGCCGCCAGGCGATGTCGTGACGTATGGCTCGCAAATCGCCGACGCGCTCGATTACGCGCACCAGCGCAAGGTTGTTCATCGCGACGTGAAGCCAGCCAACATGCTGCTCCACGCCGACCGCCGCTTGATGCTTTCTGACTTCGGACTGGCCAAGATCGTCGGCCAGACCAACACACCCAATGCGCCACGCAACCGCCCCGACGCCGGCACCCCCGAATACATGGCGCCAGAGCAGGTCGTTGGCAGCAGCGACGCGCGCTCGGACATCTACGGACTCGGCGTGGTGCTCTACCTCCTGCTGACCGGCCGCCTGCCTTTCACCGGCTCCAGCTCGAACGAGGTGATGCAGCGGCACGTGCGCGAGGAGCCGGTCGCGCCGCGCATCTATAACCCAAACATCCCGCCCGCGATGGAATCGGTCGTGCTGCGCGCGATGGCTAAGTCGCCGGATGATCGGTATCAGCGCGCTGGTGAGCTTGGAGCGGCGCTGCTTGGAGCGCTCATCGCCAGTCATGTGTCGGATGCGGGCGCGATGTCGAGCCCTTCCTCATACGGCATCTCGCTTCCTACTGGCCCGACCGCCATCATTCCCCCCGCCGGACAGGCGCGGCAGAGCAACGCGGCGCCATGGGCGCGCCGCTCCAGCGGCGCCGCCGAGCGGCCATCGCCACTCTTTGGCGCTGGCGGCTCGGCGCCGGCCATCGCCTCAGTTCCGCATGTGGGGTCCTGGGAAGAGGCGCGGCCCGCGTCCTCGATCTCGGGCATGCTGCCGAACCTTGACCGGCCGTTTACCAGTCTCGATGTTCCCGAGCCGCCCGGCGAACAACATGGGCGCCTGCCCTCGACCGACAGCGGCCGCTCGGGGCAGTGGGGCTCGTTTTCTGGGGCGCCCTCGATGGGCGGAGCCATGCAGCCACAGTCCTATATCAGTCCTGTCAGCGGACGCATAGTGAGCGCCCCAACCGAGCGGCCAGCCTCCTTCCCAACCGCGAGCCGGACGGGTGAAGCGCACATGTTCCAGCGCACCATGGCCCCAGTCACATCGCGCCCGCCACATCCGGATGACATCGTTGACCCTCGAGCCGCGCTGCCGGGGAGCCGCATGACTGACCCGCCGGAGGACAAGCGCCCCCCGCTCCGCTCGTCGCGGCTTTGGATCGCCATCGCCATCCTGCTGCTGATCATGCTCGTCGCCGCGATCACGCTCCTGCATTACTTCCAAATGGACCCAACTGCGCCGCTGCGCTAGAGCGAACGCGCTCCCGGAAACCAACATCGTGTTGTGGTATGAGCGCATAGGCGACGACGCCAGCGTCCAGTTTCAACTCCACCGGCCAGGCCGCAGAGCGTCCATAGAGTTGGGCGCAGTTGGTCGCCATCCCACCTGCGCTGCCCGCCTGCTTACGATTGTCGACCACGGCGTCTCATACGAAATCCGGTAGGGTAGTCGGAGAGCAGCGTTTCCGTCGCAGCGCGCTCTCATAAGTTCAGCACAGGACGGTGGCGGCTCACGCTCCGACTACCCTACCGGCGTCGCTAGTTCTTGCTTACCGCCGCCGCCGCCGCGCCCACCTCGCGACGGCCCCACATCACCTCAAGCGGCTTTGGGTCGAAAATGTAGTCGCGCGCTGCGACGCATCGCCCGTGGTGAAACTCGAAGACTGACACCCCCGCAATATGGATCGAGATACCGTCGTGGGAGGTCTCGTCCAGGGCCCATGCGCACAGCACGGTATTGGTGAGCCCCAGCGCGAATGGATGCGCGACCGCAATCCGCTCGACGGTGAAATGGATGGTCGCCATCCGGTTGAATCCCCGGCGGAAGAACCCCGCGATCGCCTGTTGGCCCTCGTAACGCCCGCTGATCGGGGTCTCGCCGGGAAACGCGAAGACCCCATCTTCTGCCCACAGTCGCGACAGCGCCGCGAGATCTTTCTGGTTCAGCAGCTCAAAGCCGTGGCGGACTCCCCGCTTGATGAGTAGCGCGCCGATCATCGTACGCCTCCTCGGTTTGCGCGTCTGCGCATCCCAGTTCGCATTCCCCCGCTTTCCTGATCGGATGACGGCCCCATCACGACGACGACACGACCGACCCAGCCCGTGTCACAGGCGCGTCATGCTTCTGAACCACCCAGATCTGTCGTAGTACCTTGAGACGGCAACGACCGGCGCGGATTCGGTATCATTTCCCACCGACCCGCTGCCCGTCTGCCATTACTCGAAGCGGCGCGCCTCCCCGCTCGTATTCAAGTGGTATTTCCGCTGAAGCGCGAGCGCCGTGTCCGCGTCCGGTGGGCCGCCGAGACGGGCGCGCAACTCGGCCATCTCGCGCCAGAATCCCTCGTAGCCAGGCGGCGAGAGGATGATCAGGAAGCGCGTCGGGCCGCTGCCCGCGTTCGCCAGCGCATGGAGCGTTCCCTTGGGAACCAGCATCACCGCGCCAGCCGAACCGGTCAGCCGCTGGTCGCCGACTGTCATTTCCAGCATGCCTTCCAGCACGTAGATCGCCTCGTCGGCATCCTCGTGGATGTGCGGCGGCGGACCTGGCGCCGGGGGCGGCGCCATAGTGAATTCCGTTAGCGAGTACCGCCCGCCCGTCTCGTCCCCGCTCAGCGTGAATGCCGCGCGATTCGGGCCCAGGTCAGCTGCCGGGGCGGCATCCGATGAACGCAGGATGCCTGCCGACGCGGGCGCAAATGGAGTGTCTCCCACAGAGTCTGATGGTCCGGTCATGTGGTTCTCCTATTGGAAATCCATCCTGAAAGGGAGCGCCCCTGCGCAACGAGGCTTCGGATCACCTAACAGGCGTCAATCTATATCGCCGCCTGTTGTGCCGTCAATGCCGTCGTCGCGCCAGTCATCGGGGCGCCAGAGGGCATGGGAGCCCCGGGTGGCTCCCGCGGACGCCGGGTAGGCTGACGACCCAAACAGGCGCGTCATCACTGCCAGCCAGGCCCCGAACACGACAGCGCCGTGTGGTAAACTGACCTGAACTAGCTACGCTTGTTGGCCCGCGGTGGCGCGGGCGGATGGAGCGAGGCGGACGTGGAGTTGCGCGGGGATGGCAATACTGTGGCCGGCAGGCCTCACTGACCAGTCGCAGCCCGGCGAGACCCTGCGCCAGGCGTTGCGACACGCCGTCGCACTGGCCGAGGCGAGCGCTGGCGCGCTGGCCCTCCGCCACGACGGCGACGCGACCGCCTCCACGCTGGAAAGCGGGGGCGCGATCATCGCCGCGGGCATCTCGCAGGAAGATGCGCGGCGGCTGTTCGCTGCCCTCGCGCTGGACCCGCCACCGGAGCCGCTTGACGGCCGGCCGCGCGTGCGTGCGCTGCCTGACATCTGGGCCGGCGAGGTCGCCACGCTGGCGCTGCCCGGACTGGATGGCCCACTCGGCGAAGTCAGCTTCCTCGGCGCTAGCGGGTTCTCGGCCCGACGCCCGCTGGCCGACCCACTGCGGCGGCGCGCGCTGGTAGGAGTCCTCGTCTCCGCCGTGCGCGCCAGCGAGGACCTGAACCGCCTGCGCCAAGAGAACCGCCAGCTAGGCTCGATCCTGCATTTCAGCGGTGATGGGATCATCACGGTGGACGCTGGGTTGCGCATTACCAGCTTCAATCCAGCGATGGAGGCGATGACTTCCTGGCGGCAACATGAGGCGATGAGCCGCTTCGCATACGAGGTCGTGCGCCTGACGACGCCACAAGGCACGCCCATCGGGCTGGAACGCGACCCCCTGGCGCAAGCGCTGGCGACCGGCAAGCCCGTTCTGGACCGCGAGTTCGTGCTCCTGGCGCGAGATGGCGAACGGGTGAATGTCTCCGTCACCGCCACTGCCGTGCGCTTCCCGGGCAGCCAGCAGGCGAGCGCCATGATGAACGTGCGCGACATCACCCGCAGCCGCGAGACCGAGGAAATGCGCTCCACTTTTATCTCCGTCACCTCGCATGAACTGCAGACTCCCATCGCGATCATCAAAGGCTACGCCTCGACGCTCGCGCGCGATGACGTGGACTGGAGCGCCGAGATGGTCCGCGAGCGATTGCGCGCGATCGAGGAGGAGGCGGACCGGCTCAGCCATCTGGTCGCCAATCTGCTCTACGCCTCACGCATTCAGGCTGGCGGGCTGAAGATGACGCGCGAGGAGGTAGACCTGGGCGCGCTGACCCGCTCGGTAGCCCGGCGCCTGATGACACGCAGCCCCGACGCCGACATTCGGGTGCGCATGCCTAGCGATCTGCCTGTGGTCAACGCCGATCGCGAGCGCATCGAGGAGGTGCTGTTGAATCTGCTCGATAACGCGATCAAATATTCGCCGCGCGGGGCGCGCATCCGCGTACGCGGCCAGGCGACGGCGGATGAAGTGATCATCAGCGTGATCGACGCTGGGCATGGGATTCCGCTGCGCGAGCAGGAGCGCATCTTCCAGCGCTTCGAGCGCGTGGATAACGCTTCCTCGCGACGCACGCAAGGCGCGGGGCTTGGCCTCTACATCTGCCGCGCCATCGTCGAGGCGCACGGCGGCCACATCTGGGTGAGCAGCGAGCTCGGGCGCGGCGCGACGTTCTCGTTTAGCCTGCCACGTGAGGAACGCGTGGCCGGGCCACTGGTGATCTTCGGCGCGCCGGGTAGTGGCGCGGGAATCGGTATGCTGGAGGAGGAAGACTGATGGAGCAGACGCGTGTGGACCCGCGCGCCATGACTGCCTTAATCGTGGACGACGAGCCCTATCTCGTTGACCTGGTGCGCCTCAATCTGGAGACCGAAGGCTACCGCGTCGTCACCGCGTCGAACGGCCTGGAGGCGCTGGAACGTCTGAAATCCGATCTGCCTGATGTCGTCATTCTGGACGTGATGATGCCGGAAATGGACGGTTTCGAGACGCTGGCGCGCATTAGAGAGGTATCCAGCGTGCCGGTCATCATGCTCACCGTACGCTCGGAGGAGAGCGACCGCATCCGCGGCCTGGAGATCGGCGCTGACGACTATCTGACCAAGCCCTTCAGCCCGCGCGAGCTCACCACCCGCGTGAAAGCGCTGCTCCGCCGCTCCTTTACTCCCGCTCCGGCGCGCAAAACGCGCATCGTCGTGGATGATGACCTGACGATTGACTTTGACAAGGGTGAGGTACTCGTGCGGGGGCGGAAGGTCACCCTGCGCCCGACAGAATACCGGCTACTCTACCATCTCGTCAACAACGCTGGGCGCCTGATGACGCACGAGACGCTGCTCTCGCGTGTCTGGGGGCCAGAGTACCGCGATGAGGGCCACTATCTACGCCTCTATATCACATACCTGCGCCAGAAGCTTGAGCGTGACCCGGGTCGCCCCAAATACATTCTCACGGAGCGGGGAATGGGTTATCGCTTCCGTGAACTGGAGCCTGAGGACGACACCGAGAACGCGCGCGCTACCACGAAACGGCGCGGCGCTCACTAGACGCCAAGCCGGGGCCGCGCAGGGACGGAGCGTTATCCGCGATAGCCGCCCGAGCCAAGGCGCTCGCCACGCGCGATAGTCTCGCGCACGCGCTCGCGGTAGGCGACAGGCACAGCCGGGTGGACACGGGGGCTAGCCTTGAACGTGCGCTCGCGATACATCAGCGCCCGCTTCGTCAACTCTTCGAAGTAACGTCCGTCGCCGCCGATGCGATACGCGCCGTCGCTGTCCCGCAGGCGCCGCTGCTCCTGAATAAAGGGTTGTAGCGCGTCCCACGTCCAGATGATGCGGCGAGAATACAGCGGGATGATGCGCCTGGGTGGTAGCGAGCCCGACTCGACCAGGAATCCCAGCTTCTCATAGACACGGACCATCCAGGTCGCCAGCTCCAGTTCTTCAGGCGTGTACTCCTCGATGCGCGCGGGCAATCCAAGCGCGGTGTCGCCGTCCTCGTACGCCGCACGGCTGCCAAGGTCATCGAAGAGATGAAGGATGGCGCTCAGTTCCCGTTCACGCCGCGACTCGCGCAGCTGCCGCCATATCACAATCCCTCCTACCACCAGCGCCACTGTCTGCAAGACCGCTACCAGCGCCACCAGTAAGGCAATCTGGCTGGCGTCAATCGCAGGCATTCACCCTCCCTACACTGTCCGGCGTCTCCTGCGCGCGGATGTTCTGACCGCGCCAACGATATCGGCGCGGTCAGAGGGAAGCATACAGCAGCGCGGGCGCGCCGTCTATGGGCGCCGCGGCGCGTTTAAACGCCGGGCAGCGTCGCCACCTCCAAAATACCTTGCGCAGGGTCGCTGTACCAGACCGTGCGCCCCATGCCAGACTGATTGCCAGAGAAGTCCAGCGCGCCAACCGTTGGCGGCGGCCCATCAAGCGGGGTTCCAGACGCGGATGTGGCGAACGGATTGGCAATGGAGCTGGGCGGCGCGCCGAGGTCCTCCCAGGCTGTGGCGTTAGGCGCCAGCCGGAAGAGGTGTGTGACGCCTTGCTGGCCCTGCGCAACGGTTTGTGTGGGCTGGCACCTGGAGTACATCGAGCCGTCTGGCGCCATCCCCGATGGATAGCACTCAGTCTGCGTCGCCAGTGGGCCACCACCCTTCTTGCAGTTCACGCAGGTCACTGTCTGGTTCAGCGTGGGCTGTGCTGTCCACGTCTTGCCCAGGTCCATTGTACATAGCAACCCGCCGCTCGGTGGCGCATTGGCGGCCGTCGGCGACGCATCCCGGCCGCAGACCCGCCAGGCGCTGCGCGCCGGCAGCCACACCGCTTGGCCCGGATTCATGACTATGTTCTTCGTGAAGGTGATGGGCGTCCACGAGGGGGCGCCAATCGCGCTTAGCCAGACCTGATTCGACTCACCACCGAGGAGAAGCGCGCCTGTCGCGGGATTCGGCCAGAGGAAGTACACCGTGACATTCGTCGCTGGTCCCGTCGCGCGCCAGGTCTTGAGCCCATCGCCGCTTACGATGACCGATGATGGGCCGGGAGGGCTGGGCGCGCTGGTATCGTAGGCGATAGCGTAGGTGCGCGAGCCGAGCGTAGCGAGCGACCAGAGGCCACGGTCGCCGGGCAGCGCATGCCAGGTCGCCCCCCCATCGCCAGTGATATAGGTTCCTGTGCGATTCGTGCCGCACTCCCCGCAGCCCCAGCTAAAGCTGATCGCCAGCACATGCGGACTGACGCTATCGGGTATCATCTGGCACTCGGACACCCTCTCGGTCGTCAGCCGCTGGGTAAAATGGCCCGCGATACGCCAGGTCCGCGCCTGGTCGGTCGTCGTCCAGATAGCGAACGAGCCGTCTGAGGCCTGCGAGCAGATCCAGGCGGCCTGGTCATCGGTCGGCGAGAAAGCGATATTCAGATTGCCATCGGTGAGCGCGAGACCTGGCGGGAACGTGCGCTGGCTCCAGGTAAGCCCTGTCGTATGATGTGGCATGGGCGTGGCCGTCGCGGTGGGTGAAACGCGGTTCAGGTGGGCGAAGACCTGGCTGAAGGCGGTGATCAGCAGCGCGGCGGCGACCGCAGCGCCCAGCCCACCCCAGACGGTGCGGGGGAGCCTGCCTCTTCCATTCATCGCCGTCACGCGCGAGGGGCGGGTCCCGGCGCGCACGGCGGCAAGGTCTACCGGCGGCGCGGGCGGGACACGCTGGTCACGGACGAGCGCGCCCACTGCGCTGTACGCTGCAAGCTGCATCTGGCAGGCGGGGCAATCCGCGACATGCGCGCGCAGCCGCGCCGCCTCGACCTCGGGCAGGCCGCCGTCGCCCCAGATGGAGAGGAGTTCGCTGGTAATTCCGTCGCGGCAAGGTGTCTCGACGCTCATCGCGCGCCTCCTTCCGGCTGAGCGCCAGAGCTTTCGGCGTTGGCGCGCTCGTACAGTTCGCGGAAGTGGTCGCGAGCGCGCCAGAGGAGCGTGCGCGCCGCCGCCGGCGTAACGCCCAGCGCCTGCGCCACCTCGTCGCAGGAGAGCCCCTGACCCTCACGCAACGCCAGCGCCGCCCGCTCGCGCGGGGCGAGCGCCAGTAGCGTGGCGCGCACCAATTCGCGCTCCGCCAGCCGCCAGGCGGGGTCGCTCTGCGCCGGGTCGAGAGGCGCCTCGCTCAGCGACGTGGTGGAGCGGAGGTCGCGGCGATGGTTGAGGGCGAGGTTGGTGGCGACACGGTAGAGCCAGGCCTGCGGGCGCTCGTAGCCGCGCACGCGGGCGAAGTTGCGCCAGGCGCGGATAAAGGTCTCCTGGCGCAGGTCATAGGCCGCGCTCTCATCGCCGGTAATGCGCCAGAGATAGGCGAAGAGCGCGCCCTCATGCGCCGCGACGAACGCGGCGAACGGATCGCTCACCGCCTCATGTCGCCCGCTCACTTGCCCTGCCGGGGCGATGGCGTCACGCAGGCGGGCATGTGACGCGTCCGGCGCGTCCGTGCGGCTGTGGGGCTGGAACCACCAGCCGGCGGCCAGCGCGGCGGCTAGCAGATCACCCAGCGGACCGGCCGTCGCGGGCCAGCTGGTTACCCTTCCCAGGGCGCTTCCCATCGTGTCACCCTTCTTCTTCCACAATGAGCGCGCTCCATGCCCGCTCCAATCATACACACGGCGCATGGGCGAGATGTCACAGGAAGCCAGGAAGGCGACTGGCGCCTAGTTCGTGGGTGGGTCGCGGCGTGGCGCGGAGCGGATGGCGATGGCCCACAAGGGAATGAGGCCGATCACGACCAGCAGGAGCCCGAGGTAGACAAAGACCGCGCCCACATCACCGCGCCAGGCTCCGGCGGGCAAGCCCACACTTGCCGCGTTGTGGACCGCCTGCTGGGCGCCGCTGGTAGCGATCAGGATGCAGGCCAGCGCGAAGATGACCCAACCGGAGAGCCAGGAGCAGAGCGTGCGCGTGATCTCGCGGCGCAGCAGCGTGCCAATCGCCAGCGCGGCGCCGGCGAGTAGCAGGCCATTGATGGCCCAAATCCCGGCGATGGGGTCGAAGAGCGCGCGTGTTGCGTAGAGACCAAGCGGCAGGGCGCTGTAGCCCGGCAGGCCCCGGCAACTCCCGGCGAGCAGCGGCTGTTGGGCGCAATTCAGCGTCGCCATCGGCTGGGTGAAGTAGCCGAAAGCCCACAGTAGCAGGCCGCCGGTGACCGCGCCAATGCCCGGCAACGAGCGCGGCGCGGGCGTGTCAGACTGGGACGCTGAGGGCGCGACCTCGCCATGGACTGTCGGCGGGCGGACGCGCAACTGGGGAGGGCTGGCGATGTTGCCGAGTGTGGCGAAGACCAGCGCGACGAGCGGTGCGACCAGCGCCAGCCATGCCAGATAGAGGCCAAACGCCGGCGTGGCAGTATAAATCCTGATCGGAATGCCGTAGGGTTGCAGGGTCGTGACGTAAGGGCCGCTGGCGGCGTGGCGCAGCGCTAGGACGGTCTGGAAGAAGATCATGCTTGTCTGGATGAGCACAGTTGCGGAGACCGCCGCCCACGCGGCGTAGAGCAGACCCGCCACCCACACGAGCCACGGCTGCGTGCGCTGCCAGAGCAGCGGCGCGAGAATCACTCCTGCCGCCGTCAGCAAGCTCCACCAGACGAAGGCGCTGGAAGCGGAGCCCACCCATGCGTCGAGCGGAGGCGCGCCAAGCTCCGCCCCTGTGAGGCTGTAAATGTATTGTGGCCCGGACGCTCCCTTGCGGAGGTCGCCGGAGGTAAGCGCCGTCGCCCAGGGGGTCCAGGCCGCAAAGAAGAAGAGCAGGCCGCCCACGGTGGCGGCGATACGCGCCACGGTCGCCCGGCGGCGGCTCGTGGTGAGCGCGGGACTGGGTGGAGCGGGCCAAATGGGACGCAACTCACCCTGGACAGCCTCCGCCGCGCCCGGCGAATCCTGATCATTCATGCGCGCACGCTCCCTCTGACACTATCGCCCGAGCGGGTCGCTCACTCGCCGCCCAGCGCGGCCCGCGCCCGGCCCAGAATCTCTTCGACCACCGCGCTCTTGGCGTCTGCATACTGCTGTGTATACGTCCAGTCACGCGCCGCAAGCTCGCGCTTCGTCCGCTCGTAGAGCGCGCGGTCGTCGGCGTTGCGCCGCAGCCAGTCGCGCATCACCAGCATGCGCTCCACCTCGACGCAGCCCGGCCCGAACACATGCAGGTTGACCTCGGGATCGGTGTGCTTGAGCATGCGATGCTGGTACCACTCAGGCTCACGGACACGCAAGGTATAGCCGATCGCCTCTAGTGGCGGAACGTAGCTCGCCTCGTTCGCCGGGTCCGCGACGACCAGAACGATATCAATGATCGGCTTGGCCGCGAGGCCCGGCACGGAAGTCGAGCCAGCATGCTCCAGCCGCGTGACGTTCGCGCCCAGCGCCGCGCGGATTCCCTCCGCCAGCGCAGTGTACTGCCGTGGCCATTCCTCGTTGTAGAGCGCGATAACGATCTTGCCCGTCAGCGGCTGCGCCGGCGTGACATGGACGGCTTGCAGCCGTTGTTCGTAGCTCGCCGCATCGCTCTCCGGCGGTCTAGACGCCGCTGGCTCCTCGCGCTCGTCGCTCACACGCGCGCCTTCCACTGATGAACCCATCTGGCGCCCTCATGCAGTTCGCGCGGCGCCGCGGTCGCCCTCTAGTGTACTCGACGGGCGAGCGGCGCGCTAGCGACTCGTGATGCGGTCCGAACCGCCACTGCGCGCGGACGACTGAGCGCGTGGGCAGTGGAACATAGGCGCCGAAGTGGATACCGGCCCAGCGTTTCGCGACCACATATGGCGCATCTGAGGATCGCGGAGCAAACAACATCCACGCGCCCCGCCGCGGTATGCGGACAAGGCGCGTGGGCGCGAGTTGTATGATGCGCTACCGCCGGGAGCGAGTCCCTGAGCGGGTAGCCGTGCGGGCGCGCTGGCGGCGTGGAACGCTGGCGCCGCTGGGAGTCGCGCCGTTGCTGACCGCGCTCGACTCGCTGGCGCTGGACTCGGGCGCGTCGTCCGCTGGCGCCGCGTCAACGGTTTGTCTATCGCTGGCGTCTGACTCAGTCACGGCGCCATCTGACCTCAAGGCGGGAACGCGCGCCATCAGGTCAGCCAGGCGCACGCCAGTCAGCGCCTCCAGGATCGCCGGGGCCTGGGCCAACATGTTCACCATGTCGCCAGTGACGCGGCTGGCGCCGAGATTCCCGCTCTCGCTGGAGCCGGTCGATACGATGCTGATCTTGTCTACCTTGGCGAGCGGCTCGGCCAGCGCGCGTACGATCTCGGGCAGATTGGTGATGACCTTGTCCAGCACAGCAGCCTGGTTGTATTCGTGGTAGGCCGCGGCCTTCACGCGCATCGCCTCGGCCTCGGCCTCGCCCTTCGCCTTGATGACTTCAGCTTCCGCCAGGCCGCGCAGACGCGCGGCCTCGGCCTCGGCGGCGCCCCGCACGCGGGCGGCTTCCGCCTCGGCGGCGGCCTGGGCGCGCAACGCGGCGGCGCGGCCTTCCGCCTCCAGCGATAGCTTCTGGCGTTCGGCGGCGGCCAGCGTCTCCAGCCGCTGCTTCTCGCCCTCGGCCAGCGATGTGACGCGCTGTTTCTCGGCCTCGGCGGCCTTGATGACGGTCGCCTCAAGCTCCATCTGGCGCCGCTGTCCCTCAGCCTCCTGCACCTTGATCTGCGCCGTCTTGTCAATCTCCTGGGCGCGGGCGGCTTCCTGCACGATCTGCTGCTGCATGACTTGTTGCTGGAGATCCGTGGCGCGGTCGGCGATCACCTGTTGCTTCTTGATCTCGGCGTCGTAGGTGGCGCGCTTGAGCGCCAGGTCGCGCTGGAACTCGGACTGCTTGGCCTGCGACGCGGCCTCCGCCTCGACCCGCGCCTGATCGGCGGCGGACTTGGCGACGGCGGCCTCGCGCGCGGCGTTGGCGGCCTGAATCTGCGTGTCGCGGGCGGCCAGGGCGGCGGCGATGTTGGCCTCTTTCTTGATGCGCTCGATCTCGGGCCGACCCATGTTGGTGATGTAATCGTTCTCGTCGCGCACCTCTTTGATGGTGAACGAGACAACTTCGAGGCCCATCTTCGCCAAGTCAGCCGAAGAGACGCTGCGCATCTTCTCGCTGACCATCTCCGGCTCCTTGACCAGCTGCTCCACGGTCAGCTGACCAACGATGCCGCGCAGGTGGCCCTCCATCACCAGCCGGATCAGTCCCTCGCGCTCATCGTCAGTCTTGGAGAGGAACTGCTCGGCGGCGGTCAGGATGCTGTCCTTGTCGGAGCGTACTTTGAGCTGTGTAACCGCCTCGACGCGGACCGCCACGCCCTGATTAGTGTAGAGGTTTTGCTGTGGCGCCACATCGAACGACATCAATTCCAGCGAGAACTCTTGGGCGCGGTTGAGCAGGGGCGCGACGAATTTCGCGCCGCCCTGCGCGATCTGCGTGCCGCCCGCGCCGTAGACGATCAGCGCGCGGTTCGGGCCGACCTTCTGATAGGAGTTGGCGACGACGCGCAGCAGACCAATAACGGCGGCGACCGCGACCAGCACAATCACCAGGGTGAACAGGAACGAACTCATCTGAGGTATCCCTCCCCTTTCGCTGGGGAATCCGAGATCACAACGGTCGGCGCCGGAGTAACGCTACAGCGCGGGCGGCGCCGACTGGCCGCGCGCGGGGTCGCTGAGCAGGCGCATCTTGGTCTCTTCGAGCAGCGCATCCCAGGGCTGCACGGTGGCGATGCCGTTCTCGACGCCAGTGACGACAACGTCTGTGTCAACCTCGATCACGGCGTCGCCGGCGGTACGGGCGCCGATACTCTGGCGGGCGCCCGCCTCGCTGGGGAATATGACTTCGCCGATGCCGCCGGGACGGATGGCGATGCTGACTGTCGCCAGTCGCCCTTCGAGTTGCGAAGAGTGGGCGCTTAGCTCGCCAGCCTGGTTCTCAAAGAACAGTTTGGCGAGCGCGAAATTTCCGGCAATCGCCCCTGCCACGCCGACGGGCGTGGCCAGCAGCAGCGCCAGCCCTACCGGCCAGCCGCCAACGTGAAGCAGGTAGCCGAGCAGGCCGAAAAACAGTAGGAAGAGCAGCAGACCAGTGAGGTTGAGCGCGCCGAGCAACGCCCCCCGTGCCGCCGCCCATGCGTTCTGCGCCGCAGAAGTGGGCGATAGGCTATGCGCGCTGTGCCCGGTGTGCGCGCCGTGGCCGGCGGCATGGTGGCCCGCGGTCTGCGCTGCCGCATGACTCGCGATGTGTCCAGAAGCCTGCCCAGCGACGTGCCCGGCGACGTGCCCGGCGACGTGCCCGGCGGCATGCGCGCCGAGGTGGCCGCTATGGCCGTGCGCGCCGATGGTGGCGCTGGCGATGAGGAAGAGCGCAGAGAACAGCGCGCACGCGAGGAAGAATAGGGATACAGGGTCTAGCGCGGGCATCCTGACGCCTCCTGGCTACAGGAATAACCTTACGCGAACGCGGGAAGGGCGCCACTCACTCCCCAACAGGCGCGGAAGCGCGACCGGGCGGAGTCGCTGGCTCTACCGGGCGGGGCGCGATGTCGGCCTGGCCGAGGAAGCGTTGCGCGGCCCGGCTCAGCGCGGCGAAGTTCACGCCCCAGCCAAGACCGATGACGTGCGGGGTGAGGATTTGGTCGCTGTCAGGGTTCCAATACTCATTGGCGGCGTCCGCCCACTCATCAAGGCGGAAACTGTATGGCACGCCAGCGACACGGCCCTTCCAGGTCCGCTCCTCACTCGGTTTGGCCAGCTCCTGCGAAATCGCCGCGGCGGTCAGCGCCGTGACCGCGCCCGCGAGGAACCAGTTGAGCTTGCTACCCATGCTCGCATTCCCATTTCGCTTGGAGAGGACGCGCCCACTCGCGGGCGCTCGGCCTCACTCCAGCATTTCTTACGAGCGGCAACGCGCAGACGTTGCGGCGGCCAGCTTTTGGCTGGGTTACGCGTTCAGCGCGTCGATCGCCGCCTCCACCGCCGAGCGTCCATCCGGCCCCAGCGCGAGCACACGCTCCACCAGCCGTGCGGCGCGCTCGGGGTCATCCGACTGCGCCAGCATCTCCGCCAGCCGCTCCAATACGGCCTCCGTGAAGGGTGATCCTTCAGGCATCGCGGCGACAGAGCTGGGCGCCTCGCCGAGGAGGTCCGCGGGACGGATGTGATAGAAGCGCGCCAGCGCCTCGCGGGTCTCGTTGGAGAGATGGAGCCGCGCGCCGCTCTCCAATTGTGAGAGGTACGCCTGGCTGAGCGTCACGCCGAGCTCCTGGCGCAGCGCGCGCACGGTCTCCCGTTGCGTCAACGGCCGCCACAAGCCGCGCCGCAGCCCCTCCGCCGCGCGCAGGCGGCGCAGCTTCTCGCCCAGCTCCACACGCGCCATCCGCGCGCCTCTCGATCTTCCCGTGGCCGGCTGCCGGCGGTCCAAGCCGCTCCTCTATAGTATAGTCCACATGGATGAGCGTCGTTGACGCTCACAGCGGGGATTCGCCTGGAGGACGGAGATGGCGCTCAAGCTGAATGAAACCGTTGCGCTGGTGACCGGCGCCAGCTCAGGTATCGGCGCGGCGACGGCGACTGAGCTTGCCCGGCGTGGCGCGCGCGTGGTCCTGGTGGCGCGCCGCGCCGACAGGTTGGCGCAACTGGTTGCGGCGATCACCGACGCTGGTGGCGCAGCGACAGCCCTGAGTGCGGATGTCTCGGACATCGCGGGGCTGGGCAAGCTCGCGGAGGACGCGGCCGACGTGTACGGTCGCGTGGACGCGTTGATTAACAATGCGGGCATCGGGACGGGCAAGAGCTACGTCAACACGGACCCAGCCGCAATCACGCAGATGGTCAGCGTCAACCTGCTTGCGCCATTGATGCTAACCCGTCTGCTGCTGCCAGGCATGCTGGAGCGCAAGCGCGGAGCCATCGTTTGCATCGCCTCTGTCGCTGGCCACGTCGCCATCGAGCCGTTGTACTCGGCCACGAAATTCGGCCTGCGGGGCTTCGCCCTCTCGCTGCGCCGCGAGATACGCGCCTCAGGTGTCAACGTTTCGGTCGTCTCGCCAGGCTTCATCAGAACGGAGCTGACGGCCAGCATGCGCGGGCGCCTGCCTGGTCCCGGCGTCGTAGCGAACACCATCGCGGGGTTGCTCACTCATCCGCGCCGCGAAGTTGTCATTCCCGGTTACTACAACGGGGCCATCGCCGTCGAGGCGATTGCTCCGTGGGTCGTAGACCAGGCGGTGCGGGGACGCATGTAGCGCGCTTAGCCTGAGCGGGAGCGCAGTTTGACAGCATGCCCGTCGCTTTGTACGCTCAGTACGAGACAGACGAGCGCGACCGATACTCATTCGCCCGAACTTGCGCAGTTGGCGGCGGGTGAGAGCGAAGAGGACATGATGCGCGACTATCCCGACCTGGGCCCATTCGAACGGCACCCGCGGCGAGCTCCGCGCGGTCAGCGAAGCATGGATCAGCGCGAGCCACTTTGGCGTCGGGCAGCTGCGCGGCCGGCGGCGACGCCTCCACAGCGCGCCCCCGCGTCCGCTCCATCGCGCGCGCCTCAGCGTCCCGCGCCACCGCGTATCGCAAGCTTTGTGGCGGAGGACAACCAAAGCTACGTCCTGCGTGACCTGGACAGCGGCCACGAGACGCAGGCGCTCAAACGCCGCGCCGCGCAGGAAGTATTTCCGCCAACCCGCGAGAACCGCGCGCCCGGAGCGGGGCTGCTACGGGTATCCGGATTTGCGCTGCTCGGCGCGATGTTTGGCGGAGCGCCGGGAGTCGCGCTAGGAGCCATAGTCGTCCTGGTCGCGCTCGTCCGTCTGGCAAGTTTTGAGTCGCGGACGCGAGCGTGGCGGACCAGGCGAGAGAAACGTGAGCCAGACCAGCGACTACCCGCTCGCGCCACTAACGAGCGCCTGCGCCTGGTGACCGCGCTATGGCAAGGCCTGGGGGCGGTCGCGCTGGGCGGGGCCGCGCTGCTCCTATTGCTCACCGCGTTCCTTTGATTTCCACTCAACAAGTCACTGGATGATAGAGACGCATGCTGCTCGACACTCTGACCCTTTCACTCTGCGCGATGGCGCTGGCGACACTCGATCTGCTTACGCTGGGTCGCGGTCAGCGCAAACCATCCCGCGCGCTCTCAGCACTCAACATCGTGTTCTTCATCGGGCTGGGCGCGGCGATTGGCATGCGGCTGGGCGTTTCATCAACCGCGGTGATCGGATGGGCGGCTTTCACACTCCTTGGCGCCGTACTGATGATCGCCGCGCTGCCCAACTGGAGCGCGGCTGGCCACGCGACGCTCCTGTTCACGGTCGAGACGGCGATCGTCTATCTCATCGTCGCTGGCGTAATCGTCCTGTTTGGGTCTGCGGGAGTCGTCCCGCTCACGCTCGGGCTACTGCTCTGGGGCATGCAGTTCCTCGGCGTAGCTCTGGGTGTCTCGTTCACATTTGAGATCCTCGATGTCGTCTGCCGGCGGCGCTGGCGCTTCGCCGAGGCCATCCCGCCGCGGATGCGTGCGCTTGCGGGCGTCGCGCCCGCCGAACCCGCGCGCGAGAGCGGGCTATGGGAGACGGCAAGCGAGCCGTGGCAGCCGCGCGTCACGCTCCAGGTACCCTGCCATGACGAGCCACCCGAGGTCGTCATCCGCACGCTCGAGGCGCTGGCGCGCCTTGACTATCCCCGTGACCGATACATCGTGATGGTCGTGGACAACAACACTCGCGACGCGGGCGCCTGGGAGCCACTTGAGGACGTCTGCCAGCGGCTGGGCTTCGTCTTCCTTCACCTGGAACAGTGGCCGGGCTTCAAGTCAGGCGCGCTGAACTACGCGCTGGCGCTCACGCCTCCCGATGCGGAAATCATCGGCGTTGTGGACGCTGATTACCTCGTGCGACCGGAGTACCTGCGGGATTTGGTGGGCTATTTCGAGAACCCGCGCGTCGCGTTCGTCCAGACGCCACAGGACTACCGCGACTACCGACCTGAAAGCACCTTCTATCAGCGGGCCTGCTACCACGCCTACCGCTACTTCTTCGATCTCAGCATGCCCAGCCGCAACGAGCGCAACGCGATCATCTTCGGCGGCACGATGGGCCTGATTCGCACACAGGCGCTGCGCGAGATTGGCGGCTGGGACGAGTGGTGTATCACTGAGGACGCTGAGGCGAGTTTGCGACTGCTGGCGCGCGGATGGCAGGGCCGCTTTATCAACGAGACCTATGGCAAAGGGCTGATGCCGCTGGAGTTCGATGCGCTGAAGCGCCAGCGGTTCCGCTGGTGCTTCGGCGGCATCCAGATCCTGCGCAAGCACTGGCACATGCTCTCTCCGCTCGCCAGCCGTGGCCGCCCGCTGCGTGACTGGGACGCGCCGGGCCTGACGCTGGCGCAGCGCTACCACTACCTGATGGGCGGGCTGCAATGGTACAGCGACGCGCTGACATTCGCCTTTACGTCGCTGCTGCTTGTCACAGGGTGGCTACTCGTCGCGGGACGCCCCGTCAATCTACCTGGTGTCAGTGGGCTGCTACTGGTCCTGCCGCTCAGCTTTTGGGCGAGCAGTCTGCTCAGAACACTTTGGGCGCTGCGCGCCACACGCCGGTGTACATGGCGCGAGGCGCTCGGCGCGGTCGGCATTCTTTGGAGTCTGAGCTGGGTAGTAACGCTGGCAAGTATCCAGGGCGCTGTACGCAAGAAGGGAGTCTTTCTGCGTACCCCAAAGGCGGCCAAGGCCAATCTCGCGGCCGCCATCCGCAGCACGACCATCGAAACCGCACTGGGTCTCGGTTGCTGGGCGCTCTCGCTGACCCTGCTGGCGCGAAGCGTCGCAGGCATGCGCGCAGCTTATACCGAGGCGGCCCTCGGCGGCGCGACAACGCTGGGCGCGCTGATCGCCGTCATCCACCAGGTCGGTCCCTGGTGGGCGGTCAGCGGGTCGGCGGGAGCGCTGGCGACGCTGGCGGCGCTGCAGGGCGCCGTCTACCTTTCCGCGCCAGCGCTCTGCCTGGCGAGCCTGCGCTCTGTCTCCGCCGCGGAGGCCGCGCAGCGCCGAGCGCTGGATGACCGCCCAGGCGAAGGAGCCGCGGAGCGCCGTCTGATCGGCGGCGCGCTCGCGGGGGTCGCCACGCTCGTCGCGCTCCTGCTCATCGCCAGCCAGGCGCCAGGTCAGTCGGTCAGTCAGCGGCGGCAGCAGACGCTCTCCAACCTCCTCGGTTCATCCAGCGTCGCGGTCGCCCCAACGGCGACGGGCGCGCCCGGCCAGGGCGGCTCACCAACGGCCACAGCGGGTGGATCACCAACTACCACCGGCTCTCCTGGCGCGACGACCACACCTACCGCATCGGGTACCGCGACGCCAACGCCGCACCCAACGCCACACGCGACGCCCGCTGTCACCCCACACCCAACGCCGACGCCCAAGCACGGCAAGCCTTAGCGCGGGCTGGTGTGACGTCGCTCATCCTGAGAAAACTCCAAGCGAACGCTCACTCGCCGCTCACCTATGACCGGTAGGATAAACGACAGCGGCCGGAATGCGATCGCCGCTGAGCGTGATGTGAGAGGCGGCGCCGTGCGGCGCATCCTGGCGAAAGAGGGAATTCCAGCAATGCGAGCGGCGAGAAAGCCGGAGCGGGTGGCGAGACTGCGGCGGCGCAACATGATGGCGGGCGCGGGAATCGCGGCGGCGCTGGTAGCGGTCATAGCCGCTGTAGCATATGCGGTGTGGGTCTACGGCGGCCCCGCGGCCCGTAGCGGCTCAAGCGCAGGCGCGGCCGCCACGCTCGCGCCGACTCTCACGCCCGCCACCGGACAAACGGCCTTCTCGCTCGACACATCCGCGACAACGGCCACCTTCACCACACATGAGACGCTGTTCGGCAGCCCCAAAACCGTTGTCGGCTCAACCAGTCAGGTCAGCGGGCAAATCCTGATAGACACCGCCGATCCGGCGAAAAGCCAGGTCGGAGAGATTCGTGTGGATGTGAGCGCGCTCAGGACCGACAACGACATGCGCAACAACACTATTCAGGGCCGCATTCTGGAGACCGGCGTCGCGGGCTATCAATATGCGACCTTCAGCGCCACCGCCTACAAGGGCCTACCCTCCTCCATCACTACGGGTCAGACCGTCTCCTTTCAGATCGAAGGCAACCTTACGGTCCATGGGGTCACGAAGCCGGTGACCTTCGACGTCACGCTGACACTGGTGAGCGCCAAGCAAGTCACTGGCAAGGCCACAACCACCGTGCGCTACGAAGACTTCAACATGGCGATTCCAAACGTCCCTAACGTCTCTGACGTCTCCAGTAATGTGACGCTGGCGCTGGACTTCACAGCCAGCGCCGCATAGCGCGAATTTGATAGTCCGGCTTATCCGGAACGCGCGACTGCGCCCCGGCGCGTGGTACACTCAGAGATGCCGCGCCGCGTTGAGTGGCGTGGCGGCTGGGGGGTCGCGCTGGCGGCCGCCCGGTTTGCTGTTGCGCGCGAGCGGGTCAAGTGGAGCGAGCGAGAAGCGTGAGACTGATCGTCGGGCTGGGCAACCCAGGCGCGCGCTATGCGCGCACGCGCCACAATGTCGGCTTCGATGTGGTGGATGAGATCGCACGCCGCCTCGGCTGGTCATGGGAGCCGGGACGCGGCAAATCAATGATCGCGAGCGGGCTCTATCGCGGGACCGTCATCCCGGCCCGCCCGAAGGCGGCGCCCCGGCAAGCGCCTGTCATTGCGGGCGAGGATGCGCCGCGACCGGAGCCGCCGGAGACACTGGAGCCGCCAGAGCCGGTTATCCGCGAGGAAAAGCTGCTGCTCGCCAAGCCGCAGACGTACATGAACGATAGCGGTATCGCTGTCGCCGAATTGATGCGGTTCTACAAGCTCGACCGCGCCGACCTGCTCGTCATCTGCGATGACCTGGACCTGCCCCTGGCCAAGGGACGGATGCGGGCGCGCGGCGCGGCCGGCGGCCAGCACGGTCTGGAGTCCACGATCAAGTCGCTGGGAACCAACGATTTCGCCCGGATCAAAATCGGTATCGGCCGCCCGGCGCACGGCCGCGACGAAAATGTAGATTTCCTGCTCAGCAAGCCACGCGGCGACGAACGCATCGCGCTGGATGAGGCCATCGCCCGCGCCGCGGACGCCGCGCTCGCCTGGACGCTCGAGAGCGTGGAATCCGCCCAGAACCGCTACAACGGCTGATCTCCGATCTCTCTCCGGCGAGGAGAAGAGGTTGGAGGTGAGATCGGTGTGGCGACGGCCTGGCGGTTGAAACCGCGCCTATGGACCTGCTTTCCGCAAAGCCTGCCTACGCAGGCTCATCTTTGGAAGACTTGCCCTTCACCCCACCAGGGGAGAGGTTTAGAGTGCGAGGTGCGCCTGTGGCGCTGCGTGGACTGCTCGGCTTACTGGAGGGCCGGCCTGAGGTACGGCGGCTGCGTGAGCGGCTGGCGTCGCCAGGGTCCGCGCCTGTCATTGGCGGAGTGAGCGCGCCTGCGCGGCCCTATCTGGTCGGTGGGCTGGCGCTGGAGACGGGCGCGCCGCTGCTCTACGTCACGCGCGACGACGATCAGGTCGAGCCATCCGCGCAGGCGCTGACGGCGCTGCTGGGCGGGGCCATCCCTGTGCGCGCTTTTCCCGCGCTTGACGCCCTGCCTGGCGAGCGGCTGCTGTCCGCGCGCGACACAGTCAAGGAGCGCATGAACGCGCTGATTCTGCTCACTACGCATGCCGGCGAGCCAGCGGTTGTTGTCTGCTCGGCCCGCGCGCTCACGCAGCCGCTCATTCCTCCCGGCGAGTTCCGCACCGCGCTGCTGGAGCTTCATCCTGGCGACCGCGCAGAGCCACGCGACATCCTGACGCGGCTCATGACCCTCGGATACGATTTCGAGGCTGAAGTCGAAGAAGCGGGTAATGTCACCCATCGCGGCGGCATCATCGACGTCTTCTCCCCGGCGATGGAGCGGCCCGCGCGCATCGAGTTCTTCGGCGATGAGATCGAGTCCATTCGCACCTTCGACCCAGAGACCCAGCGCTCGCTCAACCCTATCGCCGCCGCGCTCATTACACCCGCGCGCGAGGCGCTGGCCACCCGCGGACCCGAAGCGGCGCGGCGACTGGCGGCGCTGGACAGCGTAGGCCTGAATCCTGACGCCCGCGCACGCTGGCAGACCGACCTCGACGCGCTCAACATGCGCCAGTCGTTCGAGGATATCGCGTACTATCTGCCGTACCTTCATGAGACCGCCTCGATCCTCGAATATCTTCCCCAGAACGGCGCGCTCATCATCGGTGACGAAGATGCGCCACAGAGCGTCGCCGAGACGCTCAAGCAGCAGGGCGCGGAGGCGCGTGACCGCCTGGAGCGCGAAGGAGAGAACCCGCACGGCCTTCAACCCGCGTTCCTGGATTGGGCCTGGCTGGCCCCGCATGTCGCCAGCCGCCCGCACGCCAGCTTCGCCGCGCTGCTGCGCGACGAGCAGCACGAGGGAGAGGGCCTCGGCAGCTCACTGGCGCCTGACCTGACACCCGCGCAGTCCTATGGCGGACGGCTGCGCGCCTTTGTTCACGATGTGCGCCGTCTGCTGGACGAGCGCCAGCGGGTGGTGATCGTGAGCTTGCAGGCCCGGAGGCTCTGCGAGGTCTTCGGCGATGAGGCGCTACTGGGACGCAACCATGTTGTGCTCGTCTCGCCGCAGACCGATCTTCCCGACGCTCCGGAGCCTGGCGCATTGGCGGTCGTCCACGGCCGCTTCCCCGAGGGCTGGCATAGCCGCACGATGGCGCTGACGGTCTTCACCGACTCGGAGGTGTTCGGCTGGGCGCGACACGGCGAGTTGCGCCGCCGCTCCACCACGCCAGCGGCCTTCCTCGCTGAGTTGCGCCCCGGCGACTTCGTCGTCCACCAGGACCACGGCATCGGGCGCTTCGATGGGCTGGTCAAGCTGGCCAGCAACGGTGTCGAGCGCGAATACCTGCTCATTGCCTACGCCGGCACGGACAAGCTCTATATTCCTACCGACCAGTTGGACCAGGTGACACGCTACATCGGCATGGGTGACGCCGCGCCATCACTCAGCCGCCTCGGCGGGACGGAATGGGCGCGCGCCACGCAGCGGGCCAAAGAGAGCGCGCGCGACATCGCCGGCGATCTGCTGCGCCTCTATAGCCTGCGCGAGACGATCACTGGCCACCCTTTCCCGTCCGACGAGGACCAGCCATGGCTACGCGAGATGGAGGAGGGCTTTCCCTACACCGAGACGCCCGACCAGGAGCGAGCCATCGCTGATGTCAAGGCCGACATGGAGCGCGCGCGGCCGATGGACCGGCTGGTCTGCGGCGATGTCGGTTACGGCAAGACCGAGGTCGCGCTGCGCGCCGCCTTCAAGGCCGTCCTCGACCAGCGTCAGGTTGCCATCCTCGCGCCGACGACCATCCTGGCGCTCCAGCACTTCAACACTTTCAGCCAGCGACTCAAGCCATATCCCGTGCGCGTCGAGCTGATGAGCCGCTTCCGCTCGGACAAAGAGCTGAAGGAGACGGCGCGCGATCTGGAGTCCGGCGCGGTGGACATCGTCATCGGCACGCACCGGCTGCTGCAAAAGGACATCGTCTTCAAAAACCTCGGCTTGCTGGTGATTGACGAGGAGCAGCGCTTCGGCGTCGCGCACAAGGAGCGGCTAAAGCAGATGCGCGCCGAGGTGGACGTGCTGACGCTATCAGCGACGCCGATCCCGCGCACGCTCTACATGGCGCTGGCTGAGGTGCGCGACATGAGCGTCATCGAGACGCCGCCACAGGAGCGGCTGCCGATCCGCACCTATATCCGCGAATTCGATGACGCCCTCATCCGTGAGGTCATCCTGCGCGAGATAGACCGCAACGGCCAGGTCTACTTCGTCCACAACCGCGTCAAGGGTATCCAGGCGCTGGCGGACCGCCTACGACGGCTCGTGCCGGAAGCGAAGTTCGTCGTCGGCCATGGCCAGATGCCCGAAGACCAGCTGGAGCAGGTGATGCTCGACTTCTCGGCGGGTGAGGCGCAGGTCCTGATCTGCACGACGATCATCGAGAACGGGCTGGACATCCCCAACGCAAACACGATCATTGTCAACAACGCGGCCTACTTCGGCCTCTCGCAACTCTACCAGCTGCGCGGGCGCGTGGGCCGCGCCGCCAGCCAGGCCTACGCCTACTTCCTCTACCAGAAGGGCGCGCAGCTCACACCGGTGCAGGAGAAGCGGCTGCGGGCGATCTTCGAGGCAACCGAGCTGGGCGCGGGCTTCCGCATCGCCATGAAGGATCTAGAGATTCGCGGCGCGGGCAACCTGCTTGGCGCCGAGCAATCAGGCTTCATGAACTCGGTCGGCTTCGAGATGTACACGCGGCTGCTGGCGGAAGCCATCGCCGAGATGGAGGGCAAGCGCCCGGAGACGGCGGCGCGCGCGCCGCAGGTGACGCTGGAGCTGCCTGTCAACGCCTATATCCCCGATGAGTACATCAACGACCGCGCGCTCAAGATGAACGTCTACCAGCGCATGGCGAACCTGGAGCGGCCCGAGCAGGCGGAGGCGATGGTTTCCGAGCTGGCCGACCGCTTCGGTCCGCCGCCGGAGCCGGTGGCCAACCTGCTCGCGGTGACGCGGCTCAAGACCGAGGCGGCGGCGCTGGGCGTCGAAGGCGTCAGCGCGCGTGACAGCGAGGTGACCGTGCGGCTTAAGCGCACGGTCGCCCCCGACCGTGTCGCGCTCTATAAGCGTTTCAAGACCGACGCGCGCGTGCAGCTGGGCGAGGTGCGCCTGCCGCGCCGCCGCTTCGCCGAAGGGCAGACCGCCTTCCTAAGCGAGTTGCGCGACCTGCTGCCGCTGATCGTCGGCTCCCACCGCGAGAAAGCGTCCGCGGGCAGCGCGGCGAGGTAGGGCTCGGCGCGCCTGTCGCTGAAAACAGTGAATCGTGGAGAATCATCGTCGTTCCCGCATGTTCAAAAGGAAGTCCGACAGATCCAACTTGCGCCGCTCCAACAGATCCCCGATACACCGACCTGGGTGGACGCCTCCCCAGCCGCAGGCAGACGAAATCCCCCGCATCGAGTTCCTCAGTGTAGAGGCCGAATGTGGAATCCTGCGCTCGCGAGGGCTGTATCCCAGTTCTCGTCAGGCATATGCGGCTTCCGTACCATTTGGCGTAACGCCATGCAGCATAAACCGGTGGACGCATACGCGCACGGCATCATTATCAGGGGGCCAGGCGCGCTCGTAGGCGGTCTCGCTGTGGGGCCAGGCCCGGGCGAGGGCGGCGCTGACGAAGGCGCGCGAGGACTTGCGGCCCGGCTCGGCCAGCCAGAACGTCCCTTCGGGAGCGAGCAAGGCAGGGGCCAGCGCCAGCAGCGGCGCGATGTCGTCGTCCTCATAGAGCACATCAGCGGCCAGTAGCGTCTCGTAGGGCGCAGAGGCGAGCAGTGCGGCCCGGCCAGCAATGGTGCGCCAATTGAGCAGCAGACGGTGGAGAACGCACCCAGTGTGGCGCTGGGTATTGTACGCGGCGAAAAGCAGCGCGTCAGGGAAGAGGTCGCTGACGGTGAGACGTGCGCCTAGCGCAGCGACCACCGCCGCCGTCGAGCCCAGGCCGCAGCCAAGCTCCAGCGTTCTGCGCCCGCGCACAGCGGCAGGCTCCTCCAGGAGCGCCTGGGCCAGCGCCAGGCCACTCGGCCAGAGGAGCGCCCAATAGGGTAGGTGCGCGCCCTCAGCGATGGTCGCCCGGGCGGCATGCGCCGCCGCGCCCGATTCACCAGACGCCACGCCGCCTGAGGGCGCATTACGCCCCCTGGCGCGACGCCCCTGCTCAGCCGCCATTTCATCCAGCGGCGCATCGGGGTCGTCGGGCGCGGTGACAATCAGCGGAGATGACAGGCCATTGAGCGGTACAGCGATATCGCGCAGCGTGTAGCGACCAGCCAGCCGCGCGCGCATCCGAGCGGCGCGCTGGGACTGGGCTCCCGCCGGGAACGCGGCGCGCAAATTCGTCACTCGGCGTCGCTAGCGGCGGAGCCGTCGGGCAGCGCGATGGCGAAGACGCTGCCGCGGCCAGGAATGCTCTCATGCAACCAGACATCGCCGCCCATCGCGCGCGCGGTCTGGCGGCAAATGTAGAGGCCAAGCCCCGCGCCGCGAATCTGGCTTTCACGGGCGGAGTCCAACCGGGAAAAGCGGCCGAAGAGGCGCTCACGCTCGGCCTCCGGGATGCCCATCCCCTCGTCACAAACGAGCACCGCATGGTAGATATGCCGCTTGGAAGCCTCCACGACCGCGGCTGATGGCGCGCAGGGATCGTTGTCGTCCTCTGGGCTTTCCGCGCGGTTTGCGGCGCCAGTCAGCGCATGCAGACCAAGCGACGGTCTCTTGCCAGGCGGCGCCGGATGCGCTTGCGCGGCGGCCGTATCGGGCTGGCCGCCTTCCAGCGGCTCGAAGACCGCGGGAGACCACAGGACACGCACGCGACCACCGTTGGGGCTGTACTTCAGCGCGTTGGAAATCAGGTTGTCCAGCGTCTCTTTGAGCCGCATCTGGTCAGCGAGGACCGTCACGCCCTCAGGAATGTCCATCTCGATCTTCCGGCCGCCGCCCTGGGCGGCGTCGAGCGCCCGGAATGCGCGCAGCGACCGCTCAACTGCGCCCGCCAGTTGAAGCGGCGCCGCCTGCAAGCCGAGCCGGTCTGTATCCAGTCGGGAAGTCTGTAGCAGACGCTCCGCCACATCCTCCAGCTCGGTGGCGGAATTCGCCGCCTGGCGCACGAATTCCGCCACCAGCGGGTCGGCCTGCGCCGCGGGATAACTGAGCAGCAGCTCGAGGAAACCCTTCACGCCCGTTAGCGGCGTGCGCAGCTCATGCGACGCGGTAGCGATGAAGTCGTTCTTCATATCGTCGAGCTCGCGCTGTTTCCGCAACGCGGTTTCCAGCTCGGCGACCACACGCGCATTCGCCATCGCCTGCGCGGCCTGCGCGGCGAACAGGTCGAGCAGCCAGAGGTCATCGTCGGTGAACGACCGGCTGGCGGCGTCATCGAGCACGTCCAGCACGCCCACGACCTGATTGTGATGGACCAGGGGCACGGAGATAACAGCTGTGACCTGCTCACCCTCGTACATGCCCGCCTGCTCGGGATCGGCGCGGTAGTCCGCGACCACGCGCCCCTGGCCCGTGCGCCCGACATCACCCGCCAATCCCTGCCCCAGCCGCACGCGCACGCCCGTGTAATCGGAGCGCAGCCCCTCCGAGACAACCACCTCCAACTCGTCACGGCGCGGCGCGCGGGCATAGATTACCCCGGCCTGCGCATCGAGCAGGCGAATCGAGCGGCTCAGGATGCTGGCAAGCAGGTCGCGGGGGTCAGCGCCAAGCTGGCTGGCGGTCGCCAGTGAGGTCGCGTGAAGCGCGGTCATTTGGGCGATGCGCTCCTGGGCCAGATCAGCGTTCTCCTGGGCGCGGCGGCGCGCGGCCACCTGGCGGCTCACATCCACTGCCGCCACCAGCACGCCGCCGATCACACCCCCCTCGCCAATCACCGGCGACGACGTGACATTCCAGTACGTCACGCCGCGGGCCAGGGTGATGGGAAGCTCCACCATCGCCTGCGGCTCAGACCCTTGATAGACCGCGTCGAGGCGCAGCGCGGAGGAGAGACGCTGCGAGCTTTCCGGTATGACATCGGCCAGGGGCAGTCCGAGCGCCAGCGCGCTTTCCTCGACGCCCAACAACTCGAAAAAAGCCGGGTTGGCGAGCGCGATGATATGGTCCGCGCCCGTCAGCAGCGCCATCGCCACCGGCGCATTGCGCACCATCGTCTGCGCTAGCGCCTCCTGCGTCCGTGAATAACTCACCAGACGGTCGCGGTCGGCCGCCAGCGCCACCAGATCGGCCAGTTCCTGAAGAGCGGTCAACTGGCGCGGAGCCAGGCGCGGCCGCGAAGCGATCGCCATGACGCCGAGGAACTGCCCGCGCGCCCGCAGCGGCAGCGCCAGCAGCGCGCCAACCAGCGGCTCGCCGGGCTGGGCGTCGCCGGCAAGCTCAGCGAGGCGCGGCAGCCAGGCGCGCGCCAGGGGGTGGGCGCTGGCGTCACTGAGGATAACCGCCTTGCGGTTGGCGGCGACCTCCTCGATGAGCGGGTCCGTGGCGACAACCTCGCGGGCGATGGTCACGCCAGCGGGAAGCTCGCCCGCACGGGCGGCGCGGTCGCCTGTCAGCGCGGGGTTTCTGGCGCCCGTCAGCGCGGCGCTAATGGTCACGCGGGCGCGAAGCGTGGGGAAAAGCTCCAGTCCGCCAACACGATCTGTCTCGCCCCCCCAGACACCAGGATCGGCGATCCAGAATTGTATGAGGCTGGGGGCCAGGCTCGCGCCAAGTTGCGCGCCCGCCACGCGCAAGGCGTCATCGAGCGCGCGGTTGAGTAGCGCCTGGCGCATTGAAGGGAGGGCGTTCAGGAGTGGATCGAGCAGCGGAGTAGAGAAGTTGGTGGAGGCCAAACGAGCGCGCTCGACAAGCCCGGTGACACCACTCTCGCGAGTGTGCCGCCGCCCGCCTGAACGCCGCTCGCGCGGGCGCGCGCCCGGCTTTTCAGCTTGCGCGTCGTCCCCGGCACTCGCCACCATATGCGAAACGTCCACGACGTCCGCGGCGCTCGACACCGGCGCCAGCGCGTCGGCGGGGCGCCCTGGCTGGAACATACGCCGCTGCGCGTCAGTCTCCATAGCAATCACATCTCTCTACATCCTGAGCGCGGCTCGCCCTTCGGAGGTTCTCCACAGGTGAGGCTCTCCGCGCGCCCTTGACACGGCAGCCGATCACCATATCGCGCGCTACACACGGTATTTGAATAGTGTAGCCGGGCAGTGGGGAGTGGTCAACGCTCGCTTTGCTGACTGGGAGAGTTGGGCTGTGACCCTCCCAGGTCATCTGTTGTACGAAGGTTGAAACGCACAAGACGCCACTTTGTTTGGCCCGTCTTGTACACTTAGAGAGCAGGCGTATCACAATTTAGTCAACTGGACCGCTGGGGAGCGTCGCGATTGGGAGGGCCAACGATGAGCGAGGACGCGCCAACGAGGGCGCCGGGCGGAAGTGGAGGAACCAGCATGAGCGCGTATGAGATCGGCGGCGAGCGCTCAACGCCCGGCGGCGAGGCGCAGCCTCCTCCCATCGCGGCGCAGCGGCCCCCAGAGCCACGAGCGGCCTGGCAGCGGGGCCAGGATGCGCTGGCGCGCCTGGAACGTGAAATCGGCGAGCTTGCTGGGGCCATGCACCGGCAGGCAAGCGCGCTGGAACCGTTCGTCGAGGGGACGTTCGCCAACGACTCCGCTGACCCGCGCACCAGCCTTCTCGCGCAGGCGCTCGAACTGGCGCGCGCCGCCGACCGCCGTCTCGGACGCCTAGACGCTAACGTCCGCGGGCTGCGCGAGTCGGCGCAGGTCGTCGGCAGCGACTGGAGTTCTGTCGGCGCAGAGAAAGCGCGGCTCGATACACTGTACAGCATCGCCCAGGAACTCAATACCTCCCTCGATCTCGATGAAACGCTCGGCCGCGTGATGGCGCTGCTCATCGAGGTGGTGCGGGCCGAGCGTGGAGCGCTGCTCCTCCTCGACCCGAACATCGGCGCGCTACGCTTTACAACAGGTCGCGATGCGGCGGGTCATTCTCTCGCCGAGGCCGAGCTTGCCCTCAGCCGTGGCGTCGTTGATCAGGTCTGGACCGGGCGCGCGCCGCTGCTCACGACTGACGCCCAGGCGGACGAGCGCCTCAAACAGAACTACAGTGTCGTGAGCTACGGCATTCGCTCGGTCATGTGCGCGCCACTGCTGACGCGCGGCCACGCCATTGGCGTCGTCTATGTCGATAGCCGGCATGAGACGCGACTCTTCGATCAGAGCAGCCTCGACTTGCTCGCGGCCTTCTGCAATCAGGCGGCCATCGCCATCGAGAACGCGCGTCTGGTAACTGACCTGCGGGCCAAGATCCGCGAACTGGACGCCATCACCTCGTTCATGGAGAACGTCTTCGCTTCGATTGCCAGCGGAGTCATCACAACCGACACGAAGGGACGCGTCACGACGCTCAACCTGGCCGCGGAGCGCATGCTCGACCGCCAGCCCGGCGCCTTGATTGGTGACCCACTCGTGGACGCGCTTACAGGTGGCCCCGCGGACAGCCGGGTAGGCGGCCCGCTCGCGGACGCCTTGCGGCGAGCGGTCGGCGAGCGCGCCGCGACGCTGGGCTACGAGGTGACGCGTGAGCTCTCGGGCCGGGGCGAGGTCTCACTGCGCCTGAATGTCACGCCACTGCGCGGCGGCGCGACGCAAGGCGACGAGAGACCCGAGCCGCTGGGAGCCGCGCTCACGATTGAAGACCTGACTGAGTTGCGCCATAGTCAGCGCCAGGCGCGCGAGATCCAGCAGATCTTCGGCCGCTATGTGCACCCCGCCGTCGTGCGCCAATTGCTGGCTGACCCCTCAGCGGCGCACCTGGGCGGAGAGACGCGCGAGATCAGCGTCGTATTCGCCGATATCCGCAACTTCAGTGAGATCGCGGCGCAGCTTCCCCCAGATCAAGTGGTGAGTATGCTCAACCGGTATCTAGACCTGCTGACACGCGCCGTCTGGGACGAAGAGGGCACTCTGACCATGTATATCGGCGACGCGCTCATGGCAATCTTCAACGCGCCGCTGCCGCAGCCTGACCACGCGGCCCGCGCGGTCCGCGCCGCCTGGGCGATGCGCCAGGCGCTGGTGGAAGCGAGCGAACAAACGGGGCGGCCGCAGACACGCGCGCACTATGGCATCGGCGTCCACACGGGGCTGGCGCTGGTGGGCAACATTGGCGCGCCGGGGCGCATGCAGAATTACACCGCGATCGGCGACACGATCAACATCGCCTCACGTCTGCAGTCCAGCGCCAGCGCCAACCAGATCCTTGTCAGCGCGGAGACCTGCGCCGCCTGTGGCGGCCTGGGGCTCACGCAGGCGCTCGAGCCGCTTACCATCAAAGGGCGCGCCCAGCCGCTAGCGGTCCTCCAACTGGACGGGCTGCGCAAGAACGTGTCTGGCCAGACGGGACTCTACGCCGGAGATGAGGGATTGTAGTAGCGGGCAGGCGCGCGAATGCGCTACCATGGAGCGGGCGTCAGAACTTCTGGCGCGGAGACACCATCCGGAGTATTTCGTGACCGATCTGATGGCGAATGGCGGGAGCGCGGGCGTCACCACGCCCGCCATGGCGCGCGCCGACCTACACATGCATACCAATTTGGGTGACGGCACGGCCAGTCCGCAGCGCGTGCTCAGCGAGGCGCGACGGCGCGGCCTGAAGGTCATCGCCATCACCGATCACGACCACATGGAAGGCGCCAAGCGACTCCAGGACCTGATGGACCGCCAGCAGGTCACTGACATCCAGTTGATCTGGGGTGTCGAGGCAACCACTCGCGACGGACACTTCCTTGGACTGTTCATCAAGAAAGCGCCGCGCTTCCTCTCACGGGTGGAAGACGCCATCGCTAGCGTCAAGGACCAGGGCGGGTTGTGTGTCATCCCGCACCCGATGGGACGACTGGTTCCCAGCCTCAGCCGCCGCAAGATTGAGGAGCTCTTGACGCGCGGCTACCCGATTGACGCGATCGAGCTCTACAATCCCTCACCGGCCAACGCCTCCGTCCGCTCCGAAGTCCGCGACCTGAACCGCCAGTGGGGCTTCGCCGAGACAGGCAGTAGCGACGCCCACTTCTGGCAGCACATAGGCGCGGGCTATACCCGTTTTCCCGGCGCGACCGCGGACGACCTGCGCACAGCCATCGTGGCCCACACTGCGCGCGAGGGCGGACAGGAGCATCCGCCCGAGCGTTTGCCCGTGAGCGCCTACGTCGCTCAGAATGTCTGGTCACTCATCATCGACCCGCCGCGCAAGCTCACTCGCATGGCGCTTACCCGCGAATGACAGGTATGGCGCAAGGATTATGCGACCCGCGCCACCTCGCGTGAACCGAGGCGGGCATAGGAGAGCGCCGTGGCGATGATCGCCAGCAGCGCGGGCGCGCCAAAGAGCACAACGAAGCTAATGACGAACCAGCCCGTGAGCGCCAGCGTTCCCAGGGTAAGCATGACCAGCGCGACGGCCTTGGTCGCGCCATTTGGCGCCTGAACGTCGAGTGTGACGCCGAGCGCGATCAGCGCCAGCATCAACCCGTAGGCCAGCAGATCGGCCACGACCGCGCTTGGGTCAATGAAGCCGCTCAGCCAGATGTCTCCCATGATCGCCACGCCAGCGATGACCGCCAGCCAGCCAGCCGCCAGCTCGATACCGCGTGTTCCCCTGAGCATGTCACGCCGCCTTTCCGCGCGCCGCATTCCCATCTGGCGCGCTCGCCCCGTAGAGTATATATCGCGGCGGAGAGCGCCGCTCGCTGACAGGCGTCTCATCATTTGCGGGAGCGCCAACCACAACATAGAGGCCACCAGGCGCGCTTGACCCTGCGTGCGCGCGAGGCATACACTGGCGAGGAAGCGCGGCGGCCAGGCCCGCGTGACGCGCGCAGCGAGAAGGGGCGCGACGACTATGGCAGGCACAGGAGGCGCAGATAAAGCGCCCGCTCCGCTGCTGCTGACCATTGACATCAGCAATACCGGCATCAAATACGGGCTGTTCCCGCTCCAGGGCGGGCCGCTCCAGGCGCGCTGGCGCATCGCCACCGTCCGCGAGAAGACGACCGACGAGTACGCGATGCTCCTGGCCCAACTCTGTGCGCATGCGGACGTCAGCCTTGATGCGATTGGCGGCGTGATCATCGCCAGTGTTACCCCGCCACTTACGCCCGTCTTTCAGGAGATGGCGACGAGCTACCTGCGGCGCGAAGCGGTCATCGTCAGCCACGAGACCCCACTGGGCGTGCCGCTGCTGGTAGATAACCCATGGGAGACGGGCGCCGACCGCATGATCAGCGCGCTGGCGGCGCATGAGATTTTCGGCGGACCAGCCATCGTCATCCAGTTCGGCACGGCGACCAGCTTCGACTGTGTCTCCACCGAGGGCGCGTTCCTGGGCGGAGCCATCGCCCCGGGATTGGGCATCTCCGCCGAGGCGCTAGCGCGCGCCGCCTCGCGTCTTTACCAGGTGGAGCTGGCCCCACCACCCTCCGCGCTTGGCAAGAACACTACCCATAGCATGCAGTCGGGCATCGTTTATGGGCATGTTGGGCTGGTCGAGGGGCTGGTGGCGCGGCTGCGCGGCGAGCTCGAGGGCGGTGAATCGGCCAAAGTCATCGCGCATGGCGGCCTGGCCGGTGTGATGTCCAAAGTCACCCCGAGCATTGACGTCGTCGCGCCCAACCTGATCCTGGACGGTCTGAACATCGCCTGGCAGCGGCTGCACAGCGGCGCGCGGGAGAAGGCGCGATGAGCGAGATATCACTGGCCGGGTTGCGCAAAGAATACATGCTGCAGGGGCTGAGCGAGAGCGATGTAGATAGCGATCCCATCCGCCAGTTCCGCCTCTGGCTGGACGCCGCGGTCGCCGCCGGGCATCCCGAGCCGACGGCGATGACGGTCGCCACCGCGACGCCAGACGGCGCACCCTCCGCCCGCATGACGCTACTGAAAGGTCTGGACGCGAGCGGCTTTACGTTCTTCACCAATTATGAGAGCCGCAAGGGGCGCGAGCTAGCCGCCAATCCACGCGCGGCGCTAGTCTTCTTCTGGGTGCTCCTCGAGCGGCAGGCGCGCATTGAAGGGCGCGTGGAGCGGACCCCACCGGAAGAAAGCGACGCCTATTTCCATAGCCGCCCGCTGGGTAGCCAGATGAGCGCGGCGGCCTCGCCCCAGAGCCAGCCTGTCTCCGATCGCGCCACGCTAGAGCAGCGTGTAGCCGCGCTCGAGGCGGAATACGCCGGCATTGAGATTCCCCGACCGGCGAATTGGGGCGGCTTCCGCGTCGTCCCGGAGACCATCGAGTTCTGGCAGGGGCGACCCAACCGCCTCCACGACCGTCTCCGCTATACCCGTCAGCCAGACGGCGCATGGCGCATCGAGCGTCTGGCTCCCTGAAGCGCCTGACCCAGCCTTCTATTTCCGCCAGCAGCGCGCCTGTCGAGCGCGCTGCACGAATCGGAAGCGCCGCGCGGCAAGATCGTCATTCGGCGGCCTGATCGCGCCAGGTACACGACAGCCCAGACCGATTCCATAGAGGAGACATCCACGATGAGCGATCAACCAGCGCCTGCCAGCCTTTTCACGCGGCGCGTCCCGGTCACACCGGAGATGGTGACGGACCTGCGCTACGCAAGCGGCCCAGCCATCTCGCCTGACGGGACGCGGGTAGCGTTCACGCTGGCGGAGTGGGTTCCCGGCTCGCAGCGGCGGCGGCGCTCAATCTGGATCACGGATGAAAAGGGCGGCGCGCGACCATTCGCCACTGACGAGCATGGCAAAACGAACGAACACAGTCCCGCCTGGTCGCCTGACGGCCAGTGGCTGGCCTTCATCTCCGAGCGCGACGCCGCCGGTGGCGGCGGCAAGCCACAGGCCTATGTGGTCCCGGCCAGCGGTGGAAGCGCACGGGCGCTCGGCGCCATGCCCAACGGCGTCAGCGATATCGCCTGGTCGCCCGACGGCGCGCGCATCGCCTTCACCTCGCTGGATGGCCCCGAACCGGAGGCCGATCCCATTATCGTGACGCCCGGCCGCCACACGCGGCTATGGACGGTCAGCCTGACGGGCGGGCAGCCGGAGCCGGTTACACCGGCCGGACTCACCGTCTGGGAATTCGTCTGGTCGCCCGATTCCAGGCGGTTCGCGCTCTTTTTCGGTGATCAGCCCAATGAGACGGACTGGTATCGCGGGCTGGTCGGCGTGGTGGACGCAGACGGCGGCGCCGTGCGCTCGCTCGTTCGCCCCCAGGGGCAGGCGGGCGCGCTGGCCTGGTCGCCAGATAGCGCGCGCATCGGCTATGTCTCAGGCGAGTGGAGCGATCGCGGCCTGGTCGGTGGTGATGTCTTCGTCATTCCGGCCGAAGGTGGTGAGGCGCGCAATCTCACACCCGGTCTGCGCTTCAGTCCTAGCTGGCTGCAGTGGCTGCCGGACGGCGAACGCATGCTGTACTGCGCATTTGACGGCCTCTCCGGTCAGGTTGGCGTCCTGATCGAGGCGTCGGGCGAGATGACCACGCTGGAGGCCGACGTTATTGTGGGTGATGGCGCGTGGCCGCGCCTGAGCGCGACCCATGATGGCAGGATGTTCGCCACCGTCATTTCAGATCCACGCCACCACTACGAGATATATCGCGGCGCACTGACAGGGCCAGAGGCGGCGCCCGGAGACATCGAGTGGACACGCCTCACACGCCTGAACCCGCTGGCGGACGAGACCTATGCCCGTGCGCCCTCACGCGGCCTATCCTATACCGGCGCGGACGGCTGGGAGATGCAGGCGCTCTACACGCCACCACTGCGCCATTCTGGGGCTGGCGCGCCGCCGATGATCCTTATGGTCCACGGCGGCCCAACGTCCGCGCACCGCGACGACTTTACCGGATGGCAGACGCAGGTCCTGGCATCGGCGGGCTTCGCCGTGCTGCGACCCAACCCGCGCGGCAGCATCGGACGCGGGGTCAAGTTCGGCAACGCCGTTCTGGGCGACATGGGTGGCAAAGACCTCGATGATCTATTGGCGGGCGTGGACTACGCCATCGCGCAAGGGCTGGCCGACCCCAACCGGCTGGCGATTATGGGCTGGAGCTATGGCGGCTTCATAACCGCCTGGGCGGTGACGCAAACGCAGCGCTTCAAGGCGGCGATGATGGGCGCGGGTATCTGCGACTACCACAGCTTCCACGCCCAGACTAATATCCAGGACTGGGATCTGCGCTTCATCGGCGCTGACCCCAACCAAGACCCCGAGGCCTACCGGGCGAAATCGGCGATTACGTTCGTTAAGCAGGTGACGACGCCGACGCTAATCATCCATGGCGAGAAGGACGTTTGCGTCCCTGTCAACCAGGCCTGGGCATTCTACAACGCCCTGCGCGAGCGCGGCGTCCCGGTCGAGTGCGCCATCTACCCGCGCGAGAACCACGGCTTTAGCGAGCGCGACCACCTCGTGGACTACCAGGAGCGCATCATCCGCTGGATGAAGAAGTACGTGTGAGCGTGACGCGCCGGAGCCAGAGAGGCCGCTGCGTGGCCTCTCTGGCTCCGGCTGACAAAAACCTCACGCCAGGCGATGATGGCCGGCGCCGCTGGATGTGCGCGCCTGTGGCCGCCACTCGGCCCACTGCAGCCAGATCGCCAGTCCCATCATGACCAGGCCGACGACGAGATACAGCGTCTGCACCCAGATGGCCATGCCAATCATCGCAATCTCGATCAGCATCCAGCCGACCATGATACAGCCCGCTATCCATGCCGCTAGCGCGTCGAACCGCCATGCTCCGAAGACGGAGAATCGCGGCCCAAAAAGCGCGATAAGCGCGGCCGCCAGCGCGCTGCCACCGACGACGAATCCCAGCAGCAGCGCTGGGATGGTGAAGTCCGCGAACGGCGTCGTACTCAGCACGCTGAGTGGGATATTCATGTATCCAACGACCAGCCCCAGCGCGCCAGCGAAGGCGCTCAGCGCAGCGAACAGGTTCACGGTGACGACGGTAATCCGTATTCCTCGCTCGATCTTCATGACTCCCTCCTTGCTGTGGCCTGCGCCAGTCTCAATCCCTCCGGGGCAGGCGCGGCGCCACCTACAAGCTATGGCCGATGATTCACGGAAGTTTCACATTCCCGTGCGCCGTCTCCCAGGGTAATCACAGCCAGCCAGACGCGCGAAAGGCCATTCCAGGTGAGGGGCGCGGCTGTACCGGGCGAATCCACCGCAGAGACTGCTAGGCGTGTGTCATCTGTTGGAGGAAACCCGTATGCGCGAGACACAAGGCGTTCCCTTATATGGCCAGAATCCAGCCGAGCGCCTTCCGTCCTGACCCTGTCGCTAGCAGTGTTCCAGGATGGGGATGCGGCGGAGCAGGCGATGGCGCGACGGTAGCGGTCGCGGTCGGCTCACCTCGCGCTTACGTTGTCAGCCGGGGAGATAGCCCGTGATAGTGTCGCGCGCGATTGGGCCAACCACGCGCGAGTCTTCGCTGTCCAGCAGGTTATCGCCGACGACAAAGTACATTCCGGCTGGTAGGGAGAATGTATCCAGCTTACCGGGCGCGCCTGAGTTCCCACCGTGGACATGCGCCGGGCAGGCGCTGGCTCCATTCACCGTGATGATGCCCTGCGTCCATTCCAATGTCGCCGGACCCAGCGCAACGACCCGCTTGAGCCAGACGCCGCCTGATGGCGTGCGGAACGCAACGACGTCACAGACCTGAGGCCGACCGGCTGTGAGCGGGAGGAGCGTGACATACTCCTCCGACTGATAGGTAGGCAGCATCGAGGGACCCTCGACGCGATAGGTGAGCGCCCCGGCCGGACCATACGCCGGTACATGTCGCATGATGGGTAGGGAATCCTGCAGCGCCACGCGGACTTGTGGCACGAGCGTAACAGATCCTGTCACAACCACGAGCGCACCGAACACGGAGTAGACGATCACACCTATCGCCTTGGGCACGGTAAACCAGAGCAATCGCATATGCGTCCCGCTTTTCTCCCCCATGTTGATGCGCAGGCGACGCGCACGCCTCGGAACACAGTGCGGTCGCTGACGCTCAATACGCGTTATAGCACGCGAACGGAGTCGTGGAATGGGATCGCGTCCTCGCGCGTCGTCGGGCGCCGGCCCTCACTCCACCGGAGAGGCCTTCTCTGGCGGAGTGTGTGGACCACTCGCGTCCGCAGTCGCAAGGTCCGCGCCAACTGACCCCGATCGCACATACAGGGCCAGCGCCGGAAGTAGCGCGAAGGCCGAGGCGAGCAGCGCGGCGGGCAGTGAGACAGCCAGACCTATCGCGCCGACCACTGGACCGCCAGCGATCTGCCCGAGCGCGTCGGATTGGCCCTCCAGCGAGAGGACGGTGGCGCGCGTGCGATCTTCGGCATGCTGGTTGATCCAGGCTGTGCTCAGTGGCCCGACTACCCGCCGAATAACGTTCGCGGCGATATAGGCGACGACCGCGACGGCGAACGCTCGCGCCAGACCAAAGACCGCCATGAAGAGCGCCAGCGCCACCACCAGCCACAGGAGCGTTCGCGAAACAGACTGGTGACTGCTCGTGTTCACCCGCCGCCGCGACAACTCAGTCGCCCCAAGCCCCAGCAGGATGATCATGATCGAGAACGCGCCGAACCAGGCAAGGGGCTTGAGCGGTCCAAGCGGCGGCAGCTTTGTATCCAGCAGGAAATGGGCCTGGCCCAGCCGGTCGAACCCCTCACTGGCCATGCCCTGGAACAGCGTCACCCCCAGGATGAGCAACACCGCGGGGCGCGCCCGCGCCAGCGCCACGCCCACGCGCGCCGTGCGCCCAACCTCCGCCATCCGCGCGCGTAGCGAGGTGGACGCCGCGCCTGGCGCTACCCGCGGCTGCCGCCGCGACTCAGGCATCAATGGGATAAGCGCCAGGCCGAGCGCCAGCGTCAGCCCGCCAGCCACCAGCATGGGCAGATTGAGGCGCACGCTGGCAAGGGCCACGCTGGCTCCCACTCCGACGATTTCCGCCACCATCCCGATCTGGCTGGCGCGCAGGAAGAGCCGGTTGGCGGCCACCACGCCCAACTCATCGCTGATCCAGGCTTCCTCGGCGCCGCTGATGAAGCAATAGCCCGCGCCCCAAAGAACCGACGCCATCAGGATTGTCCCAAAAAGCGGGAACAGTCCCTCCAGCAGGAACCCCGCGCCGGTCAGAAAAACGCCAGCGATCACCGACATCCGGCGGCTGAAGGTGTCCGCAAGCGCGCCGGTCGGTAACTGGAACAGAAAGACCGAGCCCTCCAGCGCTGTCCCCACGAGCGTCAACTGAAGCGGGTTCAGCCGCGCCGCCTCCACTCGGTAAACCGCGGTCATCGTGCCGTAGGTCGCCATGAAGAGCGAGAGCATCGCCTCCAGCATCAAATAGACCGCCAGCGAGCGCTGCGCGCCAACAGGATTCTGTCGCGCATCGTGCCTCGCACTTATATCACGCGAAGTCATACTCAACCGTCCTCAAGCCCACAGCGCATACGCCGTCGCGCCACGGCGGGCGCGCGCATAGTCGGCGATGCGCGATCGCATCTCGGTACCATCGTGCAGAGGACGTGGCCACGCATGACGCCGATCGTGCGAAGGCGGGATGCGGGTATGAATCAGGCGGTCGAGGAGCCAGCGCAGACTATGCGCGAGGAGCCAGGCGCACGCGAGCCACGTCGAGGAAGGTGAAGGATGACATGCGCTCGCCTATCGCCTTTCTGGCTCACAAGATGGGTGGAGCCTGAGAACGGTCACGCCAGACCCAACTGGCGCGCCGCGCGTACTATAACCCGCCTGTCTCCGAGCTGTCAATGCCCTTTCCAGCTGGCAAACGTGGCGCCCGCATCACCTATTCATGCATTTGGGTGACATGTATTGAACGCAAGTGGCATTTGGGAACATGCGCCTGTCGAGCGCGCGAGTTGGCGGCTATGCATTCGCGCCGGGTCCCGCCGCCAGATGGAGTGACTACGGCGCCGTCATTCGAGAGACTCGGCGCTGGTTACGAAGCGGACTCCCGAATCGCGCATCTCAGCGAAAGCGTCCTCGGCCAGCGCGTCAAATTCGATCGTGGGATGAGCGACAGAGGACATGCAGTCGCGCAAGACATACACCTTTGACAGCGTCGGGGGGTCGCCCTGATAGCGGGCGACGATCTGGCGCAGTGTCTCCAGCACACAGTGCGACTTGGCTTCGCCAGCGATATAGACCACATCATGCGCCATCACGGCGTCGAGCAGCGCCACGTTGAGGGCAGTCTGCGGGTCGTCGGGGTCCACCACCTCAGCGCCAAAGATGCCGTAATACTCAGTGCGCGTCGTGCGCGCTTTGCTGATGTAGACCGGCTGGACCAGCCGCGCGGCGCCATGCCAGGTGATGGCCTCGCTCAGCGCCGGCGCCAACATGTGGCCCAGCGCGCCTTCCATCGTATGCTCCGGCCAGATCATGAGGTCCTTCTTCGCCTGCTCTCGCAGCGCCACCAGATAGCGCCGCGACCACTCGGCGTCGCGCAGCGGCTCCCATGCGCCTGCGGCTACGTCCTCGACGGTGATGGCGGTATATGGGTCGGGATGCGCGCCGGTCTGTGGGTCGACCCACCAGCCGCGATAGAAGATGTGCAGCGGCAGGTGGGTATCGAGCGAGGCGTAGACTTGGGTGACGCGGCCGGCATTGGCGTAGAGCCAGGTGACCATCCGCGCGACATCCGCCTGCGCGCCTGGCACGCTCAGCGCGCCCGCGGGGTCAACGAAATCATGCTGGACATCCACCAGTACGAGCGCTATCGTGCGCGCATCCTGGCTCGCCGGCGCAAGCCTGGCCGTCCGCCCGGCTTCCATAAACGCGGCCAGACGCGCCGGGTAGGGCGGCCTGAACGCGTCTTCGGATGAAAAGAGAGCAGGCGCAATAGCCATAACCGCCTCCTGAGCATTCCGCCGCAATTCAGGCGCCTGCGCATACACCTGCGCATACAGAGGCACACCCTATGGCGCCCGGGCAAGAGTCAGCGCGCTGCATCACAGCTCGCCGATCTCATCCAGCGTGACCAGTCCGTTCTTGAGGGCGTAAATGATGGCCTGCGCGCGATGCGCCAGCTGCAACTTGCTGAGGATGTTGCCAACGTGCGTCTTGACGGTCTCATCGCTAACGACCAGCTCATTGGCGATCTCGTGGTTGGTGCGGCCATGCGCCAGCAGGCGCAGTACCTCACGCTCGCGTTCAGTCAGCGGCGCGCCCAGCCGGTCCCGTGAAGGTTCGCGCGCGGTCTGCGTGACCTCGGCCAGCAGCGCCGCCGCCACCGCCGGGTCAAGCAATGTGCGCCCGCGAGCCGCCGCGCGGATGACCTCTAGCAGCGTCTGCGGGTCGGCGTCCTTGCGCACGTAACCGAGGGCGCCCGCGCGCAGCGCCGCTACGACCTGTTCATCCTCAGTGGCGCTGGTCAACACGACGACCTGGGTATGGGGCGAGAGCGCCCGCGCGCGGCGGGTCGCCTCCACGCCGTCCATGCCACCCGGCATCAGCAAGTCCATCACCAGCACGTCAGGCAGCCAGTCCTCCAGGCGCTCAAGCGCCTCCTCGCCGCTTGACGCCTCGCCGGTGACCGTCAAGTCGGTGAACGACTCCAGGTAGGTCCGCAGCCCGCGCCGTACCACAGCGTGGTCGTCTACCAGCGCGACACGCACCCGCTCTGCGGTTTCTGCTTTCATCTGTTCGCCTGTCATGCCGCCGCCTCGCTCTCGTGTCGTGCGCGTTCCGCTTTGGCCGCCACTCGCCATCGCCAGAATAACCAGGTTTCCAGCCCATTGAAGACGACCAGCAGAACGATTAACGTGACGCTCGCCGCGTCGCTCCACTCAACCGCCGTGCGTGGCGGAAGAGATGGCGACCAACCGCCGAAAGCCAGGCCGACGACGAGGATAAGGCTGATGACGCCCCAAAAGCCCAGCGTCTCGCGCCAGCGCGATTCGACGCTGCGCAACCGCTCGGCGACGCCCATCAGCGCGAAGGCGCGGGCGCTCGAACGCCGCCAGCCTTCCCAGGTCCAAACGGCCAGCGTCAGCAGAAGGACGGACGCCGTCGCCGCAAGCCAGGACGTCAGACCCGCTAGCCATATGTGAGGCGCGACGACCGGCAGATACCAGACGCAGAGCGCCAGACCGATCCACAGCCAAACCAGCGTCTCGCGGTCGGCGCGGCGCTGGTTGAACGCGAGGTTGCTCTCCGCGCCGGCCAGACGCGCAACCGCGCCAGAGGCCGCGCCCGCCTGCGTCAGCATCACACCCGCCAGCGCGAGACTCGCGGCGACGGCCCAGAATGGCAAGCCAAACAGCAGGATGAGGTAGGAGACACGCAGCAGGTTCGCCGCCCATTGGCGCGATTGGTCGCCACGCGCAGTGGCGGCCGCTAGCGCCGCCTGCCGCGCGACCTCCTCCGGAGCGAGCGCGCGCGGCGGCTCAACGAGAGGAATCTCAATCTCGACGGCAGTTCCCTGGCCTGGCGCGCCGCGGATACGCGCTATCCCACCCAGAGCGCGGGCGCGCTCGCGCAAGTTAGAGAGCCCCATGCCGCCAACCGCTATCTCAGGATCGAAGCCCTTGCCGTCGTCGCGGACCTCCAGAAACATCGCCGCATCGCGTCGCTCCAGCCGGAGCGCGACATGACGCGCCCGCGCGTGGCGCGCGATGTTCGCCAGCGCCTCCTGCGCCATGCGGAAAAGCTCCTCCTGCGCGCGCACGGGCAGCAGATCGGCGGGCGGCAATTCGCCCACTGAAACGGTCACCTCAGCGCCGGCGCGATACCCGAGCGCGGTCGCCTGATCGCGCAGCGCCTCGACCAGCCCGACATTCTCCAGCGGCGCGGGGCGCAACTGCTGAAGAAGCGCGGCCATCTCGGCCTGCGCCGCCTGTGCGCCAGCCTGGATGTCATCGAGCGCGCCCAGCGCGCCGCCGGACTCGCCGTCCGCGCGCGCCCGCGCCGCCGCCGCGCTGATACCAATCGAGAACAGTTGCTGCTTGACGGAATCATGCAACTCGCGGGCCAGACGGTTGCGCTCCTCATAGGCGGCGGCCTCGCTGACTTGGCGCGTCAACTCCTCGCGGTAGACAGTGGCCTGCCGCTCGCGCTCAACCACCTGCGCCATACGCGCGCTGGCCGCCGCCAGATGCGCCGGGATGGCGCCCAGCGGCCAGCCGCGGGGGCCGAGTTCAGCGGTCTCGCCGCGGCTAAGCGCCGCCAAGGCTCCTTCAAGATCGCGCAAGCGCTGGAGCAGCGCAAGCGCCGCCAGCAGTCCGACCAGCAGCGCCGTCGCGCTCGCGGCCGCGAGCGCGCCCAGCGTTCCCGCGCCGCGCTCGTTGGTCAGCAGCGCGACCCCACCCGCCGCCAGCCCCGCGACGGCGAAGCCCGCGCCGAGCGCGACGGACGCGCTGATGCGCGCGCCCCCACTGCCGTCCGGCGCAACGCTTTTCATGGCTGCAATCTCCCTGACTGTCGAAGCGCATCTGGCAACCGTCTGCTATGAACAACCCTGGCGCAGCGGTTACTTCCGCAGGCCGCGCAAGGCGTAGAGGCCGCTGAGGAGGATCAACGCCCCCGCCGCGAAGTAGATCGTGTCCACAGGGCCGAAGCGAAAGCCCATGAGCCGGGCGGAGAAGCCCGCAAGCGGACCACTGGCCAGGTATCCCGCCAGCCCCGCGCCTACCAGCGTCGCCGCGGTGATCGCCGGCTGCATAAGTGATTCGACACGCCCCACCAGCCGCTCAGGCGCCTCGCGCAGGACCAGCGGGCCAGAGGCCACGGACGTCGCGGCCAGCGGCGCGCCCAGCAGGAAGAGTACCACGAGCGCTGGAACGAAGCTGTTGAGTCGCGCGTAGACCATGACCAGCGCGCCGGCCGAGATCACTGAGAGCGCCATCATGCGACCCAGCCCGATGCGCTGCCCCAGCGCGCCTGCTCCGAGCGCGCCGACGATCAGCCCCACACCAAGCGCGGTATTCAGCAAGCCATACCAGGCCAGGCTGGTGTGAAGATTGTGGGTAGTGAAGAAGATATCGATCGCGTTGAGCCCGCCCACGCCGAGCATCGCTACCGCCGAGACCAGTGTCAGTGTACGCAGGACACGCGAGCGGAGCAGGAAGGCGATCCCTTCGCGCATCTCGCGGCCCATCCCGCCCTGAGGTCCCCTAGGACGCGCCACACCCACACGCCCAATCGCCAGCAGGGCAATGAAGGAGACAGCGAACGAGGCGCCATTGATCAGCAACGCCCACTGAGGACCAAAAGCAAGGTAGAGCGGCGGCGCGACCGCCGGGCCAATCAGCATCGCCAGGCTGGCCGAGCCCTGCATCAACCCCATCGCCTGTGGCTGTTCCGCCTCGCCGACCAGCGCGCCGACTAGCGCTAGCGACGCCGGGCGGAAGAACTGGTCACCGAGCGAGAGCGCGATCACCGCCGCATAGATCACACCTAGCGACCAGAGCGCGCCCAATGGCCCAGCTGACAACAATGGCAGACGCACGCCTAGCGCCAGTGGCATCAGCGCCAGCGCGATCAGCGCGCGCAGCGCGTCCGCGGCCAGCATTACACCGCGTCGTGAGACGCGGTCCACGATGACGCCCGCGAGCGGAGCGAGCAGCAGAGGCGGTAGCGCGGCGGCGACGAAGACTCCACTGACCGCCAGCGGAGTCCAGGACTGCCCGCGCGCTACCGTCGCCACAATCCAGACAACCAGCGTCGTGTCGAAGATGTAGGTTCCCAGGGTCGAGACCGTCTGCCCCAGCCAGAGCAGGCTAAACCCCCGGTTGATCAGAAGACCTGCCCGTTGCTTGCCTGTTGTTTCCGGATTTCGCGCGTGCTGCGCATCAACACTCATGGCGCCGCCTCCTTTCCAGTGACAAGTGTAAGCGGCGCGGCGCGGCGCGGCATCGCCTGCGGGAGTGAACTTGCCTCCCCCAAAGGAGGGAGAACCGCGTCACATTGGGGCCGGTTTGGCAGCGCCACCCACTTGACAGATACTGTCCAAACCCGCACACTAGGCGGGCAATCCAGCGTCGATGTGGCCCGGAAGGCTTCGCAGATAGAAGGGTGGAAGGGATGACTGCGCCACACAATGGCGCCTCGCAGGGAGAGCATGGCGATAGCGGGCGGATTGAACTCATGGTCCCTACGCCAGACCTCGAAGACGCATGCCGCGCCTGCGAGATGGCATTCGCGGCCACTGGCGAGCGGTTTCTTGGCCCCCGAGCGGACGACTGGGCGGCGTTTATCCATTTGTGTGCTGAGGAAGCCGCTGGCCGCGTCACGAAACCCGGCCACGTGCCACAATCCGTCTACATCCTCGCGCGCGTCGAGCAGGATGGGAGCCGCGTCGCGCTTGGGGTGAGCAAGTTACGTCACACCCTGACGCCCGCGCTGGAGGATGTCGGCGGCCACATCGGATACGCCGTCCGTCCAGATGAGCGCGGCAAGGGCTATGGAACTCGCATCCTCGCGCTGACGCTGCCGCACGCGCGCGAGCTCGGCCTGGAACGCGTGCTGTTGACATGCGACGCAGACAACCTTCGTTCTGCGCGTGTCATCATGCGCAATGGCGGCGTGCTAACGAGTGAAGGCCATTCACCTCTGCGCGGCGCGCGCGTCTGCCGCTACTGGATCGCGCTGTAAGCGCTCCTCACCCGGATGGAAGCTTGCCATGAATGAGTCGATCGGAGACCGGCGCGCGCGCATCGAAGGCGGGCTAGTAGGCCTGCTCGTGGGTGACGCGCTGGGTGTGCCGTATGAATTCCATCCGCCGCAGAGCATCCCGCCACGCGCGGAGATCGAATATACGCCGCCCACAGGGTTTGCCCGCGCGCATTACGGAACACCACCGGGCACGTGGTCGGATGACGGCGCGCTGGCGCTGGCGCTGCTGGACTCACTCCTGTCAGGTGGCGGCCTTGATCCGACCGACCTGGGTCAACGCTTACTTGCCCGGCGGGATAAAGGGGCCTACGCAGTGGACGGGCGTGTCTTCGACATCGGCGCCCAGACCGCGCGCGCATTGAGCGCCATCCGCAGCGGTATCCCACCGCTGCAGGCGGGCTCGACCGAGGAACACGCGCTGGGCAACGGCTCGTTGATGCGTGTGTTGCCGCTCACGCTCTGGAGCGGCGCGCCCGATGGAGACCTCGTCACAGATGCGATGAACCAGTCTCGATTGACGCATGGCCACCTGCGCGCCCAGGTCTGCTGCGCGCTGTATTGCCTGTGGGCGCGGCGCACGCTCGATGGGCGTTCGCATTCCTGGAGCGAGGCCGTGGACACGCTGCGCGGCATGTGGCCGGAGTCCGGCCCGGAGCGTGCGGAGCTTGAGTTCCACATCCGCACTGACGACGCGCCAGCGGGCAAAGGAAGTGGTTATGTCGTCGATACGCTGCGCTCGGCGCGCTGGGCCGTCGAGACGACCGCGACCTTTGAGGACGCCGTGCGCGCGGCCATCTCCCTCGGCAATGACACCGACACCACCGCCTGCGTCGCGGGCGGGATCGCCGGGCTGCGCCATGGAGTGAGCGCCATTCCCGATCGTTGGCGGACTAGCCTGCGCGGCCAGGAAATCCTCACACCACTGCGCGACGCATTGCTAGGCTAAACCCAAGCGGCTCAGCCAAGCCGCTCCGCGCGGGACACAAGAACGCCATCTGCGCAGGCCATCTCCAGCCGATCGCCGTCCAGCCGCCAGGCGCCAGCCCGCGGCTCGCCGGACGTGTACCCAAGCGGCTCGATCAGCAGAAAGCGTGTCCCATCGCGCGCGATGAGGGTCATCGGCTGTCCGCGGCCGATCACGCCACGAGCGAATGCCCACGCCCGCCGCGCGTCCCAGGTGGCTGGAATGAGGTAATCACCCGCCTCCGGCCAGGAGTAGTACGACGCGCGTGTCTGATCTTGCGGCGCCGGGACAAGGGTTCCATCGCGCAACCCGGCCAGCGCCTCGATGAAGAGCGCGCCAGCGCGCATCGCCAGTCGCGCCTCGAGCGCTCCCTCAGTCTCCCCCTCGCCAACCACCTCATGCGCTTGCGCCAGGATAGCGCCACTATCGAGCGCCGCGTCCATCAGATGAACCGTCACACCGGTCTCGCGCACGCCGGAGTGGAAAGTCCAGAAGAGCGGATCGGGGCCGCGGTTGGCGGGCAGAAACGATGGATGGGCGTTGAGCGCGCCGAGGCGCGGCAGAGCCAGAAGCGCAGGCGGCAGCCGCCTGGTGAAGCAGGAGACGCAGAACGCGTCTAGTTCGCACGCGGCCAGCGCACCGATCGTGCGCGCGTCGCTCAGCCGCGAGACGCGATAGACTGGGGCGTCCGCCGCCGCCGCGATCTGGCGCAGGCCGCGTCCCGTCCCGCCGCCAGCCATCGGCAGCCCGCGCCGGGCTGCTCCGCTCGTCGCCCAGGAAGATGCCCTCACCTGCATGAAAGGATAGCCATCGGTTTCGCCACTGCCCGCTGGCTCAACCACCGCGCGCAGATTCACGCCAGCGCGCAACAGCGCCTCGAGCGGCAGCCGGGAAAAGGAGCCACCCAGACCGAAAAAGGCGATGCGCAGCCCCGATAGTTTCGCGCGCTCGGCCTGGGTCATTGCGCAAATGCTCCTCGTCAGTCCCAACCATGTACGCAGGGGTCATAGCGGATGGGCGCTGCGCCGGAACTCCGCGAAGTGGATCCGCTCGACGACTGAGTACGCGGTTATGAGACTTGCGCCCGCTACAACACTCCTAGCTAGGCTGTGCCGGATTGTGTCGGGTGTTATACTACCCCACAAAGCGGATGCGGCGAAGCTGGCCTCGGACTGGGCTCCCCATTGTGAGATTCCGGCCACGTCGTCGCCTGCCCCTCGCCCAGGGTGGAGGGCGTCCGCGCTGTCAGGGAGCCTGGAGAGGTACGGCGCAGCATGGCGCGACATCTGGAGCACGCGCATGTCTCCCGGCCGCAGCAACTGACGCGGCCGATTCTCATCGGCGCTTTCGCTGGGTGGAACGACGCCGCGAGCGCCGCGACCTGGGCGATCAAGTTCCTCATAAATCAGTGGGACGCCGAGCCGTTCGCGGAAATCGACCCGGACATCTTCTATGATTTCACGGAGTCGCGCCCGACGACGCGCATCTCCGGCGGCGCGGTGCGGCGGGTCAGCTGGCCATCCAACCGGTTCTACGTCCATCACAGTGCGCCCGCTGGCGAGGGAGTGTCTCGCGACGTCGTGCTGTTCCTGGGCGATGAGCCCCACCTGCGCTGGAAGACCTTCGGCGGCGAGGTGGCGCTCCTCTGCAGCCAGCTTGGCATCGACGAAATGATCCTCCTCGGCGTTTTCTCAGCCGAAGCTCCACACACCGCGCCCGTCCACATCACTGGCGCGACCAGTCGCGCCGCCACGCTCCGCCGCATGGACCTTTTCGGCGTCGAGCGGGCGAGCTACTCTGGCCCCACGGGCATCCTCACCGCTGTCCAGGATATCGCCCGCCGCGACGGCATCGCGACTACCAGTTTGTGGGCCGCCGCGCCACATTACGTGGCCGCCGCGCCGAATTTGCCGGTCGCCGAGGCGCTGTTGCGTCGCGTAGACCAAATCTACGAGCTCGATCTTAGCCTGAAAGACCTCGGCCGCGCCGCGCGTCGCTTTACGAACCGCGTCTCCAATCTCGTGGCCGCAGATCCTGAAGTGACCGCGTATGTCCACACGCTGGAACAGCGGCTCTCCGGCAATCCGAGCGCCGCGAATGACGCGGGGGCGGGCGCTGAGGACGAGTCAAACGCGACGAACAGGTTCTCCGCCGATATTTCCGGTATCCACAAAATGCCGCGCGGTGGTGAGCTTCCTTCGCCACAAGAGGCGGTCGGCGATGTCGAGGCGTTTCTCAGACGCAAGCGCGAGCAACACGGCGCCGGGGACGCGGACTAGGCTGCGAGCCTGACGCGCTTCCTGCGCGTTATAGCGAATAGGCGGCCCGAACTCACTGTGACCATAGCGGGTCTGGACCCGTACAGATGATAAGAGGAAATGAAGCGAATGGGGGAACTGCCGTCTCCGTCGCTAGCTGGCGTCCAGTCTCGACCGGGCGCAGCGTCTGGCGTCGCTCGCTTCCGCGACAGAATCGAGTCGGTCCGTCTCATGCGCCATCACACTGGCGCGATCATCTTATGGCCCCGGCGCCGCAATGACCGCGGCGCTCGCATCTTCCATTTTCGAGGAGACCTTCGTAGCCCACGAGCGGCCTGAGCGCCCGCGTCGAACAGCGCGGGCAAGGTCCACATTCCCAGTCAAGCGCGTCTATCGATCAAACCGTGTTCGCTCGCGGGCCGGTATACCAGCCCGCCGGGCTCCTATATTCTCCCTGGAGGCCGCCGGTGGATTCCCGAAGTATTTTGTCGCGGGGACGGCGCGACAACGCAAGGAAGTCGAATCTTAGCGCGTCTGGGCGCTCCCGCGGCAGACGATTCCAGCGTCCAGCGGGCGGCGGAGGGCAGCAGGGTTTCCCAGACCCCATGGGTGAACCGTTGAATAGTATCCGCTCTGACGCCACCGCGACTCCTGAAGCGCCGACGCCGCCCAGCTACCACTCCTCACCACCGCAACAGGCGACACCGGGCGTATCGGCTCCACGCCAGCCGAAATACTCGGCTCCGCGCGGCTCCAACGCCAACGCATCCGCGCGCACCGGCGCCCGACACACCTCAAGCGCCGAGAACCGCCAAGCGGCGAAAGAGGTTTCCCGGCAGGCGGATATGGCGATCGCTCCGAAAATACGCGCCTTGACTGAGGCCTCCGATCGGCTGTTACGAGAGTTGCGCCGCATGGATCCGGGATTCTACGACTACTTCCAGGGGTGGATGTCCGAGCGTATGCCATTCCACTGGCGCGAGCGCAGACGCCGCCGGGTCTCCTGGCGGCGGCGCACAGTGATAGCCGCGGTCCTGGTGGTCGGTGTGATTCTGGCCGCACTCATCGGCAACGTGGGCATCACCGTTATGCGGCAGGTGTCGCAGGTCTTCGCCAGCGCCGCCGCACTGGGCTCCTCCCAGCCTTCCACTCCCGGCAGCGTCATCATCGCCCCGGCGGCGAACACGGGCATCAATAGCTCACCGACCCCTGGACCAACTGTCTACGCTGTGGGCGTCTGGACATCAGACTCCACGCCGTCCGGTGGCTCGGTCACGGTTTACGTGCGGGTCTCAAACAAAGGGGCCGCTGTGCCGAAGACACGCGTCTATTTGCAAGTCTCGCTTGGAGCCGATGGCGGCGGCTACCGGATGGGCCCCTACACGACCGACGCCTATGGAATGGCGACCATCCATCTGAACTACGGCGCGGGCGGGGGTACACCTGTTTTCCTCACCGCCTACGCGACGATCAGCGGGCAGACTTACACCGGCAAATACACCTTCGTCGGCCTCTGAGAAAGTGTTCAAGAAGGGCTAAAGCGAGCAAAAACCACCAGCGGATACCCTACCCAAACCGGTATTTCCAGAAGGTTTGGAGGGTATCCCTGGCATGGCAACACACGTCTACCCCAGCGATCTGACCGATGCCGAA
>DASVZK010000078.1:0-95804 GCA_036391685.1 Ktedonobacterales bacterium
GGCACGCGCTCACCGCCTGCTCCACGCTTCCCCGCGGTCAAATTGACGCCGTAATCTACCTCACGCTGTGGCTGTTCGACTTCGTGCCAGCAATTATCCTGGTTGCCGGCCACTTGGTGTTGGTTAAAATGCAAGCTCAGATGGAGATCTCGTGCCCGGGTAACTGTAATGGGAAGAGGATCGCGATTCGAGAGAAGCGAAGATTCGACTCGCGGAAGCGTACTTCACGAAGCATGTGTTGAAGTGCGACATCTGGCTTGATGAAAACGGAGGCGAATAGGCGCTACGGCACGATGGTCCAGGTGGGTGAGAGTTGGTAGGGGATGAGGCGGATGCTGAGGAACTTGCCGTTGTGGTAGTTGACCTCGCCTGAGGGGGCGAGCGGCTCGTAGGTGTTCTCGATCTGGACAATGCGGCGCGCGGGCAGGTTGTAGAGCACGCAGCCATTGCGCACCGGACGCAGGCTGGCCTCGCGCGTGACGGGGTCGAGCACGCGGAAGGCCGGGACCTCGCGCGGGGCTAGCGTCTCGATCTGCTCGTGGATGGCGCTGAGGTTATCGGGCAGGTTATGCTCGTCGAAGACCGCCAACCCATTGAGCACCCTGTCGCGCAGGGCGCGGTCGAACCTGGTGGAGGCGTCAAGCAACTCGCGCAGGGTGGTTGGGTCGCTGGCGCAGGCGGCGGCCAGCGCCACGGCGGCCGACGCATGGGCGACAAAGCTGACCGTTCCCACGCCATCCACCACCGTCAGTCGGATATCATCGAGTTTTACGTACTCCACGGGCTCTCTCCTGGATGCGCTTGCCGCGATACGCTGGAATTAAACGGAATGCCGCGCCCCGCCCCATCGCACGTCCGGGGGCCGAGGCGCGGCGAACTGGATTAACTGGCGGCGCTGGCCGCGCTCATCTTCTGAATGCGCTCGGCGATGACAGTCGGCAACTGCTCCTGATAGGCCTGGCGCGCGACACGGATAGCGTTCTTGATCGCCTTGGCATGCGAACTGCCGTGGCAGATGACGCTGACGCCATTGACGCCGAGGATCGGCACACCGCCGTATTCCTCGTAGTCCAGCTGTTTGCGTACGCGATCAAAGGCTGGCCGCGCCAGCAGCCCGCCAACTTTGGTGACCGTTCCCGCGGTGATCGCGCCGCGGATAGTCTGGAGCAGCATCTTGGACAGCCCTTCGGCGAACTTCAGCACGACGTTGCCCACCATGCCGTCGCAGACAACGACATCCACGTTTCCGCTGACGATGTCGCGCCCTTCGACGTTGCCGATGAAGTTCAACCCGACGGCCGGAGCCGCGGCCTTGATCAACTGGTGCGTCTCCTGGACTAACTGGTCGCCCTTCGTTTCCTCTTCGCCATTGGAGAGCAGACCGACGCGCGGGGATGGCAGGCCGAAGATGGCAGTCATATGCGCCGCGCCCATCAGCGCGAATTGCAGAAGCCATTGCGGCTTGCAGTCGGTATTGCCGCCGACATCCAGAACCATCACCTGCTTTGAGCCGCCCGCGGGCATGACGGCGCCAAAAGCCGGACGCTCAACGCCCTTGGTGCGCCGAAGGGTGAAGATCGAGGCGGCCAGGACCGCGCCGCTGTTGCCGGCGGAGACGGCGCCAAGCGCTTTGCCGTCGCGCACAAGCTCATGGCAAATGGTAATGCTGTTGCGGCGTTTGGAGCGCACGGCTTCGGCGGGGTGCTCGTCCATGCCGATGACTTCGTCGGTGTGGACGATGGTCAGGTCGAGTCCGGTGACGTCGTACTTCGCCAGTTCGGCCTTAATGAGCGGCTCCGGGCCGACCAGGATGACGCCTATATTGAGCTCGCCCGCGGCATCCACCGCGCCCTTGACGATCTCGCCGGGCGCGTGATCGCCGCCCATCGCGTCGAGCGCCACGCGGTTCGCCGCGTCGCTGTCCAGCGCCATCCCGGATGGGGGCGTCTCCTGCGTCTCCGCCACGCCAAGCTCCCTTCGACAGTCGCGGGCTTCAGCCGCCCGTGACCGCGCCGCTAGTGTACTTCGACCGTGGACCGGATGAGCGAGACCAGCTTATCCAAATCGAACGGCTTCGTCAGGATCTCGACCACCCCCAGAGGACGATAGCGCGCCTCATCCAGCTTGGCCTCATGCTTCGCGGTAATCACGATGACCGGGATATTCCGCGCGCTAGGGGTCATCTGGAGCAGCCGAAGCTCGTCTTCACCATCGAGATAGGGCATCATGAGATCGAGCAGGATGATATCCGGCTGATACTGCATGACTGCATCGAAGAACCGGAGTGACTCAGTGACCTTATAAGTCTCATAGCCTTCCGACTCAAGTGATTGCCGCAGGACCTCAGCGATGGCGGGGTCGTCATCCGCGACCAGAATTGTCTTCATCCTGTGATCCATTCCCTTGCGTTGAATACTCCCTGGCGCACGTCCCCAGCATAGCGCGCATTGTACACCGCGCGCTCGCGGCGCGTCCATGCGCTGGGACGGTCGGCGCCCGCGAGTACTAAGCGAGCGCCGCGCGCAGGGCGGCGATGCCGGCGGCCACTCCGCTGGGAGCCCCATACACAGCCGAGCCCGCGACGAGCGCGTTCGCGCCCGCCCGCACGACTTCGGGGGCCGTCTCGGCGCCGATACCGCCGTCCACCTCCAGGTCACAGGTGGCGCCATGCTGCTGGATCATGGCCCGCAACCGCTCAATCTTGGGCAGCGTCTCGCGGATGAAGTTCTGGCCACCGAAGCCTGGATTGACCGTCATGCAGAGCGCCAGGTCGATGTCGTTGAGGATCTCCTGGAGCATGACCAGCGGTGTGGCAGGGTTGATCGCCACGCCTGGGCGCTTGCCGAGCGCGCGGATCGCCTGGACGGTGCGGTGCAGGTGCGGCGACACCTCCTGATGCACGATGATAACATCCGCGCCAGCATGAGCGAAATCCGCGATAAAGCGCTCCGGCTCGACGATCATCAGGTGCGCCTCGATGGGCAATGAGGTATGCCGCCGCACAGCCTCCACCACCTGTGGCCCAACGGTGATATTGGGTACGAAGCGGCCGTCCATCACATCCACCTGGATGCGGTCGGCGCCGGCCGCTTGCGCTTCCTCCACCTGCTGGCCAAGCCGGGCGAAGTCGGCGGAAAGGATGGATGGTACGATCAGCGCCATGTCGCTATTCTCCTCGGGAAAGCGGTGAGAGCTGCGCGGCGGCGGCTTCATCAAGTAGGTAGAGCAACTCGCCACTGGGGGTAATCAACTGGGATGGGTAGAGGTCCGCGTTGGGTAGACCATCGAGCACCTGAGCCAGCGCAGCGGCCTTATCTCCACCGCTCACGACGAACGCCACCAGCGCGGCATTGTTTGCCAGCGTCGTTGTGAAGGTGATACGGTTCGTGTTCATCTGCGGGACGTGATTCGCCGACACGAGTCGGTCGGTGACGGTTAGCGCGACGGTATGCGGGAAGAGTGAGAGGGTATGGCCATCTGGCCCCATGCCGGCGTAGATCAGGTCGAAGACTGGGGTCTGGGTCGAGGGGCCGCCAAAGACTCGCCATATTTCCGCTTCATAGGCGGCAGCCGCGCTTGCGGGGTCATCCTCGCCACGCATTCGATGGATACGGTCGTCTGGCGCGGGAACGAAATCGAGCAGCGTCTGCCGCGCCATCAGATAGTTCGACTGCGGGTCATCTGGCGGGACACAGCGTTCGTCTCCCCAAAAGAATTGGATGCGTGACCAGTCAACCTTCTCACGCAGCGGGCTGGTGGCCAGCAACGCATGGAACAGGCGTGGGGTCGAGCCGCCCGAGAGCGCGACGGTGAAGACGCCGCGTCGCGCCTGCGCGTCCGCCGCGCGCTCAACGAAAAGCTCGGCGGCCGCGGCGGCGACCAACTGCGCGTCCGGCAGGACGCGTACCAAACGATTGCCCGGCGCGCCGGGTGTTCCGCCATTACGCATCTTACCGGCTCCTCCGGTTGGATCCGCCCAGCAATTGCGCTGCGACGGCCAGCGCCTCCTCAAAGACGATATCATGCCCGGCGCCCTGAAGCTCCGCGCCAAGCGACGCGGTTTCACCCAGGGAGGGCATGTCGATAGTTTGGGAAGGCATTGAGACCTGCGGCGCATGGCAGCTCGTCGAGGCGTTGCGCAGATCGGTCGTCTCGCGGGCGACGGAGAAGGTCGCCGAGGCGCCGTCGTGCTGCGCCCGCAGGTAGATCGACATGAGCGCGCCTGGGCCAACCGTCTTGCCATCTGGCTCGCGTGAGGAAAGCTCGAACCACGGCGTCACCGGTGTGCCGTAGCGTGGATTGATCTCCAGGGAGATCTTGCGCCCTACCGCATCTCTCAGAGTATGTTCCCGCGCGCCCTCCACTGGCTGGCTGGCGGAGGCCCCCAGGAGAGTCCAGCCCAGCCGCGACGCGAGCCAGCCCGCGAAGTAGTAGGCCTGTGAGGCGTTCGACGGCTGATTGATCTCTCCGGCCGCGTATTCGATGGACACCCGGTCGATGCCATGGACATAGGCCAGCAACTCATCCGAGTCGAAGAATTGCGCCGCCAGTTCGCGCCAGGGATTGAGCCGGGCGAAGCTGAAGTCGGTAATCGCGGTGCTTGCTTTTTTGCGCCGCACCACGTCATCGAGCGCCACCAGCGCTTGTTCGGACTGGCGCATCTCGCAGGTATCCACAAGCAGGCGGTCAAACCCGTCGATTGTCGCCTCGAACAGCGGCGCGCGCCATGGCGGCTCGCCCTGCCACCACAGGAATGCAGGCAGCCCGGAAAGGATCAAAGGCAAGATCGCTCCCGCCAGGTGCTCGGATGCGCTGGGGGTAGCGCGCAGGACGATCTCTTCACCGTAGCTAACGCCGCCGCTCAGGCCCTCGGCGCGCGTCTGGATAAACGCCTCGAGCGCCTTTCCGTCCGGCTCATCGCGCAGCGGAGCAATGACGACGCAGCGGGAAGGATACTGGCCGGTGAGCGTTCGCACCGAGGCGAGGCCACGCTGGGCCTGGGTGTCATTATCGCTATAGATCACCAGCGTGAGCACACTGGTGCGCGCGGCGGCCTGGCCGCCTGAGGCGAGTGAGCGCGCATTCGCTGTGCGCCAGTCGTTGTCAAGCTCGGTCTCTATTGTGTTGGGCTCCACCTGCCGCATGGCGGTGGTGAGATCCTCCGTTTGAGTCATAGCCTCCTCCACGTTCTGCCATCGCGCTCAATGAGCGTGTCGGCCTCCTTGGGACCCCAGGTGCCGGGCTCGTAGCGCGCGAGCGGTGTGCGGGTTTCCGCCCAATCATGCACAATCGTGTCCACCAGCGTCCACGCCACTTGTGTCTCGTCGATACGCGTAAAGAGTGTGGAATCGCCGATCATGGCGTCAAGCAGCAGCCGTTCGTAGGCCTCCGGCGGCTCCACGCCAAAGGAACTGCCATACAGGAAGTCCAGGTTCACCGTCCGCAGACGCATCTCCTGACCTGGCACCTTCGCGCTGACTTGCAGTGAGATGCCTTCGTTCGGCTGGATGCGCATCGAGAGGATGTTTGGCGCCAGGCCATCCGCGCCAGATCCGCGGAAGAGCAGGTATGGCGGGCGCTTGAACTCGATGGCGATCTCGGTGACGCGCTTCGGCAACCGTTTGCCAGTGCGCAGATAGAACGGGACACCCGCCCAGCGCCAGTTCTCGATCAGCAGCTTGGCGGCGACGAATGTCTCGGCCTGGGACTGCGGCGCGACGCCTTTTTCCTGGCGGTAGCCGGGAACGCTCTCGCCACCCACGAGTCCCGTGCCATATTGCCCGCGCACGGTGTCAGAAGAAATCTCAGACTCGATCAACGGTGGGATGGCGCGCAGCACCTTGACTTTCTCATCGCGGACCGCGTCGGCGCCGAAGTTGGCGGGCGGCTCCATCGCGGTGAGCGTCAGCAGCTGCATCATGTGGTTTTGCACCATGTCGCGGATAGCGCCTGCCTGCTCGTAGTAGTCACCCCGGCCCTCGATGCCAATAGATTCAGCCACGGTCAGCTGCACATGATCGATATAGCGGCGGTTCCAGATTGGTTCGAATATGCCATTGCCGAAGCGCAGCACCATGATATTCTGAACAGTCTCTTTGCCCAGGTAATGGTCAATGCGGTAGATCTGGCGCTCGGAGAAACCAGTGTTGAGTTGCGCGTTGAGCGCTTTGGCGGATTCGAGGTCACGCCCGAAGGGCTTTTCGACGACGATGCGCGACCAGCCGGAGGGGCCACTCTCTACGCCGCGCTTGGCGACGCCGGACGTACTCAAACGGCTGCCGATGTCGCCGTAGAAACTGGGCGGGGTCGCCAGATAGAAGATGCGGTTGCCCTGCGTGCCGCGCTCCTGGTCGAGCCTGTCGAGCAGCTCGCCGAGGCGGGCGTAGCCAGCGTCGTCGTCAAAATCGGACTGGCAGTAGTAGAGGCCCTTGGAAAAGGTATCCCAGACGGACTGGTTGACAGGACTGCGGCGTGAGAAGGTGTTGATCGACTCCAGCGCCTGCTGACGGAACTCGTCGTCGCTGAATGGGCGGCGGGCGACGCCGATGACCGTGAACTGCGGCGGCAGCGGCTGTTCGATGGCGAGGTTATACAGCGCGGGAAGCAGCTTGCGGTGGGTGAGGTCGCCTGTGGCGCCGAAGATGACCAGCGTGCAAGGCTGGACGGCGCGAGTAGAGCGCAGACCCTGACGCAAGGGGTTCGCGGCGGGGGAAATGTCCATGGGTCGGATTCCCTTCTGAGCTGTACGCGTCCAAACGCGGTACGCGGCGAGACCCGCCGGTGGGTCTCCACGCGCTGGGAGCGCCGACCTCACCTGCGCGTGGCCGGCGACCCCCTGCCTGACGTCGCTGTCAGCGCGGGCGCCTCTGAGGCGATCTCAGTCTATGCTTCGTGCTTCACGCCACCAAACTCGCCGTCCTCCATCTTGACCGCATGGCCGCCGAACTGGTTGCGCAGCGCGGCGATGACTTTCGCGGAGAAGGACTCGTCCTGGCGTGAGACGAAACGCTGCAGCAGCGACAATGTGATGACCGGCGCCGGCACATCCTCATCGATCGCGGCCTGCACAGTCCAGCGACCCTCGCCCGAATCCTGCACGTACCCCTTGATGTTCGAGAGTGTGGGGTCTTCAGCGAAGGCCAACGCGGCCAGGTCGAGCAGCCAAGAGCGCACGACGCTACCATTCTGCCAGACGCGGGTCACCTCGCGCATATCCAGGCCGAACCCCGATTTCTCCAGGATCTCGAACCCTTCACCATACGCCTGCAGCATGCCATACTCCACGCCGTTATGGACCATCTTGACGAAGTGTCCGGCGCCATGAGCGCCCATGTAGCCATAGCCGTTCTCTGGCGCGAGCGACTTGAAGATCGGCTCACAATGGTCGAAGACCTCTTTCTCGCCACCGACCATCAGGCTGTAGCCAACCTTCAGACCCCAGATACCGCCGCTGGTGCCGCAATCCATGAAGCGCATACCCGCCGCGTTGACTTTCGCGGCGCGGCGCTGGGTGTCATGCCAGTTGGAGTTGCCGCCGTCGATGATGATATCGCCGGGCTTGAGTAATGACATGGCGTGGTCGAGCGAGTCGTCGGTTACCTGACCCGAAGGAACCATGAGCCAGACAATCTTTGGCGACGCCTCGAGTTTGGCGACCATCTCCTCCATCGTGTAGGCCGGAACCGCCCCGAGCGTTGCCGCTTCATCTACCGGTCCCCGGCTGCGATTGGATGCGACGACGCGGTGACCGGCCTGCACCAGGCGGGTCGCCATGTTGCCGCCCATGCGGCCCAGGCCGTAGATTCCAAGTTCCATGGTGATTGCTCCTCAGTGATCTGCGCGGGCGCGCCCGCGGCTACGATTTGATGGCGTCGAGCGCTTGCTCAAGCTCGGCCAGACCGGTAGCGATATGCGCGCCGAGGTCAATCCGCACAGCGCGTCTGCCATGCGCGATCAGCGACTGCAGGTCACCCAGCGCCTGAGCGGCCTTGAGCGTGCCAAAGGTGTACGGCGCGCCAGGGATGGTGGCGTCCACAGCGTCCCGCGCGACGAATTGCACGAAGACACCAGTGTTGGGGCCACCCTTGTGCAGTTGACCGGTGGAGTGCTGGAAGCGCGGGCCATAGCCCAGCGTCGTCGCTACCGCGCGTAGATCGCGCAGGCGAAGCCGAATGCGCTGGAGTGCGGCCTCGGTCTCTGGCGTGCGCTGGATGTAGGCGAGCAGGGCGAAGTAGTCGCCCGGGCCGGCTTCATGCGCCAGCGTGGTGACCGCCTCCTGAAGGGACTGCGCCTGGCTCAGGGCGGCCTCGCGCTCGCCCTGAGCGATCAGGGTGACGGCGCCAGATGTCGTGCGCAGGGTGGGATTTGGCTCGCGCAGCGTGCGCTCGCGGGCGTAGGTGGCGAGAATGCGGTCAGTATTGTCCTTCGACTCCTGCACGTTGGGTTGGTCGAAGGCGTTGATACCGATCAGCGCGCCGGCGATGGCCGTCGCGAACTCCCAGCGGAAGAACTCAGCCCCCATATCGTAGACGTCGCGCAGGGCCAGGCGCACGACGGGCTGTCCCGCCGCCTGCAGCCTGGCGACGGCGGCGTCCTGCGCAGGATCGGACCCTGTCTCTGTGCGCAGATAGACAAAGATGCGGTCCTGGCCGTAGACATTCGGATCGCCGGTAGTCTCGCCCTCGACTGGCAGGATACCCTTGCCCTCCTTGCCAGTGGACTCGGCGATGAGCTGTTCCAGCCAGTAGCCGAATGTCGCGATAGGCGGTGAGACGAAGATGGTTACCTTGTCGCGGCCATGTAGCGCGCCCGCGCCGAAGACCGTTCCGAGCCACACTCCGGGATTTTCGGCGCCTTCCACGTTCGGCGCGCAGGCTTGTCGCATGGCGTCGGCGCGGTCGAGCAACTTCCCGACATCCACACCGATGATCGCGGCGGGGACCAGTCCGAAGAAGGAGAGCGCCGAGTAACGCCCGCCGATATCAGCCGGGTTGCGGAAGGTTGTCAGGAACTGACGGTCGGCCGCCAGCGCCTCCAGCTTCGTGCCTGGATCGGTGATGGCGATGAATTGCGCGCCTGCGCTGGCGGCGTCGCCTTCGTGGAGCGCCAGGACTTTGGCGTAGAAATACTTGTACTGCGAGAGCGTCTCCAGCGTGCCGCCCGATTTCGAGGCGACGATGAAGACGGTGCGCGCCAGGTCAATCTTGCGCTCAACCGCGAGGATAGTGGCGGGGTCGGTCGAGTCGAGTGTGATGAGATCGGGCAGGCCCGCGCCAGCGCCGAACGTCTCGCGCAGTACTTCCGGCGCAAGGCTACTGCCGCCCATGCCTAGCAATACCGCGCTGGTGACACCCGCTTTGGCCAGACTGTCGCGCAGATCGTTGAGACGCGGTAGGGCGTCGCGCATGGTATCCATGACGGTCAACCAGCCGAGACGGTCTGTGATCTCACTTTGCTGGCTGGGGTCGGGTTTCCAGAATGCGGGTTCTTTCGCCCAGACCCGCCGGGCGAACTGTTCGTTGCGGGCGCGGCCAAGTGTCTCCTCAACCGCGCCCACCAGAGGGCCCAGGCTCGCCTGCCCTTCCGGGACGCTCTGGGCGCTGGGCGGCGTCGCGCTCATCTGCGCGGCCAGAGTCTCAATCTTCTTACCTGTGCTGGCCAGCAATGCGTTGAACGAGTCAGTGAAGGACGCTACACCGTCGACTTCCAGCTGTCGCGTGACTTGCGCCATGTCGATGCCTGCCATGGCGAGCGCCTCCATCGTCTGCCGCGCCTCATCGAAGCCATCTGGCGCCCGCCGCGCCTCGCCATGCTCCTGGAAGGCGACGATGGTCTGTGGAGGCATGGTATCGACGGTTTCGGGGACGAGCAGATCTTCGACGTAGAGCACATCGCGGTAGGCCGGGTTCTTTGTGCTCGTGCTGGCCCAGAGGCAGCGCTGCGGACGCGCGCCAGCCGCGAGCAGCGGCGCGAATCGCTCGCCGTGGAAGATGGCGCCGAAGCGCGCGTAGGCCAGACGCGCGTTGGCGATAGCGGCTTTGCCTTGCAGGGAGCGCAGGCGCTCCCGCTCGCCGTCGTCGCTCGTGGCCGCGATCTTGCCATCAAGCTGCTTGTCAACCAGCGTGTCTACACGGCTGACGAAGAAGCTGGCGACGCTGGCGATGGCATCGACTGGCTTGCCCTCGGCGACGCGGCGCTCCAGCCCGCGGATGAAGGCCTCGGTCACGTGCTCGTAGGCCTCGAGGGCGAAGATGAGGGTGACATTGATGTTGACGCCCTCGTAGATCATCTGCTCGATTGCCGGCATGCCCTCCGCCGTCGCTGGGATTTTGATCATGACGTTCGGGCGGTTGACGCGCTGGAAAAGGCGGCGGGCCTCGGCGATGGTGGCGTCGGTGTCGTTCGCCAGGTCAGGTGAGACTTCCAGGCTGATATAGCCATCGGCGTGGTGGGTCTGGTCAAAGGTCGGGCGGAGGATATCGGCCGCCATCTGAATGTCTTCGACCGCCAGAGCGAAAAACGCCTGACGCGGGTCCGTTGTTCTCTGCTGGACGAGCGCCCGCAGCGCGTCGTCATAGTCTTCGCTGCCCGCGATCGCTTTTTCGAATATCGTGGGATTCGATGTGATGCCGACCACGGCGTCGTCATCAATTAGCCGCTGGAGATCACCCGAGGTGATGAGCCCGCGCCGGATGTTGTCGTACCAGACGCTCTGTCCAAGCTCATACACCGCGTGGAGACGGCTCTTGGCCATGAAATCATGCCTCCAATGCCTGTTGTGGAAGGTCCGAGGCGTCGCGTGGGCCGCGTGGGATCGTGGCGCGGAGTAGCTCCTGTCGCGCGCCCGTCCTGGCGCCCTGTATCGCTGGGTGGCCGAGCGGCCCGACGCGAGGCCTCTTTCTTCAATATTGTATCCCCCAAAGGGGAGAGTCGCGCCGGGGCCAGAAACACACACGCCACCCCCAGACCTGCTCCCGTCGCGCGCGCCCCGTGGGCGCGGTCTTCGCGGAAGACGCCTGGAAGCGGCGTCATCGCTCGCCCCGTTGGTGTCGACTGAACACCGGAGCCGCCGTGGCCCGGTGTGTTCAGCTACAGACCTCAACGCGGGCGCAGCCTCACCAGGTTCCAGTGTAGCAGCCTGCCGTACGCGGTGACAAGTCTGGCCCGGATTCGGGACATGTGGCGCACAGGGGTTGTGGAAGATGGTGATGATACGTCATAATCTAGAAACAGGGAGCGATAGTCTGCGCAATCGCGTCCCGCGGCGCTGATCCTACAGTCATTATATTCGTCATTTCGATGATTCGCCGCTGAGACACATTCCGTCGTGGACAAGTCCGCTCCCCGATCTCGATCTTTCGCGTTAGATGAATGTCTAACATGCGAGTCTGGTTGCTTGGGGAGAGGGGTGTTCATGCGCGCGCGCCGTCTCAGTGTTCCATTGTCTATTATCCCATTCTCAAGCCGCTCGCGCCTCGCCACTCGTGAGCGGGCCGGCGAGCGCGCCAGACGGACGCGTCACGCCACCAGCGCACGCGGCGTCCTGACGCGCTCGCGGTTGATGTCGCCAGTGCGGGCGATGCGGCGGCTTGCGGGTGTCCAACCAGTATGGCGCATAGGCCGCGCGCCTATCGCTCCCGCGGTCTCGATCGCGCCAGCCGCGGACGTGACGCTGGAACTGCCGGCGCGCGGGTCGGCGGCGCGCATTCCTGTTCCTGCCCGCAGCGGCGTCCACTCGCGCGGTGAGTATCCAACGGCTGGCGCGCTGGATCTGCGCGACGACCTCCCGGCGGCGGACCTGCGGCGCCGGGTCTGGGCGCTTTCCGCTCCAGCGATTGGCGAACAACTTCTGGCGCTTGGCGTCGGCGTCTCCGATACCTTTCTGTCTGGGCATCTCTCCGCCTATGCCAGCGCGCGACTCGGCTATGGGCAGGCGACCGCCGTCGCGGCGGTTGGCGCGGCGGGGATGGTGACGTGGATCGTACTCACAGCGTTCTTCGCCATCAACGTCGGCGTGACGGCGATGGTTGCCCGCGCGACCGGCGCACGCGACCGCCGGTTGGCTGCGAAAGCCGCCGGCCAGGGAGCCTTGCTGGGCGTCATCGCGGGGTTGGTCATGCTCGCGCTGGCTGTGCCCCTGGCTGACCTGATTACGATCGCGCTGGGCGTGAACGGCCAGGTCGCGACGCTGACCGCGCAATTCATCCGCGTCTCCAGCCTCGGCTTGCCGGCGACAGGGCTCGCTTCGGCTTGCACTGCGGCAATGCGCGGCTCGGGCGACACCCGCCGGCCGGTCGTAGTCATGCTTGGCGTAAACGGCGTAAACGTCGCCGCGTCGTGGCTGCTTCTGAATGGCGCTCCGGCGCTGGGTATTCAGCCCGTAGGCGTGATCGGCTCGGCGATTGGCGCGGCCAGCGGTTGGGCTCTGGGCGCGGCTCTCGCGGTAGCGCTGCTTGCGCGGCGGCATCGTGTGGCCCCGCGACTTAGCCGGTTGGCGCTGCAGCCGGACCTGAGCGTTGCGCGGCGTACGCTGCGCATCGGTCTGCCTTCGGCGGCGGAGTTGACCATTTTCCAGGCTGGCGTACTGACTTTCAATCACCAGGTCGTCTCATTGGGCGCTGTACCCTACGCGGCGAATATCACGATCAACACCGTCGAGAGTATCGGAACGCTTCCGGCGTTTGGCTTCAGCGTCGCAGCGACGGCGCTGGTGGGGCAGGCGCTTGGCGCGGGAAGTCCAACCCTGGCGCGGCGTGTGGCGTTCGCTGCGCTCTGGCCTTGCCTGGGGCTGATGACGGCGCTGGGGCTCGTGGCCCTGCTTGCGCCACAGGTCTTGCTCGGACTCTTCGTCGCCGACCCATCCGTGCTAGCGACTGGCGATGTGGCCCAGCGGCTCTCACTGCTTATCTTGCCGGCTTCGGGAGCGACGTTCATCTTTAATGGCGCGCTGCGTGGCGCGGGCGACACGAAGTTTCCCGTAGTCATTCGGGGCGTAGGTTCCTGGGGACTGCGCGTGCCGCTCGCGGCGCTGCTGATCCCGATTCTCGGACTGGCGGGTGGCCGTATCGCGATGTCCATGGATTTCCTGACGCAGGCCGGACTTGCCTACTGGCGTTTCCGCAGTGGCAAGTGGCGCAAGGCGCGCGTCTGACGCCTTGAGACGCGGTTTGACGGTCTGCTCCCGCGCGGGCTATGATGCGCCTATGAAAACGAGGTCACAGACCTTCATCCGCTACGCGGCGTAGGCCCGGCGCACGACACGCCTACGCTCGCGAGACCGTCCCACCGCGCGGGCGCGCTCATCGCCCGCGCGCCAGGTGGAGCGCCGGACAGACCAACCTTCCGCCTGACGGACAGTGTCAGGCGGTAAGCGTGTTTTGTCCGGTTCGCGCATCCTGATCCCTCTCGCGCTCGCTTTCCAACTCAGAACCGCGCCTTCATGTACCGTGTCGCGCCGCAGGCCTCCACATGTCGTTCCTCGTCTTTTCGAAATTTTCTTCGAATTTCGCATGATGGAGACCCTGACAAGTGCTCGAGCAACGTGCGCCGCGCCGCTTTGGCGGACTTTGGCGCGACAGCGACTTCCTCAAGCTCTGGGGTGGGCAGACCGTTTCGATCTTTGGCTCACTCGTAACGCGTGTGATCCTGCCCATCGTGGCGGTGCTTAATCTGCGCGCGACGCTGCCTCAAGTCGCCCTGCTCTACATCTGTGACGCGGCGCCTGCGCTGATACTCGGATTGGTGGCGGGCGCCCTCGCGGACCGCATGCGCCGGCGACCACTGCTGATCGCGGCTGACACTGGACGCGCGCTGGCGCTGCTCGCGGTCCCGTTGATGGCGGCGCTGGGCAATCTGAGCCTGGCGCTGCTTTATACGGTCATCGCGGTGACCAGCGCGCTGACGACCGTTTTCGATACGGCGTATCCCGCCTACCTGGCGACACTGGTGAGCGAGGATCGCTTGCTAGAGGGAAACGCCAAACTCACCGCCAGTATGTCTGTTTCCGAGGTGGCTGGATTCGGCGCCGCTGGCGCTCTGGCGCAGTTGTTGACCGCTCCTATGTCCGTCCTGGTAGACGCGGCCACCTACATCGTATCAATCGTTTCGCTGGCGCTGATCCGCGCTCGGGAGCCGCACCCAAGACCAACCGCGCGGCGACCGCGTGTTGTTGAGTTGGTGGGCGAGGTCATAGAAGGCCTGCGCCTGACATGGGCCCACCCAGCGCGCAGGGCGATTACGGGAGCGCTGGCTATCCGCGCCATGTGTGGCTCCTTACTGGAGACGGCGCTGGTGATCTTCGTGCTGCGCGACCTACGACTTGGCCCGACGCTGATGGGGATCAGTTTCGGCGTGGGTGGCGTTGCGGCGTTCCTCGGAGCCCTGGCGGCGCCACGCCTGGTGGCGCGGCTGGGGCACATCCGCACGATGCGCTGGGCGATATGGCTGACGCATGCATTGAATCTTCTGATGCCTATCGCCGGCGGCCCGATGTGGCTGGCTTTCACCCTCCTGACTGCTCCACAACTGGGTGACGCGGCCCTAACTGTTTATGAGATTTCCGCGAGGACGACGCTACAACTGGCGACACCTTCCGGCGCGCTCGGGCGCGTGGTGGCGAGCGGCGCATTTCTGGCCAGCGCAGGGCAGCTGGTGGGATTGACACTTGGCGCCACGGTAGGCGCCGCGTTGGGAGCGCGCGGAACACTCGGGTTGGCGATCGGGGGCATGCTCCTCGCGCCGCTGCTGCTCAGTCTCACCCCGCTGCGTGGCTCCCCTAAGGAGACGCGGACTGGCGGGGTCCGGAGCCTAGCTGGCTGAGGGTGACGCGGTGACAGGCGGACAGTCTACGATGACGCGGTCGGTTCGCGTGCGAGCGTCGAGGCGCGATCCATGATCTCGGTAATTGTTCTGATTATTGGGCAATCACTTGTGAACCCGTCCACAATCTGCCGCTTGGGCGTGACCATTCGCGAACCTCTCGCGTTAGCTACTATACAGAAGATACCTCTGCGGCTTCGTGGTGGTGTTTTCTTGTCTACAAGCCGCTCGTGTCTGTTCGTTCAAGTCACCACTCTACAGGGCGAAACCTTCTGTGAGTGGCGCCACATCTCGCGCTGAGGCGAGTGAATAATCCGGTAGGGTCCGGGAGAACTCATTCACGGGCTTTCAATTTGACTAACGCCCATCCAACGCGTCTAGAACGGAAGCGACGCGGTGGATGCTTGAAGCGCTCTCTATTGGCACGATTCGACCAGCGTTCGCATCCGCCGCGCATGGGGCGCCTTCGCGTTCCGCTGACATGTCCGTTCACAGTCCAGCGCGGGCCGTGGTCACAGTCGCTCATGGCTGGCTGGTGGCGTCTGCAGTTCTGGTGATCGAACAAGTTCAGAACGCGTGTTCTCTTGCCGCCGCGCTCTCAGAATTCGCGCTGGTAGCCGCAAAGCGTTCTTGCCCAGTTCGCTGTGCGAGTCGCGACCTCAAACGCAACGGATTCGTTTACGTGTGACGCAAGCCTTGCGGGCGCTGACGCGCGCGAGGCGCTCAGTCCGACCCGATGCGCGCTCACAGCCGCGCTGCTCTCGGGTCGTTCGCTCAGCGCTGTCCGCAGTTGCGGGAGCCTCACAATTCGGGCAAAGCGGTGTTCGATACCACGCTATCTGGTGGAGATAGAGCGGCTGAGGACCGGCGCTCGGGCATACATCATTTTGTCGCCGTAGTGGAGCGGAAGACGGAACTACTGCTACGGCACTTCCGTTCTTGCCGGGGGCGAATACGCCCCGTCGGTGAGCGCCAGACGCGCGTTTCTCGAGGTCGTCGGCGCCAGCGGACCGCGACCTGCGCGGTGAAGCATATGTGGGGGGAAACGACATGAACATATTGGTGGTTGACAGCGACCGGGATATGGTCGAGATGGTATCGACCTGGCTGCGCTCACGCGGAAACACGGTCCACTTCTGTTACTCAGTGGACAAGGCGCGCGCTGCCTGGTTGGAGCGCAAGCCAGACCTTGTCATCGCGGAGATTGACGCTCCAGGGGTGAACATACTTGACATATTCCGTGAGGCGCGCGCGCAACATGACGCGCTCGTCCTGGCGACCACCGAAGAACCAAGCGCTCGGCTCGAGGCTTTCTGCCTGGAGTCTGGGGCGGATGGGTTTCTGGCGAAGCCATTTCTGCCCAAGTTATTGTTAGCGCATATTCATGCGCTCGGTCGACGCGTCCGCTCGACGGTGCAGCGTCAGCCTACCTCCGTGTTCACACTGGGTCCAATCCGCTTCGACGCCTCGCGCAATGAGGTACGCGTCAACGGAAAGTTGCAACACCTGACTCCAACCGAGAGCCGCATATTGCAAGTGCTGGCGATCAACGCGGGAGATGTTTGCTCCCAGAGCCAGATCGTCGCGCATGCCTGGGGATATGGCGAGGATGGCGATACGTACCTCATCAAGGCGCATATTCGCAATCTGCGCGAGAAGATCGAGTCTGTCCCCAGCAAGCCACGCTTCATCCGCACTGTTCCGGGCGTGGGCTATACGCTTACCGTCGGAGCAGCCATCACCTCCGAGGACGAAAATACAATGTCCGCCAGCCAGTCTGAGGTGGATCAGGCGCCCGAGCGCGCTGTCTTTCTCGATGAGGTGGATTCCCAGGACAGCGACACGAGTGATGCCGAGACAGACATGGACTATAGGCGGCCATTGCATCAGGACGCCACGAGCCGCGTCGCCCAGTCGCCGCTCGCTGACTTTCCCACCGCAGTGAGATCGCGAGTCGTGGCTGCACAATAATCCGCGGCGGCGACGCGTCCCGGCCCGGCCTGAGATCAGGCCGGGCCTTCTTCTTCCTCATCTCAGGCGCGCGGCGCGCTTGTCTCTTGAAAAAAAGTGATCCTGTCGGGGTTGATGGCAAATGTGCGTGTTTCTACACCACTTCGCGCTGAATACGCCCCATCTGCACGGATGCCACGACAGGCAGCGCACGAGAGACTGATACGCTAATCTTCGTAGCCCCATTGAGAAATGCGCGCGAATTACCGGGTGGGCGGTCGGATGTGGCATGAATTGATACTGCTTGCTTACGGGCGGCCGCTGTATCATGCCTTCGACCCGAGGCATGAACGCGTCCAGTTATGTGGACGGTGGATGGTTGGAGAGCGAGGGCCGGATGGAACTGAGAACGCTTGATAGCCGACGTTCGACTCTGAGAACGCGGCGTGTAGGGAGTGCGGACGTGAAGATTATCGCGCCACACATTGACCCGACAGCGACCGTCTCAGAACAGGCTGAGATTGGCGCCGGCGCTACCATCGCCGCTTACGCCCAGGTGCGCGAGTATGCGGTGATCGGGGACCACACCTCTATTGGCGCAGGGGCGCAGATCGACGCGCGGGCGATCATAGGGGCCAAAGTCAAGGTTGGGGAGCATGCCTCTGTGGTTGAGGGCGTCAGTATCGCCGATGGCGTGTTCATTGGCGCGCATGTGTGCTTCACCAATGACCTCTTTCCACGAGCAATCAACCTCGATGGAACGTTCAAGCGCGCCACCGATTGGGAAGTCATCCCGTCTACCGTGGAATATGGAGCCACGATATGCGCCGGATCGGTCGTGCGTTGTGGTGTGATCATTGGCAGGTTCGCCCTCATAGGGACGGGATCAATCATCACTCGTGATGTCGCTCCGCACTCGCTGACCACAGGCTCTCCCGCTCGCCATGCTGGATATGTCTGTCGCTGTGGGTATATGCTGGAGCGCGTGCACACTGAGGACGGACGCTTGCTGAGCTACTGCGCGCGCTGCGACCAGATTCGCGATATCACTCCTTGAGCGCGCTCATGGCGTCATCATGCGCGCTCGCGAACAACAGTAATCTCATAGGGCGCAAGTGTCACCGATCGGCCGTCTACCGCGGCAATCAGTGGCGCAGCCGACATATTCACGAGCATGGCTACCGAATCTGACGCCACAGCGTCTACCCGTCCAGGCGGAGTGACCGTGACGTTATAGAGCTGGACGCCGGGCGCAAAGTAGGTTTTGAAATCGCTGTAAGCCTGATAGAATGGCAATATCTCAACCCCTCCATCTGCCATGTTCCGCCACAGTTCGGGACTAGACTGCCCTATCGCAGTGGCTCCCCAGGATAGCGCGACGGCTCCGCCTGCCTTGAGAAACGCCATCATGGCGTACGTCTTGATCGCCGCGCTGTGGCGCGAGTCGGAATTCTGTCCATATGGCCGCGCATACCACTCCGCCAGCCAGATCGGCAGTGTCCGGGCGCCGGGATATCTGGATGGGTTCAATGAGCGGATCCAGCGCACGATGTCGCCAAACTTGGCGGCTGCGACGGTCGCGGTCGCGATGGCGGCTCCGTCTTTGTTTCCGATTGAGGCATCGATAGTCATGAAGCCAGCGCCTGACTTGTGGCGCAACCAATATTTCAAGACATCGAGCGAACGCTGGTCGAACGTGCCATAGGCTTTGACGAGCGATGATGGATCACTTTGGATGGAGCTCGACCATGTATCCAGGACAATGTACGGTCCACCAATCAGGACACGCGCGGATGGTATTCCCATTGAATGCGCGACCGAGAGCAGCTGCGCGTAGACGCGGTTATACATGTAGGTGGAGCCGTGTGTCGCGTTGGCTCCGCCGGGCTTGCCGGGGCTTGTGGAATAATCATAGGTATTGGAGGCTGGACTGTAGTACCCTTTGAGCTCGTTCCAGACCTGGAAATAACGGACACTATAGGTTGGCGCCATGTAGCGTTGGGCGACGGCGCGGACGAGTTTCAACCATGCGCCCATCCTGTTATCCAGAATACGGGAAGAGAACGCGCGCGCGGACCACTCGTCAGCGCGCGTGAGCGTCACCGTGCCGCCATTGGATTGTAGTTGCCTTTTCATCCCACCACGGCGCCTCACAAAGGGTGATGACAGGAATCGCTCCGACTCGAATCGCGAGCTTGACGCGCGCGTCGAGGGAACTCCAGTTCGTGGGGAGTGGCGTAGTTGGGTCGGGCCACGGATCGGGGAGACCCCATCCCATGATGGGAGTGTTCACATAGGTTGCCGCGCCCCGTAGGAGCGTCTCGCCGGGCGAGCTGATTTGCTGAGTGGCTGTGGCCGGGTCAAGTGTGGAGTCCACGAGCGAAACGCCGGGCGCGAATTCGCTCTGGCTCGCAGGATGTGAATGATCCGTTGTCACGATAATATCAGGGCTCGCAGGTTGCGCGCGAAGAGACAGGAAGATCGTCGCTCCGAGCGCGGCCAGCAGCAGGAAGCCCAGGCCGGAGACCCAACAATGGCGCGTCCTGCCCACTGTGTCGCCTGTCATTTCCCTGTTCTCCAGGCCTCCCACGCTGCGCGAAACTGGCCACGCTCGCCGGCCAGGGCGCCGATCGTCGTGATGATGACCAGCGTCGAAAGGATGCCAACGGGCGACCACTTTCCAATCAGAATGGCGCCGGCTCCTACCGCCACGTCAGCGAACAGGCTGAGCGCGATGGCGATCGTCCACTCGGCGAGCGGTTCGCGCACATGCAGAAATCGCGTCAACATCATTCCTGGGCAGACACACAAGAACCACAGAAGTAAGACAAACCGCGGCGCGCCGTTGATTCCGGCCACGACGAATATCCAGGCGAGCAGCGACGAGAACAGCAGCGCCAGCGTCCAGTAGGATAACGTTCTCATTTTGACCACTCCCTGTAAATCGGCGTGTCGGTGAATGGGATCGCGACATGGGCATGCGCTGGCTTCTCGTAGAGCAAGATGACTGCGTCTGGATTGCTGTAGATGATGGTGAACCGGCCGGAAGCGATCAGATCCAGTTCGATGGCGTCGAAATCCGACGCTGGCACGCTATAGAACATTTCGGCCTGAGCCTTCTGGCTCCTGGTGAAGATGATGAATGTCTCGGGATACTTCCCGCTAGACGCTGAGGCGATGATGCCGTCAACATTGTGCGCCTTCAGCGTTCGCGCATCCTGATAACCTGGATAGAGAGGGAAGTAGTCATACTGCTCCAGTTCGAGATTGCGCCACGGCGTGCCTGTCCAGCCTTGAAGTAGCAAGGAGTGGCGTGGGGCGACGGAGTAGAGAAAGGCGACGGCGTTCGTCTCGTTGTAGGTGTAATAGTCGGCGCGCTCGTTTCCATAGCGGGCGAGCATGAATGCCGCGAGAAGGATCAAGCACGTGAGCGCTGTTGTCGCTACAGACAGCGCACGGAATCCACGCAGCCCGATGCCGACATCGGGAGAGCAGAAAGCTGCGGCGGCGAACAACGCGACGATGGGCAGGCTGAACAGATAGCTGCGCATCGCCATCTCTCCGCCATACGGCTGGAGCGCGACCATCAGCATCGGCGTCACCGCGAGCAATAAGTATTTCAGGTCGTGGAATAAGAGGCTTCCGGTTCCCCACGATGATTCGCCAGCGTACCAGGTGGAGTCGCGACGCCACCGTAACGCCGCGCCGAGCAACGCAAGACCCCAGATAATGGCGGTCAGGCCAACGCGAATCTGCGCGACGAGCTGGTGTTGCGGGCTTCCGACGGCGAGACGTCCGGAGACGTTTGCTTTCGTGGAGGCGCCCAGATTGCCAATCGCAGACAAATCGGTGGCGATGTGGCCCACCATGTATGGCTGGGCGACTGTAAAGTCCCAGCCAATGATGAGCGCCGCCAGTAGCACAGGCAACCAGCGCGGCCTGATTTGGCCGAACATCACGAGCGCCGAGACACTCAACAGTATAAAGAATGGCGTAATTGGATGTGATGAGACGCTGAAGAAGAAGATGGCGAGTAGTGAGATGAACAGCGCGATACGCTGCCGCATTTCTCCGGGCGCGGTAGGTGTATCCGTAAATGCGAGCCACGAGTGCAGGCGCGGCGGAAAACCAGATGCAACTTGCCTGGGACGCTTGGTAGAGTGAACCACTGCGCGCGCGCGCGCCTGGGCAAGCTGTAATGTCGCGCGCAACGAGATTGGGCGCGTCTCAATAGCGATCATCCGCTCCTCGGATGAGGTCCAGGCGGTGACATATCTGGGCGTCGCCTGCGCGGTCCTAAACCATTTGAGTAAGATGGCGATGATGATCAGGTAGATGAATAGATTTAGGCCCTGAGGTGAATAATAGTCCTGCCAGACCCAGTCGGTAATATAGAAGAACCAGAGCCCCAGCCAGATCAGCCGCCGGTCACGTGTCGCGGTGGTGTAGATCATGTACAGAGGGGGGAGATAGAGCAGGTTATAGATCAGTGACGCCCATGCGGCGAAGACCATCACTGACTGTGAACCCGTAGCGGCCGTGAGCAGGCCAGTGAGGATGAAGAAGCCGGGCCAGTTGAAATAGGCGTCAAGGCCACGATCGAGCGCGCCAGTTCGCATGATGTACTCGGTGTGTCCCGCAAGCCAGTAGGTGACCTGAAAACGTGGCGCCTGCTCGACGATCGCTGGCAGTCCATATAGCATGAAGATGAGCGCGAGCAGACAGAACGCCAGTATCCAGGTCGGCCCCCCCTCACGCGCGCCGAGCAGCGCCAGACAAAACGCAAGTGTCAGCCCACCCAGCGCGACATAACAGCCGACCGGAAGCACAGACGCGAGACCCAGGTCGTTCATCGAGCCGACGTTGACGTAGCGGACTGACACGCCCCACAACGCCAACGAGATGACGACGATCAGCGCTGTCAGGGCAGCCTGGGCCGGATCGGCCAGCCCTCGCAATGTCCGCGAGTGGCTTTGAACGCGTCCATAACGTCGCGAAAGATCGAGCGCGGTCTGGCTGAACGTGTGGGAGGCGCCAAACAGTTGGACAATTCGCTGGCCCACGCGCTTTGCGCGCGTGCTTGTTTTTATGGCGATGTCTGTCATCACGAACATGAGCATAGGGCCGCTCCATCGTATGCCACACGCGCTGTGCGCCATCGGCGCGGCGTCGTGCCATTTCGTAACAAACTTCTACGTGTCATCCTTAAACCATTATCCCCTCGTTGGCGGCGCGGGCTCAGCGACGGTCAGAGCCGAAGCGGCGGTGTAGCGAAGGCCACGCCAATGGGCGCTCCAGCGCTTCCGCGCCTCGATCAGAGCGCCAGTCACGTAGCCAGCGGTGGTGATAGTCAGACCACCAACGATTGCCGCGGCTCGCGCCAGCGCCCAGATGTCATGTCGCGTCACGGCTCGCGCCAAGTTTCGCGCCACGCCTGCTGGGAGCGTGCGAAGGGTGTATGCGCGTTCGGAGGAGAGGCCATTGCGCGCTCCGGCCAGCTGGGCGACAAGCGCTTTCGAGCGTCCTTCGAAGAAGCAGCGCGAGCGAAAGTAGCTCCACTGGCCCCGTTCAGCGGGAACCACATGGTGGATGCGCGCGGCAGGCTCATAGAGAAAGACCATGCCAGGCGCTTGGCGCTGGGCGCGCAGGCATAGCTCGGTCTCCTCGCAGCCGACAGGGCGCTTCCCGACCCTGCCGATCTCGCTGCGGAACTCCCCCGCAAATTCAAACACCTCGCGGCGGATGAGCATCGAGCTGCCGATCAGGTTGCGTACAGCGCTGCGAGACGTGGGCAGTCCAAGATAGCTGCAGCCAACAACCCAGCCGAACTCGGCTGGGAACCAGGCAGGTTGGGCCACAACCCACGCTGGCGCGATGAGACCACCGCATCCCAACACAGTGGCGTCTTCGCAGGCGGCTAGCAGTAATTCTAGCCAGTCCGGCTCAGCGATGGCGTCGTCATCCAGAAACGCGATGAACGCGCCGCCAGCGGCGCGTAGCCCGGTGTTTCTGGCTCCTGAGAGACCGCGCGCCTCGACATTTTCTAGCGCAAGCGCGCCGGATATCTCCGCTCGCACGCGGTGATATAGCGTCTCGTTGTGGTCGACCACCACCAAAATCTCGCGTGCAGAGCAGGACTGACTCTGAACAGAGTCCACTGCCGCGCGCAACTGCTCCCATCGCGCTTCCGTGTAGGCGCAGATAACGACCGAGACATCGGCGCTGGCTGACAGAGTCTGGCTCATTACACGGCTCCCAGGTGTTCCAGCCCGTCAGGAAGCCCACGTTCTGGAGCGGCGCGCATGGTGGCTAGATCCCGTATGCTGGCAAGCTCGCGGAATGTCGCCAGCTCGCGCACAGTCGCCATGTGATAGGCGCGGTGCACGCCGGGTGTTTTGATGGTCGCGTAGCCGCGACGCCACTCGTGGGCGATCATGCGCAGGACCCGCCAGCCATCGCGGAAGGTATTCAAGTGGCTGGCTCCGTGGCGGCGCTCATGTTCGAAACTGGGTACCTCTACGATCTTGAGATTTGCCTTGCGCGCCCGCAGATTGATCTGGGTCTCAACCTCGAAACCGTCACAATCGATGTCAAAAAAGTCGAGGCACACGCGCCACAACGCGATATATCCGTAGCAGAGATCGGTGAATGGCGTCTGGAAGAGCCGGTTGACCATGCCATTGAGCGCACGGTTGCCGAGCCGCCGCAAGCGGGTAATATCGGAGCTACCACCGGTCCCGAGAAACCGCGAACCTTTCGCCACGTCTGCCCCAGCGAGGAGCGCGTCGACAAAACGCGGAATTTCGATGGGGTCGGTTGAGCCATCGGCGTCCATCATGACGACGATATCGCCGGTCGCCTCGGCAAAGCCGCAGCGCAGCGCGTTTCCCTTGCCCTTGCCACTTTGCTGGACAATCCGGATATCAGGCAGCAAGCGCCGCGCGACCGCAGGCGTGTCATCCACGGAATGACCGTCTACCAGGATGACCTCAGCCGCAATCTCCGCGACCGCGGGCAACACATACGGCAAATTATCGGCCTCGTTGAGCGTTGGGATGATCACGCTGACACGTGGAAATCGTGATGGCTTTCCCATGTCTCCACCTCTTTGCAACTCCACCGTGTGCAATTCCACCCTGCGGACAAGTTGTGGTCGGCGCCTTCCTAGAGACTGGGCGGCGCGCTGGGCGGCGTGCGACTCGGCTGCCCGCGGGTTTGCTTTACCTTTGGCTTGTCCTGCTTGCTTTGATAGAGGCGAATGTAATCCGCTTTTAGCCGGCCCAGTTCCTGACATAGCGCGTCGATCTCCTCGTTATAGAGGCGGTCAAGCGCCTCTAATCTTTGCTGCAATCTGAGCAAGCCAATCGCGATCAGGTCGGGTCCGGTATTGATCTCAGTGGGAGAGTGACTCACCACGTCGGTAATCGATTTGTCCACGTCGCCCTCGCTGTTCTACACGTAGAGGTCAAATAGCACGGGGGTGCTATGGCTGTGTGTGAAGCGTGGAGTTCTCGTCGCGTCAGGCAGAAACGCGCGAGAATATGGGGATACAGGGGGCATTATGGGCGAGCGACACCGCGAGCGATAGATCAGAAGGTATCATCCAGACCGGTCGTTGGTATCACCGAGGTCGGGTCGAGCGAGGAGCGTAGGGGTGATGACACGGCGAAACGCGAGTGTGGTGACGCGAGTGTAGTGGGACCTCGGCGCCCCATGTAAGCGCATGACCTGCGCTCTTGCGCCCGCGAAAGACCAGCCCGGCAGCCCGTACATCTCTGGCGCACGCGAAAGTCTACCTGCATTACTGATCGGACGTATCCGGGGCGACCGCGCTTGAGCTGCTGAGTCGCTTCCTCATTGCCCTCAAGAGACGTGGCGGAACTCGTCTATAGTGCGCTCGGGCGCATGATATCCGAGCCACATTCGCCCGCATACAGCGCTTCGCGGGGCGCTATAGGTGGCGGGAGCAGGCGGCGACGGGGAGAGAGACACGGAAGGTGGCGCTGTGGCGGCCGTCGCTTTCCAGCCACAACTCTCCGCTCATTGCGGTAACCAGATACTTGGCGATGCTCAGACCCAATCCCTTGCTGGTCAGGTCGTCAGCAGTGGATCGCCGGTGATAGGGCAGCAGAAGCCGCTGCTGTTCGGCAAGCGGTATACCCGCGCCATAGGACGTCACTGAGACGATTACCGACGACTTGTCAGCGCTGAGCGCTGCGCTCATATCGGCGACTTGTGGCGCAGGGGTGTGGGTCATCGCGTTTTCTAACAGGTTAGTGAGGACATGCGTAAGCCAGAGCGGATCGGCGAGCACATCTGGCAAGGCCTCAGCCGGAGCCCGGCGAAGACGTTCGACCGAGCCGGGCAAGAGAGCCACTGCCCGCTCGATGATCTTCTGGACCTGAACCGGCTGCGGCGCGATGGGTATCGCGTCCTGCTTGAGCGCCTGCAACTGGCTCAATGTGCGCACGATACTTTGGGCCTCGCGCACTGCCGCCTGGGCAGCCCGCATCATATCGCTGGCGTCCTCAGTGAGCGTATCCCAGGCATTCAAGCGGTTGAGGCGCTCCAGTAAGAGATTTGCGGCGCTGAGGGGTACGCGTAGCTCGTGCAGCAATACATCCTGCCGCGCGCTGGCTTCCCGGATGAACATAGGAGCAGCGGGCGCTCCCTTTGGGGAGAGAAACGCGGTGGTGTCTAGCCCGCTCGCGGCGCGTTGGATAACCCGAACGGCATTCGCGTAAGGGGCTGGAACAAAACCCACCGCGCCGAGGACTGCGCGCGCCCGGGCTCCCGCCATCACTGGCGCCGCGACAAGCACGCGAGGATGACCGCGCACGCCGCGCTTGCTCGTGGTCAAGACAGGACAACCGGACTGAAGCGCTGTTTGAAGCGCCTCCCGCATTCCGGCCGTAAGCCGGTTGTCCGGCCGCACATTCGGGGCTTCATCATCATTTGGGCGCACTGCGCGCGCCCAAATGACGAGGGCGTTCTTGCCGTGAATTTGCCGCTCGACTGCGATAAACGCGGAGCTCATCCCAGCGCGTGCGACACATTGCGCAAGCGCCGCCTCGATAGCGGGCGGCAATGCGCGGCGCTTTCTCGTCGTTCGCTGTATCGTGTGCACATTCCGCTCCGCGGTTGAGTTTGACGTAATGTGGATATTTTCGATAATCGCGGTCGCTTGACCCTCCGTGCGGCCAGGCCTCAACGCTAGATGAACCCGAGCTTCATCGCTTCAGCGACTGCGGCAGGTTTTCCTGTGACGTTGAGCTTGCGATAAATATCCTGAAGTTTGCGCTTGATGGTGACCTCGCTTAGGAATTCGTGCGCGCCGATTTCCTTGTTCTTGTAGCCGTCGGCGGCGAGGCGCAGAATACTCAACTCCTGCGCAGTGAGCTTACTGTGCTCGCGCTCGCGGGTCTGGAGCAGACTTCCCAACTCTGTCAACGCGGCGGTCATGGACGCGGCCTGAGGTATCACCCGCTCACCCTGTAGCACTTGCCGCACGGCGGTGAGGATGCTCTCGCCGGGAAGCTCTTTCTGGATGAACGCCTGCGCACCCAAGCGTACAGCCGTCATCATGTGTTCGTGATCTTCGTGCGCTGTGATGACGGCGATACGAACTTTAGGAGAAATCCGGCGGAATCGGGGTATCAGATCAAGACCATTCTCCTGACGAAGACCTATATCGAGCAGAATGAGGTCTGGCTTTGAGAACCGGATCAGTGGCATGGCGGTGGCGCTGTCCGTCGCATGGCCGACGACCTCGAACGTTGGATCCTCGCTGAGGAGCGCCTTGAGCCCAACGGCGTAGACGGGATGGTTCTCGACGATGAGAATTCGCGAGCGGAGGTTGCAGCGCTCGATGTTCGTCTCAGTGGTGGCTCGCTCGCGCATAGGAACGACGCGCGCGCCCGCCGGGGACTCCAGGCTCATGGGGCTTCCTCTCCAGCTTGACCGGGTCTCTGCGGCGGCATCCGCGAACGTGGCCCTCAATTTCCCGCCTTCCCATCCCGCCCGTGTTGCGCTTGATTGTTCATCAGGTGAGCGCGAGCCGAGACCAGTGATTCGTGCGGCAGCGGTGGTGCGCGGCGCATGACGGCAGGCAGATCAGGGGACCGGGACTATTCCATCACCTATTGTCGCCCCTGAGGGTAAATATCTGGTGCGCATGGGGGGCGGAAAATGGTAGAGTTTGGCGCTTAAGGCCTACATTTACTGAATCTGCGCCGCGCGCGGCGATGCGACGAACATCCCTTTATCCCCTACTTCTGCCTGACGCGCCGTTGTTCCAGGGCGCTAAAGAAGACAAATCTGATCCCAGAGGTATCGGCGGCATGATACCTTTGCTACTTGGGCCGCGCGCCCCTGGCTGCGAAAATGGCCACATACGCGCTCGTCACGAGAGGCAGCGCCGGGGTGTCTCATTCGCGCCCGACCATCCTCACGCGCTCTAGCTAGCGCTCCTTCGATATCCCCTGCAGTCCGCGTAGGTAGGGCCTACCCTTGAGGTGAAGCGCGCTCGCTTTGCGCCTGGCCGCGCGCTCTGGATGTAAAAGGTGTGGTCCAATCGAGCGGCTCGGCACACATTCGTACCGGGGGAGGCTTCTGGCTATGGGAATTACCCTCCAGTTTGAGCGCCACGAACACGCGGCGCGAGCCGTTCAGCGGTTTGGAGCGGGCTCCGAGCGCGCTACCAATTGGTTCGCCCAGCCATTATCTCCGACTACTTCGCATTCCATGCGATTCGCAGGCCGCAGATTGGCCGCAAGGCATCTTCTCTCGGGCCGGATCTTTTCTGGCCTCACCCCGCTCTGGATCGAAGCGGTGATACCAGTCTGAATTCTCGGGTTGCGCCCGTCAGTAGGGATAGCATTGGGGGAGAAACGTGTCAGGTGACATGTCAACAACGCCGGGCGCGGCGACGGGTGTTTCTGCGCATGACGTAACAATACCGATCCTCATGTACCACAGCATCTCGACCTCAACGAATCCTCTCTTCAGCGAGTGGGCCGTGCCGCCCGCGATGTTTGAGGAGCATATGGCGTTCCTGAGGCGGTCTGGATACACACCCATCACCGTCTCTGACCTTGTGCGGGCGCGGGCGCACGGAGCGCCGCTGCCTGCCAATCCAGTGGTCCTGACGTTCGATGACGCCTACGCCGATTTCTATGAAAATGCGTATCCAATACTTCGCCTGTTCGGTGCCCCCGCGACGCTCTATGTTCCCACCGCCTGGGTTGGTGGCGCGTGCGACTGGCTGGCCGCGGATGGCGAATCCAGTCGGAGCATGGTCACATGGTCCCAATTGGCGGAAATGAGCGCAGGCGGGATTGAGTGCGGCGGACATAGTCACCGCCACGTCCAGATGGACATCCTGTCCGAAGCTGATGCGCGTGAGGAAATCGTAACAAGCAAGCGACTCCTTGATGAACACCTTGGTCAGGAGACAGGCAGCTTCGCGTATCCGCATGGGTGGACGAGTCGTCGAGTCAAGCGGCTAGTCAAGGCGGCTGGCTACACCTCAGCGTGCGCCGTGAAGAACATGCATAGCGCCATGAGCGACGATCCATTTGCGCTTGCGCGGCTCCACGTGCGCGGCGACATGGATGTAGCCGCGCTCGGGGCGCTGATCGACCAGCGCATGACCTCAGTGGAAGCCACACTGCGTGGCGTGGCGCGATTCGCTATCCGATTTGGGCCGCGCGCGCGTGCGCGGTTGGGGCAGCTAGAAGCGCGCGCCAGCGTCGCTCAGCGGCCCCTTGCGCCGCTCATGTCGATCGTGTCGATCGTGAGGGCGCCGCAGACAGCTCCCACACGCCCATTTGAGCCGGCGGCGATGCTCGAGATCGAGCTCAGTGAGCCGATACCACATCTCGCCGAGATATCCAGGAGCGGTGTGATCTACCGGCGTGCGCTCGCGCTGATTCGACTGCATGCGCAGCCGCTCCGCGTTATGGAGTTTGCGCTTGATGGCGGCGCCGCTGGTGTGCTCGCCCAGCGGATCTGGGAAGAGCTCGGCGATCAAATCAATGCGCACCTGTCGAACGACGGCCTGGCGCAAGTTTGTGGGCTAGCTCGTGAGGGCATCGCGACGGGAGAAGAGCCCGCGTGCCTGGCTGCGCGGCGCGCGTTCCTGCCGCGCGCTCCATTTGTCAGCGTCGTCATTCCTACACACAACCGACCGGCCCAGGTCGCGGCGCTGGTCGAAACCGCGCTCGCGTCGGACTATCCGGCGGAGCGCTTTGAAGTGATCGTTGTCGATAACGCGCCGAGCACGAACGAAACCGCGTTGCTCTTCAACAGAGACTACATGGAGTCAGCGCGAGTGCGCTACGTGCGCGAAGATCGAGCAGGCAGCTCGAACGCGCGCAACGCAGGATTGGCGCTTGCCCGGGGAGAAATTGTGGTCTTCGCGGACGATGATGAGCTCGTAGACCAGCGCTGGCTCGGCGAAATGGTGAGGGGGTTTGAGTCCGCAAGCGATGTCCGATGCGTGACGGGGCTTGTTATGCCGATGGAGCTGGAGACGCAGGCGCAAGGCTGGTTCGAGCAATTCGGGGGATACTGCAAGGCCGGCTTTTCAGCGCGTCTGTTCAATTTGACCGACCATCGGGCGGAGAGCCCACTCTATCCGTACAACCTTGGCATCTACGGCGCCGGGGGCAGCATGGCATTCAAGCGGGATCACCTCCTGGGGATAGGGGGCTTTGATCCCGCGTTGGGGCCAGCGACTCCGACGCTCGGGGGTGAGGACCTCGACGCGATGCTGCGGACGGTGCTGGGCGGGCATACCCTCGCCTATGCGCCAACCGCCATTGTGCGTCATCCCTCGCACCGCGAGATCGGACCACTCCGCAAGCAGATGCGGGGCTACGGTCTCGGCCTCTCGTCGGCGCTGTTCAAGACGTTTATCACCCAGCCGCGGCGGGCTCCCGAATTTCTTGCGCGGCTGCCACTGGGCCTGCAGTTTGCCTTTGGCGCTGAATCACCCCATCACGCCGGAAAGCAGGTCGATTATCCAAAGGAACTGACATGGCTTGAGATGCGCGGACTGGTAGCTGGCCCGTTCGCCTATTTACGCAGCCGGCGGCGGATAGCCGCCGCAACCCGCGCGCAACGAGAGCCTTTGCCACAGACGCAACTTGCCCATATTGGGCAGACGCGCTAGCCGCGCCGCATGCAGTGAGACACCTGGACAACGAACCACGAGCGCAGGAAGGATCAAAGTCATGATGTTGAGCAGACGATGGGGTGAGCAGGCGGCGCCAGCATTGCGCTCACTGCTGGCCCGGCTGCGCACAGATTCCCTCCTGCGCAATAGCGTTTACATCATGGCTACGACGGCATTGACCGCAGGCACAGGCTATCTCTTCTGGATCATCGCGGCCCGCATGTATCCGGCTGAGAACGTGGGCCTGGCTTCCGCGCTGATTGGCGTGATGATGCTTGCGGCGACGCTCGCGAATCTCGGCATCGGACCGACGCTGATCCAGGTTTTGCCGCGCAAGACCAGTGGGGCGGAGTGGTCGCTCACGCTGAACGCGGTCATGGTCACTGGAGTTCTTGCTAGCCTGGCAACCGGCACTATCGCCGCGCTGACACTGCCTGTTGTGTCGCCTAAACTCGCCATCGTCAGCCAGCACAGCGAGTTCACGCTAGCGTTGATTGTTGGTGTTCCACTGCTGACGTTGGCGGCAACGCTGGACGCGATGTTCACTGCTGAGCGCGTCGCAGGCAACATGTTGACGCGCTCAGCGACGTTCGCGCTCATGCGCCTGCCGTTGATTGTAACGCCCGTACTGCTCGGCATTGGGGGCGCCATCACCATTTGCGTGGCCTGGGTCGTGGCGGCGGGCTGTAGCGTAGTTGTCGGCGCCATGCTGGCTCCGCGTCTCAGGCGCTCGTATCGCCTGGTGTTACGCGGGCTCCTCGCGCAGATGCGAGCGATGCTTTCGATGGTTGCGGGCCAACAACTGATCAGCCTGGGGGCGCTCGCGCCCATCTACCTCCTGCCTGTGATCGTTGTCGCGCGTCTGTCTCTGGCGGAGAACGCCTACTTCTATACTGCCTGGCAGGTCGGAAGCATCTTCTTCATGGTGTCACCATCCGTGGCGACGTCGCTGCTTGCCGAAGGGTCGCACACGCCCGCGGCTATTTTGCAGAAGGCGAAGTCGAGCGTGCTCATCATCTCCGGCCTCATGTGCCCACTCATGCTGGTTGCGGTCATTGGAGGGCGCCTGATCCTCTCGATGTTTGGTCCCACCTACGCGCTCTACGGCTACAGTTTGCTGGTTGTGCTCGTCTTGTCCGCGATACCGGACGCGATCACCAATGTCTATGTGTCTGTACTGCGCGTGCAGCGGCGATTCGCCTGGGCTGCGGCGCTCAATCTCGGTATGGCCGGGATCACGATCGCGCTCGCCTGGAAACTGCTACCTATTCTGGGAATCGCCGGCGCCGGTTGGGCATGGCTCATCGCGCAGTTTTCAGGGACTGTGGTGGTTGCCATACATGCCGCTATCTATGCCGCTCGCGAGCGCGCCGCGCTCGCGTCAGCGCAGGGCCGCCACGAGCGCATTCTGCTGATCATTGATCCTTGCTCGGCTGGTGAGTCTCTGCGGGTTGCGCCGTACGTGCGGATGATCAGGCGCAGCGCGCCGAGCGCCTTCATCACGCTCGCCGGCAATCAGGACGCGCTCAACGCGCTAGGGCGGCTGGAGGAGATTGATCGCTCGATTCGGAGCGACCTCTATCTTTACCGGCCGTATCATCCCTTGATCACTCGCTTGCTGCAGATCCGCGCCTGGCTTGGTCTGCTCGCACGGGTTGGCGTGGGATATGACCGCGCGCTGACGTTCTACTGGGGTGGCCCATTGCAACATGCGCTCGCCTTTGCCGTCTGCCGGGGCGCGCGCGCAGGATATGGCTCCTACCCCGCGGCGCTCTCGCGCTGGCTGCTGACAAGCAGACTTGGCGCCTTCCAATGCAAGGAGCGGCATGCTCCGCAGCACATGGCGTTACTGCGCGCGGCCGGGATCGAGCCTGGCGCCGAGGTATTGCCATCGATGCAGTTGACCGAGGCTGATTCTCTGGCGGTGACCCTGCTGCTGCAGGAACACCTTGTCGCAGAAGACGCGCCACTACTCATCCTGCACCCTGGTTCCGACTGGGCTTGTCAGCAGTGGCTACAGAGCCGCTGGGCTGAGCTAGGTGACGCGCTTGCCACGCGCTACCCGGGCAGCGCCATCCTCTTTACCGGTACGGCGAACGAAACCCGGTATGTCGAGGCGATCCAAGAACGAATGGCGTCGTCATCGACCTCCTTTACCGGTAAGACCACCCTAAGCCAGCTGGCGGCGTTGCTGGCGCGGGCCTCCCTGTGTGTCTGTGTGGATAGCGCGGTGTTCGAAGTGACACAGGCGGTCGGGATACCTGTCGTGGCGCTGGCGGGGCCATCCCGCCCCGATACTGGGCTCTCCGGCGCCGTCGCGCCCGTGATCGTCCGTCGCATGGATGATGAGCTGGCGCTGAAGATTGGAGTGTGCCAGGACAAGCACAACGCGAACAATGAGCCTGGTTGCTGGGACTATTCGTGTCCCATGTCGGGACTGCGCGAGATTACGGTAGCGGACGCGCTCCAGGCGGTGGAGAGCGCGATGAGCCGCCGTGGCGTTGGCGCGCCCGCGCGCGCCCAGCGTGGGGGCGCAACCCAGGGTGCGCGCATACCGGCGACGCATGCGCTGCTGGCGGAATTGTTTGTCGCCTTCGAGCGCGAGAATATCCGCTGGCTGGTGATGCGCGGTGAAGAGGCCCTTGATGAACCTGGAGATGATGTTGACCTGCTGATCGCGGCGGAGGATGCGCCGTGCGCCCAGACGCTGCTGGACGGACACGGATATTTGTCCTGCCCCACGATGGGTCGCGGCACGCACCATTTCTACGTTGGCTATCATCCGGCCTCGCAGACGTGGGCGACGCTCGATGTGGTATCCGAACTGACATTCGGACCCTATCTGAGTTTGCGGTCATATGCGGCCGCGGGGGCGCTGGCGCGGAGACGGCGCCTTGGATCGGTATTCGTCCCGGATCCAGATGACGCCTTCTGGATGCTCTTCCTTCATTGCGCGCTCGACAAGGGCGTCTTCGCGCCACATCGCGCCGCGCAACTGACGCGTCTGGCGCCGTCCGCGCGGGTAGATGGACCGCTGGCGCGGCAGGTGGCGCTGGCCGCGCCGGCGGGCTGGGACCCCCAACACATGATCGAGGCCGTACAAAGCGGCGATTGGGACGCGCTTGCGACCCTTTCCCCGGCCCTCTTCGCGGGATTCCGCAGGCGTGAGCCAATCACGGCGCGGGCGCGCTCACTCGTCAATCGCCTCCTTCAGGCGGTGGAGGCCCCGCTCATTCGCATATTCCGGCCCGGGGTGAGCGTTGCATTGCTTGGGCCTGATGGCGCGGGCAAATCGTATCTGGCGGGAGAGATTCGCCGTTCATTCTATGTCCCTGTGCGCTCGGTGTATATGGGACTATGGAAGAGCGGGCCAACGCAGACCGAAAGGAACGACAAGGCTGAGAGGGCAGTGTATGCGCTCGCGCGGCGCGCCGTCGAGATTGCCGGGCGGGCGCCAAAGGCCTGGTCACGATACATGGTGGCGCTGTACCACAAGTCGCTGGGTCGTGTCGTGGTATTCGACCGCTATGTCTATGACGCGCTGGCGCCGTCGAGCCATTCTGGCAGCGTTCTGAAGCGCGGGTATATGTGGGCTTTGGGTCATTCGTGTCCCGCGCCCGATCTCGTTCTCGTTCTTGATGCGCCCGGCGAAGTGATGTACGCCCGCAAGGGCGAAGACAGTCCTGAGGCTCTGGAGATCCAGCGCCAAGGACTGCTGGCTCTGCGTGGGCGCGTGCCACATGTTCAAGTGGTGGACGCGACGCGCGACGCCGCCGACGTGCGCGCCGACGTGCTGAACCGCATCTGGCGTGAGTATCGAAATCGCCGCCAACCGTTGCGGTCGCGCGATTGAGGTAGTCCAGCAGGGAAGCGATCTGTTTCGCATGGATGTGATCTGACGATCGAGAGGTTGGAGGTGGAGGAGTAAGGAGAGTGGATCATTGATAGGAAAATAGATGCGTGAGCGGCGACGCTAGGTGCCAGGTGCGCGTTTGGCGCTCATCATCGCGGTCGCAGGTGTGACATTGCTCCCTTCACGAGTAGGCGAGAGCATGGACTCTTCAGTGTTTTTCAGTAGAATTACCGGGGTATTTCGGATGTATGTTTGTAATCATCATGTGATAGAATCGGGTCGTATCGCTAGATTGATACGGTCGGCATGCCTAAGTGGCGCCTGTCTCAAGTGACTGACGTCGCAGACTCCCCCTTACTTTGCGGCAACCTGCGCACACTTCTCGATCCCTCACGCGAATCCCGGTGTTTTCCTCACAGGCGCGGCATCCACGGCAGGGCTGGTCAATGGATAGAGGCATGAGGTGGTGAATACGATGCCCCGGGCGGCGCGACACCGCGCGCGTCAGCTTACTTTGCAGGCGAGTGTCGCGATGCTTCTCGCCCTGACGCTCGCTTCACTCGTACCCCTGCGGTCGGGGGACCGTGTACTCGCGTCCGCCACCTATTCAGCCACTGTGCTGGCTGATGCTCCCGTAAGTTATTGGCGTGTGGGTGAAACGTCTGGAACGGTTGCTGCCGATAGCGGCGCAGGCGGCAATAACGGAGCCTATACGGGCGGCTATACCCAGGGTGTTCCTGGCGCGATCACAGGTGACACAGATACCGCGGTCGCGTTCGATGGCAAGACTGGGTACGTGACCGTGCCTGACAACGCGAATCTGGACATCACTGGCGATATTACGATTGAGGCATGGGCAAAGCCGGCGTCGCTCAGTGGCGCGACTGGAACGGTTCTCCAGAAAGGCAATTCCAGCTCGAGTGGGGGCCCTGGCTGGCAGTATCGGGTAAGCGTCACGAGCGCGAATCGCTGGAAGGGCATTCTTTACGTAGGGAGCGCGAATTACGAGATCGTCGATACGGTTGATGCGCTCAGTGTTTCGCGCTGGGATTACCTAGTTCTCGAGCGATCTGGTTCGACGCTGACGTTCTATGTGAATGGCGTGAGTGTTGGAAGCCTGGCCATTTCCGGCGCGACCAATGTCACCACTGGGGCGCTGGCGTTTGGGCGAGCGGGTTCGTATGCGAAGTACTATTTCAATGGCCGTGTTGATGAGGTCGCTATCTATAACAAAGCGCTCTCGTTGACGCAGATCCAGAACCACCTCACCGCCGCTACCAGCGCGACCCCCACACCTACGGTGGCGCCTACGGGGTCGCCTACTCCAACTGGGACTGCTACGCCTGCGCCAACAGCGACCGCCACACCGGGGCCAACGGCGACCGCCACGCCAGGGCCTTCTCCGACAGCGACCTCTACTCCGGCTCCAGCGCCAACGGCGACGAGTACGCCACTGCCAACGCCCACTGCCACCGTAGCGCCGGCGCCAACGGCGACGAGCACACCAACTCCTGGTGGTGGAGATCCCATACTGATGGCCGCGGGCGATATCGCCTGCGATCCGGGTGACAGCGCCTTCAACGGCGGCGCGGGCACATCGTCCGCCTGCCAGGCGCGCTACACAGCCGCTCTGCTCAGCGGAGCCAACGTAGTAGCGCCTATCGGTGATGAGCAATATGACTGCGCGCCACTTTCCAGCTTCCAGGCGTCGTATGCGCTCAGTTGGGGCCAGTGGCTGTCAGTTACTCATCCCTCGGTTGGCAATCATGAGTACAAGACGACCTGCGGGAACGCGGCTGCAGGCGCGGCGGGGTACTACACCTATCTTGCGGGAGTGGCCTCCCCACTGGACCCCGGCTGCCTCAGCGGCTGCCGCGGCTACTACTCCTATGACGTGGGAAGCTGGCATGTCATCGTGCTCAACAGCGAGTGCGCGCAGGTCGGCGGCTGCCAGGCGGGCAGCGCGCAGGAGCAGTGGCTGCAGGCCGACCTGGCGGCGCATCCAGCGGCGTGCACGCTGGCGTACTGGCACCGGCCGTTTTACACGTCGGGCTGGAGCCTGGGGGATGCGGAGTTGCATGACATCTGGTCGGACCTGTACGCAGGGCATGTGGATCTGGTCCTCAATGGGCATGACCATGACTACGAACGCTTCCTACCCCAAGACGCCAACGGCAACGCCAACGCGATGGGGGTAACGGAGATCGTGGTGGGCACAGGGGGCCAGAGTCATGGCGGGTTCAATGGGACTGTGGCCAACAGCGTGGTGAGGGACGCAACGACATTTGGCGTCTTGAAGCTGACGTTGCACGCGGGGTCGTGGGACTGGCAGTTTGTGGGGGATGGGCAGAGCGGCTCCTTCACGGACTCCGGCAGCGCAGCTTGCCATTAAGTCGCCCTCCAGGGCAGACGGTGAAGGAAGGAAGTGACTGAGATGGCAGAACAAAACCCGCTAACCGGTAAGTCCCATGCCGGACGCGCGCCGTGGCTTGGCGGCTTGGGATCGCTTGCGCTGGCGCTATTCTTGATGGTGGGCGCGGTGTTCGTGCTGAGTCAGGGCGCGTGGGCGCGCGGCGGCCCGGTGAGTGGTAGTAGTCAGAGCCCGCGGACGCAGAGCAGCTCTAAGCCTGCGCGGTTGCAGCGGGTGGATGTGCATGTCGAAACACCCTATCAGGGCAAGGACCTTGAGTTCAGCGTGTCATTGACCCAGACCGAGAAGGATTGCGCGGGGTCGTTCAGCAGCGGCGCCTATTGCTTGCGCTACGCGCTGATAATGGATGAGGCGCCAGCGCTGGCGGGATACGGCATGGTCCCAGCGACAGATGTGCATCTCACATCGGGCAACATCGTCATTCAAGTCGATACCGCCAAGATACCAGGCTTCGTCGTCGTGCTGGGTTCCGCGCAGGTGGTCTCGGTCAACTGGCGGCGCCTGGAGGCGCAGACGAAAGCAGGCGCTGTGATGAATGCGAGCGCCCAGGGCGCGCTCGGAGCCTACCGGATTCCCTCGAGTGGGCCAGTAGGCACGGTGATAGCGCACATGGTCTTCAGCGACTAGCGCCACAGTAGTCTGAATTACACGCGCTGCAGTCCAGCCATGCCGGTTTCGCCGACACGGCTGGACCATTTTGAATCCCATCACATGGGATCGATCCAGGATGGCCACCGCGAGTTTCCGGCGACTGCTTGACATACGTAATGTGGACTGCTACTATTGGCCGCAACCGCCGAATGTCCGCCCAAAAATAGCCCATTGTTGCGATGTCTGTGGTAGGCGGTTCAGCGCCCTCGCGCTCCTCAACTTATTTTCTCAAGGGGTGAGAGGCGCCCAAATTTTGCTGTTCCTGACTCTCTGCGTCCCGCAATACCAGGCTGGCTGCGTATTGTGAGTACTGGCCGCTTGTGGGGCGTATTACCTGGCGCTGTGGGCGGACTCATACCGTCTGGGCGCCGGGCTTTCCTGCCCGTTCAAGGGCGGGGCCGTATTGACCGGGCGCTGAGTCGCCGGGAAGTCCGCGAACCGTGCGGGTCAGAAAGGAGCCACAGGGCCGAAGAGTCTGGATTGTCGTGAGTATGAACAGGCGCAGACCAAGTCTCGTTCGCGTCCGCAACGGAGCGGCGCGTGACATTTTCATGTTCCGTCAACGAGGAGTCGTACTCGAGTGAAGCGTTCTCGTCTTGTAGCCTCATCTTTGGCTGCGGTAGCTGTCGTCGCTGGTGTTTTCGCCATCGCCTTCTCCGGCGTGACTCCCCACGCCCATGCCTCAGCCGGTGGCACAGAGGTATTTCACGGCAAGGTCTTCCCAACTCGCAACAAGATTAATCCGTCGGTGACCAGTAGCCTTCTGACGTACCACGGCGGCCCGATCTCAACTGGCCCGGTTGTCTACATCAATTATTGGGGCAGCCAGTGGAATACCGGCTTCTCAACCGGCGGCTATACCAGCGCCCAGGCGCAGGCGTACGTCAATGGTTTCTTCGGTGGCATCGGCGGCAGCACATGGGGCGCGATCGACACGCAATACTGTCAGGGCGTCGCCGTTGGCTCGACCTCGTGCCCCGCGGGCAGCGCGTTCATTGGCAATCAGACAGGCTTGCTCAAGGGCACGTGGGTGGATACCACTTCGCTGCCCAAGCGCATCGGCCAGTCGGACATCGCCAATGCGGCCACACGCCTGATGCAGCATTTTGGCTACAACGCCAACGCAATCTATTTCGTCATGACGCCCAGCGGTCACTCAATGAGCGGCTTCGGCACGCAGTGGTGCGCCTGGCACACGAGCACGAGCACGTCCTCGGGCACGATTGCCTTCGCCTACCAGCCCTACAGCCCGGACGCGGGTGCGAACTGCGGCCAGAACTATGTCAATTCGTCGAACAACAGCTTCGGCAATGGCTACTTTGATGGCTTCTCCATCACGGGCGGCCATGAGTGGGCCGAGGCCGAGACTGACATGCAGCCGAGCGGCAGCACCATCGCCTGGCAAGGGTCCGGCGGCGGTAGTGACGAGAATGGCGACAAGTGCGCCTGGAACCAGAACGGTGGCGTGTCGGCCAACATCACACTCGGCAGCAACTTCTACGCGGTGCAGCCGATCTGGAGTAATGGAACGACGTCCGGCAGTGGCAGCCACTGCGTGACGACATACCCGTAGCCTCTGGCTACAGCACTCGCGGCATTCCAGTCGCGAACACAGTGGGAGAGGCGGAAACGCCTCTCCCACTGCTCGCTTAATACGCTTGACAGCAGCTTCTGAGAATCGCTTGGTCACTCTCCTGGCGCTATGCGGCCACCAAGGTATTCGCGCTGCGCGAGGGAGCGCGTAACACATCACGGGCGCCAAACAGGCGACGAGCGCTTGACACATCGCTAGCACGCTTGATAGGATATTGCTCACATCGCGACAGACAGGCGACGTTCCTCATGAATAGTGAGCGTTTCGCGCCTCCGCTCTCGCGATAGCGCTCCCGGCTAGTTGTGTTTCGTGCGCCCTGAGGCGTGCTCATCACCTCAGCGTTCCACTCCACTCGCAACTCAATGAGGAGTTAGCGCCATCCTCCGATGAAGGTGAGGATGAGTTGTTCAGCGGAAGCGTGGTATGTGCGCTTTTCGCCTGGAGGTATTCCGCGGTGAGACACAAAGCGATCGTTGGCGCGCTGGCCGGAGCCGGCATTATTGCAGCCGCCCTGGCGCTGGCGCTTGGGCCGATGGCCTCGTCGGCGTCAGCGGCGGTCAAGCCTTCCCTCATGGCGGCCCATCACATGGGCATTCGCGGCGCAAAGCCGCATCCCAAGGCCGCTGGCACGCCACTGACCTACCAGGGTGGCGCGGTAGAGACGACGCCCGCCGTCTACATCGTTTACTGGGGCAGCCAGTGGAGCTCGGGCTTCTCGACTGGTGGTTACACGAGCGCTCAGGCGCAGACGTATGTTCAGGGCTTCTTTTCTAATGTCGGCGGTAGTTCGTGGGACAACATCAATACCCAGTACTGTCAGGGCGTCGCGGTTGGGACGATCAACTGCGGCTCTGCTGGCACGCACGTCACCAATCCAGCCGGGCAACTGAAAGGAACCTGGGTTGACGGGTCATCGCTGCCAAAGCGCATCACCCAGTCGGGGCTTGCGGCAGAGGCGGTGAAGGCGCAATCACACTTCGGATACAACGCGAACGCCACATACTTTGTGTTCACCCCCTCGGGTCATTCACAGAGCGGTTTTGGCACCTCGTGGTGCGCCTACCACTCGTTGACGATCAACTCGGGAGGGCAGGATGTGGCGTGGTCCTACATGCCTTATATCCCGGACGCGGGCGCGAGCTGTGGCGAGAACTTCGTCAACAGCACGAACAATTCATACGGCAATGGCTACTTTGATGGGTTCTCGGTCGTCGGCGGCCATGAGTACGCCGAGGCGATTACTGACCCGCACACGACATCGGGCCAATACGGCTGGCTCGATAGCTCAGGCGCGGAAATTGGTGACAAGTGCGCGTGGGCTTCAAACTCGACCAATATTACGCTGGGCAGCCACTTCTATGCGGTCCAGCCGCTGTGGTCTAATGCCAGCGGGGGCTGCGTAACCACCTATTAGGTCCCCCGGAGGCTCGAGGTGGCCGCGTCACTTGCATGCGGCCCAAACTACGCACGGGAGCGCGGGTGGGGCGGGGCAAAGACGCCTCGCCCCACTTATTGCGTCCATTTACGCTATATTGACGTCATGCTGAAGCGGCTAGCTGCCTGATTCTCTCATGAGGAGCGCACGATGTCTGGTGAGCAGGTGATCACGGCGCGCGAAGACACGCTTGGCCTGGGTGGAACCTCGATTCACTATGCGACATGGGGCGCGATGACCTCGCCCGATCGTGTGGCGATGATGGTTCATGGGCTGACCGCGACCCATCGTGAATTCGCGGCGCTTGGCCCGCAGCTCGCCGCGCGCGGCTGGTATGTGATCGCGCCGGACTTGCGCGGGCGCGGACTGAGCGCCAAGCCGAAGCGGGGCTACAACGCTGGCGTGCATGCCGCGGATCTGCTGGCGCTCTGCGACAGGCTCGGCGTGGAGCGCGTCACGCTGATCGGCCACTCGCTCGGCGCGGTCATCAGTATGTACACAGCGGCGCTTTTTCCCGCGCGCGTGGCGAAGCTCGTGCTCATCGATGCTGGCGGCAAGGTCCCTGACGACGCGGCGCAGGCCATCGCCGCCTCGGTCAACCGGCTCGGTACGCCGTTCCCGTCGCTTGACGCCTATCTGGCGGCGATGAGCAGTCTGCCGGTTTTCACCTGGAACCCGTTCTGGGAGCAGTATTTCCGCTATGACGCGGATGTCCAGCCGGACGGGACGGTGGTTTCGCGTGTGCCAAAGGCGGCGATTGAAGAGGAGATGGCCGCGCTCTTCTTTACCAAGACTGAGCTTCTGCCTGAGCATGTGAAGGCGCCAACGCTACTGGCGCGAGCAGAGCGCGGCACGCTGGCGCCCGATAAGGGCTTTGTCATCGCGCCCGAGGAAGCCGAGCGAGTAGCGGCGCTCATGCCCGATTGCAAGCTGGTGGTGATCCCAGAATCCAATCACTACACGATCGTGATCTCTCCCACGTTTGTTGACGCGTTGACCAACTTCCTCGGGTAGCAGAGCTCGAACCCCATCCGGCCTATCGCCACCTGTCCCTTGGCGCGGAAGGCGTGAGGCGGGAGCAAGAGAGATGGGGAGGCGGCATGTCCTGGGCGGGATGATGCGGCGCGACCTTCAGTTTCTTGACGAGTAGAGGCGCCGAAATCCGCGCTACCTTACCGATAGTTGATGAACTGCAGCGGGACAGGGAAGTCTTTGCCCTTGAGGAACTGGATCACCGTCTGAAGCTCATCTTTGGACTTGGAAGTGACCCGGATGGCGTCGCCCTGAATCTGCGCGCGCGCCTTGGGAAAGTTGTCTCGCAGGAGCTTGGTGATCTCACGGGCCAGGTCCTGGCTAATGCCTTGCTGCAGCTCGATGTGCTGGCGCACCATGCCACCGCTCGCCTGTTCGAGCTTGCCATCTTTGAGGATCTTGAGCGAGAGGTTGCGGCGCACGAGCTTGGACTCCAGCACATCGCGCACACTCTTGAGTGTGAACTCACTGGCGGTCAGGATAGTGAGCGCTTTCTTGCCATCATACTCGATGTCGGTCTTGGTATCTTTGAGGTCGTAGCGTGTGAGAACCTCGCGCCGTGTCTGGTCGAGGGCGTTGACAAACTCCTGCTCGTCGTACTGTGAGACAACGTCAAATGAACTGTCGCCGGCCATCGTGTATCGCTCCTTCTGGTCTATCGCGCACTCTCGGCAATCTCAGGCGCGTTCGCGCTCGCCCGACATTCTATCACCCGGCGACCAGGGAGCCGGGCGGGCGGCGCATCAATTGGGCGCGCCGAGCGGGATGATGGCCAGAGGCGTGTAACGCGCGCCCGCTGGCGTGAGGTCGCTGCGCATGACGCGCACGTCGTCCACCTGCCATGAGTCCTTGCGTGACGGTTGGCTTCGCAGCTCGCGTAGCCCTAGAAGGCCGTATTCGCCCGGTGGAGCAGTGAGGCGGGCGAGTGTCAGGTGCGGCGAGAAGGGACGCGGATCGAGCGTGAAACCGCGCGCCTCCAGCGCGTGGGCAAGGCGGCGCTGCAGCGCGATCAGCCGTCGCACTTGCCCGCCAAGCGCCAGCCAGATGACACGCGGCGCGTCGTCGGGGCCGAAAATGCCGATATGGCCAGGCGCGAGCGAGAATGGCGCCGCTTCCGCGGCGACCTCACGCGCTGCGGCGATCGCTTCCGCCAGCCGCTGATCATCTAGCTCGCCGAGGAAGGCGAGGGTGACATGCAGCGTCTCAGGCGCGACGACGCGCGCCCTGGGCAGGACGTGGGCGACGCGGCGCAGCAGACGGGCCAGCGCCTCGCGAGTCGGCGCGTCCAGGTCAACGGCGATGAAGACGCGCGTCATGGCTGCGCGCTCCTTCCAGTCAGGCGCGGCTACTTCAGCGCGACGTAGGTGTCGGGCAGGTCATTGGCGAAGAGCGCCACATCGCCTGGCCCGGCAAGCTCGGTGAGCGCCGCGGTCACCTGCTCCAGTGTCTCCATTACGCGCACGCGGTCGTCGCTGAACCCGCTGGCGCGTAATCCAGCGGCGATAGGCTCGGTCTGCTTTGCGCCGACGAGGATCACATAGTCGCAGATGGTCGCGGCGTGCTCACCGTAACGTCGGTTTTCCTCCTCCTCGACAGGGCCAAGCTCGACCATGCCAGGTGTGACGAGAATCTTGTGGCGGCCAGGGACCTGCTTGAGAGCATCGAGGCCATTGCGCACGCCAACCGGATTGGCGTTGTAGCTGTCGTCAATAATTGTCATGCCGCCGGGAGTGTGGATAAGCTGCAGACGGTGCGGCGCGGCCTCCAGTTTGAGCGCGTCGCGGGCGGCTTCATCTACTGGCAAGTCGAGCAGGTGGATGACAGCCAGCGCGGCGCTGACGTTGAGGATGTTGTGCTGGCCGAGCAGCGGGATAGCGACGTGTTGCTCCAGCCCTTCGGCGGGCCAGCGCCAGGTGAAGCGCGTAGCGCGCTCATCCACCTGGATGTCGCTGGCGATGACATCCAGCGGGCCGGCGTCTTCGAACTCCAGGCCATAGCGTACGGCGCGGTAGCCAGCGGCGGCGGAACGGTCAGCCAGCGCGGCGGACAGCGCCTCGCCGCCATATATCACGGCTGGCGCGCCTTTGGGCATCGCGGCGATCAACTCGAACATCGCGTCGCTGATGCGGTCAATCGTGCCGAAGCGCTCGAGGTGTTGCGGACCGACAGAGGTGACGACCGCGATGGTCAGGTCTACCAGCCGGCACATGGCGGCGATCTCGCCAGGGGCGTAGGCGTCCATCTCGACGACGAAGGCCTTGTGGCGCGGCTCCAGGTTCTCGTTGATCGTGCGTGTGATGCCCATCAGCGTGTTGTAGCTCTTGGGCGTCGGCAGCGTCTCCATAGCCGGGCGCAGCAGGGCGGCGAGGATGTGCTTGGTGCTGGTCTTGCCATAACTGCCGGCGACGCCGATGGTCAGCGGGGCGATGCGTGTATACTTGGCCCGCGCCCGGCTGACGTAGCCCGCCTGGATGCGCGCCTCGACGGGTCGCAGCAGCCAGTTGGCGGCGATGAGGATGTAGAGCACGAGATATGGACTGGCGACAAGGATGGCAATGGACCCTACTAGCGCCTGTGGCATGGGGAGTGCGAGCTGCACGACGACCAGGATGGTAGCCAGGATGGCGCTGACCGCGAGCGCAACCCCCAGGATGCGCCGCATGCGGGCGGTGTAGATGAGCGGCTTCTTGGCAGGAAGCGAGCGCCAGCGGACCACAGCCACTGCTGAACCGATGAACCATATGCTCCCAACGAAAGGTCGAGACCATTCAGTTGGAAAGAAATTCGGAATACTTGTTATTATGACGCTGGGAAGGTCGAGAGCCAACACGATCCATGCAGCTTGATGCAAGGCAGCGGGCGCACGCCATGCGCGCTGGTGGCCCCAGGCAAGCAGGCGCTTGCCTTCATACTCCTCGATCTGATACATGCGCGCGCCCATCAGGCCCATGCGCGTCATCCAGCCCAGCCAGACGAGCGCCGCCGCTACCAGCAATACTATCCCGATCACACTCGACACGTTCGCTCTATTCTCGGTTGCCCTGGCCGAGCAGGAAGGTCTTGACGATGACATTGAAGCGCGCTGACTCCTGGAGATATGCCATGTGGGTTGCGCCCGGGAAGACGACCAGCCCGGCGTCAGGAATCAGCTTCTCCATTAGCTGACCATCGGCTAGGGGCGTGTCCATGTCGCGCTCGCCCCAGATCAGCAAGGTCGGCGTGTGGATGCGCGGCAGGTACTTGCGTAGGTCTTCGTTCACCACGCGGACGAAGGAGCCGCGCACCGTGCCACTAGCCGCCTTGTAGTCGGCCGAACCCTGGCTGGTAATGCGCGCCGCCGCCCAGGCGCGTAGGCGCGCGGGCGCGAGTGGCTGCTTCGAGAGCCAGCGAGTCGCTTTGAAGAGCCGCACGCGGTAGTGGTATGCCAACGTACGCTTGGGCCGGATGCCCGCCGCGTCTGTCAGCACTAGCTTTTCGACGCGCTCGGGATGCAGCGCGGCCAGTTTGATAGCGACGCGGCCGCCGAATGAGTGGCCAATAACGCTGGCGCGTTTGATGCCCAGCTCATCCATCAGCGCGATGGTCCAATTCATATAGTCGGAGACTCCCCACGGCGCGGGGGGCGACTCAGTCGAGCCGAAGCCGGGGAAGTCGGGCGCGATGACATCGAAGTCATCCTCGAGGCCGTATATCACACGCCTCCAGAGGTCGCCGCGCAAGCCCCAGCCATGCAACAAGAGGATGGGCGCGCCTGCGCCGCGGCGGAGTAGCGCTGGACGGGGGTTAGGGCCTGGTGTGGTGGTCGGTATGGCTGTGCGCTCGTCGCTCATGCGACGCCTCCGTTCAGCATTCGGCGCGCGAGGGCGATCACCTGCGCCTGGCGCTCCTCGAGCAGGTCGTGGCCCGCACCCGGCAATGTGACGAGCCGCGCGCCGGGGATGCGGGCGACCAGCGCCTGCGTGGCTTCCAGCGGATTGAATGGGTCGCGGTCGCCTGCCAGGATCAGCGTGGGACAGACGATGCGCGCGGCCTCCGCGTCATTGATGGCGCTGCCTCCCGCGCGCAGGTCTTCCATCGCCGCCGCCCAGGAGGTGAGCATCGGTAGCGCGGTCCCAGGCCCGTGCATCGCGTCCAGTTCCTCCTCGAGCTCGGGCCAGGAATGAATGCTGCGCGGCGGGTCCGCGTAGACCGCGACGACGCTAGCCGGTGGCACACGCCCGCTCACGCCCCATGCGGTCAGCGAGCGGGCGCGCACGCCGAGCCGGCCCGCCAGGATAATCGCCACCTCGCCGCCATCGCTGTAGCCGATGAGATGGACGCGGTCGAGCCGCAGATGGTCGAGAAGCGCGAGAAGGTCGTCAGCGTCGTGCTGGTGCAGGTGGGCGTCTACCTGGCGGGGAATATGCGCCGAGCGGCCCTGGCCGCTCAGATCGGGCGCGAGAATACGATAGTCGGCGGACAACGCGGCGATAAGGGGTGTGAAGTGCGCGCGAGCCGCTCCGGCGAAGCCGTGGATGAGCAGGACGGCGGGAGACGCGGGGTCGCCGAGGTCTTCGTAGGCCAGCGTAGGCCGTGGAGTATGCGACACGCGCCCAACCCTTTCGCTCGATGTGCGGCAACTCAGGGGCTATGAGGCCCGGAACGGTCGTGGTCAAACCGCCACGCATTATAGCATGGCGCGCTGGTCTGACGGGCCATCGCAGGACACGCCACGACCCCGCGCGTTACTTGCGGTGGGCGAATCGCGTATGATATACTCGTGCGCGGAAGGGTGAGCAAGCGCGACGGCGTGGCCTACCTTTCCACGATTCAAACCTATCTCGGGGTGTAGCGCAGGTGGCTAGCGCGCAGCGTTCGGGACGCTGAGGTCGGAGGTTCAAGTCCTCTCACCCCGACCAGACCGCCAGACGGCGACCCTCTCCAGGGCCGGCGGATGACGGGTCCCGCTTGAGGAGCGCGCCATGCGAATGGTGGAACAGCGTTACACGGGAGGTTCTCCCGTGGGCGTTGCCATTCGTGCGGCGGCGCTCCTTTTTGCGTGGTGTTTCCCTGATTGGGGAAGCGCGCCAAGTGTCGGGTCCGGGCGCGGGTCGCGCGCTCTGCGCGCCCCAGTGGATGGTCATCACAGACGGCGGAGATAGCGGCGCCCTCGGTCGCGCCACGGCTTGCCTGGCAGGCGAACGCCTTCTCCCCGTCATCGAGCGATACAGCGACGTGACGTGAGCTAGAAGGAGGGTCGCCACAGTGCCTGTGCTCGTGCTTAACGCCTCTCTTCAGCCGCTCAGTGTTATCCCCGAGCGGCGGCTCGTCGTGCTGCTTTCCAAGCAGAAAGTCGCCTTCGTTGACGACAGCGTGCGCCGGGCGATCGAAGAAGGCATCGACTCGCGGCGCTTCTCGCTGGATGAGCCGGTGATTGTGCAACTGCTGGCGAACGTGCGGGTGCCACGGATGGCGCTGCGCCCGACGCGCGCCAACATCATGCTGCGCGACGAAGAGTTGTGCCAGTACTGTGGCAAGCACACGCGTGAGCTGACGCTCGACCACGTAATCCCGCGCTCCCGTGGCGGCCAGAGCACGTGGGAGAATCTCGTCGCCTGCTGCCGCCCGTGTAACGGGCGCAAGGGCAACCGGCTGCCACATGAGGTTGGCATGAAGCTGCTCAAGCAGCCGCGCCCGCTGCATAACGAGTACGCGGGCTTCTTCCTCTTACGCTACCCGCGCCTGCGGGAGGCGTACGAGCAGTTCCTCACATCAGCCCAGGTCAGCGCCTAAACGCGCCGGCCTGGGCTGGCTAATCAGCCCGCGCCCGCCAACTCCTCACGCAGGCGGGCGATGACCTTCTCCGTCGTCAGCACCTCGGCAAATTCGGTCATGATCGCCAGCGTCGCCGCGTGGATCTGCTCGTGGGTGAAGATTTCTCCAGTAAGATGAAGGTCACGCGCGGCGGTGGCGTCTCCGGCGAAAATGGCGCTGAAATGATACTCCTCCGCTGCGCGGGTTGTGGTGTCGCAACAGAGCTGGGTCATATATCCGCTGACGATAATCGTATCTACGTTCTCTTGCCGCAGATGCGCCGCGAGTGACGTTTGTGCGAAGGCGTTGGGAAAGTGTTTGACGAGGACCGTCTCCCCCGGTGTGGGCGCTAGCGAGGGGTGCAAGGTGGCGCCAACACTGCCATGCCGGAAAACGCTCGCTTCTGGTTCCAGGCTCTCGTGCCGGATGTAATAGACGGGCGCGCCCACCGCCCGCGCCGCGGCGATCAACGCGTGGATACGTTCCAGCGCCTTCTCGCCGTCCGGCAAGACCCACTTGCCGTGCGGCGCGAAATATTCCTGCTGGGCGTCAATCACCAACAATGCTGGCTTCATGGTGTACCCTTTCCTATGCGTGCGACTTCCAATACGTGCGGCCACCCCGCGCTGGTGATCGCGATGCTGGCATTGTATACGCTCGCTGGCTACTTGCGCAGGCGGGCGGAGGGTGATACCCTCAGTGGTGACAACCGAAGATGACCAAAAGCGCGATAGGCGGGGAAAGTAAGCGTCGCGGCGTCTCCCAGAGAGCTGGCGGCTGGTGTGAGCCGGCGACGACGCGCGCTGAAGCTCCCCCGTGAGCCGCGCCGGTGAACCTGAACCACGCTCCGCGCGGGTCGGCTAGCTGGCGCCGGGAACTCCCGTTACAGAGTCGGGGCGTGCTGGCGCCCTCAGAGGCCGCGACCGCAAGGTGGCGGCGAAACAAGGTGGTACCGCGGACCGCGCTGATGCGCGCCGTTCGCCCTTGTCAGGGGCGGGTGGCGCGCTTTTTATCGCCTTGCACGCCACTTACCCCTCTCTGCGTTCAGATGGTAGACCGAACAGCAACAGAGCGCCCCTGACAGGGAGCGAGAGAGGACGGAACGGCAATGGCGCGAACGCACAGCTCATCGGCGCCTGAGCGGCCGCAGGTCGCAGGGAAGTCCGCGAGCGCGACGATCGGCGGCGCGCGGCGTGGGACAAAGCGCACAACGCAGCGCGATTCGGCGCGGGCCGGTACGCGCGCCGCGCCGCCCGCGCGGCCGCCCCGCTACGACTTCGCGGCGTTCGAGCGGCGCTGGCGCGAGGAATGGGAGGCGCGCGGCCTATACCGCGTGGATGTGCGCCGGCCACGCAAGCCCTACTACAACCTGATGATGTTCCCCTATCCCTCCGCGGAAGGCCTGCATGTCGGCAATGTCTATGCTTTCGTCGGCTCAGACATCCATGGCCGCTGGATGGCGATGCGCGGGCATGATGTCTTTGAGCCGATGGGTTTCGACGCGTTTGGCATCCATAGCGAGAACTTCGCCATCAAGCGCGGTGAGCACCCCGCGGCGCTGACGGCGCGCAACGTCGAGCGTTTTCGCGAGACCCAGTTGAAGCGGATTGGCAATCGATTCGACTGGTCGCACGAGGTCAACACTACTGATCCCGCCTACTATCGCTGGACGCAGTGGATCTTCACGCAACTATTCAAGCGGGGGCTGGCCGAGCGCAAGACCGGGATCGTCAACTGGTGTCCTAACGACCGCACGGTGCTGGCCGATGAACAGGTGATCAACGGCCACTGCGAGCGCTGCGGCGCGCTGGTGGAGCGCCGCTCGCTGCCGCACTGGGCGCTGCGCATCACCAAATACGCGGAGCGGCTGCTGGATAACCTGGATACGCTTGATTGGTCCGAGCGGGTCAAAGCGGCGCAGCGCAATTGGATTGGCCGGTCAACGGGCGTGGAGTTCAGCATGCCTGTCGCGGGGCGCGCCGAGACGTTTATTACGGTGTTCACTACACGGCCCGACACGGTCTTCGGCGTCACATTCGCGGTCCTGGCGCCTGAGCACCCTGTGGTGGATGCGATCACGACGCCTGAGCGCCGCGAGGGTGTCGAAACCTATCGCGTGGAGGCGACGCGCCGCCGCGCCGCCCGCCAGGAGGCGCGTGATCGCGGCGAGGAGGAAGCTCCGGCGGAGCCAGATGGCGCATTCACTGGGGCGTACGCTATTCATCCGATGACCGGGGAGCGGATTCCCATCTGGGTCGCGGATTACGTGCTGATGGAGTACGGCACAGGCGCGATCATGGCCGTTCCAGCGCACGATGAGCGCGACTGGGCGTTCGCGCGGGCGAAAGGGCTGCCGGTGCGCTTCGTTGTCCGGCCTGCGGGCGAGATTGACACACCGGACATGCCCTACACGGGCGAGGGCGTCCTGGTGGCATCGCGAGAGTTTACCGGGCAGGAGTCACGCGCGGCGAGCGAGGCGATTGGCGTATGGTTCGAGAAGGCTAGCACCGGACAGCGCAACACGCGCTATCACCTGCGCGACTGGCTGATCAGCCGCCAGCGGTACTGGGGGCCGCCCGTGCCGATCATTTACTGTCCGGAGCATGGCGCGGTCCCTGTTCCCGATGACCAGTTGCCGGTCAGGCTGCCCGATCTGGAAGACTACCGCCCCAGCGCCACAGGCGGCTCGCCCCTGGCGCGGATCGCGGCATTCGTCAACACGACTTGCCCGATCTGCGGCCAGCCCGCGACACGCGATACGGACGTAATGGACAACTTCCTGGATTCCGCGTGGTATTACCTGCGCTATCCATCCAGCGACGACGCGACGCGCGCCTGGGACCCGAAGCGAACGCGAACCTGGCTGCCAGTCGACATGTACATTGGCGGCGCGGAACACAGCGTGCTGCATCTGCTGTACGCCCGCTTCATTACTATGGCGATGCACGACGCTGGGTATCTGGATTTCGAGGAGCCATTCACACATTTTCGGGCTCACGGCATGATCACTATGCACAGGCAGAAGATGTCAAAGTCGAAGGGGAACATCATCAACCCCGACGAGTACATCGCCACTTACGGCGCTGACACGCTGCGACTGTACCTGATGTTCATGGGACCCTACGAGCAGGGCGGCGACTTCAGCGACAAGGGCGTCGCTGGGGCGGTTCGCTTCCTGGAGCGTATCTGGAGGTTGGGCGAGCGGAGACTGGTGGATGGCGATCCCGGCCGCGACGATCAACGCGCGCTGCATCAGGTGATCCACAAGGTGAGCGCCGACACGGAAGGGCTGCGCTACAACACGGCCATCGCTGAGATGATGCGCTACTCTGGCGTCCTGGAGGATCGCCCGAATGTCACTCGCGGCGAGATGGAGACCCTGCTGCGGCTGCTAGCGCCGTATGCGCCGTATATCACTGAGGAGATCTGGCAGCGCTGCGGCGGTTCAGGCTCGGTCCACAAACAACTCTGGCCGGAGGTGGATGAGGCCGCGCTGGCGGCGGAGACGGTCAATATCGCCGTCCAGGTGAACGGCAAGACGCGCGGTGTCATTACAGTGGAAACGGGCGCGAGCGAGTCGCGGGCGGGCGAGGCGGCGCGGGCGCTGGAGAGCGTTGGGCGCGCGCTGGGTGGCAAGGAGCCCGTGCGAATAGTCTACGTGCCCGACCGGCTGATCAATCTGGTGACAGATTGAAAGTGTATGGCGTGACGGACAGGATAGCCACTCCTCTTGTATTGAAGGGCGGCCACCCTGTCCACTTTGCGCCGCTCGGACGATTATCAACGCTCGTTCGCCTATAGAGGCATGCCGGCGCTGAACCACAGACCCAGGGTGAGCGCTATCAATGCGATGACGATGATGATCACCGCGACGACTGAGCCGCGATTGCTTGCTGGTTTTTCGGGCGCGCTCGGGACTGCGGCGTTTGTGGCTTCCATCTGCGCGGCGCGGAGGCGCGCGACCACCTCTTGGGGCTGCGAGGCTGGCGCGGGCTCCGCGAGCGGAATGGCAGCCATCGCTGGAGTCGTTACGGCGAGCCCCTCATCAGGCGCTGCTGAAGGTTCCGCGGGAGCGGCGGCTTCGGCGGGCGCTGTTGGCTCTGCTGGAGCGGGCGCCTGACCGCCACCCCCAGCCGCAATCGCCGCGACAGCGCCAACCGCTCCTCCGACAAGCGCGGCTCCAGCCAGTGTGGTCTCGGCGAGCGATTCCTCGACTGGCGCCTGGACAGGTTCCACCTCAGCCGGAGCCGCGTCAGCGGGCGCTGGCTCAGCAGGCGCGGCTTCCGCAGGCGCGGCTTCGGCGGGAGCAGTGTCAGCAAGCGAGGCTTCCACTGACGCAGGCTGGACCTCTAGGGTTTCAGCAACCGGAGCTTCATCTGGAGCGGCCTCGGCGAGGGCGGCTTCCACAGGCGCGGCTTCGGCGGCAGCGGCGGACGCGGTCTCTGTGGCGTCGAGGGCGGGAGCCGGTTCGACGAGAGCCGCGTCTGTCACGTCGACCGCTGGCGGGGCGACCATGGTTGCGCCTTCCGCGATGGCTGTCGCGGGCACGGACTCGATAGCCGCGACCGTGGCGCCTGCGGGCAGCGCCGCGACAATGAGCCGGGCCGTGTCACTGGGTGAAAGCGATTGCGCATCCACCGCATTTGCCCCGTTCAGATTGTGCGGCGAGACGGTCTGGTCGAGGTGCATAGCGATGATGGCGCGTGAGGCGTCGCCCGAGGCGAGCGCGTGGAAGGAGGCGAGATCCTCGCTCACGGTCGGTGACTCAGCGGACGCGGCGGAGATCGCCACGAGCAGCGTTTGCGCCTGCCGTAGCCCATTCGCGCCGGATTCGGCGACCGCTACTCCCTGGCCGCGCAGCGCCTCGGCGACTGGCTGCACGCGACCGCTATCCGCCGCATCATAGGAAAGGTAGACTGAACCGCTGGCGACGGGCATCGGGGTGGTGACTGGCGGAGTGGACCCACCCGTTGACGCCGCGACCGCTTCTGGTTGTGCGGTTTCCGTGGCGGGCGCGGGCTGCTGAGTCGTCAGCGACGCCAGTCCGGACGCGGCGCCAATTAGGCCGGCGGCATCCGAAGGGGCGACGCCACGCGCGTCAATCGCCGGAACGCCAGCCAGCGAAATGGGCGTACGAGTGCGGTCAAGATGAACGGCCAGCAGCTGATGCCCCGGCTCACGGACCATCAATGAGCGGTAAGCGCGCAGTTCATCCGTGACCCAACTGGAGTTGACCGAGTTGGCTGAGACAAACACCAGCATCAGCGACGTTCGTCGCAGCGCGCGCTGTACCGACTCGACGTAGAAGGTCCCACCCGCGGCGGAGGCCGTGTCATACCAGACGCTGGCTCCACGCGCGCGCAAGGCGGAGGCGATGGCCTCAACCTGTTCGCGGTCAGCGCGCGAGTAGCTAAGGAAGACGAGGTCGGTGACCGACCAGGAGCCTGAAGACGCAAACGATGAGGCAGTGGAAGAATTAGGATCAGCGGCCATTGCGCGCCTCCTCAGGTCATCGCGACATTACGTACTATCTAGTAGGCAGTGTAACATAATGTCGCAACGCGCCCCGTTGGCTTTCCCCATGTGGGCGCTTGCTCAAACATATCGTCGTAGCGTACGCGGATTTCCAGACGAACTGGCCCGTCTATATGTCTCACACTGAGATATGACACAGAGCATAAGTGATCTGGCGGGCTGTCGCAATGCGCAGCGATATGGGCTATGCCGCAAGCCGTCTAACGGCCCACGCGCCGCGCCTTATCGCTCGCTACCGAGTCCGCGGGCGATGAATGCCATCACGGTCTCAAACACCTCGCCGGGAACGCGCAGGGTATCGCCATCTGTTGTGCCCACGCCACCCTTTTCTGCCGCTGAGCCCTCTGACGGCCAGATGATCCAGCGCAGCGCGAGAAAATGCCCTATCCCCATCAGCGCGTACGCCAGACCTTCGACGTTACCATTGTTGATCTGGCCAGCGTTCATCGCCGCGGCAAGGCCGCGCTCGTAACCTACGCTGATGCGACGGTAGTACTCGTGGGCAGCCTCAGGCGCAACCCGGCCCGCTTCCTCGACAATCCGATAGATGCGACGGTGCGCGTAAACAAAGCGGAAAAAGGCTTCGAAACCATTGCGCTCGGCCTCGATCCGGTCGGATGTTTCCTGGATTGCGGCGGTCGTCGCCGTGCGCAGCCGTTCGCCAATGTCCTCGACCAACTCGACGAACGTTTCGCGCTTGGAATGAAAATAGATATAGAACGTGCCCTGTGCGACGCCCGCGCGACGTGTAATCTCCGCTACGCTGGCCTCGTAATAGCCCATTTCACCGAAGACCTCTTCGGCGGCGTCCAGCAAGCGGCGGCGGGTCTCCTCGCCGCGCGGCGTGACAGGGACCAGTGGCGTACCATTGGAGCGGGCAGGTGTGGAGGCGCCGTGATCAGGCTCGTCTCCAGCGCCCTGCGTGCGCCGGCTTCGCGCTGTCATGCTGATCCTCCACACCGCTACTCAGACGCCACATCGGCTCATGTGCACTGATTGTGCCTTACAGAATAACACGCGGGCTCACCCAGTGGTTCACCTCAGAAGATGCTGAGAATTGTCGGCCACGAATATCTATTCATACAGGCTACTCTATGGCGCTGCCATTAGGCGCCCGTGGGCTTCCGAAAACGGGCGAGGAAGGCATGGAACGCGGCGGCGAAGTCGTCCGGTTTTTCTATGTGGGCTGAATGCCCACAGTCAGCTATGACAACCTCGTCGTATTGGCCGCCAGCGGCCCGGTAGCGGTCCAGCACTCCGCGCAACTGCGAAACCATAGGCTGTGGCGGGTAGATATCGGCGCCGGGCCAACCGGGTACGTAGCCCAGGCTTCCCAGGTAGCCAAAGTCGAAGAACGAGGTATCCGAGACGATCTGGTCGTCCGCGCCGCGCACCCAGAGGACGTTGGGGCGCGGCGCAATGCTGGCGAATCCGCTCAGATCGCAATACTCGGGGGCGAGCGCATTGTTCACGCCCACACGCCCTGGAGAAGCGGACGGCCAGTTCGGCGAGGCGACACTGTCGCCTGGATAACTGCCGTCGCCGGTCGCCATGCGCAGCATTTCTTCCACGAAGACGTCTTCCCGCTCCGGCGCGGCTCGAAATCCCGGCTTGAAGTAGAACGTGTTCAAGACGTTGCGGGGCGAGTTCGGCGATTCCTCGCCGCGGTCACCTGTCTGCAGGCGCTGGACGAAGTCAGGGTTGGCGGTCCCTCCGCCGGAGCCGGCGCCATCCGGCCAGCAGCGAATGCCCGCGATGTCTTTCGTGCCGCCAAACCCGAAGGGTGACATGGCGTCAATTAGCGTCATCGATGCGACGTCGTCTGGATGGTCAATCGCGAACTGCATGACAATGCCGCCGCCCATAGACCAGCCTACGAGGTGCGCGCGACGTCCGGTGAGGCCCAGCGCGCCTGCCAGCGCGTACACATCGTCCGAGAAGTCACGCAGACCATGCGTGGCGTCTACGGGCTTTGTCTCGCTGGCGCCGTAGCCTCGCAGGTCGGGCGCGATGGCCCAGTAACCCGCTGGCAGCGCGAGCATCGTCTCCTCGAAGAAGCGCGCGGACGAGCAGTTGCCGTGGATCAGCAGCACAGGTTCGCCCAACTCATCGCCGGCGAAGAGGACGTTGGTCTTGAGGCGCGGCGTCTCGATTGTTCGGGCCGAGACGCCATTCAAGAATGGGGCGCTCATAGCATGCTCCTCACTTGGCGCTTGCGCTGGCTCGATAGCCAGCGCTGGGGCGGGTTGGATTTGGAGTTGATCTCCCTCTGCGCCGAGATACAGTCGCCGCACGGCCGCGTCCTGAACGAGATCGGTCGTGGGGCCGTGTAGCGCGACCGATCCGCTTTGCAACACATACGCGGATGAAACGATGTCCAGCGCCATGCTGGCGTTTTGTTCAACGAGTAGGACCGTCAGGCCCTGCTCGCGGTTTAGTCGCGCGATAACTTCGAAAACGGTGTCCACGATGGCCGGAGCCAGGCCGAGGGATGGCTCGTCGAGCAGCAGCAGGCGGGGCTGAGACATCAGCGCGCGACCAATCGAGAGCATTTGCCCCTCTCCGCCGCTCAGGCTAGCGGCGGGCGCGCGCAGACGGTCGCGCAGGCGGGGAAAGTAGCCCAGCGTGCGCTCGATATCGGTCCCGAGCGCATGGTGGTCACGGCGAGTAAAGGCGCCCATAATGAGGTTTTCGCGCACGGTGAGAGAACCGAAGAGTTCCCTGCCCTCCGGTACGAGCGCCAGCCCGGCGCGCACCCTGCTCTCAGGCGCCAGCCGATCGATGCGGTTTCCAGTCAGCGTGATCGAGCCGGCGCGGGTGCGAATTAGTCCGGTGAGCGCGCGCATTAGCGTCGTCTTACCCGCGCCGTTGGCTCCAAGTAGAGCGACCGCCTCGCCTCCTTTGACCTGTAGCGAGACGCCATGCAGCGCCTCAAGCGCGCCATATCCTGCGCGCAAGCCTTCAACCTGCAGCACGGCTGCCCTCCTTCGCCCGGGCCGCGCCGCGCGAACCAAGGTAGGCCTCCAGCACGGCTGGATCGGCCAGCGCCTCCGCGGGCCGGCCTTCAGCCAGCTTGCGCCCGTAGTCCAGCACGCAAACCCGCTCGGCCACGGATTGCACCAGCGCCATGTTGTGCTCGATGAGCAGGAAGGTGGCGCCGAGCTCTGCCTGCAAGCGGCGCAGCGATTGTGCGAATTGCGCTACCTCGCTGGCAGGCATGCCCGCCGCGGGCTCATCGAGCAGGACGAGCCGTGGACGAAGGACGAGCGCCCGCGCGACCCCCACCAGTTTCTGGATCCCAAATGCCAGAGCGCCCGCTGGCGAGTCCGAGTAGCGTTCGAGGCCCAGCAGCGCCAGCATCTCGCGCGCCCGTTCGCGTGCGCCGCGATCCTCACGAATGGCCGGGCCAAACGGCAAGAGGCTGGCGAGAAACGGCGCGCGAAGCTGCGCGTGCTGCGCAGTAAGCAGGTTCTCCAAAACTGACATGCTGCTGAAGAGCTGTACGTTTTGGAATGTGCGGGCAATGCCGAAGGCCGCGCGCGCCCGCCGGGGCTGTGTCACGAGGTCCACACCAGCGAAGATGACGCTACCCGTCACGGGCGTCACGAAGCCACTGATGCAGTTCAACAGAGTGGTCTTGCCCGCCCCGTTCGGGCCGACCAGCGCGTAGGTGTGCCCTTCAGGCACGCATAGGTCAAGGGTATTGAGGGCGAGCAGGCCACCAAAGCGCACTGTCAGTCCCCGCACCGTCAGTAGGTCATCCTGGTGGGTCATCATGCCGCTCCTTCTTGTCGCGCCCGCCGCGTCCACAGAGCTCGCGTTAACTCGCGAACGGAAGTCAGCCCCGCGGGGAAGAACATCAGGGCGAGCAACAGCAGCAACCCGTAGATCCCTGAGGTGAGCGTTGATATTTGAATGTCGACTGTTCCCACCTGGATGGTCGGCGGAAGCTGGCCGAGCAGCAGCGGCAGGAAGCCAACAAACAGCGCGCCGAGAACCGAGCCGAGGATCGAGCCCAAGCCGCCAACCACAATCATCGAAAGGAAGACGATGGTCTGGTCAACGCTGGACATCGACGAGTTCGCTGTCTGCGCCCAGATGGCGTATAGCGCGCCGGCCAGACCGGTCAGCGTGGCGCTGACAATGAACGCCAGCAGCTTGTAATACGTCGTGTTGACGCCAAACGCCAGCGCGGCCATCTCGCTATCGCGGATAGCGACCCAGGCCCGCCCCACGCGCGAGCGCAGCAAAGTGGCGCTGATGGCGAAGATCGCAATAATGATGGCCAGCACCACGTAGTACAGCGAGTGGTCGTCGGAGAGGAGAGCGGGCAGGGTGTTGATATCGTAGCTCATCCGGCCGACCGTCGTGTCCCAGAAGTCGAAGAGTGAGCCAGCGATGATGACCAGGCCAAGCGTGGCGATGGCCAGGTATGCGCCTGACACGCGCAGCGCCGGGAAACCAACGACGACGCCAACAACGGCGCTGGCGACCATCGCGACCACGATCGCCGCCCAAAAAGGGAAGCCCAGATCGCCGGCCATCCAGGCCACGAGATAGCCGCCGATGCCGAAGAAAGCGGCATTGCCGAGTGAGGGCTGGGCGGCGTAGCCGGTGAGAATGTTCTGGGCCAGCGCCGCCAGCGCGAAGATGCCGATCAGGCTCATGCGATGTAGTTCGAAGCCCGCGCTATAACCGAAGACTTCGTCGAAGATGGCGGGCAGGCAGAGCGCGAGCAGCGCGGCGCAGGCGGCCAGCGCTATTCTTGTGGCGCTCCCGACCAGAAGCCGCGTACCACTACCGCGTCTCGGGGGCGATGTGGTGGGGGCTGCGGGCGGCGTCGACGCCTGCGTGGTCGTCATGCGAGTCCTCCTGGGATCGAGGGCCATATGGCGGACGGTGGGGGCGCTAGACGTTGCGCAACGCGGCGGCGCCGAGCAGCCCTTGTGGACGGAAGAGCAGGACGAGAATGAACGCGGCGAAGATGAGCGCCTCACGAATGCCGGGCGCGCCGATATCAAGCGGGCCAAACTGGCGCCCCGCCAGCCCCAGCGCGAGCCAGTTCTGCGCCAGTCCCACAACCACACCGCCTAGCAACGCGCCCGGCAGCGAATCAAGGCCGCCGAGTACCGCGGCGACGAACGCCATCAGGAGCACAGGATCCATAAACGTGATGTCGATCGTGCGCTCCTGGGCAGCTAGCAGAACGGCCGAGAGCGTTCCGATCACGGCGGCGAGCGACCAGGTGAGCAGGAAGATCCGTGCAACAGGGGCGCCCATTAGTTGGGCGACGGGCTGATTGTCCGCGGCGGCGCGCATCGCGATGCCCAAACGGGTGCGGTTGAGGAAGTAGTTCAGTAGGACGACCACCACTGCAGTGACGGCCAGCGCGTTCACCGCGGCGGCGGTGATATAGACGCCGCCCAGGTTCAGCGCGGCGCCTTCAAACGGGACGGGGAAATGCTCAGACTGGGCGAGTTGCGGCCAGACCGCCTGCGCGACGGTGCGCAAGACCAGCGCGAGGGCCAGCGTAGCGATAGCTTTGGTGAAGACTGGCGCGTGCAGCGCCGGGCGGGCGAAGAGCCGCTCGAGCGCCGCGCCCAACAGAAAGGCGAAGACGAGACTGGCGACGAGCGCCAGCCAGAAGTTGACGCCGCTGACCGTCTCGAGAATGTAAAGGAAACTGACGCCGATGGTTGAGATGGCGCTGTAGGCGAAGTTGAGTACACCGGTCGTGCGATAGATGAGGACGATGCCCAGGGCGAGCAGGCCGTACAGACTGCCCGTCACAAGACCTGAGATGGTGACCTGCAGAAAGGCTTGCACGCGCGCCGCCTCCTCGTCATCGAAGCAAGGCTTGTTGTATCAGTTGGTGGAAAACATGACGAGTGAGTCATGTTTTGTCGCGTGGCGCTACTATGCCACGGCGGACAGGGTGTGTCAAGGGGATGATGGAAGGGCGGCGGCTGGCGTGTTACGATGCGGGAGGCCGTGGCTGCGCCGTGGCGGTCGCAGGCGCGATTGGAGACACAGGAGGACTGGCGTTGGATACGATGCGGTCGATTCAGGTGGGCGCTGCGCGGGTGACGCTCGTCAACGCGGGCATGATGACGTTGCGACTAGCGGACGAGTTCGCGGTTCCCGAATCGGAATGGCGGCCAGCGTATGCGGACCTCTTTGACCAGCCACGTCTTAGTCCCAGTCTCAGCGCGCTCATTACCTTGAATGACGCGCGCGTTCTCGTGGACGCCAACGATTATCGCGCCACGATCTCGCCTGAGTCAGAGTATTATGTTCCCGATTACACACCGCCAGCGCCGGTTGAGGAGCAGGTGGTCAGTCTCGGCGTGCGGCCCGAGGACGTGACGCACGTCGTGATCACGCATGCGCATTGGGATCACTACGCCGGTCTGACTTCCTCACGTGAGGGCGGAGCGCCCATGTATCCACATGCCCGTGTGTATCTGGGTCAGGCCGATTGGGAAGATGGCGAGACACAAGCGGGTCTGGCCGACCCTGCCTCACTGGAGTCGCGCACGCTGGGCCTGCTCAGGGAGCAGGGCGCGCTGGAACTCCTCAGTGGCCCACGTGAGTTGACGCCGGGCGTGGATATTCTGCCCGCAGGTGGTGAGACGCCGGGCCACCAGATCGTGCGCGTGCGCTCCCAAGGTGAGACGCTGTACATCCTTGGTGACCTCTTCCATAACGAGGTGGAGGTCGAGCATCCAGACTGGATGGTGACCTGGGCGACGCCAGCGCTCATGCGGGCCTCGCGCCGCTGGCTCATGGACGCTGCGCTGGCGGAGGGCGCGCTGCTCACCGCCGCGCACATCGACACGGTTGGCCGGCTGGAACGTGTCGGCGCGGGCATGCGCTGGGCGGTGGTCAACTAGTCCTCGCGCGCCTGACTCCAGCTCCAGATGTCTCAGCAATACCTCGCGCCCGCCGCATGGCGCGTGATGACCTTGTCCGGCGTGCGCGACGTATGAGCGCCTGTCTCGCCCCAATTTTTCGACGCCCACTTGACAGCCGCAGGCGATCCCGTGTATATAATCTGACACATGACTCAGTTGTCATGTTTCGGCTTCTCGCGGCGCTGCGCGCGCGGCGCAATTGAGCGCGCGAGTATAACAGGAGTCGCCAACGATGCCCTCCACATCCCGGCCGAGTGGCCACCGCAGCCCCTCCCTGTTCGTTCGCGCCGGCGTCCCCGTGGCGCTGGTCGCCGCTCTCGCGCTCTCCGCCTGTGGGGGAGCGTCTTCAACGGCCAGCGCGCCCGGCGTTGACTCGAACTCGATTACGATTGGAGCCGTGCTCGATACGACCGGCCCGCTCAAAGTGATCTGCCAGCCGATCTACGAAGGCGACCAGTTGTACATCGACAAGATCAACGCCGCGGGAGGCATCAACGGGCGCAAGATCAAGCTGACACAGATCAGCGACGACGGCGATCCAACCAAGACACGCGACGCTGCGCGCCAATTGGTGGAGCAGGACAACGTCTTCGCTGTCTTCCAGGTGTGCGGCTCTGGCGCGGCGAATGTCGCGGAGGAATATTTGGGCGCCAAGGGCGTGCCATTTATTGACCCCATCGGTGGTGGGGCGAAGTTCAATGACGCGAGCGGGAGCGCGCTGCCGTGGCTCTGGATGACGCAGCCCAACTACGGCGACGAGGGCCATGTTATCGGCTACTATGCCGCGTCAACCCTGAAGGCCAAGAATGTCGCCCTGCTCTATGAGGATGACGTGCTGGGCCTACAGCAGAAGACGACTCTGGGCGAGGCGCTGACGAAATACAATGCCAATCTGGTCGCCTCCGTGGGCTACAAGTTCACACAGACGGACTTTAGCAGCGCGGTGCAGACCCTCAAGGCGGCGAATCCTGATCTCATCGTTCTCAATGGCTTGCCCGGCCCGACCGCGAAGTTCCTCCTGACAGCCGCCCAACAGGGGTACCGCCCATCACTCGGGTACATCGCCAATTACCCTATGTCGGACAACTCGTGGGCGAAGTTGCTCGGCTCCGCAGGGAATGGCGTTTATGTGAGCGGCTACGCAAGCGTCGCTACGCCAGTGGGCCAGCAATATCTGAGCCTGACCACAGGTGACTCGACCTTTAGCGCCTACAAGTTCTATGGCTACATCATGGCGAAGCTCATGCTGGATGCCCTGGGCAAAGCGGGAGCGAACCCGACACGCGCCAGCCTTCAGCAGGCGCTGAACACCGACTTCGCCAGCTACGACACTGGCTTTGGGCCGACGATCAGCTGGTCAGCGTCCAAACACGGCGGCATCTCGGACTTCCAGTTCCTGCAGATCCAGAACGGGACGCTGACCCCTGTTAGCGACTTCATCAAGGCGTCGTCTGTCTGGCCGTAGCCCGTCAGTGACGTCACTGGATGGCGAGAGCGCGTCCTCGCCACCCAGCCTTTGGCTCATCGCGCGCATTGCGCTCGCGCATTGCGCTCGCGCATTGCCGGAGTGACCCTGCCTACGACACAATGGTGTCAGACTGTTTGTCGTGGCGCGAGGGGCGGGATGCCTGCACCCAGCGAGGTGCGCACATGACCACACGTCACCAGACTGACGTCACGGGTCGTGTGGGTGAGCTCCTTTCGCGCTGACCAGCCATAGGAGGCCTCCCATGAGCGCAGGCATTCCCTTCGACGACAGAACGCCGCCCCGGTCCAACTATCCCCTCCGTCCCAACGTCCGCTCACGCACGATCGGCACTGACCGGCTCCGCCAGCACTATTACACGAACACGACGCCCGATGGCGAGCGCGTTCTGCTCGTGCATGGCAACTCCAGCTCAGCGCGCTTCTTCGAGGGGTTAATCGCGAGCCTCACCGCATGTACGGTGGTCGCGCCTGATCTGCGCGGCTACGGCGCGAGCGAACGCGAACCAGTGGACGCGGAGCGCGGGCTGCGCGACTTCAGCGACGACCTGGAGTCGCTGGTGACAGCGCTTGGCTGGGAAACCTTCCACCTGCTCGGCTGGTCGCTAGGTGGCAATATCGTCATGCAGTACGCCATTGACCATCCGGAGCGCATCAAGACGCTCACGCTGCACGCTACCGGCTCGCCGTACGGCTACGGCGGCACCAAAGACGAGCGCGGGATGCCCAACTACGCGGATTTCGCGGGCAGCGGCGGGGGCCTTATTTCGCCCGAGGTCGTCGTCCGCTTCCGCGAGAAAGACTTCACCGCCGATTCGCCATTCTCTCCCCGCTCAGCGCTACGGAACGTGATTGTCAAGCCGACCTATACGTTCGCGCCAGACTGGGAAGATGCGCTGGTCGAGCAAATGCTGATGATGGTCATCGGCGAGCAGTTCTATCCAGGAAACGCGCAGCCATCGAATAACTGGCCGATGAGTGCGCCGGGCGATTGGGGCGCCAACAACGCGCTCTCGCCCAAGTACTGCAACCTGAGCGGGCTGGCGACCATCGCGCCCAAGCCGCCAATCCTGTGGCTGCGCGGCGCGGACGATCTCATGGTCAGCGACGCCGCCGCGGTGGACCCGGCGTATCTGGGCCAGCTTGGCGTCATTCCGGGCTGGCCTGGCGCGGATGTCTGCCCGCCTCAGCCTATGCTGCGGCAGATAAGGGCTGTATTGGACGCTTACCGCGCCGATGGCGGGAGGTACGACGAAGTGGTCTTCGAGGACTGCGGCCATTCGCCACTCATCGAGAAGCCGGAGCGTTTCCTGCTGAATTTCCGGAACTTCATCGCTGGACGCCCGCTTGATACGCCGGCAGCGCCGACGCCAGCACCTGAGCTTACAGCCGCGGCGGAAGCCACCCAGGAGGAGCCAGCGCCGGAAAGCCAGCCTGAACAGCGCCGCGGGCCGTTCGATTGGTTCCGGAGACGCTCTTAGAATGAATCGCGGGAGACCGTGTAGAGGAGATGTGAGTGAGGAGCGACGAAGAGAGTCGCGCGGTTGGCCTGATGGGACTGGCGACGTATCTGCCCGCGCGCGAACAGACCGCCGCGGAGATCGCCGCAGAGAGCGGCATCCCGGAGGAGATCGTTCGCACGAAGCTCGGCATCTCGGCCAAACGGCTCGCATCGTATGAAGACCAGACGTCCACGATGGCGGTGCGCGCGGCGCGCGTCGCGCTGGAGCGCGCGCGCGTTGAGCCAGAGGAGATCGATCTGATCCTGTACTCTGGCAGCATGCACAAAGATTTCTACGTCTGGTCCGCCGCCAACCGTATCCAGTACCTGTTGGGCGCAAAGCGGGCGTGGGCCTTCGAGGCGGTCGCCCTCTGCACGACCAACGTGCTGGCGCTCAAGCTGGCGCGCGATCTGATGAGCGCCGATCAACGCTTGCGCACCACGCTGATCTGTGGCGGGCATCGCACAGGCGATCTCATCAATCTGCGTGACCACACCACGCGCTTCCTCTTCAATCTTTCCGATGGTGGAAGCGCGATGGTGCTGCGCCGGGGACATCCAGAAAACCAGGTGCTCGCGTCCTCGTTCATCACCGATGGCTCACTGTCAGAGGACGTTACCATTCCAGCGGGAGGGACGCGCCTTCCTGCCTCGCCTGAGACATTGCGTGAGGGACAGCACACCTTCCATGTCTCCGATTCCGCGCATCTCAAGGCGGGTCTGGAGGGAACATCCGAGCGCAACTTTGTCCAGGTCGTGCGCGAGGCAGTGGAGCGCAGCGACGCCGACCCGCGCGACATCGCCTTCCTGGCGATCAACCACATGAAGCCCTCGATGCACCGGCGCATCCTGGGCATGCTGGGACTGCGCGAAGAGCAGTCGCTGTACCTCTCAGACTACGGCCACATCGGCGCGCCTGATCAGGTGCTGGCGCTTGAGCTTGCCAGCGCGCGGGGGCGGCTGAACGATGGCGATCTGATCGTGGCCGCCAGCGCCGGGCTAGGCTTTACGTGGGGCGCGACCGCGCTCCGCTGGGGAAAAGGAGTGCCGGCGTGACTACTGCCGGAGCATTCGTGGGCGTCGGTGAGTGGCTCGCGCGCCGCGAAGACCTTTCACCCAACCAGATCGGGTTGGTGGATATGGCCACGGGCGCGCGGCTGACCTATCGCGCGCTGAATACCCGCGCCCGCGCGCTGGCCGCGCTGCTCTCCGAGCGGCATGGCATTCGCCAGGGTGACCGGGTGGCGGCGCTGGCGGCGAACTCGCCCGAATATCTGGACGCCTTCTTTGCGTGCGCGCTCCTCGGCGCGATCCTGACCCCGCTTAACTGGCGGCTGACGGTTCCCGAGCTGGTGGGTATCTTCCGCGACTGCGAGCCCGCGCTCGTCCTGCACGACGCGGCCTACGCGGGGTTAGCGGCGGAGGCTGCGGCGAGCGGCGGCCCGTCGCTGCTTGATATGGCAAGTTTTCCGGGCGCGGACGTTGCGCTGGCTAGCCGGGCGCTGCCTTTCACATCGCTGGATGGAGAGGAGATCGCGCTCATTCTGTATACCTCCGGCACGACAGGCGCGCCGAAAGGCGCGATGCTCTCGCACCGCATGATCACCTGGAACGCGATCAACACCCAGGTATCGTGGGGTTTACGTGAAAATGACAGCGCGCCTATCTTCGCCCCATTTTTCCACGCCGGCGGCCTGAACGTGCTGACGACACCGCTCTATCACTTCGGCGGGAAGGTCACGCTGCCGCGCGATACCAGCCCGGCTGCCGTGCTGGAGGCGATTCAGCAGGAGCGGCTGACGCTGCTCTTCGCCGTGCCCACCGTCTTCCAGATGATTATGGAGTCGTCGGATTTCTCGAAAGTCGATCTCTCCTCGTTGCGATTCTGCATCAGTGGCGGTTCGCCCTGCCCGTTGCCTATCATCGAGGGATACTCCGCGCGCGGGCTCGAGTTCCGGCAGGGCTACGGGCTCACGGAGGTGGGCGTCAACTGCTTCAGCCTGGCGCCTGAGGACGCGCGGCGCAAGGCCGGCTCGGTTGGCCGCCCGGTCTTTCATTCGCGCGCGCGCATCGTAGACAGCAATGATCTGGACGTCGCGGAAGGCGAGGTGGGGGAGCTTGTTCTGGCGGGACCGCACGTCTGTTCCGGCTACTGGCGGCGACCCGAAGCGACGGCTGACGCCACGCGTGGCGGGTGGTGGCATACCGGCGACCTCGTGCGGCGCGATACGGAGGGCTATTACTATATCGCGGGCCGCAAGAAGGACATGTACATCTCAGGCGGCGAAAATGTCTATCCCGCGGAAGTCGAGGGCGTGCTGGCGACGCATCCCGGCGTGAGCGAGGTCGCCGTACTGGGGACGCCGGATGCTAAGTGGGGTGAGGTTGGCCTGGCGGTCGTTGTCTGCCGCGAGGCTGGAACGCTGACCCCAACTGATGTGCTGTCGTATTGCGACGGGCGGCTGGCGCGTTTCAAGATCCCCAAGGCCGTCGTTTTCACCACTGCTCTGCCGCATAACGCGATGGGCAAGGTCATCAAGGCCGAGCTTTACGAGCGATATGTGGCGTGCGCGCAGACGGTCGCTCCAACCTCGAACTAATTTGGAGGTCGCGCAATGCCCGAGCCACAGGAATCCTTTGCGCTGCCAGCGTTGGGCGATCGCGCGTCGCGCACACTGACATTCACGCCCGAGTTGGTCGAGCGGTTCGCGGACCTGGTGGGCGACCACAATCCGTTGCATCTCGATCAGGACTTCGCGGCCCAAACACAGTTTGGACGCACAATCGTCCATGGCATGTTTGTGGCCGGGCTGTTCTCGGCGCTTGTTGGTGAGGAACTGCCGGGTGTCGGAGCCATTTATCTCGGGCAGACGCTGCGCTTCGTCGCACCCGTCTATGTCGGTGATACGGTGACCGCAACGGCGGAGGTGACCGCTGTTCGGCAGGAGCGGCGCATCATTACTCTGCGTACTGAGTGCGTGCGCGCCGACGGCGTCCTGGTCATAACCGGCGAGGCGACGGTCAAGGTTATGTAGCGCGTCGTTGCGACAACGAGCGTCGCGCCGCCCATCCGCGGCGGCGCGACCGCATGCGCGCTGGGAGCAAGGTTAGCGGCGGCTCCTGGCTGGAGCTTTGGCGCGCGCGCCGTTGGCGCTCTTCGCATGTGCGGCGGTGACAGCGTCGAGCGCCTGTACCAGGTCGGCGATCAGGTCGTCCGCGCCCTCGATGCCGACCGAGAGCCGCAGGAGCGTGTCGGTGACGCCGCGCTTTTCCCGTTCTTCCTTCGGGATCGAGCCATGCGTCATGCTCGCGGGGTGGCAGCAGAGCGACTCGATGCCTCCCAGGCTTTCCGCCAGCGCGAAGACACGCAGGTGGCGAACAAAGGTATCGACGTCCGCACGCTCACCTTCGAAGGCGAACGAGACCATGCCGCCATATCCGCGCATCTGGCGTCTGGCCAGCGCGTGGTCCGGGTGCGATTCCAGACCAGGATAGTAAACGCGGCGAACGAGCGGATGGCCGTTGAGGAAGTCCGCTACGCGGCGCGCGTTCTCCTCGTGCTGGCGCATACGTACCGCCAACGTCTTCACGCCGCGCAGGGTGAGCCAGCTATCAAACGCCCCCGGCACCCCGCCCGCGGCGTTCTGGTAGAACTTGATCTGGTCGTGGAGCGCGTCATCCGAGGTCAGGACCGCGCCGCCGACGACATCGCTGTGGCCGTTGATGTACTTCGTCGTGCTGTGGACAACGATATGCGCGCCCAGGTCGAGCGGGGTCTGAAGGTAGGGCGTCGCGAAGGTGTTGTCCACCACCAGCGTCAGCCCACGGGCCTTCGCCAGCTTTCCGAGGGCGGCGATGTCTACCAGGGAAAGCAGCGGGTTGGTAGGTGTCTCAGCCCAGATCATGCGTGTCTTGGACGTGACCGCACGTGTGTACGCGTCAACGTCGCGCGCCTCGACATAGGTGAAGTCGACACCCATGGGGCGCAGAACGCGCTCGAAGATGCGGTACGAGCCGCCGTAGAGGTCGTCTCCCGCGATGACATGGTCGCCAGGGCGCAGGACGCTGAGAACGGCGCTGGTGGCTGCCATGCCGCTGGCGAACGCCAGACCATGCGTCGCATTCTCCAGCGAGGCGAGGCAGGTCTCGAGCGCGGCGCGCGTCGGGTTATGGGTGCGTGAGTACTCATAGCCCTTGTTCTCGCCCAGCCCTTGCTGCGTATAGGTCGAGGTCTGAAAGATTGGGGTGATGGTGGCGCCGGTGCTCGAGTCGGCGGGCTGCCCGGCGTGGATGGCGCGGGTCGAGAAATCCATCGGAAGTTGGCTCCCTTGATCGGTGGCGCGTAGAGGCGGCGTCCAGCCCCATCGCTGAAAACACGCCCACTCAGAAGAGTATAGCATGACCCTTCGCGCGTCATGCGCTAGCCGCGGCGGTCTATGTGACGGGGCGGCTAGGCCGTGGTAGACTGACACGAACGATCGTTCCTGCAGGGCGCGCCGCCTGTCGCGGCGCAGGAGGGAGCGGGCCAGTGACGCAGCGCGACAGGGGATTCACGCTACGGAGCCGCGACGGCCACTTTGAGATGGTTGGGTTTGATCTCAAGCGCGTCGAGGGCGGGTTCTGGATGTGGGTCGAGTGCAAGTTCGACGGTCACAATGGCGGCCACTGGTTGTCGCCCGACCCCGCGACCAGCGGCGCGATTACCATGATCTATGAGCCCTATCTCTGGACCGACGCTGTGGAGGCTTTCGCCGCGCGCGATCGCTGGGAGTCCCGGCAAGGTCGCGAGGGCCGCTCCTGATGGAGCTACCTCAAAGTCTGCGCGTCGCGATTACTGCGGTTGGCGAGCGCCAGCCCTTCGCGTCCCTCGAGCGCGCCACCGCTGCCCTCTCCCAAGCCTATCGCGCGGAAGGTTCTGCGGGCGCGCGTGCTCTGGATTCCGCGGCCAGCGCCGCTGCCTACGCGGTGACTCGATTGCCTGCGACCTTCGCCGCGCTGACCGCCGCATTACTTGAAGCGCGCGACCGCGTTCCCGGGTGGGCGCCGGGCTCTCTGCTAGACGCTGGCGCCGGGCCGGGCGTCGCGGTGTGGGCGGTTTCGGGCGTGTGGTCATCTTTGCGGCAGGCGACGCTGATCGAGCGTGACCAGCGGATGATTGACCTCGGTCGCGAGCTCCTCGATCAGACGCCGCCGGATGACGTCGCGCTGACCTGGCGACAGGTGGACATGACAGGCTCGTGGGGCAAACCCACGCTGGCGATCGCGGACCTGGTCACTTGCGCCTTTGCCCTGAACGAGATTCCCGCCACGAGTCGTACGGATGTGGTTGAGCGCCTGTGGGCCGCGACAGAGCCGGAGCGGGGCGCGCTGGCGCTCGTCGCTCCCGGGACGCCAGCTGGATTTGCGGTGATTCGCGCCGCGCGTGACCAGTTGGTCGCTGCTGGCGCGCACATTCTCGCGCCTTGCCCGCATGATCGCGCCTGTCCGATGCCGGACGGAGACTGGTGCCATATGGCGCAGCGCCTGGCCCGCTCGCGGCTCCATCGCCGGCTGAAGGGGGGCTCATCGCCATTCGAGGACGAGAAGTTCTCCTACGTGATCGCCTCCCGACAGTCGGGGAGTCCAATCGGGGCGCGGGTCATACGCCGCCCGGTGACGCTATCCGGCCATATCCAGCTTGAGCTTTGCGGACCGGAAGGCCTGGAAAGGCGCGATATTTCGCACGCGCGTCGCACGGCATTCCGGCTGGCGCGCGATGCGCGCTGGGGGTCGGCATGGCCCGCTGACGAGAGCGGCGCGACTCCCGATTAGGCGCGAGGCGCCGAGTTAGATGTAGGCGCCCGCGAGGCCCGAATTCACGGGCTTGCCTCCAAGCATGCCTGTGATACAATGACAGCGTTAAATTGGCTGGTTGTGTACGCGCGCCAAAGCGCGAAGTTCGAGCTTGCCGCGCTTCACAGAGAAGCCCTCAGCGCGTGGCGCTGATGTGCGTCCGCGCAGCCGTTCCCACCTTCCATTGGTGGGCGTGAGCAGCGTTTTACAGGAGGCGACATGGACAACCCGAACGATCCTATTCCGCCGATCCCTCCGCTGGCTGACGATGCGGCCGAGAACGGCGCGACGCCTGGAGCCGGGGATACCGTTTCCGCCGCGACTGAGACCACTTCCGGTTCGCTCTGGTCTGGCTCTGAGCCTGCGCAGGAGACGTCGCCTGGTTCCGAAGCCGCGGCGCCCACAGAAAGCGCATTTCCGACGTATCAGCCCGCGGACGCGCAAACGGCCTATGACGCCGCATTCGCAAGCGGAGAACCGGCGCCAGAGGTAGCGGATGCAGCCGTAACCAGCAAGCCTGAGGAGGTGGTGGCTGGGTCCGCGCCGCTCGACGGAGGTGAGTCTCAAGTTACGGATCTCACGCCAACGTTCGACGCCGCCAGCTACGAGCCGACCCCAACCGAGCCGGTGGCCGCCACGGAAGCGAGCGCCTACGAGACATCGAGTGTGGCGGATGCATCGACAGCCGCTTTCGCGTCAGATGGTTCGCAGGCAGGCGACGCCTCGGAGTCAGCCGCCGCAGAGCCGGCGCCCGAGGCGCAGGGAGACGCGGTCGCGCCGGTGGACACCGCTGTAGAGAGCGCGAGCGCCAAAGCCACTGGCGCTTACGACGCGCCATCTTCTGCGGTGGTGGCAGCAGGCGCTGCGGCGTCTGAGAAGTCCAGCGTCGCGCCAGGAGATACCGCCAGCGCGGACGCCGGCTCTACGTCTGCGGCGGAGGCTCCCGTCGCAGAGAGCGCCGCAGTGAGCGAGGCCGCGGCGCCAGCGGACGCATGGGCAGCGGCCTCAGCTTCAGCCGCCGCGTCCGGAGCCGCCGCCTATTGGGGAATGCCGACCGCTGGCTCATCTGAGAACCCTGGCGCTTCCGAGACATCCGGGACAGGCGAACCAGCGGCCGAGGCGAGCGCATCGGTGGCTCCAGAGCCGGTAAGCGACGCGGTGAGCCCAGTCGGCGAAACGTCCGCCGCGCCCGCTGACGCGCCGTCTGCCGCGCAAGCCGCTGACGTCGCGACCAGCGGCGAGGCCCCTGCTAGTGACACAGCGTATTCCGCGGCGAGCGATGCGACCGCGTCAGAAGCGGCCGTTGAGGCGCCTCAGCCGGAAGTCGCGCCTGTTGAAACGGCGCCGACGGATGCCGTTCCAGCAGAATCGATGTCTGAGCCAGCGCCCGCTGATGTGGCCACCGCGGCGGCGAGCCCGGCGGAGCCAGCCCCTGTGGTCGAGGCGCCTGTCACGCCCGACGCATGGGCCCCGCCGGCTGAAGCCGCTCCAGCAGCCGTCGCCGCCGAGCCCGCAACCCCGGTAGCGCCGCCTCCGCCTCCCATGTATACGCCACCCCCGGCGCCCGCGTATCCACAACCGCCTGCGCCGCCCATTCAGGGGTATACCCCGATGGCTCCGCTGCCATCCGGGTCGCTCGCGCCACGGCGGGAGAAGACCCTGCCGATCCTGCTGGAGGTCATTCCTGGGCTGTTCGGCCTCTTTGGCATTGGCTGGATGGTGGCTGGCTACACATCTACCGGTTTGGCCTGGCTGATTGGCGGCATCATTGGCGGAGTGGTGATGCTGTTCATCACAATTGCCACACTCGGCTTCGGCGCGTTTTGCTGGGCGCCTCTGGTGCTGGCGGCGATGATCACTTCCACGCTGTTGCTGAACAGGCGTCTGGATTCTGGTATGTAGTTCAGACGGGAGCTATAAACAACACAATGGACGGCGGAGCGAACACTCCGCCGTCCATTGTGTTGTGTTGGTTGGCGCGACGCGCCGGGTTAGAGCGCGCTGCTAATAGTATCGAAAATGGCCGCGATCTGCGGGCCAAGCAGAATGAGCGCGCCAATTACGACCACCGCGACAAGCGCGATAATCAGCGCATATTCGACCAAACCCTGGCCACGATCGCGCCGGACCATTTTGTTCACGATAGCCCCCCATCTTCACTCAGGAGCGACGCCTCACGATACGTTTTCCGGGCCCACCCCGAAAAACTGTCACATTGCGATGTATCGTGGTTCGACTTCCACACTATATTCAGTATAACGTTGCATCTCGCGTTAAGGTATACACGGTATTCAGTATTATTTTGCATATATCCGGCGCTCACGCGCATATTAAGAGCGGCTGGCGCAGCGTCTTATTAAGCTTGCCCATTGCCCGCAGTCACGACACCGGGAAATATTGCCAGACTCATGGCGCTCCAGTGATGCGAACGGTATACTGGTTGAGGCGCAGAGTCTGGCGAACAGGCGCGAATCCGCATACGCCAGCCAAGCTGCGAAGCATATGATCTCAATGTTTGAATGGCGCGGGCGCGCCTACCCGATCAATGTTGATCCCCTCCGCGCCGATTGCGATATTTCGTCAGGTGATACTTTTAGGCGGCGAAGCCGCCATTTCACGCGTGGGCGCTAGGGACGGCATGTCTTAGGCGCCACGCTTCAAGGGGATCCACAATCGCCTATGAGCACTGCGCGAGAACATAAAGGAGCCACTCGCATGCGCGTTGAAGGGACACAGATCTTCCCTGGCGCGAAGAGCATCGTCTTTGCCGCGTTGACCAATCCGGATGCCCTAGCGCGCGCCATCCCTGGGTGCGAGCGCTTCATTCAGTTTGGACCCGCCACCGCTGATGGCCAGGTCGCCTACGAAGCCCGTCTTCGACTCGGCCCTCTGCGCCAACCGTATGTTGTGACCGCGCGGGTCGCCACGGCGCGCCGCCCAGATTACCTCAGGCTGGATCTCAGCGGTTTCGGGCCTTCTGGTCCATTGACTGGCGACGGCTCGCTCGACCTGGTCACGCAAGACGACCACACTGTCGTTGCGTACCGGCTGAGCGTCACCGGGCCTGACCTCCCAGAGAGCGCGGACGGCGTTCCCACATCGGGGACATTTATCGCGCGGACGGCGTTCGCGCATCTTGCCGATGAGCTGCACGCCACATCGGGCGCGAGCGCCGCGCAGTACGCCGCCAGCACGCTCGCCGCTGACGCCGCGCGACTCAACCTCGTCTCAAGCGATGTTCCCTCATGGGGCGAGCGCGCGGTCTGGATGGGCGCAGGCCTGGGACTGGGTCTCGGCGCGATTGCGCTGGCCGTCGCAGTGGTGCGCCGGCTGGGCGGGACGGGAAGCGGCAAGTAGTCCCGGCGTCCAACCTGGCCGTTCTGTTGCCTGATACGCGCTCACTGTGGCTAGATACTCGCAGTGAGCGCGCCCCGCGGGGCGCGCGGTGACAAGGATTCCCGTGGAGTCTGAGGTGGACGCGTATGGCCTCTGAACCCATGAGCGTCATCGAGCGCGTCAAGAGCAAGCTCGATATCGTCGAGCAGATCGGCGCGACGGTCCAGTTGCGCAAGTCGGGTAAGGCCTGGCGCGGCATTTGCCCCTTCCATGGTGAACGCACGCCCTCGTTCTACGTCTACCCTGAGGGGCGCTGGCACTGCTTCGGCTGTGGTGAAGACGGTGATCTCATCACTTTCGTCGAGAAGACGCAGGGCCTTGATTTCCTGGAGGCGCTGGCGCTGCTGGCGGAGCGCGCTGGCGTCTCGCTTGATCGCGGCGGCCACAGCGAGGGTGTGGAAGGCGCGGAAAGCGCCAGCCGCAAGCGCCTCCGGTCAATGAATGAGGCGGCCGCGATTTGGTTTTATCACCAGCTCCTTCAGGCCCCCGCCGCGCAATACGCCCGCACCTATCTCGATTCACGCGGCGTCAGCAATGAGTCGATTAGCTTATGGCGGCTTGGTTACGCTCCCGACGGCGATGGGCTCGCGCGCTACCTGCAATCCCAGGGCTACTCGCCGGCGGAACTGGTGGAGGCGGGACTGGCGCGCGAGCGTGAGATGGGTAAAGGTGGCGGTCTCTACGACTTTTTCCGTGACCGGCTGATTTTTCCGATACGTACGAGCGCGGGTCAAACTGTGGCGTTTGGCGGCCGCGAGCTTGGTGGTGGTCACCCAAAGTACCTCAATACGCCGCAGACGCCCCTCTTCGATAAGAGCGCCACTCTCTTTGGCATCGACCTCGCGCGAGACGCGATCCGGCGCGCCAACCGGGTGATCATTGTGGAAGGATACATGGATGTAATCGTGCCGAGCCAGCATGGCACGCGCAATATCGTCGCGGTTATTGGGAGCGCCCTGACCGAGAAACATATCCACTTCATCAAGCGGCTGACGCGACGTGTGACATTGGCGCTCGACCCCGATGCGGCGGGAGAGTCCGCCACCGCGCGCGGCATCACTGTCGCCCAGCGCGCGTTTGACCGTATCGTCGCTCCCGTACCGCTGTCCGCGTCGGGCGCGCCCGCGAATCGCAAGGGCGAGCCGCAAGGTCTGGTGCGCTTCGAGGAGCAGGTGGACGCCGAGATCACGGTCGCCCGTCTGCCCGCGCACGAAGACCCTGACGAGTTCGTGCGCCGCGATCCCGAGGGCTGGCGCGCTGCGATCGAGCACGCGCAACCGCTGATCGACTTTCTCCTCGACGTTGAAACGACGGGGCTGCCGCTGGAAACGCCGCAAGGTAAGCTGGAGGCTCGAAGGCGGCTGCTCCCAGTGATCGCTGAGGTACGCGACCGGACACTGGCCGACGAATATGTGGGACGGCTGGCGCAAAAGCTCCGGCTGGACAAGGTGGAGTTGAGCCGAGACCTGCTAAACGCGCGCCGCCAGCTCGACCGCGAGCTCCATGCGCAAAGCCAGCGGTCGCGCGCTACTCATCCGCATGGGACTGATAGCGCAACTGAACAGGATTCGGTAACTGAGCCGTTAGAAACTACATACGGGGATACGGTTGCTCGCAGCGCTGGCCAGAACGGTAGCGCGTCGAGCGGCGTAGAGGGGCGCGACGCCCGCATGGTCGCGCCGGAGCGCACACCGGAGCAGGCGCTCGAAGTGTATTGCCTCGGGCTGCTACTGGTGTATCCCCAGGTGTGGGAGGATGTCTCGGCGATCTTGGATGAGCATGACTTCACTTTGTCAGAGGCCCGCGCGCTGTTTCGCGAGCTTGCCCAGGCAACACGTGAGGGCGCGTTCACAGGCGCGGAGTCATTTATCGCCGGACAAGCGCCAGCGTTGAGCGAAGCCGCCGCCCACGCGCGTGACCGAATCCTCGCGCAAGCGTTTGATGATGGGCGAGCAATAAAAGTCGCGCGCGATGCGGCGTACCGGCTCAAGCGCATGCGTCTCAATCAAGAGATGGCGGAACTCGATGCTCTTCAGCGCGAGGCCGAGCAGGAGGGCGACGATGTCGCTTTGCGCAGTTTGCTTGATCGCAAGCAGCGATTGCTCACGCAACGCCGGGCGATTGACGCGGCGACCGCGTTGTACGGGTAGCTCGCTCCCTCATAACTGGTACAACTAGCCTATTTCCTCGCGCCGCACGCGGCGCGCTCAGTACATTGCTGTGGCACGGCGAAATCAGACTTGTAACATAACGCCCTCGGGAGGCTAGTGGCAGCATGGGCAAGCGGAAACGGAGTGCGCGGGACACGCATGGCGTCATTGAGGCCGCGCTGGGCGCGTCGGTCGGTGATGCGACCGTTGTGAGGGTCATCGAGCCGGCTCCCGCGCGACAGCGCCGCTCGCGGCGGGATACGCCTGGGGAACATGCGTCCGGGAATAGCGGCGCGCCCAGAGTTCTGAGGGCTGAACTGAGCGCCGCAACCGTGAATTCATCACTGATGAGCGCGGACGCGCTTACCCAAATCGACGCGGAAGCGACTGAGGGGTGTTCTCTTCTGCCCATCAGCGCGTTACATACATTAGACGCCTTAAAGGCTCCCGCCCCCGCGGCGCTACGTCACACGAAATCCCCGACCCGTGCGATGCTCGCGGGGGGGCCGTCAGCGGGTGAGAGCAACGACGCGCAAGGCCACCGAAACGGCCGCCACTCACTAGTCAAGCTTGCTGGTGTAGACGGCTACGAGCATGACGTTCCTCAGAGCGATGATGCGGACGACGCGCCGTTCGGTGACGGGACTTTGAAGCTTGACCATCTCGGAGCGCCTGGCGCCGCGCTCGCCGAGGAGGACATGCCGTTCGACGACATGTTCCTGGTACAGGAAGGGCCTATGGCTGTTGACTCGTTAGACCCGACGAAGGGCGCCTGGGGCGTCGCTGGTACTGCGGAAGAGTTTGATCCCGGCTCCAGTTCGTCGAAGTGGGAAGATCTGCGCGGTCTGACGGCTTTGGCCGCCGAGCTCGATAGTAATCTCGATGATCCCGTCCGCATGTACTTGAGGGAAATCGGGAGAGTGCCGCTACTCTCCGCGGATGAAGAGGTCTCGCTGGCGCGGCGCATGGAGCGCGGGAAAGAGGAGCGTTCCAAGCCACGCGTCCAGCAGAGCCTGCGCATTCTGTTCGACGCCGAAGAAGCGCAGCGCAAGCTCACCGAGGCGAATCTGCGCCTGGTCGTGAGCGTGGCCAAGAAGTACATTGGCCGTGGCATGAACCTTCTGGATCTGATCCAGGAAGGAAACATTGGTTTAATTCGCGCGGTTGAGAAATTCGACTATACCAAAGGGTATAAGTTCTCGACCTACGCGACATGGTGGATCCGCCAGGCGATCACGCGCGCGATCGCTGACCAGGCGCGCACGATCCGCATCCCTGTTCACATGGTCGAGACCATCAATCGCCTGATTCGCACCAGCCGGCGTTTGCTTCAGGAACTTGGACGGGAGCCGGCGGCGGAAGAGATCGCTGAGGCGATGGAAATCACTCCTGATCGCGTGCGCGAGATAATCAAGGTCAGCCAGGAGCCGGTCAGTCTGGAGACGCCTATCGGCGAGGAGGACGACAGCCACCTCGGCGATTTCCTGGAGGACCACGCGGCGCTGGCCCCGGCTGAGGCCGCGAACCATCAGATGCTGCGTGAGCAGATGAAGGACGCCCTCGATAGCCTCACCACGCGCGAGCAAGAGGTCATCCGTCTGCGTTATGGTCTGGATGACGGCCGCAGTCGCACGCTGGAAGAGGTTGGACGTGAGTTCAACGTCACACGAGAGCGCATCCGTCAAATCGAGGCCAAGGCGCTGCGCAAGCTGCGCCACCCCAGCCGCAGCCACCGTCTGCGCGATTACCTGGAATAGCCCGCGACGCGCTCATCTCGCCTTCATTCTCATCGCAGCCGCTCCCGCGCCTGATCGCCGGGAGCGGCTGCCATGTTATGGAGTGGAACGGGCGCTCCGGGTGATGCGAGGATGAACTGGCCGAGGCTGGCTGCCCGGAAGAGCGCGCCAGCCTCGCTGAGAAGCCCGGGAAGTGTGGCCGACGAGCTAATACAGGATGATAGGCTCGTTGATGTCCACGATGCTGTAGACATGGCCCATGTTGGAGAGGGGGAAGTTCACGCAGCCGTGTGAGCCGCCATTGAATGCCGCGGGGTCCCAGTGTGGCAGATTGGTGTATGGGCCGAACTCCGCCCGCCACCAGGCGTCGTGCAGGAAGTAGCCGCCAGGCGAGTAGGCGATGGCGAAGTTGATGGGCGTTGGCGCGTACCACTCCGGCGACCCCGGAGGGTCGGGCGAGATGAACGTCGTATGTTGGAGCTTGTACATCGCGTAATTCAGGCCCGGGACGGACGGCGTGGTCAGGTTTCCCGTTGTCACGTAGGACCAGTAGATAAGTTTGCCATTCTCGTAGAAGCGCGCAGTCTGCTCACGGAGCGAGACGACCACGACCTTGCCAGTGATGTGGTAGGTGGAGAGCAACGTCAGGTCGCTGGCGTGCGGCAGATAATGGGGTGTATGGTCGCTCAGGTCGTCCTGGAGGGCGCGCAGGTTGGTCAGCAGGATGAAGGCGTAGTTATAGGCGTGCTGGTAGTCACTGAGCGACTGGGCGCTGGCGAAGACCTGCTGCGCGTCAGAGAGGCCCCAGAAGGGACTGGAGTACTCATAGGCATCCGGGTAATAGACGCCATTGGCCGGGTCGAGCGTCTGGTCGTGCGCATTGACGTAGGAAATGAACGACGCAAGCTGTTTGAGGGTTTGGCGGGCCGCGCCCCGGATGAGCGGCAGTGTCATGCTCTCCGTCTGGCGGTTTATGGCCTGGGAAAGCGCCAGATAGTCCGCCAGCGATGAGGCTGATTTGAAGCGCGCGGCGTCCTGGTTGTACTGAGTCTGGTAGCTGCTGGCGTTCTCGCCATAGGACTTGAGCAGGGTGATCTTGGCAGCGAACTGGTCTAGCAGAGTCGAGCCGATATAGGGTAACGATTCGGTCTGGTCGGCCTCCAGTTGTGTGATCTGGCCGTCAATCGCGCCGACGAGCGCGTTGTATTTCGCCGCTGAGAGTGCGGCGGTGAACGCCGCGACGTCAGACTGGTACAGCGATTGCGCGAGAGGCGAGGTATAGCCGGCGTTCGTAATAGCCAGGATGATCTTGTTGAATTCCTGGAGTTTGTCATAAGCCGGTCCCATTGCGTTCAGCGCTTCGGTCTGCTGGCGCGCGAAGGTATCCACCCGGCCGTAATCAGCGGGAAGGCGCGCGGCGTCGAAGTCAGTCACCGCCTGGGTGAGGCGGTTTTGGTAGACTTCCATGATCGACTGGTCGAAGCCGGCTGCGCGGCTATTGGTGACCGCGGTGGTGAACGCCTGGATGTCGTCGCTGGCCTGCTGTTTAAGCGTTTGCCCGGCGGTCTGCTCCACACCCTGTAGTTGGGTGGTGAGCAGCGCGTAATTCGCGGCGGCGTCCTGGTAGTTGTAGTTCCAGCCACCTTCACCGGCGGCAACTTTGGCTTCCTGCGTTTCGATGGGCTGGAGCAGTGAATCGGGCAGGCCAAGCTCGGTCTTCGCGCGCGTGAGCTCATGGTCGAGCCGGGATTTGTTTTGCTCCGCCTGCGTTTGGGCCTGCGATGGGCCACACGCGGTCAGCGCCAGCGAGAGCACGCCCAGTCCCATCACAGCGGTTAGCGCCACGCGCAACCGCCAGCCGTGCCGTATCACCCTGGAAACCTCCCGAGACGCCAGTGGGTTCATCCGCCGCCCACGTTCAGGTTACGCGCATACACCAACAGCGCCGGGAGGTCGCTCCACGGCGCGGACAGACGCTCATCATTTTACACGGCCGCCAGGCGGAGTGAGTAACGCGCGGGACTGTTTGGCGTCAGGCTTGTGTGGCGCACGCGGGCCGTCATCAGAAGCCGAACGGCGAGCCGCCTCCCATGCCGCCTAGCCCGGGCAGGCCGCGGCGACCTCGACGTCCGCCGAGCGTGCGCTGCGCGCCCATCATCTGCTTCATCATCGCCTGCGTTTGCTTGAACGACTTCAGCAACTGATTGACATCCTGGACGGTGAGGCCGCTGCCCTTCGCGATGCGCCGCTTACGGCTCGCGTTGATGATGTCGGGATCGCGGCGCTCCTGTAGTGTCATCGAGAGGATGATAGCCTCGGTGTGCTTCATCTGGTCGCCTTCGAGCGCCTCCTTGACCTGCGGGTCGCGCAGCGCGGCGCCCATGCCGGGGATCATCTCAAGCAACTGTGAGAGGGGGCCCATCTTCTTGATGCTGCGCATTTGATTCAGGAAGTCGTCGAGGTTGAAGTCGCCCTGCCCCATCTTCCTGGTGAGCTTGACGGCTTCCTTCTCGTCAATCTGCTCGCGCGCCTTCTCGATGAGCGACATGACATCGCCCATGCCGAGGATGCGCGTCGCCAGGCGGTCAGGATAGAACGGCTCCAGCGCGTCGGTCTTCTCGCCAACGCCCATGAACTTGATGGGCACGCCGGTGACTTCACGCACGGAGAGCGCCGCGCCACCGCGGGCGTCGCCGTCCATCTTCGTCAGAATGAGACCAGTCAGGCCGACTGTCTTGTTGAATTCGTCGGCGACGCGCACAGCGTCCTGGCCGGTCATCGCATCCACGACCAATAGCGACTCATTCGGATGCGTGCGCTCGCGGATGGTGGCGACCTCACGCATCAGCTCGTCGTCGATGTGCAGACGGCCGGCCGTGTCGATAAGTAGAAGCGTAATCGCCTGCTCGCGCGCCCATTTGAGCGCGTGCTGGGCGATGTCTACGGGTTTGGCGCCCGCCGGCTCCGAATAGACCGGGATGTCCAATTGGCGGCCAAGCTGCTTGAGCTGCTCGACGGCCGCCGGGCGCTGCATGTCGGCGGCCACCATACCCGGCTTTTGGCCGTTCTTGCGGAAGTAAGCGGCCAGCTTGGCGGTGTGGGTCGTTTTGCCAGATCCCTGCAGGCCCACCATCAGAATGACGGTTGGCGGTGAGCCGGCGAACGTGATTTGTGAGGCCTGCGCGCCCTCGCCACCGCCGAGCATCTTCACTAGCTCTTCATGGACGATGCCAAGGATTTGCTGCGCGGGCGAGAGGCTCTCCAGCACTTCCTGCCCAACCGCGCGTTCTTGCACGTTGGCGACGAACTGCTTCACCAGCTTGAAGTTGACGTCAGCCTCCAGTAGCGCCTGGCGTACTTCGCGCATGGCGTTGGCGACGTCATCCGCGGTGATTTTGCCCTTGCCACGCAGCCGGTCGAAGACAGACTCCAGCCGCTGGGAGAGACTTTCAAACATATGGCGCATGCCTCCTGATAAGGCCGTTTGGTATCGTGTCGTGGGCGCGCTGCCGCTGCTTCAGTCCTGAATATTCCCGGCGCGCGGGGGGCGCAAGTCCGAGTTTAGTATACCACGGCGGCCCTGGTAAAACCTTAGTGGGCGAGCGACTTGGCCATCAGGATGTCAGGTTTGCCAGCGCCGTTGGCGTCCGGCACGACACCGGTAATGACATAACCGAGCTTCTGATAGAACTCGTAGGGGTGGCGATGGAGGTTCTGGATGCGCGCAATGTGTGTCCAGGGATCGGGAAGAAGGCTCACGCCGGAGAGCGTGGTCTGGTTGCTGACGTCATCTGTGCCCAGGATGACCGTGAGGCCGCCGCGCTCGCGGATGCGCGCTTCGAGCGTCGCCACTAGCGCGCGTCCGACGCCGCGACCCTGCTGGGCCGGGGCGACGACAAGCGGATGCAACTCCCACACATGCCCGCTGTACTGACTGATCCCGCCGATCCAGCCAAGCGCGTGTTCCGCGTCCTCGAGCGCAACCAGGCTGATACGATCCTCAGCGAAGGATTTGCGGATTTCATTCAGCGCGGCGTCACGATCTGCTAGGTAGCCGGGCCAGTTCTCGGCGAAGCCGTCCACCAGTATTGCGGCGATCTGCTGGATGATCACCTCGTCAGTGGGGGTGAGCTCGGTGATACGCATCTAGGCGTCCGGTTGATGAAGCAGTGGCGCAACGGCGGCGCGCACGCGCTCGGCGAGCGCGTCAGGGGCGAGGCTTGCATCGAGGACACGCCAGCGCTGCGGCTCCTCGAGCGCCAGCGCCAGGTAGCCCTCGCGCACGCGCTGGTGGAAGGCTGCCGTTTCGGTATCGAGGCGGTTCAGGTCCTCACCGTCCGCGTGGGCGGCGCGTTTGCGCCGCTGTCCTTCCTCGACGGGGAGATCGAGCAGCAGCGTCAGACTGGGGCGCAGACCGCCGGTCGCCATGCGCTCCAGCGTCCGTAGCGCGCCGAGATCGTAGCCGCGCCCGTAGCCCTGGTAGGCGAGTGTGGCGTCGGCATAGCGGTCGCTGATGACCGCGTCGCCGGCGTTGAGCCAGGCGCGGATGCGGGCGACGTGCTGGGCGCGAGCGGCGGATAGCAGCAGCGCCTCAGTGATGGGTAACATCTCTTCGAATGGCTTGTCAGCCGGCTCAGTTGAGGCGAGCCCCAGAGCCGCCAGACTGCCATCGGGATGCAGGAGCAACTCGCGCATAGCGTCCGCCAGTGGTGTGCCGCCCGGCTCGCGCGTCAGCCAGGTGGCGCGCCCGGCGCTCGTGAACAGGGACGCCAGCCGCCGCGCCTGGGTAGACTTGCCCGTGCCGTCGCCACCTTCGAAGGTGATAAATACTCCTGACATTGGCGATCAGACCTTCTGGTGGCCGGCGCGCACGCCCTCCGAGCCATCCGGCAGGCGGGTAATCTCCATATCGCCGAAGAGTACCGGCGCTTCCTCACGCATCACCCGCGCCAGCTTGACGGCGAAGCGGCGAATCTCCGGCTCCGCGCCTTCGCCGCCGCGCAGCGTCATAATCCAGCGCAGCGCGCGCGCATTGGCGGAGAACATCAGTTTCGTCTCGGTCGCGTTGGGAAGCACGCTGCGTGCGGCTTCACGCGCCATCTTCATGCGCGCTGTTCGTCCCAAGTCGGGATGCTCCGCTTGCACTTTCGCCGCCAGTTTCTCCACCAGGGTCTTGTATGACGCGTGCATGCTCTCGACAGTGGCAAGCCATGTGGCGTGGAGCTCTGGGTCCGCGGCGATGATTCCCGGCTCAACGAAGTCAGCTGTGGACTCATCCACATAGCGCTGGCTAAGCTGAGAGAACGCTGTTCCCGCGCGGTGGCGCACCAATTCATGCGTAAAACTGCGTGAGACACCCGTGATGAGCAGATCCCAGACGGCGTGCTCCAGCACCGAGCCGTGACCCTGACCAACGAGGTTGTTGATGTAGTCCGAATTTGTCTTGCGGAACTGGTGCGAGCCGAAGCTCATGTAACAGGCTCTGCCCGCCAACTCCACGATCAACTCGGAGCCGCGCTCGCCGTCAGTCTCCCAGGATGTCTCGTGGTCGGCGAGAAAACGCTGGACGGCTTCGTCGTCAATCGTTTGCCGCCCAACGATGTAGATCTCCGGCTCGGTGATGATGCGCATCGTGACTGGCTCCCCTGGTACGGCGAGCCGGGCGTCCGCGCCCGGCGCTCCCTCCATCCTACCATGCGGCTCGCGCTCCCGGGCGCCATGTTGCGGGTCCGCGTGGGCTATCATGACAGCGAGCCTGGGGTGGTGAAGTCAGCTTCAGGGATGGGAGGCGCGACTCCATGGTACGGCGCGGCGAACGACCAGCAGTCATTGGCCTGGATCTGGGCACCACAGATATCAAAGCCATAGCCTTTGACCCCGATGGGCAGCCAGTGGCGCAGGCGCAGCGCCCATCTGGTCTGGCGCGTGGCGCGGACGGCGCGGCGGAGCTCGATCCTGAGGCCGTGGCGCGCTCCGCCGAGGACGCCCTGGCCGAGGTCGCCGCCGCCTGCCGGACGGCTAGATGTGCTGTCCGTCGCATTGGGATGAGCGCCGCGATGCACAGCCTGATTCCCGTTGGGCCTGATGGCGCGGCGTTAGCGCCGGCGATGACATGGGCCGATTCACGCGCGCAATCCGATGCTGATGCGCTGTGGAGTTCGCCGGAGGGTCCCATAATCTACGCGCGCACGGGCACGCCAGTCCACGCCATGTCGCCGCTGGCGAAACTTCTGTGGATGCGTCGCGCCCGGCCGGATATCTTCGCGCGCGCGGCGCTGTTCGCTGGGCTGAAGGAGTGGTTGTGGCGGCGCTGGTTTGGGGAGTGGGTGGTGGAGTTGACGCTCGCCAGCGCCACCGGGCTCTACAACCCCGTCGATGGGGATTGGGATACGGAGGCGCTGGCGCTTGCGGGCGTGACTCCCGAGCGGCTGCCACGTGTTGTCCCAACGACCTACGCGCGGTCCGACCTTCCGCCTGATGGAGCGCGGCGGCTTGGACTGGAGGAAGGAACGTTGTTTGTCGCTGGCGGCTCCGATGGCGCCATGGCCAATCTGGGTGTCGGAGCGCTGGAGGGCCCGCGACTGGCGCTGACGATTGGCACGAGCCTGGCCATTCGCCTGGGCGTCGCGTCGCTGATAACCAACCCGGATACGCGTGTTTTCTGCTATTTGGTTAAGCCGGGGCGATTTGTGAGCGGCGCCGCCAGCAATAGCGGTGGTGTGGCGCTGGAGTGGCTGTATCGGCAGATGCTGGCCGGCTTCAACGGCGCGAGTACGCCGGATGGTTTGTCGCAGGCGCTAGGGCAAGCCGCCTCCGCGCAGGCTAACGGGCTCATCTTCCTGCCCTACATCGCGGGTGAGCGCGCTCCACTCTGGAGTGGAGCGACACGCGGAGGGCTGATCGGTCTTTCGATTGAGCATACCGCCGCTGATGTGTTGCGGGCAGGCGTCGAGGGTGTGCTGTTCAATGCCGCGTGGCTGGTGGAGCAAGTGGTGAAAGGCGCGGCCACTCCCGAGGAGGTCATCGCGACGGGCGGCGTCTTCAACAGCGCCTGGATCGGGCAAGTCGCGTCGGATATCCTTGGTGTGCCGCTTGTCCTGGCGGCGAATGTGGACGCTTCGGCGCGGGGGGCAGCGCTGATCGCGGACATCGCCGCTGGTGTGAGAACATGGCGGCAAGCTGAGGAGTGGGCTGGGGCTGCGCTCGCGGAATCGCCAAGGCTTGAGCCTCGTCCGGTTGAGACGGCGCGCTACCGACCGCGATATCTGGAGTTCCGCCGGCTGGCTGCGTCGCTTGCTGTGCGTTCCGTGCCACATGTTGACGAAGATCGCGCCGCGGGAGGCGCATAGGCCGATGTGGCCAGCATTGCGGGCCAGAGCGGCGGGTCACCTGGCGCGCCGTCACGTAGAATCCGATGTTATAATCTGTTCGCGCGCCGCTGCGTACCGTGCCCGGCCCGCGCTTCCACGCCGCGCTGGCGATTGGGAGTTCTGTCAGGCGCGGCGGAGCGCGCAGTCACGCCATGTCGTGGAAGATTCTGATCGAGCGGAGCAATCTCACGTTCTCCGCCGCGCATTTCATCACCTTTGAAGGTGAGTGTGAGCCGCTGCATGGCCACAATTATGGCGTGCGCGTCGAGGCGACAGGACCCCTGACCGCCGATAGCTACGTCCTCGACTTCGTCGTCCTCAAAGATGTCGTACGCGCGCTCTGCCGCGACTGGGACCACCGCTTCCTCCTGCCGCTGCGCAACCCCTTTCTACGCGTGGCAGAGCGGGGGGACGATTGGGAAATTGAGTACACTGGCGAACTCGAGAAATTGCCAAATCCACCCGCGTCCGCGATTCGTTACGTCATGCCCAGGTGGACAGTTGTGCCGCTGCCGGTAGACAATGTCACCGCGGAGCGCCTCGCGGAGCGCCTGGCTCAAGGTATCGTGGATGAGTTGCGGCGGCGTGGAGTGGGAGAGGCTCTAAGCAGTTTGACCGTCGGTATCTCTGAGACCGAAGCGCAGACCGCGTTTTATACGCTCAGTTTGGGCGAGAGTCCGCCTGGCGCGGGCGCTGGATAGGCGCGCGGATGGGACGAGGGGAGAGAAGTCATAGGCTCTCTGCTTCAGGTGTTAGTGTCGCCTGGTTCCGTCCGTCTCAGATTGCGAAGGCTACCAAAAAGTGTAGCTAGCTGCGCTTTCCTCGTATGAGTCACGTTGAATATCACACAGCGGTTTGTCCGGCCGCTTGAAGGGCCAGGAACGCGGTACCTGTTCGATGCGCTGGCCGTTCATCAGTTGTTTATCGTTCGAGGGCGCTGAGATGCGCTCGCCACAAATGAGGTCTGAGTGAGACCTCGAACAGTGCCAGCAGCGGCATGGAGCAATGGAGCTTCAGGGCCAGCGCAGGTCAGCTGCTCAGGAGGATATGGAGTCGTGGCGATCAAGCAACCGAAAGAGCTCAATCCCTTCGCAGAGGCGGTCGCGCAATTCGACGCGGCGGCGGAGCGTTTGCAGCTCAGCCAGGAGCTACGCGCCATTCTTCGCGCGCCCAAGCGCGAACTCACCGTCAATTTTCCGGTGCGCCTGGACGATGGAACGGTGCAGATGTTCACTGGCTACCGGGTGCAGCACAATATCAATCGCGGCCCGGCGAAGGGCGGCATCCGTTACGATACGCACGTCTCGATTGATGAGGTGCGCGCGCTCGCGATGTGGATGACCTGGAAGTGCGCGGTAGTCAATATCCCATTCGGTGGCGCCAAAGGCGGCGTCATTGTGGACCCGCGCAAGCTGAGCGCCAAGGAGCTTGAGCGCCTGACTCGCCGCTACGCGACGGAAATATCTGTCATCATTGGTCCGCACAGCGACATTCCCGCGCCTGACGTCAACACCAACCCGGCGACGATGGCGCAGATCATGGATACCTATTCCATGCATCAGGGCTACTCGGTCCCTGCGGTCGTCACCGGCAAGCCGTTGGCGATTGGCGGAAGTGAGGGCCGCATGGAGGCCACCGGTCGCGGCGTGTATGTCGTGACGCGCGAGGCGTGCAAGGCGCTTGGCGTCGAAATGAAGGGCGCGCGGGTCGTTGTGCAGGGCTTCGGTAATGTCGGTTCGGTGTCAGCCCGCCTGATGCACGAGGCTGGTTGCAAGGTCGTCGCCCTGAGTGACATCTACGGCGCGATCCATAACCCCGACGGCATTGATGTGAACCAGGCGTTGCGCTATGCGCAGAAGAACGGCTCGCTCGAAGGTATGCCCGGCACGTCGCCGATCGATGGCAAAGCGGCGCTGGAGTTGCCGTGCGATATCCTCATTCCCGCAGCGACCGAGGGACAAATCACCGAGTCCAACGCCAAGCGCATTAATGCCCGTCTCATCGTGGAGGCCGCGAATGGCCCCACCACCACCGAGGCCGACGCGATCCTCCGCGAGCGCGGCATTCCGGTCATCCCGGACATCCTGGCCAACGCTGGCGGCGTGACGGTCAGCTACTTCGAGTGGGTGCAGGACCTGCAGCACTACTTCTGGGCCGAGGACGAGATCAATCAGCGCCTCGAAGCGATTATGGTCCGCAGTTTTGCCGCCGTGCAGTCCAAGCTGGATTTGGAGCGCGAGCTGGGTCGTAGTTGCGACTACCGCCTTGCCGCCTATCTTCTGGCGGTGGCGCGCGTGGCTGAGGCGACCCAGGTGCGGGGCATCTATCCGTAGGCCCTGGTTCACAAAACGTGATCACCGCAACGCCCCCGGCCAGTTACTGGCCGGGGGCGTTGCTCTGGACGGCGTCAGGTATTACACGTCCAGGTTCTTCACCGTGTGAGCATGAGACTCGATAAAGCGCTTGCGCGGCATCACCTCATCGCCCATCAACATCGAGAACGTCTCATCCGCTTTGATGGCGTCCTCGATCGTCACCTGGAGGAGCGTGCGGGTCGCGGGGTTCATCGTCGTATCCCACAGTTCCTCCGGGTCCATTTCGCCAAGGCCCTTATAGCGGTTGACTGACGGGTTCTTGGTTGGTCCCAGGCGGGCCAGGAACTCATCACGCTCCTGATCGCTGAAAACGTAGTGGCGCTGCTTGCCGACTTGGATGCGATACAGTGGCGGTTGCGCGATGTAGAGATGCCCATTCGTGATGAGCTTCTCCATGTGGCGGAAGAAGAACGTCAGCAGCAGTGTGCGGATGTGGCTGCCGTCCACGTCGGCGTCGGTCATCAGGATAAGGCGCCAGTAGCGGAGCTTATCCAGGGTAAATGTGTCGCCAATGCCCGTGCCAAGCGCGGTAATGATGTTCTTGATCTCTTCGCTGGAGAGCATGCGATCCAGGCGCGCGCGCTCGACGTTGAGGATTTTGCCTCTCAACGGCAAGATCGCCTGAAAGTGACGGTCGCGGCCCTGCTTCGCGCTGCCACCGGCTGAATCGCCCTCCACGAGATAGAGCTCGGCTCGCTGCGGGGAGCGCTCGGAGCAGTCAGCGAGCTTGCCTGGGAGCGTGGAGTCGAGCGCGTCTTTGCGGCGCACCAACTCACGCGCGCGGCGCGCCGCGTCACGGGCGCGGGCCGCGTTCAGGCACTTCTCGATAATACGCTTGGCCTCGCCGGGCGTCTCTTCGAGATACTGCTGCAGCATCTCGGTGACGACTGTCTCGACCTGTGTGCGGACATCGGCGTTGTTCAGTTTGCCCTTGGTCTGGCCCTCGAACTGGGCCTCAGGCAGCTTGACGCTGATCGCTGCGGTCAGACCCTCACGCACATCATCACCGCTGAGGTTCGCGTCTGCCTCCTTGATGAGGTTCGCCTTGCGCCCGTAGTCGTTCAGAGTGCGGGTGAGCGCGGCGCGGAAGCCAGTCACATGCGAGCCGCCGTCAACCGTGTTGATGCCGTTGGCGAACGAGAACACATTCTCGCTGTAGTTGTCGTTGTACTGCAACGCAACTTCGACCTGGGTCTTCTCCACGCGGCGCTCGACGTATGCCGGCCGCGCCATGATGACGTTGCGGTTCTTGTTCAGATGGCGTACGAACGAGCGCAGACCGCCATCGAAATAGAACGTGGCTTCTTGCTCACGGTCTGGCCGCTCGTCCACGATCTTGATGGTCAGTTCGCGGTTGAGATACGCCATCTCACGGAATCGCTGCGCGAGGGCGTCGAACTGGAAGTCGCCCGTCTCCATAATGGTCAGATCGGGCATGAAGGTTGTCTTCGTGCCTGTGCCCGTGGCATGGCTGACCGACTTGACCGGCGCGACGGGCACGCCGTGGTGGTATTCCTGCATGTAGAGCTTGTTGTTACGTCGCACTTCGACCTTGCAATAGGACGAGAGCGCATTGACCGCGGAGACGCCAACACCGTGTAGACCGCTGGAGCCTTGTTTGTATCCGTCGCCGCCGAACTTGCCTCCGGCGTGCAAGGTCGTCATCACGATCTCCAGCGTGGAGGTGTTCGGATATTTGGGGTGCTGCTCGACTGGAATGCCGCGCCCATTGTCTTCCACCGAGACGGAGCCATTGGCATGGATGATGACATTGATGCGATCGCAAACACCCGCCATCGCTTCGTCGATGCTATTATCTACCACCTCGGTAACGAGGTGATGCAGTCCACGAATGTCGGTGCTGCCGATATACATACCGGGGCGCTTACGGACGGGCTCGAGTCCCTCGAGGATCTCGATGTCCTTCGCGGTATATTCTGACGCTTTTGGTGCAGTCGCCATACCCTGTATGATTCCCTTTCCCGACAGTTCGCGAGTGTAGTCCTCTCACGCTGCCATAGTGTGTGCCATAGACCCACTAATCATACCACAAAATGACGCTTATCGTCACGTGTTAGGGCTCAGCGGTTCCGGAAATTATGGGCGTTGAGGCATCATCGCCTGGTTGGTGTGGCGGGCGTTAGCTCGATGGTGTCGGAGCGGTGGTCGAGCCATTCATGCGCATACTCGCGATGCGCCACGACCCGCTTTCCTGGATCAGTGTCAGGATGACGATGTTCGCCGTATTCGTGTCACCTTTCCGCACGACATCCACCGTCACTGTGGCGGTAGAGCCCCGCGTGGACGCGCCCGTAATCGCGTAGTAATCTACCGGGCCAGATAGTGTGTCATCGGTCTGGTAGACCTGCTGGAATCGCGCTTCAGTTAATTCGTTTTGCGCCGAACTCGAGAGGAAGCCATAGGCCTCGGCATAATTTTGGGCATGAATCGCGGAGTAAAAGTCTTCTACTGTGGTGTTCGGTGAGCCGAGTTGCGTCTGCACCCAAATGCCGCTCGAGATGACCGCTGCGCTGACGGCGATGCAGGCGAACAGCGCGATGCCGGCAGCCGCCGTGATGAGCAGAACGACGAGCGGTGAGCGTGTCTTGCGGGCAGGCGCGACAGGGTTGCGACCGCTAGATGACGAAAGGTCGCGCAGACGCTGACTAACGTCGGCGCGACCTTCGAGCAACCGTCTTCGTTCTTCGATGCGCGCGGCGAGCTTTTCTTGTATCTGGGGATCCGCCATGGCCGTGCTCCCCTCAAGAGGAAGATGTGCGACAGCCGGAGAGGTCGTTCAACTGGTATGCCGTCAGTATAGGGATGCAGCCGCCTAGCCCGCAACAGGCCTAGTACCGATTGCACTGAATATGCGACGGCGGTACTAGGCGACGCGCGCGTTGGTCATGGTAGCATGGGCGATATATGCAGACACCAGACTTCACCCAAACCGGGCAAGTGAGGATTGCGGCGCTCATACGCGAGCGGGCCGAGGCGCTCGGCTTTGACCTTGTCCGTGTGACATCCGCGGAGCCTCTGCCTGACGCCGAGTCTGCGCTCAAAACACGCATCGCCGCAGGCTATTTTACAGGAATGGATTGGCTGACCGCTGCACGCGCGGAGGTGTCAGCGAACCCGCGAGCGTTGCTGCCTTCGGCGCGCAGTATTGTGGCGCTCGGGACCTTCTACCTCACCGACGCGCCCCGCTATCTCACTAAATCTGGAGACCCGCATGGCCGGATCTCCAGTTACGCTTGGGGTGAGGACTACCACGAGATAATCCGCGCCCGCCTGGACGCGCTCGCTGCGTATATACGTGAACTCGCGCCGCCCGGCGAGGAAAAGTGTATCGTCTTTTGCGACACCGGGCGGATGGTGGATCGCGCGGTGGCACAGCGTTCCGGCCTGGGATGGTACGGCAAAAATACCAATATCCTGACAAAAGGCTGGGGCTCTTGGGTCTTTCTGTCGGAGGTGGTGACGAGCCTGGCGCTGGAGCCTGACATGCCTCTGATGGCCAGCTGTGGACGCTGCGAGGTCTGCCTCCACGCCTGCCCGACCCAGGCGTTCGTCGCGCCGTACACACTGGACGCCCGGCGCTGCATCTCTTACCTGACCATTGAGCATCGTGGCGCCATTCCCATAGAATTGCGCCCGTTGATGGGCGCGCATATTTTTGGCTGCGATATCTGTCAGGAGGTATGCCCGGTGAATCTGGTAGCGGAGCAGCGGCTGCGACGCGCTGGCAGATTGGGCGGCCCAGGTGAGCCTCTTATGTTCCGGCCACGTGCGGCTGTCGGCTCCAGCCCAGATCTCATCCCGCTACTGGCGTTGGATGAGGAGGCATTTCGCGAGCGATTCCGGCACAGCCCCGTCAAACGCGCCAAGCGGCGCGGGCTGCTGCGGAATGTTTGCGTGGCGCTGGGCAATATCGGCGATGCGGTGGCCATCCCGGCGCTGTTGTCCGCCCTGGCGGACGTAGATCCACTGGTGCGTGGGCACGCCGCGTGGGCGCTCGGAACACTACATGCGCTCGAAGCGCGACCTGCGCTTGCGACTCTCGCGCGGGAGGACTTAGAGCCATCGGTCCGGGCGGAGGCGCGTTACGCGCTGACGCTCCTGCGCTCGTGAGCATCTGCGCTCATTTTTGAACGGTGAGCCAGCACAGGTCTCGCGGCGCACGCAATTTGAGGATATGGTACGGAAGCTCGGGTTGGCCTGTGGCCTCAAGGTAGCGCAGCGCGGTCTCGCCGTAGAAGCGGCGCGCGACCGCACATGCTTCGTCCAGGCTGGCGAATGTAATGGTGAGCCGGCCAGGCAAGATGGTGTAGTGGAAGCCCTGTCGTAGAAACCAGTCGGGGTCTTCTGGCCAGATGATCACGATACGCCCGCCAGGCCGAGTCACACGCTGTAACTCATGAAGTCCGCTGACGCCGCCACGCGCCTCAAGCGGCCCGAACGATGAGCAACAGATGGCGGCGTCTACACTGTCATCTGGCAGCGAGATGCGGCTGAACTCGGCGCGCAGGATCTCCACCTGCGGCATGTTCGCCGCGGCAAGCTTGCTCTCCAGCATGTGTAGCAGCGGCGGCGCGGGGTCCATCGCATAGGTTCTGCGCGCCCGGCGCGCCAGGGGGAAGGTAATGCGCCCCGACCCACAGCCCGCGTCGAGCGCAACGCCGCCATCCAGGCGGGCGAAATCGAGCGCGCCGAGATGGACCTGCTCCCCAGCGGTGAGCCGCTCGTACTCGTCGGGGGTTTTCCAGTACGTGAGATCCCAGGCCAGGCAGTTGAGTACGGCGTCGTTCGCGGCGGCGCGCTCCTGATCGGTCGCGGCGCTCCAGCGCGCGCGGACGAATGTTTCGCGGCTCGCGGGCGCCAGCGCGCGTTCGATGCGATCGGCCAGGCGCGCCAGCGCGCCGTCCCGCTGCTCACCTCCGATCGCCATGCCGACCTGCGCAGGGTGGGCCGCGCCAGAGCGTTCGCAAATCACTTCTCGCAGGCGCGTGTCATCGAACTTCGCCAGGTCGCTCAAGGTGAAGGCGGACTTGCGCTCAATGGTCATGTTTCCGCTCCGATCTTCACGGCGAACGGATATGAGCAGTCTTACGCCGCGATACGACATGGCGACGCGTTGAACGGGAACGCTCGTTGTCCCTTGTATGTAGGCTAACGCACCTCCGTCTCCAATTCGTTACGAGAGGCGTGACGGAGGAAAGGTTCTAAGCGGATTGGCAGAAGTTCTGGGCAGGCCGAAAGGTCGGCCCACCGGTGGCGTGAAAGTGGACCTCCAGGTTGGCCAGCAGGGTCTCGGTCGCTTGGGTCAGGTGATCGAGATCGTTCCACCAGCGATGGCACGCGAGCTTCTGCTTCACATAGCGCCACCGCCGCTCAACTTGATTGAGCGGCGGTGAATACGCCGGCCGAAAGAACGGCTGGAACCGCCCCGCATAGCGTTGCCAGACCTCGCGGCGCGCATGACTTTTGTGGTAGCCCACGTTGTCGAGCACCATCACGACTGGCTCAGCAGTCGGCAGCGTGTCAGCCAGGTGCTCCAGGACGGCGATGAACCCGACTTCGCCTTTGCGGTCGCTCGTCTGCCAGAGGACCTGGCCACGCGCGTAGTCCACTGCGCCAAAGACGGTGAACTTTTGGTCTTCGCCTGCTGCCGGAACCTTCATCGGCTGCCCCTTGCGGCGCCAGACCTTTGCCAGGTAGGGATGGGTGTGGACTTCGCACTCGTCCCCATAGACCAGATGGAGGCGCTCCCCTCCCTCCCCTCCCTCAGCAGCGGGTCGGTCGGACTCAACAGCCGTTTCTTTTGCAGCCAGTCCAGCACCTGTTGCGCCGCGGCGACTGCGTGCGCATCTTGGCGATGCGTCAAGTCATGGCGTAGACGGCGATAGCGGAAGCCGAGGGTGTGCCCCGCTCGATGGACAGGGTAGACACTCACCTCCACCCCGCGCTCGCGCTGGAGCAGCGCCTGCAGATCCCGGATACTCCAGATCGTCACCGGCACACCGTACGCTTGTGGCCCCTGGTCGAGCGCCGCTTCCAGGAACGCCCAATCGGCGTCGCTGAGCGCAGGCGGGCGTCCGCCACGCGGCCGGTCCACCAGCCCTGTGCGGCCTTCAGCGGCAAAGCGCTCCTGCCAGACATGGACCCGATAGGCCCAGGTATGGAGCAAACGCGCCGCGCTCGCCTGGGAGTGCCCTTCCTCGACGCGCAGCAGCGCCTGCGCCCGACGGCGGACGCGTGGATCTGGATCAGTCTTCGTCAGGTGATACAACTCTGCCCTTCGCCCCCGCGGTTCTTCTTCCATTGGCGTACCCTCGCACTCTCTTAACCTATCTCCTTCCTTTCACTTCTTGGCCCCTCACAACTTGTGCCAATCCGCTTAGAGCCTGTCTGCGGATCAATCGCGGCTCGTCAAGTATGGCGCCGAACGCCCGAACCAAGGCGCGGCGCCATTGCTGCGTGGCGGCGGGAGCGCGATGGCCCCGCACGCCTCTTCGGTCAATACGCCGCGTCGTGCTATCTCGCGCCTGCTTCGCGCCCCTTCGTCCTGGACGAGGGTGGCGCCTCTTGCTATGGTTGACAGACAGGCTGTAGGGTGGTGAGGTGCGTGTTTGCATGGGCGAAATGGGAGCAGGGTCTGGCGCTACCGCTATACCCACATCGAGATTGGGAGTGTACGATGCGGCAAGAGAAACTGACGTTGGCGCCGTTCTACCAGGGTTGGGATACCTACCAGGCGGCGCTCGTTCAGGCGATTGCGCCATTGTCAGAGGATCAGCTCGCGTTGCGCGCCGCCCCCTCCCTGCGTCCGGTGTGGCTGCTGGCGGCGCATATCATCGGCTCGCGGGTGAGTAGCTTTCAGGACTCCATGGGGGAGGGAGATCCCGCACTCGCCGCCCTCGAATCCTGGGATGCGGAGGGCGCTCTACCGCGCACCGCCGCTGAGCTAGTCCAGGGATTGGAAGCGAACTGGCAAATGATTCACGAGTGCCTCGACCGCTGGACGCCAGCCAATCTGGCCGACATCTTCGTCGAGCAGCAAGGCTGGCAGACCTACAGCTATACGCGCCAACGGATCATTTGGGGGTTTCTCAAGCACGACCTGCACCATGGCGGCGAGCTGTTCCTGACGCTCGGCATACATGGTCTGCATACACCAGAAGTGTAGCGCATCTCAGGTCGTTTATCAGACAGGCCCTAGTCAAGCTGACGGCGCCGGGCCGTGTCAGGCGCCACTAGAGGTGGTTGCCGTGACTGTTGGGGTGGCTCCGGGGGCAGCGGGCGCTTCAAGTTGGGCATAGCCCCAGTTGAGCAATTTGGTGGGGTCGGTGAATCGCTCGGCTGGAAGCGGCTCGCCGAGGACCACGCCGATGAGCGCGCCTTGAGGACGAATAGCCATGAAGACCAGGCAGTAACCTGCGCCGCCGGTGTAGCCTGTCTTGACTCCCAGCGCGCCTGGATAGGCGTAGGGCTCTCCTGGCAGAAGCTCATTGGTGTTGGTCAGCATGAAGGTGTGGTGGGTCGAGGTGGATGGGAGAGTTCTTGTCGGGGTTCGCACGATCTGGGCGAAGGTTGGGCTGCCTATTGCGTAGATCGCCAGTCGCACCAGATCGCCAGCCGAAGTGAAATGACCATTCTGGTCGAGCCCGTGCGCGTTGGCATAGTGGGTGTGCGAGAGGCCCAGAAGCCCGGCCTCCAGGTTCATGAGCGCCACGAATCCCGCCTGCGAGCCGCCAACGCCGTCAGCGATCGCGATGGCCGCGTCGTCGCCCGAAGGCAGCATCAGGCAGTAAAGGAGCTCACGCAGGGACAGCGTTTCGCCCTCGCGGAGGCCCGCGATGCTGGCTCCCTGGCTGTCCACCGCGACCGCGTCGGCGCCGACCGTGATAGGCTGGTCGAGCTTGCCATACGTCAATGCAACGATGGCGGTCATGATCTTCGTAGTACTGGCCATCGGCATTTCGGCGTTGGTGTTCACCGAGAGCATCGTCTTGCCCGTGCTGAGGTTGTAGAGCTCGGCCGCGCGAGCGGTCAGCGCAGGGGGCGCGCTGGCGGCGTTTGTGTGGATTGCGGGAACAGCGGCGTGACGCGCTAGAGCGGAGACACGGATGCTCGACTTCGCCGCGCTCCCACAGGCCACCAGCGCGAGACATATGAGGCTGACGAGAGCGGTAACAGGAATGAGTCGCGCCGCCATCCAGTTTCGCTCGACCACCCTCGCTCGCCTCCCGGGCGCTACGCCCAATCTATCGCCGATTCGCGCCGGCGCGCGTATCATGCCCGGCGGAAGCTACTCAGATGCGTATACCCACCACGCAAAGCATGGGCACGGTCATGGTCAGCTCGCCGCCGTTCGCGTCGGTCCGCGCTTCCAGCCGTCGCTCGACCTCATTAAACACCAGACGGCGCATGGTGAGGTCAGGGATGATTCCACGCCAGCCCGCCATGAACGTGGTCTGGATGAGTGGTGAGCGCAGGAACGCCTGGGGTGTCGGATAGCGCAACGTAAATGTGTCAGTAACCATGCGCTCGATTTGGAATCCGGCCTGCTCCAGGAGCGACTTCACGCCGTCGGCGGTCGGCCGCAGGGTGATTTGGCGCTCAAACGCCCGTTGATAGTCGCCAAGCTTGAGATCACGTAACGTCAGGTAGTAGGTGTCCAAAAACTCCCGCATCGCTGACTGCGTCGGTGTCGTCAGCAGCAGGCGGCCACGCGGGCGCGTTAGCCGCCACATCGCGCGCAGCGCCGCCGCGCGGTCGGAGAAGCTGTTCAGGCCGAGGTTGCAGGTGACAGTGTCAAACGATCCAGACGGCAGGCCGCTGTCGGTGACATCGGCGACGAGGAAGGTAACATTGCGCAGCCAGTGCTCGGTAGCCTTGCGCCTAGCGAGCAAGATGGCGTCCTCCCAGATGTCTATTCCAGCGATATCGCAGTCCTGCCCGGTGTAGCGAGCTAGTTCTAGCGTCGGATAGCCTGAGCCACAAGCGACATCCAGCCCTTGCCAGCCCGAGTCGCGCGGAAGCGTGAGGAACACGCTCAGCAACAGGCGGCCGTACGGGACGGACCACTGCGGCTGGATCACCGCGTCATAGAGCTCAGCGAATCCAGCTTCGCGGACATCGTAGGTGACGGTAAGATAGTCCTCGGTGTCGGCGCGTGCGCTGAGCGCGAGCGCGGCGGGGCTGAGCGCCGGGGCATCGGGCGCCGCATGGGCCAGCGAAGGCTCGGGTAAGTCAATTGGATTTCGTGACAGTCCGGTAATGCCGCGTAGGGCATCCATTTTCTCGGTGTAGCCGCGGCGCGCGCTGCCGGGGTCCCAGTCATCCCAGGATGAACCGCCACGCGCGCCCATCAGCGGACCGCGCGGCGGCTGGTCATCGAATGCTCCCACACACGCCTCCCTGCGCGACGCGCTGGCCCGCGATCATCCCGCCACGAACCGGGAATCGCGCAACACGGCGACTGGCAGCTCGATCGGCTTCGCGGCCTTTGGCGTCGCGGTTCCCGACCCTGGAGTCGGCGTTCCTGGCAGTTGCGTCAATACCGCGAACTGGATGGACTGCGCGAGGTATGGGTCGTTCGGGCTCTCGCTCGTGTCACTGGCGGGCCGGTTCCAATACACCCGCACCATCCCGATCCCAACCTGATTATACGGAAGTTCGCAGACGCCATGGAAGTTCGTTGTCTTGTTAGGCTGGATGAGTGTGGACGTGCCGGTGTGCAGGTTGAAGTTCAGGCCATTCAGATACCACACGCAGGAGAGCGTGTTCGTCTGGTTCTGTGAGACGCCTACGATGGTGACCACCGCGTAGACTGAGGACTTGACCAGGAAATACGAGGTCTCGTCTACCGGGCGGTAGTCAGAGTCAACACTCTTAGCGGTGACGAGCGAAGTGATGTTCTTCGCGGCTGGACCTGGCGTCGAGACCGGTGTGGCCGGGATATTACTGAAGTCCACCGTCTGCGGCTGGACGAGATTCCGGATGGGTCCCGGTAGCATGCGCGCGATTTGCTGCTGACCCAGGAAGCCTACACCAGCGCAAGACGCGACACAAACTGCCATGATGCTCAGCACACCGCTGACTATGCGCCAGGAACTCAGTTTGCGCTTGCGCTTTTCCTCAGTGGCGGGAATATAGGCGGGGCGACGAAATCCGCTGAGCCGCTCTTCCTCTTCGGACTGCGGGAAACCGGGGATGGAGACCATCTCATCTTCCGCGGCGGGTGGCATGGGCTGGCCGTATTGCGGGACGAGCGCGCGCGAGTCCGCATCGGGATCATAGCCCCAGTTCGGGTTGGACTGGCCGCGTCCAGGGCGGGAGCCGCCGCGAGGCGCGTCATCCCAATCACCCCCTGGCTCGCCACCCTGATTGCCGCCGCGACTCAAGAGGCCGCGACCTGAACCGCTCGCGCCGGGGCCCCAGTTCGCGCCCGATGGGCGTCGCGGACTGCTGGCGGAAGAGCCGCCGGGCTGTGACCGGCCACGCGAAGAGGCAAATGGCCCAGGCGCGGGCGCGCCACATTCCGGGCATGGCCCCGTCCGCGGGCGCTCGGCTCCGCAGCGGTCGCACTCCATAGCTTACACCTCTCCCGCTTCATATGTCTGCTGGTTTCGTACGGCGTTTAATGCGAGCCGCGCGGGGTCTCAGGCCACGGGCTCATCGCCACCACACGATACACGCCGCCTCTATGAGGGTCAAGAAAGGTCGCCGGATGTAGGAGCATTGGGCGGGTCCTGGTCGGCGCCGTCCGGCTTCT